>NZ_JBEBMG010000002.1:0-555000 GCF_040081975.1 Mesorhizobium hunchu
CTTCAACAGCACCTCGCGCTCGATCAGCGCCTCGCGCACCAGCCGGAACTCGTAATATTCGAGATAGCGCAGCCCCCCGTGCACCAGCTTGCCCGAGCGCGACGACGTCCCTTCGGCCAGGTCCCCCTTCTCGGCCAGCACAACCGACAACCCACGCCCCGCCGCATCCCGCGCAAGACCAGCACCGTTGATCCCACCGCCGATCACAAACAGATCGACCATCCCGGCTTGCGCGCCCATCCCGCCTCCTCACGGCGCCGTCCCGCAAGGGGTCGCCGAATTCCTGCTTTTTTGCCTTGATATTTTTATCAACATGTGAAATTTTTTTCAATCGAAAGCTGGAGGAAGTTTTCCGACCTGGGGATCGCCCCGACTATCGAGGCGATCGACGGAAAACGTGACTGGGAGGTCCGACATGCCGATCAAAGCTATTTCGACGAAGTGAGCCGCTCCCGGAGGCGGCGGCGTCATGCGGCTCCTTGGCGGGAGCGCCGTGCATCGTCGTCATGCCTTCACATGCGGGAGAAAGAATGCGCCAGCCGCCGTGCGGCGTTTTCAAATGACGATGTCAGCGCCGCGTGAAGCGGCAGAGGTTCACGACGTTCCATGACGCGAATAGTGCAGATATCCGACACCCATCTCAGTCCTGGAAAGCGGCATTTCCATGCGAACTGGCAGCCGCTCGTCGATTGGCTGAAGGCCAGTGGCGCGGATTTGATCGTCCACACCGGCGACGTCACCGTGGATGGCGCCGATGTCGAGGAAGACATGCGCTATTGCGCCGAGATGATGGACAGCATCGGCATCCCTTATCTCGCGGTTCCCGGCAATCACGACGTCGGCGAGCCGAAGCATAGGCACCAGCCGGTAAACGTGCAGCGGCTCGACAGGTGGCGCCGCCATTTCGGTCCGGACTGGTGGTACCGCGACATAGAGAACTGGCGCCTGATCGGCCTCGATTCCATGCTGGTGGGAAGCGGCGAGCCGGCGGAAGCGGAGCAGGCCGCATGGCTGGAAACCGTCATGCAGGAAGCGTCCGGGCGCCGGATCGGCTGGTTCACCCACCGCCCGCTCTTCATCGGCGAGCCGACCGAGGGCGACGTGGGTTACTGGGCGCCGACGCCGGAGCCGCGTGCGCGCCTGCTCGACATGGCGCGCCGCCATGACGTGGCGTTCGTGGCCAGCGGCCACCTGCACAAGCTGCACGATCGCCAGATCGACGGCGTCAGGTATCTGTGGGGGCCGGCGTCCGGCTTCCTGGTCGGCGCGACGCTGCAACCCGAAGGCATGGCCGGAGAGGCCCGTCTCGGCGCGCTCGTGTATGAATTCTCCGGATCGGACTACACGGTGCGGCCCAGCGAGATTCCCGGTCTTTCCCCCTTCTTCATCGATGATGTCGTGCATGAGGTCTACCCGCCGCGGTAGCGCCTCGACCCGATTGTTCGCGAAACGGAGCAACCACAAGTGGCTGCAGTAGACATAAAGAACCTCTCGAAGTCGTTCGGAGCCCACAAGGTTCTCAAGGACATCAACCTTTCCATCAAGGATGGCGAGTTCCTGACCCTCGTTGGCCCGTCCGGCTGCGGAAAATCGACGCTCATCCGCATCATCGCCGGTCTGGAGCCGCAGAGCTCGGGTTCGATCCTCGTCGACGGCGCGCCCATCGACCATTTGCGGCCGCACGAGCGGCGCATTGCCATGGTGTTCCAGAGCTATGCCCTCTACCCGCACATGTCCGTCTTCAACAACATCGCCCTTCCCCTGACGATGACCGGGCTCAGCCTGTATGAGCGCCTGCCCCTCATCCGCCTGCTGTCGCCCCGCCGCCGCAGGGTCATGCAGGAGATCGGCAAGGAGGTCAGGGCCATCGCGTCCCAGCTCCAGATCGAGCCGCTGCTGGAGCGCAAGCCGGCGCAGCTCTCGGGCGGCCAGCGCCAGCGCGTCGCGCTCGGCCGGGCCATGGTGCGCCAGCCCGCCGCCTTCCTGATGGACGAGCCGTTGTCGAACCTCGATGCCAAGCTGCGCGTCCACATGCGCAGCGAACTGGCGGAACTCCACCAGAGACTTGGCGCGACATTCGTCTACGTCACCCACGACCAGGTCGAGGCGATGACCATGTCCAGCCGGGTGGCGATGATGGAAGGCGGCGATATCCTTCAGCTCGGCACGCCGGACGAACTCTACGAGAGACCCGCCAACATCCAGGTCGCCCAGTTCATCGGCAGCCCGACGATCAACCTGATTCCCGCGACCGTGGGTGCCGGCGGACGGCTGGAACTGCTCGGAAAATCGCTGCCGATCGACACCGGCCTCGAGGCCGGCGAGAAGGCGACGATCGGCGTCCGCCCGGAAATGATCCTGCCCGGCGCGACAGCCCGCCAATCGCCGGACCAGGTCTCGCTTGCGGCGACGCTGCGGCGCAGCGAGCATCTCGGCTCGGAAAAGATCCTGCATTTCGACGTTCCGTCGCTGCCCGGGACTTCGGTGACCTCGCGCATCGGCGCAGGCGTGCCCGACGCCGAGGTCGAGAACACCGAACTCCTGTTCAACCCCTCGGCATGCCATGTCTTCGACGCTGCCGGGAACCGGGTGGACGCACAATCCCAAGGCGCATCCTCCGCTGCCCCCAAGGGCAAGCTGCGTCTTGCCGAAGGAGCACGCGCATCATGAGCGTGACGGCCGTCTCCGCTCCGATCGCCCGCCCCGGCGCCCGGCAGGCATTCATCGAGAGGCTGGTCGCCGGCGGCTTCGCGCTGCCCGCCCTGCTGCTCCTGGTCCTGACGATCCTCGTGCCGCTCGGCGTGCTCGCCTATCTCAGCTTCACCGACTACGAACTCGGCGACGTGGGCCTCCACTATGTCGGGCTGCAGAACATCACCGCCGCGCTGACCGATCCGGAATTCCGCCGCGCGCTCAAGAATACGCTCCTCTATGTCGCGATCGTGCTGCCCGGATCGGTGATCCTGTCGCTGTTGGTCGCCGTCCTCGTCCACCGCCGCAAACGCACCCGCTCGCTCTACGAGATCATCTACTTCCTGCCGGTGACATCGACCTTCATCGCCATGGCGACGGTGTGGCAGTTCCTGCTTCACCCCAGCCTCGGCCCGGTCAGCGCGGTGCTGCGCTGGCTCGGCATCGGCGAAATCGCCTTCCTCAGCAATCCTTCGCTGGCGCTGCCGACGCTCGCCGTGATCGGCATCTGGCAACTGGTCGGCTTCAACATGATCCTGTTCCTGGCGGGTCTCTCCACCATTCCCAAGGATCTCTACGAAGCTGCCGAAATCGACGGCTGCGGCGGCGAGATCGATCGGTTCCTGACGATCACATGGCCGCTGCTGGGCCCGACGACCATGTTCGTCATCGTCACCAGTTCGATCACCGCCTTCAAGGTCTTCGACACGGTGGCGGTGCTGACCCACGGCGGTCCGGTGGGGTCGACCGAGGTCCTGCTCTACAAGGTCTATCTCGAAGGCTTCCAGTACTTCCGCATGGCCTATGCGTCGGTGCTCACCTTCATCTTCCTCATCTTCATTCTGGTCTTCTCGATCCTCCAGACCGTCGTCATGGACCGCAGGGTGCATTACTGATGACCGACACAAGCATCACCGCTCCCGCGATCGCGGGCACACCGAAGACGCCGGCGGGATCTGCCGGCCGGCGCTTCGCCTCGCTGTTCATCACCCATGCCATCCTGATCACCGGCGCGGCGTTCATTCTCCTGCCGTTCCTGTGGATGCTGGTGACCTCGATCAAGCCGCCGGACGAGGTCTTCAACGCCCAGCTCAGGATATGGCCGAAGCATTTCTACGGCTTCGAGAACTATGCGATGGCGCTGACCAGCGCGCCGCTGCTGCGCTTCGCGCTCAACGGCATCATCGTGTGCGGCGGCATCCTGATCATCCAGCTTCTCACCGCCATTCCCTGCGCCTACGCGCTGGCCAAGCTGAAGTTCCCGGGCCGCAACCTGCTCTTCGTGCTCGTCCTGCTCGGCCTGTGCGTGCCCGAGCAGGTGCCGGCGCTGCCCATCTACATCGCTCTCGCGAAGATGGACCTGCTCAACACCTACTTCGCCATGATGGTGCCGTTCTTCCTCTCCGTCTTCGCGATCTTCCTGTTCAGGCAGTTCTTCCGGTCCTTTCCCGACGACATCATCCACGCCGCGCGGCTCGACGGGATGAGCGAATTCGAGATCGTGTGGCGCATCGTTACGCCCAGCGCCATGCCGGCGATCGCCGCCTTCGCGGTGTTCTCCTTCGTCGCGCACTGGAACGATCTCTATTGGCCGCTGATCGTCATATCCGACGTCAACCTGGCGCCGCCGCCGCTCGGCATGATGTTCTTCTCGGACGCCGAGGCCGGCACGAATTACGGCGCGCTGACGGCCGCCGCGACGATCCTGACCGCGCCTCTGCTGCTCGCGTTCCTGTTCGCACGCCGCCGCTTCATCGAGGGCATCACGATGACCGGCGTGAAATAAAACTGACAACTGGCGCGGCTAGAAGCCCGGTCGCGCCGGTCCCCCATACCTTCGGGGGCAAGGCGGCATCATCGCCTCAAGACCATCGGGCAAATCGCATGACCAACCGGAGGAAAGCCTGAATGAAATTCCTGTCAAAAATCATCGCGGCCTCGGCCGCATTGCTGGGAGCGGCGTCGACGGCGCTTGCCCAGTCCCCCGTGACGCTCGATGTCTACTACGCGTTCCCGGCCTTCGCGAAGTTCCATGAGCCGCTGGCCGCGGAATTCATGAAGGAACATCCCGACATCAAGATCCAGTTCCGCGCGCCGGCCGCCAGCTACGACGAAGGCCACCAGGCGATGCTGCGGGCCTCGATCACCAACAACCTGCCCGACGTCTATTATTCGGGCTATCACGTCCTGCACGAACTGGTCGGCAAGCTGAAGGCGCGCGACCAGATCATGGACCTCGGTCCGCTGATGGACGCCGAGCCGAAGGAATGGCGCGACGCCAACTACGCCGACAACATTCTCGACCTCGGCCGGGTGGACGGCAAGCTCTACGGGCTGGCCTTCAACGCCTCCATGCCGATCATGTTCTACAATGCCGACCTGGTCAAAAAGGCCGGCGGCGATCCCGACAACATGCCGACCGACTGGCCGGGCATCATGGAACTCGCCAAGAAGATCAAGGCCACCGGCCCCGGCATAGCCGGTCTCGCCTACAACATCCATGACTGGCCCGACGAATGGCTCTGGGACGCCATGCTGATGCAGGGCGGCGGCGAACTGACCAAGGACGGCAAGGTCGCGTTCGGCGACGAGCACGGCAAGAAGGCGCTGGAATATTTCCGCAGCTTCGTCACCGACGCCGGCATGCCGCTGATCGACTGGGACCAGTCGCGCCAGGCTTTCATCGCCGGGCAGATCGGCCTCTTCTTCGACACGCCGGCCCGCCTCAGCCAGGACACCGAACTGATCGGCGACCGCTTCAAGCTGCGCACCGCCGTCTTCCCGGTCGACGACAAGGAGAAGGGCGGCCTGCCGACCGGCGGCAACGCGGCGGTGATCACCGCCTCCGACCCGGCCAAGCAGAAGGCTGCCTGGGAGTTCCTCAAATTCGTCACCGGCCCCAAGGCGCAGGAGCAGGTCGTCAAGATGAGCGGCTACCTGCCGACCAACAAGGCCGCCACCGGCGCCGACTATCTCGGCCCGTTCTACGAGGCGGACCCGAACTACGCCACCGTGGCCAAGCAGATGGCGATGTCGCGTCCATGGCCCGGCTATTCGGCCGGCAACACGGTCCGCATCTGGCGCACGCAGCGCGAGATCATCAGCAAGGTGATGAGCGGCGACGTGTCGATCAAGGACGGTCTCGACAGCCTCGTTTCCGAAACCCAGGCGCTCATGAAATAAGGCGCCATGCCATGCGCGCCGGCCCGATTGCGGCCGGCGCGCCTCCTCAGGGCGGCGCCGGTGCGGCGCCCTTCTTTTGTCAGCCTTTCGTTCATCCAGCCGGACGCCCCCGATGCTCATTGCCCAGATCAGCGATTTCCATATCCGACCCGACGGTCAGATGGCCTATGAGGGCCTCGAGACCAACACCATGACCCGACGCGCCATCGCGACGGTCGCGGCCCTCGATCCGGCGCCCGATTGCGTGCTCGTCACCGGCGACCTCGCTGATTGCGGCCGCCCGGAGGAGTACGCGCTGGTCGCCGACATGCTGTCCGCGCTGCCCATGCCGGTCTTCGTCATCCCCGGCAACCACGACCGGCGCGAGACGATGCGCGACGTGATGGCGCCGAAATTTCCCTATCTGCGCCAGTCGCCGGACTTCCTGCACTATACGGTCGAGGACTTTCCGGTCCGGCTGATCGGGTTGGACACGGTGCAGTCCGGAGAGGACGGTGGGGCGATCTGCGCCCGGCGCGAGGCCTGGCTCGGCGAGCGGCTCGCCGAGGGTGACGGCCGTCCGACTTTCGTTTTCATGCACCATCCGCCCTTTCCGGTCGGCGTCCACGGCATGGACATCATGATGTGCGCGGTCGGCGACGGCTTTCGCGACATGGTCAAGGCTCATGCCGAGATCGAGCGTGTGGCCTGCGGGCATTATCATCGACCCATCACCACGCGCTTTGCCGGCACGGTCGGTTTCGTCGCGCCGGGCGTTGCGCACCAGGTGGCCCTCGACCTGCGTCCGGGCGAGCCCAACCGCTTCATCTTCGAGCCGCCGGCCTTCGCGCTGCATGCCTGGTCGCCGCAAACCGGAATCGTCTCTCACATCGCCCCGATCGGCGATTTCGGCCCCGCCCGCGATTTCGTCACCGACGTCGACTACCCCGGAAAGAACGAGAAATGAGCAGCTATCAGGAAATTCTGGACTCTGCCGATGCCATCGCCCGCAAGGCCGCGGCGACGCTGATGTCCATGCGCGACCAGCGCCTCGATGTCACCCGCAAGGAAGGGCTGGACATTGTCACCGCGGCCGATCTCGCCTCCGAGCGCATCGTCATCGATGGCCTGCGCGCGCTGACGCCGCAGGCGTCCATCCTGTCCGAGGAGGCCGGCACGACGGGAACGCCGGGCGAAAGCCGCTGGATCGTCGACCCGCTCGACGGCACCATCAACTACGCGTCCGGCCTGCCGTGGTTCTCCGTCACCCTGGCTTATCAGGAACAGGGCGCGACCAGGGTCGGCCTGACCGTCGCGCCCGCCGCCGGATTCGAGGCGCGGTACACCAGCGACGGGATCGCCACCGTCAACGGCAGGCCGGCGAAGGTCTCGGCCACGGCAAGGCTGGCCGACGCGGTGATTGCCGTCGTCCTGACGTCTCATTTCTCAGCCGAAGAGGTGGCGCGCACGGCCGAGATCATCCGACGCCTCGGCATCGGCGCGCGCGGCGTACGGGTGATCGTCTCCGGCGCCTTCGAATATTCGACCGTCGCCGCCGGCCAGCTTGACGCGGCGGTCTCGATCAAGGCCGACATCGTGTCCTACGCCGCCGCCATGCCGCTGCTGCGGGCGGCGGGAGGAAAGGTCACCACGCTTTCGGGCGCCGACTCCGTGGACGAGGACACGCAGAAGATCGGCTCGAACGGGCTTATTCACGACGAATTGCTTGAAGCGCTGCGGGACCTGTGATTATCGGTCCGCAAACGGAGAGAGCATGACGGACGGACTGATCATATTCGACTGCGACGGCGTGCTGGTCGACAGCGAACCGCTGGCGGCGCTCGCCTACCAGCGGGTCTATTCGAAGCACGGCATGGAACTCGACCCGCAGGCTGTCCTGCAATGCGTCGGCATGAAGCAGGCCGATATCCTGGAACGCATCAGGCTCACGACCGGCCATCATCTCGAAGAGCATCAGACCGCGGGCCTGTGGGACGAGGTGAAGGTGCTCTTCACCGAAAGGCTGCAGCCGATGGCTGGCCTCAAGCCGTTCCTCGAACGGCTGCCCAATCCCCGCTGCGTCGCCTCGTCCTCCTCGCTGGAGCGGATCCACCACAGCCTGTCGGTCACCGGGCTCGCGCCGTATTTCGGCGAGAACATATTTTCCTCTTCCATGGTCGCGCGCGGAAAGCCGGCGCCGGATATTTTCCTGTTCGCGGCGGAACGGATGGGTGCCGACCCGAAGCACTGTGCCGTCATCGAGGATTCGCCTTTCGGCGTGCAGGGCGCGGTCGCCGCCGGCATGGCGGCCATCGGCTTCATCGGTGGCGGCCATACCTATCCGGGCCATGCCGAAAAACTGCGTGCGGCCGGCGCCGGAACCGTATGCGCGACCTGGGACGAAGTCGAGGGCGAACTCTCTCGCCTGGATTTGATCGCGCCCGTCTCGGCGTAGATTTCAGGTCCGGCGGAAGCCATCCGGGTTTCCCCGCCGCCTCGGCGCCTATGCACAGGAGATGGTAGGTCTCCGCAAGGTCAGCACGGATTCACCGGCGGCAGGCCGGCGATATAGCGGCGCACTTCCTCGGCGCTTTTTTCGGCCGCGAACGTCACCGTGCGGACCGATGCGCCCGCCACATGCGGGGTCAGCGTCACGTTGGGAAGCTTGAGCAGGGGCCAGTCCGTCGGAACGGGCTCGACGGCGAAGGTATCGAGCATGGCGCCGCCGAGCCTGCCAGACGACAGCGCCGCATAGAGCGCGTCGTAGTCGACCAGCGGTCCCCTGGCGGTGTTCACCAGAAGCGCGTCCGGCTTCATCGCCGCCAGCGCCGCCTCGTCGATGATGTGGCGGGTTTCCTCGGTGACGCGCGGATGCAGGGTGACGACATCGGCCTCGGCGAGCAGTTGGTCCAGCGGCACCAGCGAAACGCCGGCCTGCCGATCCTCTTCCGACAGTTGCACATAGGGGTCCGCAACCAGTATGCGGCAGCCGAACGCCCTCAACAGGCGCACGACGCGGGTTCCGATCGCGCCATAGCCGACGACGCCGACCGTCATCTCGTTCAGTTCGCGGCCGGTCCTGTCGGCGCGGTAGAGGTCGCCGCGCCAATCGCCACGGCGCAGCGCCTCGTGGCCGAGCCGGATAAGGCGCGTCTCGGCCAGGATGGCGCCGATGGTGAATTCGGCCACGGCGCTGGCGTTGCGGCCCGGTACATTGACAAGGCGGATAGCTTTTTTCTTCGCTGCGGCCACGTCGACATTGACGGGGCCGCCGCGCGAAACGGCGACCATCTTCAACGCGGGCAGGCGCTCGATCATCGACGCCGAAAGCGGCGCGAGATGCGTCACCAGTATCTCCGCGTCGCCAACGAAGTCCACCACGTCGTCGGCCGTCCCGAAATACTCCTTGAGCCCATCCATCCCGGCCACCGAATAGCCATGCTCCATCGGCTCGTCAGGCCAGGCGTCCTCGCGCGTGCGGATGTCGTGTCCCGGTCCGCATGCCTTGTCGATCTCCGTGCGAAAGACCTCCGGCAGCATGAACCGGTCCCCGATGATCGCAATCCTTCGCGCTGTCGTCATGCTTCTATCCCGATGTTCAGATGGATTTGCGCGCGCTGGCAAGCGACCGCCAGACCGGGCGCAGGGCCGTGCGCGCCTCAACATAGGCGTCGAAGACCTTGCCGTATCGCTGCGCCAGGGCGGTGTCCGGATCCTCGACCTCGCCGAGCATGGGATCGACCCATTCGGCGGCGCATTCGTCCATGCTGGCATAGTGTCCGGTGGAGACGGCGGCGATCATCGCCGCACCCGCGGCGCCCGCTTCGACCCTGCGGCTGGTCCTCGTGCGCGCGCCCAGAACCGCGCCCAGCATGGCGCGAAGCGCCGGACTTTTCGCCGCTCCGCCTGTCAGGCGGATTTCCTGCGGCAGCGGACCCATCGCCGCGTAGCAGTCGCGCACCGCGAAGGCGAGGCCTTCGAGCACCGACCGGACGAGATCGCCGAAGCCGTGCTGCTGGGAGATGCCGACGAAGCCGGCCCGCGCATTGCCGTCGACGAAAGGCCCGCGTTCGCCGGCCTCGGAAATGTAGGGCTGGTAGAGCAGGGCGCCGGGCGAAGCCGCCGTGACCCAGCCGTCGATCAGTCCGATCAGGTCGTCGTGGCCGCGTTCGATCCCCTGCGTCCGCAGAATGTCGGAAGCCAGCGACAGCACCCAGTCGATGTTCAGCGTGGCGGCCAGGCTGGACTGCATCTGCGCAAAGACGCCTGGCGCCGGCATGCACATCGTGTAGCCGGTGGCGTCGTCGTTCAGCTCGACCTGATCGGCGGACAGGACCAGCCGCATGTTCATGCCCGTGGAGCCTATGATGGTGCATCCGGGCGTCGCCCGGCGGTCGAACAGGCCCGCGCCCAGCGCCGTGCACACGACGTCGATATAGCCGAGCGCCACCGGCGTGCCGGCTTTCAGCCCGGTCGCAGCGGCGGCTTCCGGTGAAAGTCCGGCATTTTGCCTGGTGCCGTCGACGATCGGCGGCAGCAGGGAACGCATGCCCTCCAGCCCGAGCAGGCCGACGACCTCGTCGTCATAGGCGCGACGGCGGAAATCCCCGAAAGTAAAGCAGCCCTCGGAAGGATCGGTGGCGCGGCTGCCGGTCAACTTGAAATAGAGCCAGTCCTTGCAATGGAAGGCGGTGGCGGCGCCCTTCAGGCGCTCCGGCATGTGCCGGCCGATATGCGCGAGTTGCGCGCCCTGCTGGCAGGCGGCAAGGCCGGTCGCGGTTTTCTCGAAGCGCGCCCGGTCGTCCGGCGATGCCCGTATCTCCTCGACCGTGGGAGCCGCACGAGCGTCGAGCCAAAGCCATGCCGGGCCGACAGGCTCTCCTTCGCCGTCGATCAGCCAGGTGCCGTCGCCCTGTCCGGTTACCGCCACCGCGACCGTCCGCCGCGCGAGGTCGGGAACTTTTTCGGCGAGCTGGCGCAGCGAGGCGGCGGTATCGGCCCATGTGCGGCCGAGATCCTGTTCCGCGCCACCGCCGGGCAGGATTTCATATGTGTTGGGAAGCGCCACGGACGCGATCTGCCGGCCTCCGGCGTCGAACGCCACGGACTTGATGATCGATGTTCCCGCGTCTATCCCGATGATGATCGTGTCCGCCATGTCTCCTCCCGTCCCTCCAAGCGCGGCCGTGGGGAGGTTTTTACCCCAGGCAACCGCCAGCGTCCTTCGCTATCGCGCGATCGGCCGGTTCCGCGCATCGACGCAAGCGCCGCGGCGTCCTCGATCCGCCGCCGGCCGGACTATTCTTATATGAAAAATTTATCGCCTCATGCAAAAAATTTCAAACATAGCCGTCGCTTTGTCAAGGCACTGCGTGGCCGCGCTCACCGAAATCAACGGCAAGCAGCGCCGTCGGCTGAAAGCGAGTTGAAAGCTAGCCTGCCGTATCGTCACGATGCGGTTCCCGGCAGGAGGATGTCGGGTTGCCAGCGTGCAGCCGCGTCGGCCGCGCCAAAGGCGCCGTTTAAAAGTGGAGGAAACCTGTGACCCGACCCGTAATCCGTTCGGCGCTTTCCGCGCTGGTTCTCGCAATCGCAATCGGTGCTCCCGCCGCCAGGGCGGCGGACAAGCTGACGATCATCGTCGGCGGCATGGAAAAGCAGATCTATCTGCCGGCAGTGCTCACCCAGCAACTCGGCTATTTCAAGGATGAGGGGCTCGACGTCGAGCTTCTCAACACCAAGGCCGGCGTCGAGGCCGAGAACGAGCTTCTCGCCGGCGCCGTGCAGGGTGTCGTCGGCTTCTACGACCATACCGTCGATCTCCAGTCGAAGGGCAAATACATCGAATCGATCGTCCAGTTCAGCCAGGCGCCCGGCGAAGTGGAACTGGTGTCCGCGCAGCATCCCGAGATGAAGTCGCCGGCCGACTTCAAGGGCAAGACGCTCGGCGTCACCGGCCTTGGCTCCTCGACCGACTTCCTGACGCAGTATCTCGCCGTTCGCGCTGGCCTCAAGGCGGGCGACTATACGCTGCTGCCGGTCGGCGCCGGCAACACCTTCATCGCTGCCATCAAGCAGGACCAGATCCAGGCCGGCATGACGACCGAGCCGACCATCGCGCGCCTGCTCAAGACCGGGGAAGCGAAGGTGCTGGTCGACATGCGCACCCCCGAACTGACCAAGCAGGCGCTGGGCGGCCTCTATCCGGCTGCCTCTTTCTACGTCCAGTCGAGCTGGCTGGAGAATCACAAGGACGAGGCGCAGAAGCTCGCCAACGCCATGGTCAGGACCATGCACTATATCGCCACCCACTCCGCCGAGGAGATCGCGGAGAAGATGCCGAAGGACTACTACGCCGGCGACAAGGACCTTTACGTGCAGGGTCTGGCCGGCGGCAAGGCGATGTTCACGCCTGACGGGCGCATGCCCGAGGGCGGCCCCGAAACGGTTCTCAAGGTGCAGGCCACCTTCTCCAAGACCGTCAAGGGCAAGGAGATCGATCTGTCCAAGACCTACACGACCGAGTTCGTCGACGCGGCGAACAAGAAGCTCACTTCGAACTGAGAGCAGGAGCGCGCAGGTCCGGCCTCGGCCGGGCCTGTTGCCCCTGAAATCCTGCTGCCGAGGCTTCGAAGCCCGCCATCCAGCCGCGGGCCGGCGATTCCGTCCGGCGACGGCCTCGTGCCCTTCAACGGAGAGTCCAATGAACACGCACAACGCGGCGGCGCGAAAGGTGTCGCCGAATGTCGCCGCAAATGACGCGGCCATTCTCATAGACGACGTCACGCTGCGTTTCACCACGCCGGACGGCAACACCATGACGGCGATCCGCGATTTCACCATGACGGTCGCGCGCGGCGAATTCGCCTGCGTCGTCGGCCCGACAGGCTGCGGCAAGTCCACCACGCTCAACCTCGTGACGAGCCTGCTGAGGCCGACGACCGGCGAGGTTCGCGTGATGGGCCAGCCCGTCACCGGCATCAGCCGCGACATCGGTTTCGTCTTCCAGGCCGATGCGCTGTTTCCCTGGCGCAACGTCATCGAAAACGTTGCGGCTGGCCCCCTCTATCGCGGTGTCGGCAGGAAGGAAGCTCACGACCGCGCGCGCGAATGGATCGGTCGCGTCGGTCTGGCGCGCTTCGAGCAGCACTATCCGCACCAGCTTTCGGGCGGCATGCGCAAGCGCGTCGCGCTGGCGCAGACGTTCATCAACCAGCCGAAGATCCTGCTGATGGACGAACCTTTCAGCGCGTTGGACATACAGACGCGCACACTCATGCAGGATGAACTGCTGGGCCTATGGTCGGAGCTCAAGGCCTCGGTGGTCTTCGTCACGCACGATCTGGAAGAGGCGATCGCGCTCGCCGACAAGGTCTACGTGCTCACCGCCGGCCCGGGCACGGTCAAGAGCGTCTACCGGATCGACCTGCGGCGCCCACGCGTCATGGCCGACATCCGCTACGATCCGCAATTCGTCGAGATCGCAAGGGTCATCTGGAACGATCTGCGCGAAGAAGTGCAGATCGGCCAGAGCCGCGCGCTCGAGACCGGGCACTGAGGAGGGTCCCATGTCCGCAACGTCCTTGACAGAAACCGCGACATCCCGCGAGGCGCTGATCGCCTCGGCGGAAAGAAGCGCCAGGGCGCGCGCGCGCAAGCGCTACACGCTCGTCGTCACACTCCGTCTCGTGCTCCTCGCCGTCTTCCTCGGCCTGTGGGAACTGGGCGCCGACACCGGCGTGATCGATCCATTCTTCTTCTCCAGTCCCTCCGGGATCGCCGGGCAGATCTGGGCCTGGATCACCGAAGGCACCTCGCAGGGGCCGCTGTGGCAGCAGATCCTCGTCACGCTGGAGGAAACCTTCCTCGGCTTCTTCATCGGCGCGCTGGCCGGCATCGTGGCCGGCATCGTGCTTGGCCGCAACCGGCTGCTCGCCGACGTCTTCTCGATCTACATCAAGATCGCCAACTCGGTGCCGCGAGTCGTGCTCGGGTCGGTGTTCATCATCGCGCTTGGCCTGGGCATGCCGTCCAAGGTGGCGCTGGCCTTCGTCATGGTTTTCTTCGTTGTCTTCGGGAACGCTTTCCAGGGCGTCAGGGAAGCCGACCGCGCCATGATCGCCAATGCCCAGATCCTCGGCGCTTCGCCGATGCAGATCACGCGCACGGTCATCATCCCCTCGGCCCTGAGCTGGATTCTGGCCAGCCTTCACGTCAGCTTCGGCTTCGCCCTCGTCGGTGCGGTGGTCGGGGAATTCCTCGGCGCCAGGCAGGGAATGGGCCTGCTCATCTCGACCGCCCAGGGCGCCTTCAACGCCAACGGCGTGTTCGCCGCGATGATCATACTGGCGGTCATGGCCCTGGCCGTGGAGTTCGTGATCACGCAGGTCGAGAACCGCCTCGTGAAGTGGCGGCCGCAGCCCTTCAGCGGCCAGGACCACTGAGCGCGGCGGGCGACGAAGAACGCTTCCTGACACGTCTCAGAGGCAGCACGACGCTGACCACGAGCCCAGCGGAAACGCCCTCGGACAAGGTCACCTGCCCGGAGGCGTTTTCGACCACCTCGCGCACGATGGCCAGGCCCAGGCCGCTGCCTTCCACGCCGTCCTGCGCCATGCGGTAGAAGCGCTCGAAGACATGTTCCCGCTCGGCCTCGGGAATGCCGGGGCCGTCGTCGGCGACGGTGAGCGCCGCCCTGCCGTCTCGCTCCGCGACCTCGACCGTGACGTTGCCGTTAGGCCGCCCGTGGCGCAGCGCGTTGTCGACCAGGTTCACGATCATTTCACCCAGCATCGTCCTGTCGCCGGTCACCAGGACGGGACCCTCCGCCTCGAGACCGAGGTCGATACCGCGATCCACGGCGACCGGGGCAAGGCGCTCCAGCACCTCGCGGCAGGCGTCGGTCAGATCGATCTCGTCGGACCGCGGGCGGCGGCTTCCCGGCTCGGCGCGCGACAGGGTCAGAAGCTGTTCGGCCAGACGCGCCAGCCGCCGCGTGCTTGCCTGAATGGCCGTCAACGCCTCCTCGCGGCTTTGCACGCTCATCTCGCGCTGGGCATAGGCGGTCTGGGTGGCGAGCAGGGCGAGCGGCGTTCGCAACTGGTGCGCCGCGTTGGCGACGAAACGGCGCTGCGCCGCCATCTGGGCTCGAACGCGGTCCATATAGCCGTTCAGGGCTTCGATCAGGGGCCGGATCTCGGTTTGCGCCTCCGGCACGGAGACGGGTTCCAGCTCGACGTTGCCACGCGACCGGACGATGTCGCGCAGCCGCAGGAGAGGTTCCAGTCCCCGGCGAAGGCCGATCAGGACGAAGAAGCCGGCGATGAGGACCAGCGCGGCCTGCTGCGCAAATGCGGACAGCCACAAGCGGCGCACCATGGCGTTGCGGCCTTCCAGCGTCACGCCGACCGTCACCAGGACAGGCGAATCCGCGCCTGCCCCAACCACCGGGTGCGAAAAGCTGCGCAGCCGCAACTTCTGCCCGCGAAACGCCTTCTCCGTGCCTGTTGTGCCCGGCACGGCCGGCAATTCCGGATATCCCGACAAAAGCCGGCCGCCCGAGGTCTGGACCCGGTAGTAGACGCTGTCGCGGTCGCCGGTGTCGAACATCTCGATGGCAGCCGGCGGAACCGTCGCATCGATGATGCCGCCGGACGCCGTCACCTGTTCGGCGATGGCCCGTGCGGATCCGAGCAGCATCCGGTCGGTCACCAGGTTCGCCGTCTCCACCGCATTGTGCCGGCTCGTCCACAGATTGACCGCGGCCAGGCCGACGAGCGGCACGACCACCCAGGACAACAGATGGAGCCGCAGGCTTTTGAAGCGCGGAATGCGGGCGAGGGGGCGCCACCCTTCCGCGGCTTCCCGAGGCGCCTGCCCTCTATCCATCGCCGTCATCCCTGCGCGCGCAGGAGATAGCCGAGGCCGCGCAGCGTGGTGATCTGGACCCCGGCGCCCTCGAGCTTCTTCCTGAGGCGATGGACGTGGATCTCGATCGCGCTCGGATCGACGTCGGTGTCGAAATCGTAGATCGCCGCCGACAGCGCCGTCTTGCTGACGGTGTGCCCGGCTTTCAGGAAAAGCTGTTCCAGAACGGCGTGCTCGCGCGGGCTGAGCGGCAGGGCGGCGTCGCCGAGGCGGAAAAGGCGCGTGTTGCTGTCGAAATAGAGATCGCCGCAGCGGCTGACAGGCTCCTTGCGGTTGTTCACCCGCCGCAATTGCGCCCGGATCCTGGCTTCCAGTTCCTCGATCTCGAACGGCTTGGCAAGATAGTCGTCCGCCCCTTCGTTCAGGCCGCGAACACGGTTGTCGAGGCTCGCATTAGCGGTGAGCACGATCACCGGGACGGGATTGCGCGCGGCCCTGAGACGTTTCAGGACGTCGAGGCCGCTCATCTTCGGCAACGCAATGTCGAGGATGACAAGCGCGTGTTCGTCAAGCGACAGCGCGTGTTCCGCATCTTCGCCATCGAAGACGACGTCGACCGTGTACTGGGCCTGGCGCAGGGTGCGGGCAAGCCACTCCGCGAGTTCCCTGTTGTCCTCCACAAGCAACAGCCGCATGTCCGTTCACCGCCACCCGTATCTGGCAAACCGCTGTTAAGCTTATCGCCCATGTCTCGCCACCGGTCAAAGCAGCGGCCGGTTGCAATTGCCGGCGGTTCGGCGCGATTGCGCCTCGCGCGCGCGAAGACGGGCAGGGGCCCCTGCTTTCCACGTTCGCGGGCGCGACCAAGGAATTGCTGGAGGCGCTCATCGTCAATCCGTGTCGAGCGCAAGCGCCGTGCTCGCGGTCCATACGCGCGCCGCGCCACATCTTCTCGCGCGCGCAGAGGAGAGCGTCGCCAAAGCGCTCGAGACGCTGCCCGAAGGCTACCGATCTCTGGTCGGCAACGCTAGCCGTCAAGGGCGGCGCGATCGGGCGGTTCGTGGCGCAGGCTCCCTTTCACGGGCGCATGCCGGTCTTCCTCGGAGACGAGACGTCCGACGAGACCGGCTTCGAGGCGGTCAACGAGATGGGCAGCGTGTCAGTACGGGTGAAGGAGCGGGAAGAGACGAGTGCGGCCTTCATGCTTGCGGACGTCAAGGCCGTGATCGGCTGGCTGCAGCACCAGTTCCCGGCCTGACGGTTCTTCGGATGACTGGGCCGCCGCGCAGCCCGGAGGCGTCTGCGTCTTGCCGGTTCGAGTTGCGGCGTTCGCTCACCGCGATTGCCATCGTTTCCTCATTTCTGCACGCCGGAAGCCGATCGCTCCAGCGTTTTGCTGTGGATTCCGGCCGTTGGCATATTGTGGGAATCCTCTGGCGTCGCAATCTCGCCCAATGGTTGCGGCGCATGTTGAACTGGCACTTCTGGAGGAATCGTTCGGCGATGCCGCCGAGTTGCCGCCGCCATTCTCCGACCGGATCGGTTCCGCAGCGGAGAGGACCGGCGGATCGGTGGCGTTCGACATTCGCGTCGACGGCGATTTTGCCATTCAGCGCATGGCGGCGATCGAATATCGTGAGCTGGGAAGTGTCCTGGTCTTGTTGCCGAAACAGGGAGACCATATGCGTTGTGTCGCCGTGGCCGAGGATATCTCATTTCTTGTCGCCGAACTGGCCACCGTCGCCCGCAGGCCGCTGACGGAGCAGGCGTGTTTCGATTTCCGCGGCAAGGCATCGGCCATCCTCTCCTTTCTGAGGAGGACTGAACATTTCTGAACGTTTGTCACCGCACCGCCGTCTGTTCATCGCTTAACGCAGGGAACGGCGGAAATGATCGGCGGTCACAGGCCGGGATTTCGGAAATCCCTAATATTACAAATATTTAATCGAAGCATTCATGGGCCGTTCATGTGGCGGGCACGATCATCGGTCGTGCGTCACCCAAGGCGTTGATAGAAAAATTGGAGTAGAAGATGAAGAAACTCGCCGCCTCCATTATCGTGATGGCCTCTATTGCTTCGGTCGGATACGCATTTGCTCAGGACGAGCAGAAGTCGGACGTGAACCAGGAAACGACCGACATGTCCAAGGACGGCAAAAAGGGAAATCGCGGTCCGATCGACCTGCAGAAGTTTTCCGACATGGACAAGCTCAAGACAGCCGACTCCAACAATGACGGCACGCTTTCACGCGAAGAGATCGAAAACTTCGTCATGAAGCGCATGATCGAGCGGCAGGCCGATCGCATGGAACGCCGCCTCGACGTCAACGGCGACGGCAAGGTGACCCTGGACGAGATCCAGAAGCAGAAAGAAAAGGAGTTTGCCGCGCTCGACAGGAACGATGACGGCAAGCTCGATCGCAAGGAACTGCGCGCCGCCCATCACGCCGGCCCTCACAAGGGCAAGCATGGCGGACATGGAAAGCAGCATCACCGCCAGATGCACAAGCAGTAGGCGATCGTCGGCCTGAAAGCCGCGACGAAAGAGGGGCCATGCGGTTTCGCGCTGCATGGCCCTGTCGCGTTTCGGGGCCGTGACCTCCTCAAGGCAGTGAAGGCGGGTCGGTGGCGTGGCTACGGCGCGGCCTCGACGCGCTCCAATGAGCGCCCGCTCTCGGGATCGAAGAGGTGGATCGTGTCCGGATCGACGGCAAGCCTGCACGGATCGCCTTCGCCGATCGGTGTGCGCGGCGGCAGGCAGGCCACGATCCTTTGACCGGCCGCGCCGCCGAGCCGCAGCGTCGCGACGATCTCTGGGCCGGTCAGTTCGATGACTTCGGCGGTTGTCCCGAGCGTGCTCCCCGAGGTTGAATCGGCGACATGCAGGGCTTCGGGTCGCATGCCGACCGTGACTGCCTGGCCGTCGCCGACCGAGGCCTGGAACGCGACCGGCAGCGGCAGCGACGTGTCGGCATCCGCAAGCACCAGCCGGCCGCCCTTCGCCACGGCGTCGAGCATGTTCATCGGCGGCGCGCCGACGAAGCCCGCGACGTAGCGCGTCGCCGGGCGGTCGTAGATCTCCTTCGGCGTGCCGAGCTGCTCGATGCGGCCGTCGCGCATCACCGCGATGCGGGTTGCCAGCGTCATCGCCTCGACCTGATCGTGCGTCACATAGACGATCGTCGTGTTCAGCATCTGGTGCAGGCGCTTGAGCTCGGTGCGTGTTTCGAGCCGGAGTTTTGCGTCGAGGTTGGAGAGCGGCTCGTCGAACAGGAACAGCCGCGGCTTGCGCACCAGCGCCCGCCCGATCGCCACGCGCTGCCGCTGGCCGCCGGAAAGCTGCGCCGGCTTGCGGTCGAGCAAGGCCTCGATCTGGAGAAGCTTCGCGGCCTCCAGTACTGCCTTTTCACGCTCTGCGGCGGGAACCTTGCGCATTTCCAGCCCGAAGCCGATGTTCCGGCGCACCGTCAGGTTCGGATAGAGCGCGTAGGATTGGAACACCATCGAGATGTCGCGGTTCTTCGGATGCATGCCGACGACGGAGCGGCCGTCGATGAGCACGTCGCCGCTAGTCGGCTCGGCAAGCCCGGCGATGATGTTGAGCAGCGTGGACTTGCCGCAGCCGGACGGCCCGAGCAGCACCAGAAATTCGCCATGCGCCAGCGAAATGTCGATGCCCTTCAGCGTCTCCGTGCGGCCGTAGCTTTTGTGGACGTCGCGGATGTCAAGCGTGCTCATCATGTGCTCCCTGCGGCAGCGAGCCGTAGCTGCGCGGCGATGTCGAGACGGCGCGCGAGGCGATCTGCGTTCCGGCCTCCAGGCACCCCGCCAGCGGCGTTCCATCGGCAAGCGCGGCGAGAAAGGCCGCATTGAACACATCGCCGGCGCCGATCGTATCCACCACCTCGACCCTCGGCGCGGCGGCGCGGGCGGCGTTCCCGTCCGGCCCGATCGCCAGAGCGCCTTCGGCTCCGCATTTGACGACCAGCACGGCCTGCGGCCGCATCATGGCATGAAGGTCGCGGGCCGCATCGAGAGGGTCGCGGCGACCGCTCAGGCCGGCAGCCTCCACCTCGTTGAGTAGGGCACAACCGCAGCGGGAAAGCCAGCCGCGCAGCAGGGCGCGGTTGCGCTCGGTCCAGCCGTCCGGCGGCCAGCCCGTGTCGAGCGCGATGGTGATGTTCCATCGGTCGGCCCAGTCGAAAAGATCGCCGTAACGGGCGGTCAGGTCGTCGGTCAGGAACGCGCCGCCGAGCAGGACGTAGCCGCCGCAGAGCCGTTCGCCGTCGAGCGCCCCCAGCACGTCGTCGAGGCTGAAGCGGGGCAGGTGGCCGCGCGTCGTCAGGAAGGTGCGTTCGCCGTCCGGGTGGGTGATGCCGACCGACAGCGTCGTGCGCTCCGGCCGCACCGCCCAGCGCTCGGCGCGACGGCCGAAGCTGCGCCGCAGCCACTGGCCGAACGCATCCGAGCCCACATTGGCGGCGATCGCGTAGTCGACCCCAAGCGCCTCCCAGGTCAGCGCGCTGTTGCCGGCCTGTCCGCCGACGCGTACCTCATCGTGATCGACCGAGATTTCGGTGCCGGCGGCCGGCCAGGGAGCGACCGGGCCGACGATCAGGTCCACATTGACGTTGCCGATGACGGCCAGCGGCTTCATCATTCGTCCCGCGTGATCTTGGTGGAGCGCACCGGCGTGCCGGCATTGTCGACGCGGCTGTCGGCGAAGGCGATCATGAGCCGCTGCGCGGCCGGCAGCATGGCGAAGACCGCGGCAAGCCCGGAGGCGGGCTGGAAGCGGAGCGTGACGGCGCCCTGTGCCGGGTCGGCGCCGGAGGCGTCGAAGACGACAACCGGCGACCCTGTCTGCGCGACCGCGCTGGCCAGCCCGGCGACGAGATCACCGGTCGGATCGTTACCGCGAAACAGGACGACGCCGACCTTCGGCCCCAGCATCTCCATCGGTCCGTGCCGCAATTGCCCGCCTTCCAGCGCATAGCAGGGCAGACGCGCCAGTTCGGTCAGCCCGAGCGCGATCGTCTCGGCAAGGCCCTGCAGGCGACGGCCCGACGTGACCACGGTGGCGACGCCCTCGAGGGCCGCCAGCGCCGGCGCGATGTCGATCTCCTGCGCCGTCTCCAGCGCATGGATGGCCGGCGCAGCGCCTTCGCCCAGCGCATGGAGGATCGCCAGATGCAGCGCGAAGGTGACGGTCAGGCTGCGGGTGGCGGCGAAGGCGCGCTCGGTGCCGCCCGCGCCGACCAGGCATGGCGCGGTGCGGCCTAGGAAAGACCCGGCTTCCAGCGTCAGCCCGAACACGTCGTCGCGCGCGCCCGTCTCCTTGAACCAGCGCACCACCTCCGCACTTTCGCCGGACTGGGAGGTGACGACGACCGTGCGGCCGTGCAACGACAGCGGCTCGCCGAGTTGCTCCGACAGGGGAATCGCGACCGCATCGATGCCGCACGCCCTGTAGAGCGGCTCGACCGCCCGTCCGACCGCGTGGGAGCCGCCCATGCCCAGAAGCAGCAGCCGGCCGGTCCGTTTCAACGAGGCTGCGAGACGCTCGGCCATCGGCGTCGCCTCATTGAAGGAGGCGAGCGCATCGGCGTTCTGTCTCGCCATTTCCCGGTCGATGGCGACGAGCCCTTCGGGGCGCTGTGTGAGGGCCTGCATGGTCATTCCCGGTTTCACGTTTGCTGTTGTCATCCCTTGACGCCGCCGCTGGTCAGCCCAGAGATCAGCGCGCGCTGCATGACCAGCCCGATCAGCACGGGCGGCAGGGCGGCGAGCACGCCGGCGGTGGCGATCAGCCCGTAATCGGAGACGCGCCCGCCGGCGAGGTCGGCGATGGCGACGGTGAGCGTCTTGGCGCGTTGGTCGGAGGTGAAGAGCAGCGCATAGAAGAATTCGTCCCAGGCGAGCAGGATGGCGAACAGCGCCGAGGTCGCCACCACCGGCGCGGCCAGCGGCAGCGTCAGGATGCGCCAGGTCTGGATCAGGCCCGCGCCGTCGATCATCGCCGCCGCCTCGATCTCGCGCGGAATGGCGTCGAAGCCGGATTTCATCAGCCAGGTCGTGAACGGCGCGAGCAGCGTCAGATAGACCAGCGCCAGCCCGAACACGTTGTTGAGCAGCCCGAAATGGGCGAGCCCCATGAACAGCGGCACCGCCAGCGCCACCGGCGGCAGCATGTAGGTGGCGATGACCATGGAGAGCGACCAGCCGACCGACGGCGTGCGCGACACCGCCCAGCCGGCCGGGATCGCCACCAGCAGCGAGGCGAGCGTGGCCATGCCGGCGACTTCCAGGCTGTTCCTGAGCGAGGCCATGAAGGCGGCGCCGGCACTGTTCTCCGCCGTGGAGAGCAATGTCCGGTAACGCGAGAAATCGGCGACGTGCGGCCACCATTTGAGCGGCTTGGCGGCGAGGTCAGCGGCCGGCGAGATGCTCATGACGAACAGCCAGGCGAGCGGTGCCAGGATGAGCAGAGCGAGCAACAGCGCCGCCGCATGGATGAAGATCGAAAAGGCGAGGCTTCTGCGCTCCATACCTATGCCGCGCTCCCTGCCGCCTTGCGGATCATCACGCCATAGGCGACCGCCAGAACGGTGATCAGCAGCGTGACAATCAGCGCCAGCGAGGCACCGGACCCCGCCCGCTGGAAAGAGAAAGCCTCCTGATAGACGAGGATCGACAGCGTGCGGGTGGAATTGGCCGGTCCGCCGCGCGTCATCACCCAGATGATGTCGAACACCTTGAAGGCCTCGATGGTGCGCAGCACCAGCGCCACCATCAGCGGCCCGGCGAGATAGGGAAGGATGACGAAGCGGAAGCGCGCCAGCGGTCCGGCGCCGTCGACCAGTGCCGCCGCATTCATCTCGCGCGGTACGGCCTGCAGCGCGGCCAGGGCGATCAGCGCCACCAGCGGGAAATTCTTCCAGCAGTCGGCGACGATGATGGCGGCGAGCGCGGTTGCCGGTTCGCCGAGCCACGACCGGTAGCCGTCGATGAGGCCGAGCTGTGTGAGCGCCGCGTTCAGCGCGCCGTATTCGGGATTGTAGATCAGCCGCCACAGCGTCGCGTTGACCACTGTGGGCAGCGCCCAGGGCAGGATCATCAGCGCCCGCACGATCGCCCGGCCGTGGAAATTCTGGTTGAGCAGCAGGGCGGCGGCGACGCCCAGGACCATCTCCGCGGCTACCGAGATCACCGCGAACAGCGCCGTGGTCGTCAGCGTCGAGCGGAAATTGGAGCTCGCCAGCATCCTGGCGTAGTTGTCGATGCCGACGAAATGGCCGCTGGTGCCGACCAGCCGCGCGTCGGTGAAGGAGAGCCTGACCGTGTCGGCGAGCGGCCAGCCGATGACCGCCACCATGACGATGAGCAACGGCAGCATCAAAAGCCAGGCGCGCGTGGTGAGCCAGGTGTTGGTCATGGGGCGTCGATGCAGGCGGATAGGTAGGGAAGAATTTGAGAACCACGCCGACCTCCCGCCGGCTTGGCCCATATCGTCAGCGATCGCCAGGGAACGAGGCTGCCATATATCAATGTTGCCAAGATATCGGCTGTCGCGCACCCCCGCGGCGAGCCACGCGTCTCGCCCGTCCTGCGGACCCCCACAAGGGGGAGGGAGACGCCGACACCACCGTTTTGGCGAAGATCACCAACTTTGATGGGTCGTGGCGCTGCCGCAAAATCCCCCTCCCCCTTGTGGGGAGGGGTTAGGGGTGGGGGTGCGGCGACAGATGAAGGCATACCAAGATGCACCGACATTTGCTGGATGGGGCCAATACAGATCGAAAAACTCCTGCCGACGGCGTAACGCCGTCGGCAGAAAAGTGCTCAATGCGGCTTTACAGCCCGCTGTTCTCGGCGGCTTCCTTGAGCGCGTCTTCGGGCGACTTCTGGCCGAGCAGCGATTCCTGGATCGCCTGCTGCAGCGCGGCCGAAAGCTCCTGGTACTTGGGCGTGGTCGGGCGCGGATACATCGCCGCCAGTCCTTGCTTCGCCGCCGCGATCAGTTCCTCCTGGCCCTTGGTCACGGCCGGATCCTCATAGGACGACGCCCAGATCGGCAGGCTGAGCTTGGCGTACTGGTTCTGCACCTTCTGCGAGGTCATGAAGACGATGTATTTCCAAGCTTCGTCGGGATGCTTGGAGGCCGTGGTGACGCCGAGACCCATCGAGCCGTTGACGGCCGACACCTTGCTCTTGCCCTCGACGCCCGGGGCCGGTACGACGCCGACCTTGCCGGCCACCTTGCTGTCCTTCGGGTCGTTGGCCATGTTGTACATGTAGGTCCAGTTCAGCGCGAAGGCGGCATCGCCGTTCTCGAACACCTTGCGCACGTCCTCCTCCAGGAATTCCTTGGAGTTCGGATTGGTGAGGCCGGACTTGTAGCTGTCGACCATGTATTTCAGCGCGTCCAGCCCGCCGCCGTTCTGGAAGTCCGGCTTGCCGTCCTTGATGAAGTCGCCGCCATAGGCGCTCACCAGCGTGGTATAATCGCAGATCGCGGCTTCCGCCTGCGCCCAGCTCCAGGCGATCGGTTCCTTGACGATGCCCTTGTCCTTGATGATCTTGGCGTCGGCGCTGAGCTCTTCCCAGGTCTTCGGCGGCTCCTTGATGCCGGCCTTCTCGAGCATTTCCTTGTTGTAGAACAGGTATTTGGTGTCGAGGATCCACGGCATGCCGTAATATTTGCCGTCGTACTGGACCGTCGTCCAGGCACCGGGAAGGACGCCCTTCTTCATGTCGTCGGTGATCTTGCCGGAAACGTCGACCAGCACGTTATTGGTGGCGTATTCGGCCGGCCAGATGACGTCGAAGAGAACGACGTCGTAGCCGCCGCCGGAGCCCTGCGCCAGCACCGTCTTGTCGTGCAGGCCCTCATAGGGGACGAATTCCAGGTTGACGCTGATGTCGGGATTGGCCTTCTGGAAGGCCTCCGTCATGGCACGCACGTCGGCCTCGCTATAGGCGGCCTGCGCCATGAACAGCGCGTTGATCTTGGTGTCCGCGAACGCCGCGTGCGGCGCGGCCAGCGCGCCCAGGAAAACCGCTCCGAGAAGTGTCTTGCCGATGGATTTCAACATGCCAGTTCCTCCCATTGTGGCCGCCGCCCGGCGGACCGTTGCCTCTGCCCGGCGTGGTCACACGCCGATTTACGAACCTGCCTTTGCTCGCAGCCGCCGGCGCTTGCCGCTGTGGCCATATCCTCATTAAGTCAAGTCGATTGACTTAATAGTTTTCCATGCTTCTACTGGAGTCAAGAGGGGGAGCAGCCCGGTGGACGAGATTCGACCAATCCGCGCGCGAAGCGGCACCAACCAGGAAGCCGCGAGCGCCCACAACAGGCGCGTGGTGATCGAGGCGCTGCGGCTAAACGGTAGCCTCTCCCGCGCCGACCTTGCCAGGGCCACGCACCTGACCAAACAGACGGTCTCCAACATCGTCGAGGAATTGCAGCGCGACGGGCTGGTCGCCGCGCAGGATGTGGTGCGCAAGGGGCGCGGCCAGCCTTCCACGCCCTATGCGCTGGTGGCCGACGGCGCCTTCGCCATCGGGCTGCAGATCGACCGCCACGTCACCCGTGCCATCGCGGTCAACCTCGCAGGCGAAATGCTGGCCCGCGCCGAGGCGCCGCTGCCGCAGGGCGGCCCCTCGCACGGCATCGAGGTTGTCCTCGGGCTGGTCGAGCGGGTGCGTGCGGAGCTTGCTTCGGCGCGGCCGCATTCGCCAACGCGCCTGATTGGCCTGGGGGTGGCGATGCCCGGCCCGTTCGGCCTCGACGGCGCGGACGACAACGCCTGGATGATGGCGAGCTGGCAGAAATTTCCGCTTGCCGAGACGCTGGCGGCCAGGACCGGGCTCGGCGTTTCCCTGCAGAACGACGCGGCCGCCTGCGCCATCGCCGAGCGCATGGTCGGCGCGGCGCATGGCCTCGATCACGCGGTCTGTCTGTATCTCGGCTACGGCATCGGCGCCGGCCTCATTCTCGACGGCGAACTCTACAGCGGCAGCAACGGCAATGCCGGCGAAATCGGCATGGCGCTGCTGTCGCCGCGCGGCAGCGATCGCATCCCGCTGGAGCATCGGGCCTCGCTCGCTGCGCTCTACGGCCCTCTGGGTCTCGATCCCGCCGATTCCGCTCTGCCAGCCAGGCTGGAAGCCCTGACCCGCCAAGGTCATCCCAAGATCAACGCATGGATCGCCGAGGCGTCGGAGGATATGCGCTGGAGCATCCAGCTGATCGAGAACGTGCTCGACCCGCAGACGGTGATCCTGACCACCGGCACGGTGCCGGCACTGGCGCGGCGTCTCGTCGACGCGACGCACCCGCTGCTGCCGTCGCTGGCCGACCGGGCGGGCCGCCGCCTGCCGCGCTTCCAGCTCGGTATCGTCGACCCCTGGTCGGTGCCGATCGGCGCGGCGGCCGAACCGATCGGCCGCGCCTTCACGCCGCGCCTTTCGGCGATCCTGAAGCACGCGTAGCGCCTCGCGCCGGTCATCCCACTTCGCGCAGGATGAAATCGTAAAGCATCTTGGCGGCGGGCGAGAGCACCCGCTGCTTGGCCGTGATCAGGCTGTAGGGCCGCACCTCGATGTCGAACTCGGTCGGCAGCACGTCGATGGCACCGGCGAGCCCGTCGGGACTCTGGATGAAGCGCGCCACCTGGATCGAGACCGGGGCGATCGCGTCCGATTGCGCCACCATGACCAGTGTCAGCAGCAGCGACGACGTGTTGAGGATGCGCTCGGGCAGCGCGATGTTGCGGTTGAGGAAGTTGGCTTCCATCGCCTGCCGCAGCGGCGAGCCTCCCGACTGGAACACCCAGTCGTAGCCGGTCGTTTCCTCCAGCCTGACCGGGCTGGTCTTCGTGGTGAGGGGATGGTCCCGGCGCACGATGAGGCAGGCTTTCTCGACGCCGATCACGCGGCTTTCGAACAGGCGCGGATTGAGGTCATCGGGGATGCGGGCGATGATGAAGTCGTGCCGCGACGCGATCAGCTCGCGCGCCAGCACGTTGGAGGTTTCCACCTGCATGGTGATTTCGATGCGCGGATAGAGCCTGCGGATCTCGCGGATCGCCGGCACGGCGAGTTCGATGGCCGGCGCGGTGACGGCGCCGATGAACACCGAGCCACCCTTCCCGGACTTCAGCTCGGCGATCTCGCGGCCGGCCTCGCGCATCTCCAGGAGAATGAGGCGCGCGCGCCGGGCGAGCGCCTTGCCGAAGGGGGTCAGGGTCACGCCGCGCGGCAGGCGCTCGAGCAATTGCACGTCCAGCGCCGCTTCCATCTCTGCGATCATGCGCGAGGCGGCCGGTTGCGAAATGTTCATCACCTGGGCCGCCGCGCTGACGCGGCCGTTCTCGTCGAGCGCCACGATCATGCGCATGTGCCTGAGATTGAGCCCGCTGCGCAGCAGCAGCGTACCCGCATTGCGGTCGCGTGGTGTGGGCATAAGGTGCTCTCCGGTCTCGCGTTCGCCATCGCATATCAATTTCGATATAGCAATGATCCGAGATCGCATTTGACTGTTATGTCGAAGACCAACAATTTGTCCGCGCCCGCAGGTTCTTCGGTTGGCGATGCGAGAACGCACGCCGATCGAAACGACCGGGGCCGATTGGGAGGATAGCGATTTTAATCAGTCCATGCCGCGCCTGAAGCGCGGTTGCCCGATTGTGCAGCCGCAGGTCGTGCGGCCCGGCGCCCATCAACCAGGGAGTGAGTGAAGTGAAGATCATCAAATCGTTGGTCGCTGCGGCGGCTCTCGGCATCGCGGCCATGACGGTCGCCGCCGCCCATGCGGAAGACAAGGGCCTCGTCGGCGTGCTCATGCCGACCAAGACCTCGCAGCGCTGGATCAATGACGGCGACGCCGTCAAGAAGCAGCTCGAGGAGAAGGGCTACACCGTCGACCTGCAGTACGCCCAGGACGACATCCCCAACCAGCTCAGCCAGCTCGAGAACGAGATCACCAAGGGTCCGAAGGCGCTCATCATTGCCTCGATCGACGGCACCACGCTAGGTGACGCGCTGCAGAAGGCGAACGACGCCGGCGTCGTCGTCGTCGCCTATGATCGCCTCATCAAGAAGACCCCGAACGTCGACTACTACACCACCTTCGATAATTTCGGCGTCGGCGTCATCCAGGCCAACTCGCTGGTGAAGGGCCTCAAGGAGCGTTTCCCCGACAAGAAGCCCTGGAACGTCGAGCTGTTCGGCGGTTCGCCCGACGACAACAATGCCTTCTTCTTCTACAACGGCGCCATGTCGGTCCTGCAGCCGATGATCGATGACGGTTCGATCAAGATCAAGTCGGGCCAGATGGGCATGGACAAGGTCGGCACGCTGCGCTGGTTGGCCGCCACTGCCCAGGCGCGCATGGATAACCTGCTGTCGGCCAACTACTCCGACGGCACCCGTGTCGACGGCGTCCTGTCGCCCTATGACGGCCTGTCGCGCGGCATCATCGCCTCGCTGCGCGCCGTCGGCTACGGCACTGACGCCCAGCCCTGGCCGATCGTGACCGGCCAGGACGCCGAGACCGCCTCGGTCAAGGCGATCATCGCCGGCGAGCAGTATTCGACCGTCTTCAAGGACACGCGCGATCTCGCCAAGGCCACCGTCGACCTGGTGGATACGGTGCTGTCGGGCAAGAAGCCGGAAGGCCTGGACGAGAAGACTTACAACAACGACGTCAAGGTCGTCCCCTCGATCCTGCTGACCCCGCATGAGGTCGACAAGTCGAACTACCAGAAGCTCGTCGTCGACTCCGGCTACATCAAGGCCGAAGACCTGAAGTAATCGCGACCGGTCAGAGGGGGCCGCGCCTGGCGGGCCCCCCTTTTCGTTGACGGGCGGTCCCGGTATCTTCCGGGTTCCCAGGAGCTGTGTTCCCAATGGCCTCGACCATTCTGGAGATGCGCGACATCACCAAGACGTTCCCCGGCGTGAAGGCGCTGTCGAACGTCAACCTGAATGTCGAAGAGGGCGAGATCCACGCCATCGTCGGCGAGAACGGCGCCGGCAAGTCGACGCTGATGAAAGTCTTGTCGGGCGTCTATCCCTATGGAAGCTACGACGGCAAGATCGTCTACCGCGGCGAGGAATGCCGCTTCGCCGGCATCCACGACAGCGAGCGCAAGGGCATCGTCATCATCCACCAGGAACTGGCGCTGGTGCCGATGCTCTCGATCACCGAGAACATATTCCTCGGCAACGAGCACGCCAGCCACGGCGTCATCGACTGGAACGCCAACCGCAGGCGCACCAGCGAATTGCTGCACAAGGTCGGTCTCAGCGAAGACTCGAACACGCTCATCACCAATATCGGCGTCGGCAAGCAGCAGCTCGTCGAGATCGCCAAGGCGCTGTCGAAGGAAGTGCAACTGCTGATCCTCGACGAGCCCACCGCCAGCCTGTCCGAGAAGGACAGCCAGGCGCTGCTCGACCTGCTGGTCGAATTCAAGAAGCAAGGCATGACCTCGATCCTGATCTCGCACAAGCTGAACGAAATCAGCCGAGTCGCCGACCGCGTCACCGTCATCCGCGACGGCCAGACCATCGAGACGATGGCGCGCGGCGACATGAGCGAGGACCGCATCATCACCTCGATGGTCGGCCGCTCGCTGGAGGACCGCTACCCGCCGCGCGATCCGAAGATCGGCGACGTCGTCTTCGAGGTGAAGAACTGGTCCGTCTATCATCCGCTGCATTCCGAGCGTCAGGTCATCAAGGGCATCGACCTCAACGTGCGCAAGGGCGAGGTCGTCGGCATCGCCGGGCTGATGGGCGCCGGCCGCACCGAGTTCGCCATGAGCCTGTTCGGGCGCTCCTATGGCCGCAACATCACCGGCGAGGTTCTTCTCAACGGCAAGCCGGTCAACCTGTCCAGCGTCGGCCGCGCCGTCGATCAGGGCGTCGCCTACGTCACCGAGGACCGCAAGACCTACGGCCTCAACCTCATCGACCACATCAAGCACAACATCTCGCTCGCCAATATGGGTGGGGTGTCATCGCGGCGCGGCGTCATCAACGACCTGCGCGAACTGGACGTCGCCAACGACTACCGCAAGGCGACCAACATCCGCGCCTCGAGCGTCTATCAGGTGACCGGCAACCTGTCTGGCGGCAACCAGCAGAAGGTGGTCCTGTCGAAATGGCTGTTCGCCAATCCCGAGGTTCTGATCCTCGACGAGCCGACACGCGGCATCGACGTCGGCGCCAAGTATGAAATCTACACGATCATCGCCCGCCTCGCCGCCGAGGGCAAGGCGATCATCGTCATCTCGTCGGAAATGCCGGAACTGCTCGGCATCTCCGATCGCATCTATGTCATGAACGAGGGGCGCATGGTCGGCGAAATGGCGGCTTCGGATGCCAGCCAGGAGAAGATCATGCGCGCCATCATTCGCGGAGAAAAGGCATCATGAGCGTCGACAGCTCTCCCTCGCCGCAGACCGGCGTCGCCCAGGAAACCCGGCAACAGCGCGTCGCCGTCTCGGCGCTGGTGACGAACCTGCGCGAATACGGCCTCGTGCTGGCGCTCATCATCATCATGCTGTTCTTCCAGTTCACGACGGACGGCACCCTGTTCAAGCCGCTGAACCTGTCGAACCTGGTGCAGCAGAACTCCTTCATCATCGTCATGGCGCTGGGCATGCTTCTGGTGATCGTGGCGGGCCATATCGACCTGTCGGTCGGCTCCGTCGCCGGCTTCATCGGGGCGCTGGCCGCCAACATGATGGTGACGTGGCATCTCGGCATCCTGAGCAATCCGCTGGTTGCGTCGCTCTTCTGCCTCGTCGTCGGCGCGGCCGTCGGCGCCGCCCAGGGCTACTGGATCGCCTATCATCGAATACCGAGCTTCATCGTCACGCTCGCCGGCATGCTGATCTTCCGCGGCCTGTGTCAGGCCATGCTGGGCGGCGGCCTGTCGGTCGGCCCGCTGCCCGTCGACTTCAAGGAACTGAGCTCCGGCTTCATCCCTGAGGTGCTGGGCGTGTGGACGCTGGTGCCGCCCACGGTCAACGCCGCCGGCAAGACCATCTTCGGCAGCGGCGTCCAGCTCCAGATGACGTCCGTTCTTCTCGGCCTGGTCGGCGTGGCCGCCTATGCCTGGTTCGGCCTTTCGGCGCGCCGCACGCGCGAGCGTCACGGCTACGAGGCCGAGCCGTTCTTTCTGTTCGTCGTCAAGACGATTGTGATCAGCCTGCTCACCCTGTTCCTCGTCTACCAGTTCGCGGTCTACAAGGGCCTGCCGATCGTTCTCGTCGTGATGGGCGTGCTGATCGGCCTGTTCGTCTTCGTCACGAAACGCATGGTCATCGGTCGCCGCGTCTACGCGCTCGGCGGCAATGCCAAGGCGGCGCAGCTTTCCGGCATCAAGATCGAGCGGCTGACCCTCTACGTCTTCATCAACATGGGCGTGCTGTCGGCGCTCGGCGGGCTGATCATCGCCGCGCGCCTCGGCCAGGCGGTGCCGGCGGCCGGCCTCGGCAGCGAGCTCGACGTCATCGCTGCCGTCTTCATCGGCGGCGCCTCCGCTATGGGCGGCGTCGGCCAGGTCATCGCCACGGTGGTCGGCGGCTTCATCATGGGCGTCATGAACAACGGCATGTCGATCATGGGCGTCAATGTCGACTGGCAGCAGGTCGTCAAGGGCCTGGTGCTGCTCGGCGCCGTCATCTTCGACGTCTACAACAAGAACAAGGCCTGATCTGAGTCGCAGGGCGAAGCCCTGCGGGAAATCGTCTCGAAACCATTGGGGGTGGGCAGGCCGTGCCGTGAGGCCGGGTTGCCTCGCGTGGGCGGGCACGGACAAAGGGAGAAGTCATCATGCTCATCTCACAGATGCTGGACGACGCCGACATCATCCGCGTCGTCGCCCGCAACGGCGGCAAGGCGCGCGTCGTCAACGGCGCCCGCAGCGTCTACTCGCTTGCCATGGAGGCGGCGCGCACCGGCGTCGGGCTGGAGGCTTTGATCGAGCGTAAGGGCTTCGGCGAGGCCGTCGACTTGGAGGCGGCCTACAGGAAGGACCGCCTTATATCGCCGATCAACCACCCCGATCCCGCGCATCTGCATCTCACCGGCACGGGGCTGACGCATCTGGGCTCCGCCGCCACGCGCGATTCCATGCACAAGAAGCTGGATGCCGCCGACGAGCAACTCACCGATTCCATGAAGATGTTCCGCATGGGCCTGGAGGGCGGCAAGCCGGCCGAGGGCAGGGAAGGCGTCCAGCCGGAATGGTTCTACAAGGGCAACGGCATCATGGCGGTGGCACCCGGCGCGCCGCTGATGTCGCCGGCATTCGCCGAGGACGCGGGCGAGGAACCGGAAATCGCCGGCATCTACGTCATCGGCGACGACCGCCAGCCCTTCCGCGTCGGCTTCACCCTGTCGAACGAATTCTCCGACCATGTGACGGAGCGGGTGAACTATCTGTGGCTCGCCCATTCCAAGCTGCGCAACGCATCCTTCGGCCCGGAAATCCTCGTCGGCGACCTGCCGGCCGACATCCGCGGCACCTCACGCATCCTGCGCGGCGGCAAGACGCTGTGGGAAAAGCCGTTCCTGTCGGGCGAGCAGAACATGTCGCATTCGATCGCCAACCTGGAGCGGCATCACTTCAAATATCCCGTGTTCCGACAGGCCGGCGACGTCCATGTGCACATGTTCGGCACCGCGACGCTGTCCTTCGCCGACGGTGTCAGGGCCGAGGCCGGCGACGTGTTCGAGATCGAGGCCGGCGACTTCGGCCTGCCGCTGCGCAATCCGCTGGAGATCGAGGCGCCGGAGGCGGTGACGGTCAGGGTATTGTAGGGATATCGCTCAAGGAGGGACTCCACGCTCGTCATCCCGGCCGCTGCCGAGCGGCCGCAGGTCGTGAGGCGAGAGCCGGGATCCATTCCGGAATGGTGATGCCACGCCGACGGTGCAGAACCGGCGCCCCTCGCGCGGCCGCAGCGTTCAGGCATGGGTCCCGGATAACCGCACTCCGCTTCGCTTCGTTCGATTTCCGGGATGACGGCGGCGTGGGGTCTCCTCGCTGCGTCAGCCGCCCGCCGGGCGAAAATGTTTCGACAGCTTCAGGCCCTGCGCCTGGTAGTTCGAGCCGAGATCGTTGCCGTAAAGCGCGTCCGGGCGCTTCAGCATGTGCTCGTAGACGAGGCGGCCGACGATCTGGCCGTGTTCCAGGATGAAGGGCACCTCGTGGCTGCGCACTTCCAGCACCGCGCGGCTGCCGGTTCCGCCGGCTGCCGAATGGCCGAAGCCAGGGTCGAAGAAGCCGGCATAGTGAACGCGGAATTCGCCGACCAGCGGATCGAACGGCGTCATCTCCGCCGCCTGCAGCGGCGGCACGTGCACCGCCTCGCGGCTGACCAGGATATAGAATTCGTCCGGATCGAGCACCAGTTCGCGCGCCTTGTCCCGATAAAGGGGCTCCCAGAAATCGGCGACGTCGTGCGCGGCGCGCCTGTCGACGTCGACCAGCCCGGTGTGGTGCTTGCCGCGATAGCCGACCAGTCCGTTGGCGTCGCCGGCGAGGTCGATGGAAAGCGCGATGCCGCCGCCCGAGATATCCGGCGGTTCGGTCGCCACCAGCGTCTCGGCGCGATGCAGCGCCAGCACCTCGTCTTCGGAAAGCACGGCATGGCCGGTGCGGAAGCGTATCTGCGACAGCCGCGATCCGGCCCGCACCACGATCGGGAAGGTGCGCGGGCTGACTTCGAGATAGAGCGGGCCGTGATAGCCGGCGGCGATCTTGTCGAATTCGTGCCCGCGGTCGGTCATGACGCGGGTGAAGATGTCGAGCCGGCCGGTCGAGCTTTTCGGATTGGCCGACGCCGATATGGCGGCCGGCAGCGCGAGCCGCTCCATCAGCGGCACGATGTAGACGCAGCCCGTCTCCAGCACCGCGCCTTCGGTCAGGTCGATCTCGTGCAGCTTCAGCCGGTCGAGCTTGGCCTCGACGGTGCTTTCCGGTCCCGGCAGGAAGGACGCCCGCACCCGGTAGGCCCTGCCACCGAGGCGCAGGTCGAGGCTGGCTGGCTGGATCTGGTCGGCATCGAGCGGCCGCGCGGCCTTGAGCGCGCCGGATGAAAACAATGCTGCGATGTCCTGGTCGGGAAGGATGCCTGTCTGCCGCACCTGTCGCTCCATTGGCAGTCTGGCACAAAGCTCTTAACCGAGCCGTCGATTGACGCAAGCCGGGCGCAGGTCTAAAGGACCTTTATCCCGTGGTGATTTGGCCGGTCGGCTTGCAGCCACGTTAAACAAGTCGCTAAAGGACCGCCAGGCAGAGACCCATGGCACCGGTTGCGGCTTTCGCGGCCGGTTTTTTTGTGCCCGTATCGGTTTTTGCGGTGCCCAACTTTGTGGTGAAGGACGATGACGGAAAAGAAGCGCAACTGGAAGCCGGCCACCCAACTCGTGCATGAAGGCACGCTGCGGTCAGGCTTCGGCGAGATGTCGGAGGCGATGTTCCTGACGCAGGGCTATCACTACGCCAGCGCCGAGCAGGCGGAGGCCCGCTTCAAGGGCGAGGAGCCGGGCTTCATCTATTCGCGCTATTCCAACCCGACCGTCGATATGTTCGAGAAGCGCATGTGCGCGCTGGAGGGTGCGGAGGATGCCCGCGCCACGGCGTCGGGCATGGCCGCGGTGGCGGCAGCGGTGCTGTGCGGGCTCAAGGCCGGAGATCATATCGTGGCCGCGCGCGCCCTGTTCGGGTCGTGTCGCTGGGTGGTCGAGACGCTCGCCCCGAAATATGGCATCGCCTGCACCATCGTCGATGGCCGCGACATCGCCAACTGGGAAAAGGCGGTGCGGCCCGAGACGAAGCTGTTCTTTCTCGAAAGCCCGACCAACCCGACGCTCGAAGTGGTCGATGTCGCCGCCGTCGCCAGGCTCGCCAACGCGGCCGGCGCGCGGCTGGTGGTCGACAATGTCTTCGCCACGCCGCTCTTCCAGAAGCCGCTGGAACTGGGCGCCCATGTCGTCGTCTATTCCGCCACCAAGCACATAGACGGGCAGGGGCGTTGCCTCGGCGGCGTCATCCTGTCGGACAAGAAGTGGATCGAGGAGAACCTGCACGACTATTTCCGCCACACCGGTCCGTCCATGTCGCCGTTCAACGCCTGGGTTCTGCTGAAAGGGCTGGAGACGCTGCCGCTGCGGATTCGCCAGCAGACGGAGTCGGCCGGCCGCATCGCCGACGTGCTGGCCGATCATTCCAGGGTCGCGCGAGTGATTTATCCCGGCCGCGCTGATCATCCGCAGGCAGAGATCGTGAGGAAACAGATGAGCGGCGGCTCGACGCTGATCTGCTTCGATATCGAGGGGGGCAAGAGGTCTGCCTTCGCCTTCCAGAACGCGCTGGAGATCGTGCTGATGTCCAACAATCTGGGCGACGCCAAGAGCCTGATCACCCATCCGGCCACGACCACGCACAAGAACCTGACCGACGAGGCGAGAGCCGAACTCGGCATCGGGCCGGGCACGGTCAGGCTTTCGGTCGGCCTGGAGGATACGGGCGACCTGATCGACGACATCGTCCAGGCGCTGGACAGGGCGTAAGCGTCCGGCGGCTGCCGGCCTCGCCCGAGGCGGCATTATCGCAGTCATGGATGTTGCCGGCAAGGAGGGCTCATGTATCGCGCCGCGACCCGAAACATCGTAGTCGAAGTCGAGCCGTTCTACATGCCGGAGCGCTCCGACCCTGACGAGAACCGTTATGTCTGGGCCTATCGCGTGACCATCGCCAACCGCTCGGACGAATGGGTGCAGCTTCTGTCGCGCTACTGGCGCATCACCGACGAGGCGGGGCGCGTGGAGGAGGTGCAGGGTCCGGGCGTCGTCGGAGAGCAGCCGGAACTCGATCCGGGCGACAGCTATCAATACACCTCCGGCTGTCCGCTCTCGACGCCGTCAGGCGTCATGGTCGGGCACTATACGATGCGCAACACGGAAGACGAACTGTTCGACGTCGCCATTCCGGCCTTCTCGCTCGACCTGCCGGGCACGATGAGAACCGTGAACTGACTTTCTTCCCGCCCCTCAGGCAGGGCAATCGCATATCGAATTTTGACGGTCGCGCACCCCCACCCCTGTCCCCTCCCCACAAGGGGGAGAGAGATGCCGACATCGCCGTTCCGCCCGAAATGCAAACGTCGACTCATTGTAGAGCCGACGCAAAATTTCCCTCCCCCTTGAGGGGAGGGTTAGGGTAGGGGTACATCGCCATACGCGGCTGCCCGCCGCGAACAGGCAGAAGGCGGCCGCTCAATTGCCGCTGAATTCGGCCGGGTCGAATTCATAGCTCGTCGAGCAGAACTCGCAGGCGACGGTGATCTTGCCGTCCTCGGTGCTGTCGCGGATCTCCTCGGCCGTGAAGCCGCTGAGCACGCCGTGGATCCTCTCGCGCGAGCACGAGCACTGGTCGTCCACCGCCACGGCGTCGAACACGCGCACGCCCTGTTCGTGGAACAGCCTGAACAGCAGCCGTTCCGAGCCGACGGTCGGATCGACCAGTTCCGCCGGCTCGATTGTCTCCATCAGCGCCAGCGCCTCCTGCCAGGCATTGTCGACCGGGTCGTTGATCGTCTCGGCCGGATCGCCGTCGCCGCCGGGAAGGTCCGGCACGCGCATGCGCTCCGGTGCTTCTGGCAGAAACTGCGCGAGCACGCCGCCGGCGCGCCACTGGCTGCGTCCGCCAGGTAGCACCTGGCGGGCCACGGCGAGCCTGAGGTCGGTCGGGATCTGCTCCGACTGGCGGAAATAGATGCGCGCGGCCTCCTCCAGTCCGATACCGTCGAGCTGGACGATGCCCTGGTAGCGCTGCATGTGCACGCCTTGGTCGATGGTCAGCGCCAGCACGCCCGCGCCCAGTAGGGCCTGGTCAGTCAGCGGACCGCCGGCCGTCAGCGCGTCGAGCCGTTCGGCGTCGAAGCGCGCATAGGCGCGCAGCGCGTTCGGCGTGGAGAAGTCCACCGCCAGCATGTCGACCGGCCCGTCGGTGCGGGTCTGCAGGATGAACTTGCCCTCGAACTTCAGGGACGTCCCCAACAGGACCGTGACCACGCACGCTTCCGCCAGCAGCCGGGCAACCGGCTCCGGATAGGCGTGGCGCGACAGGATCGCCTCCAGCGCCGGGCCGAGTTGGACGGCGCGGCCGCGCACGTCGAGCGGACCGACCTCGAAGGGGACGACATGGTCGTCGCCGGCATGGTCGAATTCGCCGAGCTTGGGATTATGTTCGGTCAACTGCACAGCTTCCAGCATGACAAATCTCCGGCCGTCGGCCGCGCTTCCGGGTGGAAAGCGTGCCGCAGGGCATTCTTGGTTTGCGGTGATGGGCCGGAGATAGGCACCACCGCTGCGGCATTCAAGCGCCGTCCGTCACGCTCCGAGGCACCAGGCGAGGACGGCCTTCTGGGCGTGAAGCCGGTTCTCCGCCTCGTCGAACACCACCGAATGCGGGCCGTCGATCACCTCGTCGGTCACCTCATCGCCGCGATGCGCCGGCAGGCAGTGCATGAACAGCGCGTCCGGCTTCGCCTTCGCCATCAGCGCGGCGTTGACCTGGTAGGGCATGAAGATGTTGTGACCGCGCGCCCGGTGCTCGGCGCCCATCGACACCCAGGTGTCGGTGACGACGCAGTCCGCTTCGTCCACGGCCTCCTCGGCGCTGCGGGTAAAGCGCACCTGGCCGCCGTTGCCGCGCGACCACTCGACGTATCTGTCGCCCGGCTCGCTGCCTTCCGGCACCGCGACGTTGAGGTTGAAGCTGAAGCGCGCCGAGGCTTCCAGCAGGGAATGCAACACGTTGTTGCCGTCGCCGCTCCAGGCGAAGGTCTTCCCGGCGACGGGGCCGCGATGCTCCTCGAAGGTCATGATGTCGGCCATGATCTGGCACGGATGCGTGTCGTCGGTCAGCCCGTTGATGACGGGGATCGTCGCGTTCTCGGTCAGCTCGAGCAACCGGTCGTGCGAGGTCGTGCGGATCATGATGGCGTCGACATAGCGCGACAGCACTTTTGCCGTGTCGGCGATGGTCTCGGAGCGGCCGAGCTGCATCTCGGTGCCCGTCAGCATGATCGTCTCGCCGCCGAGCTGGCGCATGCCGACGTCGAACGACACGCGCGTGCGCGTCGACGGCTTGTCGAAGATCATCGCAAGCACCTTGCCGTCGAGCGGCCGCGAGCGCTCGCCTGCCTTGAGGCGCGCCTTGCGCGCCGCGGCATCGTCGAGCATGGCCCTGAGGTCGCCGGTCGCAACGGTGGACAGATCGGTGAAATGGCGGAGCGTCATGGATGGGTCTCCGTCACTGTGCGGCGGCTTGCGCCGCTTCGGAGAGATGCCGGGCGCCGGCGCGGATGCGCTCCAGCCCTTGGCGGATATCGTCCTCGGTGACGGTGAGCGGCGGCAACAGCCGGATCACGTTGTCGCCGGCCGGCACGGCCAGGAGATGCTGGTCGCGCAGCGCAGCGTTCACTTTGCCGTTGGGCATGGCGCATTTCAGGCCGAGCATCAGGCCCGAGCCGCGCACGCCTTCGATGACGTCTGGGAATTCGTCGGCGATCGCAGCCAGCCCCTGCTTGAACAGCAGCGCCTTGTGTTTCACCTCATCGAGGAAGCCGGGCTCCAGCACCACGTCGAGCACCGCGTTGCCCACCGCCATGGCGAGCGGATTGCCGCCGAAGGTGGTGCCGTGGACGCCCGCAGTCATGCCCTTCGCCGCTTCTTCGGTGGCCAGGCAAGCGCCCACCGGGAAGCCGCCGCCGATACCCTTGGCGATCGCCATGATGTCGGGCGCGATGCCGGACCATTCATAGGCGAACAGCCTGCCCGTCCGGCCGATGCCGCATTGCACCTCGTCGAAGATAAGCAGCAGGCCGTGCTCGTCGCAAAGCTGGCGCAGCTTCTTCAACGACTGCATGGGAAAATCGCGGATGCCGCCTTCGCCCTGCACGGGTTCCAGCAGGATCGCCGCTGTTTCCGGGCCGATCGTCTTCTCGACAGCCTGGAGGTCGTCGAACGGGACCTGATCGAAGCCGTCCACCTTCGGGCCGAAGCCTTCCAGGTATTTCTGCTGGCCGCCGGCGGCGATCGTCGCCAGCGTGCGGCCGTGGAAGGCGCCTTCGAAGGTAATGATGCGGTAACGCTCGGGATGGCCGCCGGCATACTGATAGCGGCGCGCCGTCTTGATGGCGCATTCCAGCGCTTCCGCGCCGGAGTTGGTGAAGAACACCTTGTCGGCGAACGTCGCCTCGACCAGGCGCTCGCCAAGCCGGCTCTGGCCGGGAATCTCATAAAGGTTCGAGACATGCCACAGCTTGCGCGCCTGCTCCGTCAGCGCCTCGACGAGATGCGGATGGCCGTGGCCGAGCGAGTTGACGGCGATGCCGGCGGCGAAATCGAGATATCGTTCGCCTCGGTCCGTGACCAGCCAGGAGCCTTCTCCATGATCGAAGGCAAGGGGTGCGCGGGCGAAGGTCTCGTAAAGCGCCGAACCGCTCATTATATGCGTCTCCGGAACCGGAAAATCAAAAAGCCGCCAACGCGGCGGCCTTTTGCGGCTTATGGTGGTTTTCGGCTGTGAAGTCAACGAAAACGTCGCCTGACGCCCCGGCCCGCTCCAACGCCCCATCTTGCGCATCAGCGAAAAGGCAAGTTGGGGAAAACCGAAAAAACAGATTCGTGTTGCCGTTCGGACTCTTGTCACCGAGTCAACGCATACGGTATCTGTGAACTGGAAATAGCTAGATTTCGTGCGGCGGATCTAATCACCCGATAGATGTGGTGTTCGCTCGGCGAGAGCCGGGGCGTGGAACGATTCCGGACGTCGTACGGTTCAAGGGAGTGCAGTTTGATGAACTGGACTGATGAACGCGTCGAACTCTTGCGCAAGCTGTGGTCGGAGGGTCTGTCTGCAAGCCAGATCGCCGCGCAGCTCGGCGGCGTCAGCCGCAACGCGGTGATCGGCAAGGTGCACCGGCTGAAGCTGTCGAGCCGGGGCCGCGCCACGGCCGCGCCGGCGCACAAGAAGAAGGCCAGCCCGTCCGCGTCGAAGTCGGCGAGCCGGCCTGCCGCCGCGCATCGCCATGTCACCGCGACGGTTGGCGCCACGGCCTTGCAGATCCAGTTCGACGCCGAGCCGGTAGCGCGCCAGCATCTGCGTCCCGTCGAGAACGTGGTCGTGCCGATCTCGCGCCGGCTGAAACTGGTCGAGTTGACCGAGCACACCTGCAAATGGCCGAACGGCGATCCGCTGACGGAGGACTTCTCCTTCTGCGGCAACGATTCCAAGGAAGGCGGCCCTTACTGCACCTATCATTCGCGCGTCGCTTTCCAGCCGGTCGCCGAGCGCCGTCGCGCGCGCTGACCGCCGGGCCATGCGGCGCTGAAGCGAATGTCGGTTCGAGGGTCCGTTCCGTTTGCGGGCGCGCCGATCCGTTTGGGAATGTCAGAACGGCCAGGACGGTGAACGCGTGGCGACGGCCTGAACCGACCAGCGGTTGGCCGGTTCTTTCCGCCTGGAAAGTCTTCAGATCGCCGCGGTGTCCCTGGGCGCGCCGACCCTGTCGGTCTTGTCGCCCTTGGGGCGGTCCACGGGCATCTGCTCGCCGGTGGCGATGTGATAGATCGTCTCGGCGATGTTGGTGGCGTGGTCGCCGATGCGCTCGATGTTCTTGGCGCAGAACAGGAGATGCGTGCACGGCGTGATGTTGCGCGGGTCTTCCATCATGTAGGTCAGCAGTTCGCGGAACAGCGACGTGTACATGGCGTCGATCTGGTCGTCGCGGTCGCGCAGGAACGCGATCCGGTCCACCGCGCGCGAGGCGTAGATGTCGAGCACTTCCTTGAGTTGTGTGAGCGCAAGGCCGGCCAGCGCGTCGATGCCGCGAAACAGGCTGGTCGGATGCTGGCCCTGCGTCACCGCCACCACCCGCTTGGCCACGTTCTTGGCCAGGTCGCCGACCCGCTCCAGGTCGGCCGAGATACGAATGGTGCCGATGATCTCGCGCAGGTCCGTCGCCATCGGCTGGCGGCGCGCGATGACGACGATCGACCTGTCGTCGATCTCGCGCTGTGCGTCGTCCAGCACCTGGTCGTCCTCGATCACCTTCTGGGCCAGTCCCGCATCGGCGTTGATCAGCGCTGCGATCGCCTGTTCGACCATGCGCTCGGCATGGCCGCCCATCGCGGCGATCCGCTTCGCCAGATAGTTCAGTTCGCCGTCATAGGCGCTGACGGTGTGCACCGACTGCATGGCCTCGCCTTCCCGATCAGGTGATTCGTCTTGCCGGAATGCGTGTTGATACGCTTCCTGCGTGACAGAAAGACGAATGTCCTCAACGCCACAGATAGTCCGGCGCGAGTGATAAATCTAGTTTGCCGGCAAGTGAACGGTGAACGCCGCGCCCTTGCCCAGCTCCGAGCGGATCGACAGCCAGGCCTTGTGGCGGGTCAGGATGTGCTTGACGATGGCAAGCCCCAGTCCCGTTCCCTTCTGCGCCCGGCTGGTCTCGGCGTCCACCCGGTAGAAGCGCTCGGTGATGCGGGGAATATGCTCTTCCGCGATACCCGGACCGAAGTCCCTGATCGTGACGTCGATCGTCGGCTCGGGACCGTCGCTGCCTTCGCTCGCCGAGACGACGACGCGCTTGCCGGACTGGCCGTATTTGCAGGCGTTCTCCAGGAGGTTCTGGAACACCTGGAACAGTTCGTCGCGATCGCCCGGCACCATCAGGTCGCCGCCGGGCAGATCGCGCTCGATGATGACGCCGCTGTCGCTGGCCAGCGGCGCCAGTGAGTCGATCACCGCATCCAGCGTGCGGTTGAGGTCGACGCGCGTTCCGGGCCTGAGATAGGGTTTCATTTCCAGGCGCGACAGCGAAAGCAGGTCGTCGATCAGCCGCGCCATGCGCCCCGTCTGGTCCTGCATGATGGACAGGAACTGGTCGCGCGCGGCCGCGTCGTTGCGCGCCGGACCGCGCAGTGTTTCGATGAAGCCGGCGATGGAAGCCAGCGGCGTGCGCAGTTCATGGCTGGCGTTGGCGATGAAATCGGCCCGCATCCGTTCGATGCGGCGCGACTCGCTCTGGTCCTTGAAGATCAGCACGTAAAGGTCGGTGCCCTGGCCGACTGCCGAGGCCGTCACCCGAAAAACCCGCTCGACGGGCAGCTTTTCGCCGTAGTCGGTCGTGGCGGACGCGGCGGCGCCCGATAGCAGCGCATCGAACATCTCCTGCATTTCCGGCGCCCGGAACCGGAGCGCCAGCGACATGCCGTCGCGCAATCCATTGAACGCCGCGTGGGCGGTGGTATTGGCGTGCACCAGCGCGCCGAACCGGTCGAAGATGATCAGCGGATCGGTCACGGCGGCGGCCAGCGCCTCGCCGGACAGGTGTTTCAGTTCCTCGTTGCCGGTTGACAGGCCCGCTGTACCTTCGGCCATCCTCTCGCTGCTGAATCCCAGCCGTCGAAAGAATCTGCCGATGGCGTTGTCCTGATCGTCGTCTTCTGTTGGGACCGACATCCTCCGGCGCTCCGTAACCCTGCCCGCAACTTCCGCTGGACCCTTTCGGGACCTCCCCATAGCATGAACCGTAGTGTCCAAAAGGTTCAGTTTCATGAAGAAGGCCAGTCAGGCTGCTCGATCACAGAAAACCGAGACCATCAAGATCAAGGTGGGAGGCAAGGAGCGGGAGTTCGATATCGACGATCCGAAGCTTCCCGACTGGGTCGAGAAGAACAAGCTGACCTCGGGCGGCTATCCCTATGACCACAAGATGAAGCGCAAGGAATACGAGGCGACGCTTGCGCTGCTGCAGGTCGAACTCGTCAAGGCGCAGGCTTGGATGCAGAAAAGCGGCGAGCGGGTGCTGGCGCTTTTCGAGGGGCGCGACGCCGCCGGCAAGGGCGGCACGATCTTCGTGATGCGGCAATACATGAACCCGCGTACCGCCCGCAACGTCGCCCTGCCCAAGCCTACGGAGACGGAGCAGGGGCAGTGGTATTTCCAGCGTTACGTCGCGCATTTCCCGACCAGCGGCGAGTTCGTGACTTTCGACCGCTCCTGGTACAATCGGGCGGGCGTCGAGCCGGTCATGGGCTTTTGCACGCCCGAACAGCATGCCCGCTTCCTCGCCGAGGTGCCGCACTTCGAGCGCATGATCCACAACGACGGAATCCACTTCTTCAAGTTCTGGCTGAACATCGGCCGGGAGATGCAGCTCGACCGCTTCCACGACAGGCGTCACAGCAAGCTGAAGAGCTGGAAGTTCTCGCCCATAGACATCGCCGGCGTGGCGAAGTGGGACGACTATACGCGCGCTCGCAAGGAGATGATGGAGCGCACCCACAGCGACGCCGCGCCCTGGACGGTGATCCGCTCCAACGACAAGCGCCGCGCCCGCCTGGCGGCCATACGCCGTGTCCTGCTTTCCCTGCCCTATGAGGGGCGGGATCTGGAGGTGATCGGCCAGGAAGACGACAAGATCATCGGCGGACCGGACCTGCTGGACGATTGAGATCGCGCCAGGGCGGCGTGCGCAAGGACTCATTGCGCATAGCGGACGGCGGCCACCGGCGTCGCGCCTCGTGCGGCGTCTTTTCCCACAGATGCGGCCGGCGCCACAATTGCCAGACCGCCCGCCAGCCCGCGAACGACAGGAGGACCCAGTAAGGCGGCGTAAGCAGCACCACTTTCCAGAAGCCTGTCCGCTCGCCGGGCTTGAGCGTCTGCCAGCCGAGCAGCAGGAAGGACAGGTAGCCGCAGGCGACGTTGGCCACGTCGAACAGGAGCAGCGCCGATCCGAAGGTGGTGAGCGGCTTCGCGGACAGGAATTCCAGGACGAGGAGAAGGAGGGTCGCGAGCAGCAGCGGGTGCAGCATGGCCGACGCCAACATGCCGGCGAACAGGATCTGCGCGACGATGAAGGATGCCGGACCGAGGTCTGTCGCCAGCCCGAGCGGATCGCGCATATGCACCAGCCACGTCTGCGCCCAGCCCTTGAACCAGCGCGTTCGCTGCGGCAGCCAGACATGGATCCGGTTCGGCGCCGTCTCGAAGGTCGGCAGGGTGATCGTCTCGGCGCGATAGCCGAAACGCGCAAGCCGCATGCCGAGATCGGCGTCCTCGGTGACGTTGTAGGGGTCCCAGCCGCCGACGTGGTCCAGAGCGGCGCGGCGAAAATGGTTGGAGGTGCCCCCGAGCGGCAGCATCAGCCTGTGTTTCGACAGCCAGGGCAGCAAGCCTCGGAACAACCCGGCATATTCGAAGGCGAACATCCTGGTGATGGCGCCATCCTTGCGGTTGGATATCTCCAGCGGCGCCTGCACCACGGCGAGCTCCGGCCCGCTCCGGCTGAAACGCCGCCATGCCTCGACAAGCTGCAGCGGATGCGGCTCGTCCTCCGCGTCGTAGAGCGTCAGGAACGTGCCGCCCGTCAGTTGCAGAGCATAGGCCAGCGCCTTCGGCTTGGTTCTCGGCAGGCCGGGCGGCACTTCGACCACCTCGACGTGGCGTGGAAGGTCATGCGCCCGGATCGCGGCAAGCGTCGGTGCGTCGTCCGCCTCGCAGACCAGCTTGATTTCCAGCCGGTGCCTCGGCCAGACGAGCCGGTCCAGCGCGGCCAGCAGGTTCGGCACCATCTCCGCTTCCCGATAGAGCGCGACGAGAACCGAAAACAACGGCGCCTCCTCCGGCGGTGTTTCAACGGCAGCCTCCTCGCCGATTGGATTCAGGGATGCGATGGCTGCGAAGCGCAGGCTGATGCAGGCAAAAAAGAAGAAGGTGGCCAATCCGTGCAGGATCGCCATCACTGCGGTTGGGGCAAGCAGAAGTCCGACAGGCAGGATGGCGAGCGCCATGCCCAGGATTGTGCCTTGCCAGGCGTTGGCGACGAAACGGGCCGACATCGGCGGGAACCTGTCGAAAAGATCGCTCACGGCCGCCCGCGACAAGGCGGGTTTCGTCTTCTCGATGATGGCGGCGCGCAAATGCGACGAACCGACGATCTTCAGCCGGGCCGCCAGACCGGGGCTCGCCCTGAGGCGGGCGCGCACGAGATCGAGCCGAATGCGTTGCTGGGTGATCAGGAACGAGACGCCGCCGTCGGTCTCGAGCAGCTTCACCGGGACATGCCATGCCGGATTGCGCAACAGCATCCCGGCATGGTCGTCGCTGATAACCAGCCGTGTCGGATCGATCCGATGCGCCGCGGACAGGCCAAGGTCGGCGGCCAGCGCGAGAACCAGTTCGTGCTCGCGCACGCCGAAAGCCAGAAGGGTGGACGCGAAGTCGGCATTGTTCGATTTGGCGAGCGCGGCTGCCTGAAAGGCGTCTTCGGGAGGAATGGACAGGCGCGCAAGGACCGACCGCCATTCTGCGAGCACCGGAAAGAAGATCTCCGACAGGCGCGTGCCATAGTCGAGATCGGCTTCGCCGATCGAATTTTCCAGGTCGTCGACAGGCAGCTCTCCATTCCCATGGAGACGTCCTGACATGTCCATTCTTGTCCCCCCGAAGCGCCTGCCCAGGCGCTGCGCCGGCCTAGTTTCGGCTGCCGGCGTCAAGTCCCTCTTTTATTCTATGTCGTCGGATCGTCTGATGTTAGGAATGGCGCAGACGACGCTCAAAACCTCCATGAAAAAGCTCAGCCGGTTGCCTGACAGGTCAATGATAGTCGCACGCGTGTCAGACCTTCGTCCCGATCGAGCTTATCCGCAAATCCGCTTATTCAAAGTCAAAAGAGTCGCGCCCCGCCGTCTCTTGGACGAAAGGCCAAGATCGACAAACCGCCGGGCCGGGGTCCGGTTCGGTGGACTGCTGGCGATCGTGCTGGCGCTGTTCATGCCGACCTTCGCGCTTGCGGCAGCGCCACAGGCGCCGATCTTCTGGGACTCCAAGGAACCGCTGCCGAAACCGGACCTGTCCGCGCTGCCGCGGCTGCGTTTCCTGACGACGACCGATTTTCCGCCTTTCAACTTCCTCGACGGGCAAGGCCATCTGTCCGGCTTTCATGTCGATCTCGCCCGCGCCATCTGTGCCGAACTTGCCTTGGCCGACAGATGCGAAATCCAGGCGCTGCCCTGGAGCGATCTCGAAACGGCGCTCGCAAAAGGGGAGGGGGAGGCGATCCTGGCGGGGATCGCCGTCACCGGCGCGAGCCGCCAGAAATACGTGTTTTCCCGGCCTTACCTCCAGTTCCCGGCGCGTTTCGTCACGCTGAAGTCGAAGGCACTGGCTGATCCGCTCTACGACAAGCTGCAAGGCAGGCGCGTCGGCGTGCTGCGCGGATCGGCGCATGAGCGTATGCTGCGCGATGAATTCGGTTGGGTCGAGGCCGTTGCCTACGACAAGCCGGAAGCGCTCCGGGACGCCCTCAAGAACGGCAAGATCGACGCCGCCTTCGGCGACGGCATGCGGCTTTCCTTCTGGCTGGACAGCGCCGATGCGGCCGGATGCTGCCGCTTCGTCGGCGGCCCCTATCTCGCCCCCGAATATGTCGGCGGCGGCATGGCCGTGGCCGTCAAGCCGCAGGACGCCGCCCTTGCGGCGGCACTGGACTATGCGCTGCAGCAACTGTCGATCAAGGGTACGTTCGCCGAACTCTATCTGCGTTATTTCCCGGTCGACTTCTACTGAGCCGGGAGACGCCGCTCAGCTGAGCGTGCGCAGCCTCGCCTTGGCCGCCTGCGCGATCGCCGCGACGACGAGCGTGTCCAGGTCGAGCGCGCGGCGGATGAGTTGCAGCACGCGCACCTCCTCCAGCCGCATTTCAAGGTCCGCGGCCGCGACCTCGAAGGCGGCGGCATAGGCGGTATCACCCAACCTGTCCGGAAGGGCGACGGCCACCGCCTCAAGCACGGCCTCCAGCCCGCCCGGTCCGTGCAGCCGCTTCTGGCAATCCTGGGCCACGCCTATGAGTTTTTCGGCATCGAAATCCTCGAAAACCGGCCAGGAGCGCACGACCTCGCCGATGCGGGACAGTTCCGCGTCCGTCATGTCGCTGTCGGAGGCCGAGGTGATGACCATCAGGTAGATCAGGGCTTCGTGGACAGACGGTCGGGACATCGATTTCTCCGTTGAAAGCGCATCGAACGTAGGAGCGCCCAATGCCGCTCGCAAGGAAAAAGCCGCGCCATCGTTGACGCCTCTGTCAACGCGGCCTAGAGCAACCGCGGATTTCGGAAGATCATCATGACACAATTGGCACCGCTCGACCTCACCCCCGACCTTCTGGCCGCCGCCGCGGAAAGCAAGGCATGGCCTTTCGAGGAAGCGAAAAAGATCATCAAGCGCTACGAGAAGAGCGGCTTGCCGGAAACGGTCCTGTTCGAGACCGGCTACGGTCCGTCGGGCCTGCCGCACATCGGCACGTTCGGCGAGGTGGCGCGTACGACCATGGTGCGCCACGCCTTCCGCATTCTGACCGAAGACAAGGTGAAGACCCGGCTGCTCTGCTTCTCCGACGACATGGACGGCATGCGCAAGATTCCCGACAACGTGCCGGACCGGGCCGCGCTCGAGCCTTATCTTCACATGCCGCTGACCGTCGTGCCAAACCCCTTCGGCGGCGATTACGAGAGCTTCGGTCACCACAACAACGCGATGCTGCGGCGCTTCCTCGACACGTTCGGCTTCGACTACGAGTTCGCCAGCGCCACCGATTACTACAAGTCCGGCCGTTTCGACGAGGTCTTGCTGCGTGCAGTCGAAAAGTACGACGCCATCATGAAGGTGATGCTGCCGACGCTGGGCGAGGAACGCCAGGCGACCTACAGCCCCTTCCTGCCGATCTCGCCAAAGAGCGGCCGCGTGCTCTATGTGCCGATGAAGGCGGTGGACGCGAAGGCCGGCACCGTCACCTTCGACGACGAGGACGGCACCGAGACGACGCTGCCCGTCACCGGCGGCGCTGTGAAGCTGCAGTGGAAGCCGGATTTCGGCATGCGCTGGGCAGCGCTCGGCGTCGATTTCGAGATGTTCGGCAAGGACCATCAGACCAATGCCGTAATCTATGATCGCATCTGCGTCATCCTCGGCGGCCGCGCGCCCGAGCATTTCGTCTACGAACTGTTCCTCGACGAGAACGGCCAGAAGATCTCCAAGTCGAAGGGCAACGGCCTGACCATCGACGAGTGGCTGACCTATGCGCCGACCGAGAGCCTGGCGCTCTACATGTTCCAGCGCCCACGCCAGGCCAAGAAGCTCTATTTCGACGTCATCCCCAAGGCGGTCGACGAGTACTATGCCTTCCTCTCCGCCTATCAGCGTCAGGACTGGAAGGAGCGACTCGGCAATCCGGTCTGGCACATCCATAGCGGCAATCCACCGGCGATCGACCTGCCGGTCAGCTTCGCGCTGCTGCTCAATCTCGTCAGCGCCTCCAACGCCCAGAACAAGGACGTGCTGTGGGGCTTCATCTCGCGTTACGCGCCGGGCGTTACCGCCGCGACGCATCCCGAGCTGGACCGGCTGACGGGCTACGCGATCCGCTACTTCGACGATTTCGTGAAGCCATCCAAGGTCTATCGCGCCGCCGACGCGGTGGAGCGCGAGGCGCTGACGGCACTGTCGGACGCGCTCGGCGCTCTCCCGGCCGACGCCGACGGCGAAGCGATCCAGAACGCGGCGCTCAACGTCGCGCGCAAGGTCGAGCGGTATCAGGATCACGCGAAGCGCTCGCCGGAAGGCGGGCCGGGCGTTTCCGTCGCTTTCTTCCAGATGATCTACCAGGTGCTGATCGGCCAGGAGCGTGGCCCGCGCTTCGGCTCCTTCTCCGCCCTCTACGGCATCGGCGAAACCCGCGCGCTCATTGAGCGGGCGCTGGCGGGAAAACTTGCTGCTGCATAGACGGATCGTCGGGCGGCGTTGCCGCCGTGCCGGACAGGTCGAGGATGGAGGAGGGCGCTTCCGGCGCCGTGTCCTCGACCGCCGCAGGTGGCGGCGGCAGGCCTGACAGATCGGGCGCCGCGCCGAAGATGCCCTTGCCGGCCTTGCGCGCCACTTCGCCTGCATCGGCGTAGGCTCCGCCCTGTGCTGCGCGCGCCCAGCCGTTCTCGACCAGCCATTGGCCGACGTCCTGCCTGGCGACCTTGCAGTCGGCTACCGTCGCTGTCGGAGCGTCTGTGCCGGACGCTGCCGCGTCTTTCGTCGTCCTGGCACCGCTACAGGTGACCGCGCGTCCGCGCAGGAAGGCGCGGAAGGCGGTCCGCGCGCGCATTCCGCAGTTCCAGGACTTGCCGGCGGCGTCGGAGCAGGTCTCGTCCGGCTTGACCGCCTCGACGCCGGAGAGCGCGATCGTGTTGCCCTTGGCCTCGATGAGCCCCGCCGCCACGGCGACCGGCTGGTAGAGCGGTTCGTTCTTGAGTTCCTCGGGCGGCTTGGGCTTCGGCGGCTGCGCCAGCGAAAGAGTGCTCAGCGGCTTGCGCGGGGCCACGCGCTCGAGTTCGCGCGCCGCCACGTCCGGTGGTGCGATCGTCTCCGGGTCGATGGTGCGGGCCGGATCGTACGATGGCGATAGAGGAGCGGACGGTGCGTCCTGCGCCTGCGCTTCCGGCTGTTCCTGCTGCACCGGCGAAAGTTCGGCTTGGGTGCCCTCATTCCCTTGCGATGTCTGCGCCGCGCTTTCGTCAGGCAGGTCGCTCATGTCCGGATTGTCGATCGTGACGGCGCTGTCCGTCGGGGCCGCGAACCGCCCGCTGCCCATGGCGATGAGGGCGGTGGCGGCGGCCACCATCGCGACGCCGAGCAGGATTTGTGTCGGCCGCATCTTCTACTGGCTCGCCCAGACGATGCGCGCCATCCATTCGATGTCGCGCATGGCGAGTTCGCGCTCCGGATGATCCGGATTGAGGGAGACCAGTCGCACACTTTCCGGTGTCCGGCGTCCGAGCACCTTGGCCATCACTTCGCCGCCGCCCGTCCGCACGACGACCCGGTCGCCCTTGTGCAGGGCAGCGCCCGGCTCGACGATCAGCACGTCGCCGTCACGGTAGAGCGGCAGCATGGAATCGCCCTGGACTTTCAGCGCATAGGCATCCTCGCGCGCGCCGACCGGCAGGTCCACGCGGTCGAGGCCCTGGCCCTGCGGAAAGCCGGCATCCTCGAAGAAGCCGCCGGCGCCCGCCTGCGCGAAACCGAGCAGCGGCACCGACGAAGCCGGCAGCGGCAATTGCCCCTGCAAGCTGCTCGACGGCTTTGCGGCGACGCGCGCTTCCACCAGAGTCATGAATTCTTCCAGCGACGCGCCGGTCGCCTCCATGATCTTGGCCAGCGATTCGGTCGACGGCCAGCGGGGGCGTCCGTCGGCGGATTGGCGTTTGGACTTGTTGAACGCCGTGGAATCCAGCCCGGCGCGCTTCGCCAGTCCGGAGGCCGACAGTGCGTAGCGCTCGGCAAGCGCATCTATGGCCGCCCAGACGCGGTCGTGTGAGAGCATCATGCTCTCCCTGAACAGGAAAAAATGCCTTTTCGTTCTAGGCCTGCCGGGCGCTCTTGTCTACCTCCTGGGCAGCCTTCCTGTCCTCTCCCTTTGCGTACGGATTGAAGCGCTGGTAGAAGGTTTCGCCCTTCTCGGCCATGTCGAGAAGCAGCTTCGGCGCCTTGAACTCCGCGCCGTATTTCTTCTGCAGCCGCTTGGCCGTCGCCACGAATTCCTTCGCGCCGATGCCGTCGATATAGGAGAGCGTGCCGCCGGTGTAGGGCGCGAAACCGAAGGCGAGGATGGAGCCGACGTCGGCCTCGCGCGGATCGGTGACGATCTTCTCCTCCATCACCCGCGCCGCTTCCAGCGCGATGACGACCAGCAGGCGCTGCTTCAGTTCCTCGAAGTCCACGTCTTCCGGCTTCTTCTGCGGGTAGAGGTCCTTCAGGCCCGGCCACAGCTTCTTCTTGGCGGGCTTCGCCGGATAGTCGTAGAAGCCCTTGCCGTTCTTGCGGCCCTTGCGGTCATGCTTGTCGACCATCGTGTCGATGAGTTTCATCTGCTCGGGATCGACGGCCTTCTCGCCGAGGTCGCGCACGGTCTGATGCATGATCTTCTGCGCGAGATCGACGGCCGTTTCGTCGGTCAGCGCCAGCGGGCCGACCGGCATGCCGGCCGCCTTGGCGGCGTTCTCGATCATCGCCGCCGGCACGCCCTCGATCAGCATCTTGTAGGCTTCCGACATGTAGCGCAGCACGCAGCGATTGACGTAGAAGCCGCGTGTGTCGTTGACGACGATCGGCGTCTTCTTGATCGCCCGCACATAGTCGATGGCGCGCGCCAGCGCCTTGTCGCCCGTCTTCTTGCCGAGAATGATTTCCACCAGCATCATCTTGTCGACGGGTGAGAAGAAGTGGATGCCGACGAAATTCTTCGGCCGCGCCGAGTTCTTCGCCAGCGCGGTGATCGGAATGGTCGAGGTGTTGGAGGCGAAGACGGCCGAGCTCTTCAGCACTGCCTCGGCCTTCTCTGTGGCCTCCTTCTTCACCGCCGAATCCTCGAACACCGCCTCGATGACGAGGTCGCAGCCGTCGAGGGTCGCGTAGTCGGCCGTCGGTGTGATCAGCGACAACAGCTTTTCCTTGTCTTCCGGCTTGGCACGGCCTTTCTTGAGAAGCTCGTCCATCAGGCCGGCAGAGTGCGCCTTGCCCTTTTCGGCCGAGGCCACGTCGCGGTCGAGCAGCACCACGGGAATGCCGGCCCTGGCTGTGACAAAGGCGATGCCGGCGCCCATGAAGCCAGCGCCGAGAACGCCGATCTTCTTGAACTTCGTCTGCGGCACCCCCTCCGGCCGGCGCGCGCCCTTGTTCAATTCCTGCAGCGAGATGAACAGCGAGCGGATCATCGCCGCCGCTTCCTTCGACTGCATGATTTCGGTGAAGTAGCGCTGTTCGATGCGCAGCGCCGTATCGAACGGCACCAGCAGGCCCTCATAGGCGCATTTCAGGATCGCCGTGGCGGCGGGATAGTTGCCCCAGGTCTCGCGGCGCAGGATAGCGATGGCCGGCGGCCACAGGTTCGCGCCGGCGGCCGAGTAGATCTGTCCGCCGGGTATCCGAAATCCCTTCTGGTCCCACGGTGCGACCGGCGACAGGCCGTTCTTGATGAGCGCCTTCGCTGCCTCGACCAGTTGCTTCGGCGGGGAGATCTCGGTGACGAGGCCCATCGACTTGGCCTTTTGCGGCGTCAGTGTCTGGCCCGACGTCAGCATCTGCAGCGCGGCCTGCGTGTCGGCGAGCCGCGGCACGCGCTGGGTGCCGCCGGCACCGGGGAAGATGCCGACCTTGACCTCCGGCAGCGCCATCTTCACGGCGTCGCTGCCGGCGGCAACGCGCGCATGGCAGGCCAGCGACAGTTCGAACGCGCCGCCCATGCAGGTGCCGTTGATGGCCGAGACCCAGGGCTTGCCGCAGGTTTCCAGCTTGCGCCATAGCCACGTCATGCGGCCGGCGCCCTCGAACAGCATTTTCGTCGCGGCTTCCGGGTCCTTCGCCCTCGCTGCATGGAAGCGCTCGAGCTGGCCTTTGAGCATGTTCAGGTCCGCGCCGCCCGAGAAGGTCTCCTTGCCGGAAGTGATGACAGCTCCCTTGATGCCGGCGTCAGTCACCACCTGGTCGATGATCTTGTCCAGCTCGTCCATCACCGCCTCGGTGAAGACGTTCATGGATCGATCCGGCATGTCCCAGGTGACGAGCGCGATGCCGTCTGCGTCGGTTTCGACGGAGAAGTTCTTGTAGGTCATGTCCTGTCTCCCTCGGATCGTCTCAGACACGCTCGATGATCGTCGCGGTGCCCATGCCGGCGCCGATGCACAGCGTCACCAGCGCGGTGTTCAAATCGCGCCGCTCCAGTTCGTCCAGCACCGTGCCGAAAACCATGGCGCCGGTGGCGCCGAGCGGATGGCCCATGGCGATCGCACCGCCGTTTACGTTGATCCTGTCGTGCGGAATGTCGAACGCCTGCATGTAGCGCAGCACCACGGAGGCGAAGGCCTCGTTGAGCTCGAACAGGTCGATGTCGGACAGCTTCATCTTGGCACGCTTGAGCAGCTTTTCTGTCACGTCGACCGGGCCGGTCAGCATGATCGCGGGTTCCGAGCCGATATTGGCGAAAGCCTTGATGCGCGCGCGCGGCTTCAATCCCATCGCCTTGCCGCCCTTCTTCGAGCCGAGCAGCACGGCGGCCGCGCCGTCGACAATGCCGGAGGAATTGCCAGCGTGGTGGACGTGGTTGACTTCTTCCAGTTCCGGATAGCGCTGCACCGCCACAGCATCGAAGCCGCCCATCTCGCCCATCATGGTGAAGGACGGGTTGAGGGCCGCCAGCGACTGCATGTCGGTGGACGGGCGCATGTGCTCGTCATGGTCGAGGATGGTCAGCCCGTTCTGGTCCTTGATCGGGATCACCGAGTTCCTGAACCAGCCTTTCTCCCAGGCGTGCGCCGCGCGCTTCTGGCTCTCCACCGCATAGGCGTCGACATCGTCGCGGGAGAATCCGTATTTGGTGGCGATCAGGTCGGCCGAGATGCCCTGCGGCACGAACCAGCCCGGCAGGCCGACCGAAGGGTCCATCGCCCAGGCGCTGCCTGACGCGCCCATGCCCACCCGGCTCATCGATTCCACGCCGCCGGCGATGACGATGTCGTCCGCCCCCTGTGCGATCTTGGCGGCGCCGAAATTGATGGCGTCGAGACCGGACGCGCAAAAGCGCGAGATCTGCATGCCTGGCGCCTTGTTGTCGTAGCCCGCCTCGAAGGCCGCCGCGCGCGGGATGACCGAACCGGCCTCGCCGACCGGATCGACGCAGCCGAAGATGATGTCGTCGACATTTGCCGTGTCGAGGTCGTTGCGGTCGCGCAACGCTTCGAGCGTCCTGGCCGCCAGCCGCACGGCGGGCACCTCGTGCAGAGATCCGTCCTTCTTGCCCCTGCCGCGCGGTGTGCGCACGGCGTCATAGACATAAGCTTCGGCCATTTTTGTCTCCTCGGGTGGCTGATCGCGTCAGAGCGTGCGCGCGATCAGCAACTTCATGATCTCGTTGGTGCCGCCGTAGATGCGCTGCACGCGGGCGTCGCGATACATGCGGGCGATCGGATATTCATTCATATAGCCATAGCCGCCGTGAAGTTGCAGGCATTCGTCGACGACTTTTCCCTGCAGGTCGGACAGCCAGTATTTCGCCATCGAAGCGGTGGACGGGTCGAGGCCGCCGTCGAGATGGCGCGTCACGCAGTCATTGTAGAAGACGCGGCCGATGGTGGTTTCGGTCTTGAGTTCGGCCAGTTTGAACTGCGTGTTCTGGAAATCCAGGATCGGCCTGCCGAACGCCTGCCGCTCCTTCACATAGTCGATCGTCACCGCCAGCGCCCGCTCGGCCATGGCCACCGCCTGGCCGCCGATCAAGAGCCGCTCCTGCGGCAGCTGCTGCATGAGCTGCACGAAGCCCTGACCTTCCTCGCTGCCGAGCAGGTTGGCGGTCGGCACGCGCACATCGTTGAAGAACAGTTCCGACGTGTCGTTGGCCTTCAGCCCGATCTTGTCGAGGTTGCGGCCGCGTTCGAAACCTTCCACTTCGTCCGTCTCCACCACGATCAGCGAGGTGCCCTTGGCGCCTTGCGCAGGATCGGTCTTGGCGACGACGATGACCAGGTTGGCGTTCTGGCCGTTGGTGATGAAGGTTTTTGAGCCGTTGAGGCGGTACTGGTTGCCGTCCTTTTCCGCGCGCGTCTTGATGCCCTGGAGGTCGGAGCCTGCGCCGGGCTCCGTCATGGCGATGGCGCCGATCAACTCGCCGCTCGCCAGCCGCGGCAGCCACTTTTTCTTCTGCTCCTCCGAGCCGTAGTGGAGAATGTAGGGCGCGACGATGGCGTTATGCAGCACGATGCCGAAACCGTCGACGCCGACATGGGCGACGGCGTCGATGATGGCGCTTTCATGGGCAAAGCTGCCGCCCGCGCCGCCGTACTCTTCTGGCATGGAGGCGCACAGCAGGCCCGCCGCGCCGGCCTTTTCCCAGGCGGAACGATCGACGATCTCGTTCTTCTCGTAAGCGTCGTAATGCGGCGCGATCTCGTCCGCCATGAAGCGATGCGCCATGTCGTAGAGCATGGCGACGTCGTCCGTGACCCAGGTGGGCCTCGGCAGGGAGAGGATTTCGGCGGGGGCAGTCATGGAAGTGCTCCCGAATTTCTCTCAAGGGGGAGGGGAGTGTCGGTGTTCGCCACCTTAGAACGCCTCCGCCGGCAGCGCCATCATCGTGTCGGCGCCGGACGAGATGCGGGCGAGGTGGGCAGCGCTTTCGGGCATGACGCGCTCCATGAAATAGCGCGCCGTCACCAGCTTGTTCTCATAGAAGGAGGCGTCGTCGCCGGCACCGGCGGCAAGGGCTGCCTGCGCGGTCTTGGCCATCAGGCCCCACATATAGCCAAGTGCGACGAGGCCGGTCAGGTGCATGTAGTCGTTGGAGGCGGCGCCCGCATTGTCGGGCTTCGCCATCGCGTTCTGCATCAGCCACATGGTGGCGGCCTGCAGGTCGTTGAGGCCCTTCTTCAGCGCCTTGGTGAACGGCGCCATCTTCTCGTCGGCGCGGTTCTCCTCGCAGAAGTCGCCGACCTCCTTGAAGAAGGCCTGGATGGCGCGGCCGCCGTTCATCGCCAGCTTGCGGCCGACCAGGTCGAGCGCCTGGATGCCGTTGGCGCCCTCGTAGATCATGGCGATGCGGGCATCGCGCACGAACTGGCTCATGCCGTTCTCTTCGATGTAGCCGTGCCCGCCGAACACCTGCTGCGCCATGACGGCATGGTCGAAGCCCTTGTCGGTCATGACGCCCTTGAGCACCGGCGTCATCAGGCCGAGCATGTCGTCGGCGGCCTGACGGTCCTTCTCGTCGGGCGAACGATGGGCGATGTCGGATTTCAGCGCCGTCCACAGCATGAAGGTGCGGCCGGCCTCGTTCCAGGCCCGCATGGTCATCAGATTGCGGCGCACGTCGGGATGGACGATGATCGGATCGGCCTTTTTGTCCGGTTCCTTCGGGCCGCTCAGCGCGCGGCCCTGCAGGCGCTCGCGCGCATAGATCGCCGCGTTCTGGCAGGCGACTTCCGACTGCGACAGGCCCTGCAGGCCGACGCCGAGGCGCGCCTCGTTCATCATCACGAACATCGCCTTCAGGCCGCCGTTCTCGGTGCCCAGCAAATAGCCTTCCGCCTCGTCGTAATTCATGACGCAGGTGGCGTTGCCGTGGATGCCCATCTTCTCCTCGATGGAGCCGCAGGCGACGGCGTTGCGCATCGAGGGATCGCCATTTCGATCGAGCTTGAACTTCGGCACGATGAAAAGCGAAATGCCCTTGGTGCCTTCCGGCGCGCCCTCGATGCGCGCCAGCACCAGATGGACGATGTTGTCGGCCATGTCATGTTCGCCGGCCGAGATGAAGATCTTCTGGCCGGAGATTTTATAGATGCCGTCGCCCGCCGGCACGGCCTTGGTGCGCAGGAGACCGAGATCGGTGCCGCAATGCGGCTCGGTCAGGTTCATGGTGCCGGTCCATGCACCTTCCACCATCTTCGGCAGCCACGTCGCCTTCTGCTCGTCGGAGCCATGCGCGAGGATCGCCGCGATCGCGCCCTGGGTGAGGCCGGGATACATCAAGAGCGCCATGTTGGCCGCCGCCATATATTCGCCGACGGCGCTGTGCAGCGCATAGGGCAGGCCCTGGCCGCCATGCTCGGCCGGCACGGCCAGCCCCATCCATCCGCCCTCGCAATACTGGCGAAACGCCTCCTTGAAACCGGTGGGCGTGGTCACAGAACCGTCGTCGTTGCGGGTGCATCCTTCAGTGTCGCCGGTGCGGTTGGTCGGCTGGATCACTTCCTCGGCCAGCCGCGCGCCTTCGGCCAGGATCGCCTCGATCATGTCGGGCGTGGCGTCGGCGAAACCGGGAAGGTTGGAGTGCCGCTCGATGCCCAGAACCTCGTTGAGGACGAACAGCGTGTCCCTGACGGGAGCTTGGTAAGTCGGCATCGATATCCTCCAGCACGAAACGCCGGGTCGGCCTTCAATGCCGGGTCCCGGATCGATCTGCGCTTGGGATATCAAATATTGACGTTTGCGTAAACGTCAATTCGAGCGTTTCCGGTGAATTTCCCGCGAGAATAAAAAAGGCGCGACCGGACGGGTCGCGCCTTGCAATTAAAGGGATAGGAACGGCGCCGGACGATGCCTTCCGGCAGGTCGCGGTCGCCGTCGCTCAGTTCGCGGCCGCGTTCTGGACGCTGCCGTCGGCCAGCTTGCCACGGACCACGCTCACGAGTTGCTGGAGATCGACGATCGCCTCGTCCAGCAGGGCGCGCTGCCTGTCGAGGCGCGCGAGTTGCTTTTCCGACTTGTCGAGCGTCACCTTGAGCTGGCGCATGTTGGAGCCGGCAGGATCGTAGAGGTCCATGATCTGCTTCACGTCACGCAGCGAGAAGCCAACCTTGCGGCCGAGCAGGATCAGCTTGAGGCGTGCCTTGTCGCGATGCGTATAGAGGCGGGTGGCGCCGTCACGGATGGGCTTAAGCAGGCCCTTGTCCTCATAGAAGCGCAGCGTGCGCAGCGTCACGCCGAAAAGCTTCGCCATCTCGCCGATGCGGGTCAGTTCTTCGCCCGGCTCATTCGGCACGTCATTTGCGGTGGCCGCCGGCATGCCGGCTCTCATCATGTTCATGGTTCTTGACTTTCCCCGGAGAGGCGTCGCGGCAGGCGCCGGCATCGCCTTGTGGAAGCGGTGGGGGGTTGGCTTCCAATCGCGTTTCGACATGGAAATCGCAAGCGGCGCACCTTGCACGCCACTTACGTTTACGTAAGCGTATAGCCGTTAACGAATTCGAAAGCAAGCCGATTTCGTGCAATGCGGCTGTGCATCAGATGCAGGGCTGTTCAGACTTTCCGAACGAAGATTAACGGTTCCTGACATTCGGTTAACGCGTTGTTTACCACGTTGGGCGAATTGTGCGTGCGTCGGTCTCCCGTGTTTATCCTGTACTGAATTGCTCACGGTTTCTCGAAGCACTGGCAACAAGGCAGGGATTTGCTTCCTTTCCGCTCGTTGCCCGGCGCCTTCGTTCCCGGCAGGGATTTGAGGAGGACTGGCCGTCGGCCAGCCATTTCGGAAACGGGCGTTTCGATGAACAGCAAGCGGTCCTATCTCGATACATTGAACGCCGGCAGGCAGCGCAGGCCGCACACGAGCCTGGAACAGATCAACCGGTCGCTGGAGAGCTTGGAGCAGCGCCTGGAACGCACGCGCGAGGAGCGCGTCGGCTACGGCGGCGACCAACCGCGCCGGCCCGAACCTCGCTACGCAAAAGCCGATCCCTACGCGCAGCCCTATCCCGGTGCGTCCCCGCAGCAGCGCGCCTCGGCGGCGTACGGTACCGCATCCTATCGGCAGCCCGCAGGGCAGGGCACTTCAGCGGCCCACACAGGGTCGCAACCGCGTCCGCACAGCTACCGGACCATCGCCAGCGATCTCGACAGGGTGCGTGGCCAGGAAGACGGCGTCGTGGCCGTGGGCAAAATCGCCGAGGAACTGCGCAGCCTGCGCGACGAATTGCGCGATCAGATGTCGGGCGAATTGCACCGCGAGTTCGAGACGTTGCGTCACGACATCCATCGCGCTTTCAGCGCCGCGCCCGCCGCCAAGGACAGCGCGGAACTCGGGCTCGAGTTCGAGCGGCTGTCCGGCGCCATCCAGACCCTCGCGGAGCGCAGCGACGACCGCACCATCAACATGCTCAGGCTCGACCTGGAACAGATGAAGGCCGCCCTCGACACGCTGGCGCGCGAGGAAACCGTACAGAGATCGGATCGTCGCTGGGACGATTTCTATAGCCGCTGGAACGCGTTCGAAGACAGGATCGATGCCGACCAGCGCAAGCGTGCCGACGGGCCGAACCTGTCGACTCTTTTCGATCGGCTGGACCAGATCGGCAGCGCCGTGAACAACCTGCCGGAATCCCTGTCGCTGCGCTCACTGGAAGAAAAGGTGCGCACGCTTGCCGGCGCGGTCGATCATTTCGCGAGCCAGCAGGGCGATCGCGGCAACGACACCTACGGCATGATCGATGAGCGTCTCGACGAGATCTCGCGGGCGATCGTGGCATCGACTGTCGCGGCGCAGTCGAATGCGCTCGATACCGAGGCCTTCGGCCGCATCGAGCAGCGCATCGCTTCGCTCGCCCAGCAGATCGAGGAGGTTGCCGCCGATCGGTCGGGCGGCGAACTGATGGACCGCATCAATCTTCTGTCCGGCCGCGTCGACGATCTCGCCGCCCGTGCCCATCTGCCCGAGCAGGCCATCGAACGGCTGGGCCAGCAAATGGCGCTGATTGCCGAGCGCGTGGAGCACGCGCCGGCGTCGCTCGACGCCGACACAATTTTCCGCGGTATCGAGCAGCGCTTCGATGTGCTCTCGGGGATGATCGAGCGCCGCCAGGGCGAGACGATCGAGCACGGCAACGTGCTTTTCCAGGATATGGAGCGCCGGCTGGACGAGGTGGCCGACCGGCTCGAACGCCGTCAGGACGTCGGCATCGATACGGCCGGCATCATGGATGCGATTGACGCCCGTTTCACCGCGCTCGCCAAAAGCCTTGAGACGCGCCAGCCCGCCGCCGGCGGAGAGGCCGCCATGCGCGGCCTGGAAAACAGGCTGGAAGACATATCGAGCCGTCTCAATGCCTCGGCCGCCCAGGTCGCCGGCATCGATCCGGATCTCATCCGCTCCCTCGAGGCGCAGGTCGCCGGCCTGTCCGCGCATCTGAGCAAGCCCGGCGCTCCTCTCCCTGATTTCGAGGACATCGCGCCGCGCATCGCACGCATCGAGCAGGCGGTGGCCGGTAGCCGCGACACCATTCTGGAAGCGGCGCGCGAGGCGGCGGAAAACGCGGTGCGCGCGCTCGGCTCGGCCAGCCCCGATACGCCTGCCGTCGTGGGTCTGGCGCAGGATCTCAAGACGCTGGAGAAACTGACCCGTCGCTCCGACGAGCGCAACAACAAGACCTTCGAGGCCATCCACGACACGCTTCTGAAGATCGTCGATCGTCTGGGCTCGCTCGAAGGCGGCGCGCCTGCCGAGACGCTGGACAAGATCGCCGTACAGGACGCGCCGGCCCTGCAGATGGACGAGCCGATGCCGCTGGCCGCCGTCGCCGGCGAGCAACCCGCCAGAGGGCCGAGCGAGGGGAGGGCCGGTCCGCAGGTCGATGCGCCCGTCGATGCACCGGCCGCGCGCACGCCGGCGGAGGCGGCGGCGGAGGCGGCGCGGGCTGCCTTGGGAGAGCAGGCCGTTGCCGAACAGCCTGCCGGCGGCCGCAAATCCATGCTGGGCGGTATCGCCCGGGCATTCGCCCTCAAGAGGGAACCCAGGGTCGAAACGCAGGCGGCCGCTCCGGTCGTGGAGGCGCCGGAGGTCGGGCTTGACGAGCCGCTTGAGCCCAAGCTGGTCAATCGCCCGCTCGAACCCGGGTCGGGCGCGCCGGACCTCAGCGCCATCATGAAGCGGGTGCGCGACGAGCGCGCCCAGCCGGCACGGGCGGCGGAAGGCGACGCCGCCAAGTCCGATTTCATCGCCGCGGCGCGCCGCGCCGCGCAGGCGGCCGCAGCCGAAGCCGACGCGCTGAAACGGCAGTCCTCCGTCAAGGGGCCGGTCAAGGCGCTCAGGATCGGCGATCTCATCAAGGCACGGCGCAAGCCGATCCTGATGGCCGCCGCCGCCATCATGCTGGCGCTCGCCGGGCTGCAACTCGGCAAGGCGTTCTTCTCCGAGCCCAAACAACTCGCTGCCGAACAGCCCGCCCCGATCGCCGGGCAGCAGCCGGTACAGACGGCGTCGGCCGATGGTGCTATGACGGCAACCGGCGTCAGCGGCTCGTCCGATACGGTGTCGACGGAACCGGCGGCATCCGTGCGGGTGGTCGAGGGCGAGGAACCGTCCGGCAAGGTCAAGGACGACTTGATCGCCAACGAAGCGCCGGCGTTGTCCGCGACAGAGGCCGACACGACGCAGGCTGACACCACGCAGACAGGTGATGGAGATACGGCCAAGATGGCCGCAACCCTGCCGCCTGCGTCCGACGAGACCACGGCATCGGCTTCGCAGGCCGAAGCTTCTGCCGGAGCCGGTGCCGCCAAAGCCGAAGACAGCACAGGCGCGGTTTCCTCCACGCAGCCCGCAACACCCGAGCCGGCGGTTGCGGCGGCGGACATCCCGGCAGCCATCGGACCGGAGGCGCTTCGCGACGCCGCCGCCAAGGGGGACGCCAAGGCGCTGTTCGAGATCGGCTCGCGCTATGCGGACGGCCAAGGCGTCAAGGAAGACATGGCCGAAGCGGCGAAGTGGTACGAAAAGGCGGCCGAAGGCGGCCTCGCCGTGGCCCAGTACCGCATCGGAAATTTTTATGAGAAGGGCATCGGCGTCAAACGCGACATCCAGAAGGCGAAGACCTGGTATCAGCTCTCCGCCGAGCAGGGCAACGCAAGCGCCATGCACAACCTTGCCGTGCTTTTCGCCATGGCGGCGGACGGTGTGACCGACAACCAGTCCGCCGCGCACTGGTTCCAGGCGGCCGCCGACCTCGGCGTCAAGGACAGCCAGTTCAATCTCGGCATTCTCGCCGCCAAGGGCGTCGGCATGCAGCAGAACCTCGAAGAATCCTACAAATGGTTCGCCCTCGTCGCCAAGAGCGGCGACAAGGACGCCGCCACCAAGCGCGACGAGATCGCCAACGCCATGCGGCCCGAACAGCTCGAGCGGGCGCGCGGCACCGTCGAACTGTGGAAGCCCAAATCGCTCGACCAGGCGGCGAACACGGTCGATGTTCCCGACGCTTGGCGGGATGTCCCGACCACCACGGCTTCGATCGACATGAAGAAGGCCGTCCAGAACATCCAGCGAATCCTCAACAAGAACGGCTACGATGCCGGCGGTGCGGACGGGATCATGGGGTCGAAGACCAAGACCGCCATCATGGCCTTCCAGAGCGACAACGGCATGACCGCGACCGGCGACGTCGACGAGAAACTGGTCAAGGCGCTGCTGGCGCGCAAATGATCCTGTCGGCGTCGCTGTTGCGACGCCGGGCCACATTTTTGCCTGCTAAGCGATTGAGATGTTTGCAGTGACCGCGCGGCGTGGGACATGCCGTGCGCCGTTGCAACGTCGAGTTAGGGTTTGGGTGCTATACCCGTTGCGGCTTCAGGGCCGCGAGCCAATGATCGAGACAAGCGGGTGGGCATCTATCTTCCGATCGCCGAAATGTCAGTCAACGTCCTTGTCCTCCTGGCAATGGGCGCGGCAGTCGGCTTTCTGTCCGGCATGTTCGGCGTCGGCGGCGGCTTTCTCATCACGCCGCTGCTGATCTTCTACAACATTCCCCCCGCGATCGCCGTGGCGACCGGCGCCAACCAGGTGGTGGCGTCTTCGTTCTCGGGCGCGCTCTCGCATCTCAAGCGCGGCACGCTCGACTTCAAGCTCGGAGGGGCGTTGCTGGCCGGAGGCATCGTGGGTTCGTCGCTCGGCATCTGGGTGTTTGCGCTGTTGCGCAGCCTGGGTCAGCTCGATCTCGTCATCTCGCTCTCCTACGTGGTGCTGCTGGGCACGGTGGGTTCCATCATGCTGGTCGAAAGCGTCGGCGCACTGCGCGCGTCGCGCTCGGGTGCGGCCCCGACGCTCAAGAAGCCCGGACAGCACAACTGGATTCACCGCCTGCCGCTCAAGGTCCGCTTCCGGGCCTCCAAGCTGTTCGTCTCCGTCATCCCGGTGCTCGGCCTCGGCGCAGCCATCGGCTTCCTGTCGTCGATCATGGGCGTCGGCGGCGGCTTCATCATGGTTCCGGCGTTGATCTACCTGCTGCGCGTGCCGACCAACGTCGTCATCGGCACCTCGCTGTTCCAGATCATCTTCACCTCGGCTTACACGACCCTGGTGCATGCAGCCACCAACCAGACGGTGGACGTCGTCCTGGCTTTCGTCCTGATGATCGGCGGCGTCGCCGGCGCGCAATACGGCGCCAAGGCCGGCCAGAAGCTGCGCGGCGAGCAATTGCGCGCCCTTTTGGCGCTCCTTGTCATGGCCGTGGCGCTCCGCCTGGCCGTCGACCTGTTCGTCACGCCGCACAACGTCTATTCGCTCGCGGCCCTGGGAGAGGGCTGATGGCGGCCCGCACGGCATTCGCGGCGCTCCTGTTCGCCTTTCTCGCAACGGCGCCCGCTGCGGCGCAGATCGCCCACCAGGAAGGCATCCAGATCGGCCTGTCGCAGGACGACATCTCGATCACGGCCGGGTTTTCAGGCGCCGACCTCACCATCTTCGGTTCCCTGGAGGATGCCGACCCGCAGACCGCGCGGCAAGGACGCTACGACGTGGTTGTCGTTCTCGAGGGGCCGGCACGTCCGGTCGTGGTGCGCCGCAAGGACCGCGTGCTCGGCGTGTGGATCAATCTCGAATCCGAGACTTTCACCAATGTGCCGGTGTCCTATTCCGTGGCGTCCACCCGTCCGCTGCAGGACATCACCCAGCCGGAAAGCTATCGGCGGCTGTCGCTCGGAAGCGGCAACATCTTCATGCAGCCGGCCGAAGCGGGCCAACCTCCGGTGACGATCGCGGAGTTCACGCGGGCGCTGCGCGAGCGGAAGGCGGCGGCCGGCCTCTACAGCGAAAATCCCGGCGGCGTGCAGTTCCTCTCCCAAAGCCTGTTCCGCGCGACGGTCCGCCTGGCGCCCGACGTGCCCGTCGGCACCCACAAGGCGCGCGCCTTCCTGTTCAAGAACGGCGTTTTCCTCAAGGAAAGCTCGGCGCAGCTCGAAATCCGCAAATCGGGCTTCGAGCAGACGGTCTTTCGCCTCGCCCAGCACCACGGATTGTTCTACGGCTTCCTCTCCGTCTCGCTCGCGATGGCGACGGGCTGGCTCGGCCGCATCGTCTTCCGCAAGGACTGAACGGCCTCTGTAGGCCGCATCCGGAACCGCCCGGCGATCCCGTGAAGGTCTACTTGCCGAGTTCGATCGAGCGCAGGCGGGCGGCTTCCACGGCCTGCGTCACCAGCGTCTTCAGCCTGTCCTCGCCCATCAGCACGTCCAGCGCCGCCGCCGTGGTGCCGTTCGGGCTGGTCACCTGCCGGCGCAGCACACCCGGTTCCTCGCCGCTCTCGGCCGCCAGCGACGCCGCGCCGAACACCGTCTGCATGGCGAGGAGCTTCGCGGTTTCCAATGGCAGCCCGGCCTTTTCGGCTGCTGCCGTCAGGCATTCGATGAAATGGAAGACATAGGCCGGACCGGAGCCCGAGATGGCCGTCACCGCATCCATCAGGCTCTCGTCCTCTATGCCTGCCACCGCGCCGCTCGCCGACAGGAGATCGTTGACGAAAGCGCGGGTTTCGACGGAAACGAGCGGCGTGGAAAACACCACCATCATGCCCTTGCCGATGGCGGCCGGCGTGTTCGGCATGCAGCGCATGACGGGCGCCTTGTCGCCCAGCACCTGCGTGAAGGTCGAGACGGGCGTGCCGGCGGCGATGCTCACGAAGGTCGTGCGGCCATCGGCAAAGCGCCGGTAACCAGCCAGAACGTCGCGAATGACCTGCGGCTTGACCGCGATGACGATCAGGCGCGGCACGGCGTCTGAAGGTATCTCCTCGGCGTTCGTCCCGGCCGCGCAGCCGAGCGCTTCGGCGCGTGCCCTGAGATCGGCATTCGGCTCGACGACGAATATTTCGGCGGGCCTGAGCTTGCCCGCCTTCACCCAGCCCGAAAGCATGGCGTAGCCCATATTGCCGCAGCCGGCGAGCACAAGAGAGATCGTCATGAAAAGCCTCCGTTGGACCTCCTTAGCGGCATGTTCAGGCGTGGGGAAGCCCTGGCGCGGCGGATGACCGGGATATGCAATCGAAAATTGAAATAGCTGACTTTTGCTCTTTTAAAGGGTAGATATCGGAGCCTGAATTAACCTTTTGTTACCCATGCCTGTTTAGCTTGTCGTAACGAAAGCGGCGCGCCCTTCGCCGCCTGGATGCAAAGTATGAACAGAAGCCCGGAGCGCGAGGATTGGAGGCGCGAGCATTCGCTGCTCGAACTGGGCCGCGCCGTGCACAGCGAGGATCATTCCGGCCCGGATCACCAATCGCTCATGCCGGCGGATGACCGCATCGAGGCCGAAGAACCCTTCGATGTCCGCCTGAGACATCGCCTCGCACGGGCACAGCGCGAGGCGATTGAGGACGTGAACCAGCCTTTCTCCTTACCAGAACCGCAATGGCCGCAGGAGGACGGAGACCGGCGGGCTCCTCCATCCCCGATCCAAGGCGGGAGAGACGAAGACTGGAGCGGCCCTGACACATCCGGCAATCGGCCGCGCAGGCGAAGCCTCTCCTGGCGGCTGGTTGCCGCCGGCACTGCGCTCGGCCTGCTGATGGGGGGCGCGGTCGCTTTCTCGCTGCCCGCGCGCTATCAGGCCACGGCCGGCCTGATCCTCGGGGCAGGTGACCTGAACGGCGGCGCGGTCGAAAGCCAGCTCCGCCTGTTGATCTCCGGCATCGTGCTGACGAGGGTAGTCGATGGGCTGAACCTTGCCAGCGATCCGGAATTCAACGGCAGGGAAAGCGGGGCCGGCGGAATCACAGGAATGTTGCGCGCGCTGCTCGTGCGCGATGGCGGCGGCGCTGCCGACGAGGGCCATCGCCAGGCACTCGCCGTCGACCGGCTCTTGGCTGCCCTGTCCGTCTCGCATGCCGCTGGCGGCGGCATCGCCGTCACCGCGACGACCGGCAACGGCGAGAAGTCCGCCTTGATCGCCAATGCGGTCGCCGACGCCTTCGTACAGGTCCATGACAAGGACCGCTCCGGCGCCGTGACCGGTTCCGCCGTGGATACGCAGACAGGCGACGCCGCTGCGGCCGCTGCCCGGGACCATCTGGACGACTTCGCGAACGCCAACGATCGGCCCGATCTTGCGAAGGATCCGGCCCGCATCATCGGCATCCTCGATCTGGACACGGACCTGAAGGACGCGCGCGCCCATACGGAAGCACTGAACGCCAAGGTTTCCGAGCTTCGTTCGACGAACGTCGATTCGCTGGGCGGTGGATTGCCGCCGGAGTTCGAGACCGGCGCCGTGCAGGCGCTGCGCACGCAATATCTCGACATCAAGCGGCAGGCGGATCTGGCGGCGGCGCGCCTGGGGCCGCGCAATCCCGAACGCCACGCCATCGAGGCGCAACTCGCGGGCGCTCGCAGCAGGCTGGCGGCCGAGCTTCGCCGCATCGTCGCCGCCCAGCAGGCGAGGTTGAAAGAGGCCGTCGAGACCGAGCAGGCGCTGGCTTCCCGTCTCGCCAGGACCGGACTGAGCGTGCAGGATATCGCGGCCTTGCGCGATATCCAGAAAGAGCGCGCCGCGGCGGAAGTCGATCGTCAGACCATGACCGGCAGCATCGCCGTGTCTGGTGACGATGCGAAGGGGCAAGGTGCCGAGATCGTATCGCGGGCCACTCCTCCGACAAAGCCGAGCGGTCCGCCGCGCCTGACGATAACCCTGGCCGGTGCCGCCCTTGGCCTGTTCGCCGGACTTGGGCTCGGCGCTGGCCGAGGTCGTCACGGCGGCCCGCAAACGCCGGCCGAACGCGATGCGCGCACCCTGTTCGAAGCCGGATCCGGCCGGAAGAAGCGCTGGCGCCGCGATTCGCGGCCGGTGGCCGGTTCCGAGGAATGGGACGAACCCGGCCGACCGCAAGACGATGACGAAGCATGGCCGTTGCCGGACGAGGCCTTGCCGCTGCCCACCGCAATCATGGAACCCACGGAGACGAACATGTACCCGGTCCATCCCGACCAGCTTTATGCCCAGGATCCGCAGCAGCCTCGGCCCCAACCCCGGTTCCAGCCTCAGCAATGGCAGCAGCCTGCCTATTCGCCCGCTGCCTCCTACGCGCCGGCCCCTTATGCAGCGCAGCCTTACCCGCAGCCCTTCTATCCGCCGCATCCGACCATGCAGCCTATGCCGTCTTATCCCGTGCAGGCCTGGCCCGCGGCTACTGCCGCTCCTTTGCCCTGGCCCTATGCCGCCCCGGCCCATCCCTATGCCGGTCCGGCTCATCCGGTCCAGTACGCCCAGCCGGCGCCGGACATGTGGCAGCGTCCTGCGATCGATCAGGAGGCGCTGGACGAAATCCGCGCTTCCCTGCATGAGTTCAGGGAAGCGCTGCGCGACCTCGCCGACAGCCGGCCGCGCCGCCGGTTCCTGTAATCACGGCCCGCGATTTCGGGTTTACGGCATCGGACGACGCTCCTGCGGGATTGCGTCGGGCGGTTTTGGTGAAAATGCCGCTGTAAGAATCGCCCCCGCAAGAATCGCCCCCGCAAGAATCGCCATGAAGGTGTCCGATGGCCGAAGTGATCGATGGAAAGAGCGTCGCTGCCGATGTCGTGCGCAAGGTTCAGGGCCTGACCGCTGAATTGGCGGGCCGGGGAATAAAGCCTGGCCTTGCCGTCGTCATCGTCGGCGAGGACCCGGCCAGCCAGGTCTATGTCGCCTCGAAGTCGCGCACCGCCAAGAAATGCGGTTTTCATTCGCTCCAGCACACGCTGCCGGCCGATGCCAGCCAGGCAGACCTCCTCAAGCTGGTGTCGGACCTGAATGCCGATCCGGCGATCCACGGCATCCTCGTGCAATTGCCGCTGCCGGCGCAGATCGACGCCGGCGCCGTCATCCAGGCGATCGCACCCGAAAAGGACGTCGACGGCTTCAACTTCATCAATGTCGGCAAACTCGGCGCCGGCGAGCTTGCGACCGCTTTCGTGCCCTGTACGCCCGCAGGCTCGATGCTCCTGATCGAGCGCGTGCGCGGCAGGGACCTTTCGGGGCTGAACGCCGTCGTCGTCGGCCGCTCCAATATCGTCGGCAAGCCGATGGCGAACCTCCTGCTCGCCGCCAACTGTACCGTCACCGTCGCCCATAGCCGCACCAGGGACCTGCCGGCGCTGGCCCGCACCGCCGACATCCTTGTCGCCGCCGTCGGTCGGCCCGAAATGGTGCGTGGCGACTGGGTGAAACCCGGCGCCACCGTCATCGATGTCGGTATCAACCGCATTCCCGCGCCGGAAAAGGGCGAGGGCAAGACGCGGCTGGTCGGCGACGTCGCCTATGCGGAAGCCGAACAGGTCGCCGGCGCGATCACCCCGGTGCCCGGTGGCATCGGTCCGATGACGATCGCCATGCTGATGGCCAACACCGTGACCTCCGCCTTCCTGGCGGCGGGACTCGAACGTCCTTTCTTCTGACACTCCAGCAGCAAGGCCCCTCCTTTGCCGATGCCGCCTGTTCCTGTAGAACGGCCGACCATGGCTGATCCCGTGCAGGACGGCCGGCAGTTCGCGTTCCTGCTGGTCGACAAGTTCTCGATGTTTTCCCTCGCGGCGGCGATCGACGCCTTCCGCGCCGCCAACCGTCTCCTCGGCTACGACTATTACGGCTGGACCACGGTATCGGCCGACGGCGACGCGGTGATGGCCTCCAACGGCCTGCCGATCAAGATCGACTATGCGGTGGCCGACATTCCGCCCGTCGACATCCTGTTCGTCGCGGTCGGGCTCACCACCGAATTTCCCGGCAAATCGAAGGTGCTTGCCGCGTTGCGAAGCTGGGGACGCCGCGGCGGCGCGATGGGAGCGCTGTCGGTCGGCTCCTATCTTCTGGCCGAGGCCGGCCAACTGGAAGGCTACCGCTGCACCATCCACTGGGAGAACCGCGCCGGCTTCATGGAGCGCTTCCCCGAGATCGACTGCACCGGCAACGTCTTCGAGATCGACCGCAAGCGCTACACCTGCGCGGGCGGCACCACCTCCATCGACCTGATGCTGGAGATCATCCGTACCGACTTCGGTTCCAACCTCGCCAACGGCGTCGCCAACCAGTTCCAGCACGAGCGCATCCGCTCCGCCGGCGACCGCCAGCGCGTCGGGCCGGAGCGCGATCTCACCGGCAAATCCGAGAAGTTGCGCAAGATCGTCGAACTCATGGCCGACCATCTCGACGAGCCGCTGTCGGCGGTGCAGCTTGCGAAATCCGCCGGCCTGTCGGTGCGCCAGGTCGAGCGCCTGTTCCTGCGCCATCTCGGCGTGACGCCGGGGCGCTACTACATGCGCCTCAGGCTCGAGCGCGCCCGCGAACTGCTGCGCCAGACCAACATGCCGATCCTCGACGTGGCGATCGCAACCGGCTTCACCTCGCATTCCTATTTCGCGCAGAGCTACCGTCTGCAGTTCGGCCGCCCGCCCTCCGAGGAACGCCGCACGACCTATTGAGCGCATTTGATCCGGCGCGCGTCTTCCCTGCTGCCGGCGCTTGCTTTAGCTTGCGCCGACCGATTTGGGGAATTCCGGAGAGCTCCATGACGCGTATCTTGCGCTGCCTCGTCGCATCGTTGCTGTTTGCCTGTGTGGGCGTTGTCTTTGTGGGAGCGGCCGCCCAAGCCGCAGACCGCGTCATCGTCATCCTCGACGCCTCGGGCTCGATGTGGGCGCAGATCGACGGCAAGCCCAAGCTCGAGATCGCGCGCGAATCGCTGCGCGCCGCGCTTCAGTCCGTTCCCGGCGACGAGGAAATCGGTTTCATGGCCTATGGCCATCGAGAGAAGGGAAGCTGTTCCGACATCGAACTGATCGTGCCGCCGGCGGCTGGCACGTCCGGCCAGATCACGACAGCCGCGGACAATCTGAAGTTCCTCGGCAAGACGCCGTTGACGGCCGCCGTGAAGCAGGCGGCGGAAGCGCTGAAATACACCGAGGACAAGGCCAAGGTCATCCTGATCACCGACGGACTGGAGACCTGCGGCGGCGATCCCTGCACGCTCGGCAAGGAACTGAAGGCCGCCGGCGTCGATTTCACCGCGGACGTCGTCGGCTTCGGGCTGACGGCGGAGGAGGGCAAACAGGTCGCCTGCCTGGCCGAGAACACCGGCGGCAAGTACATCCAGGCCTCCGACGAGTCCGCCCTGAAGGCGGCGCTGGCCGAAACGGTCGCGGCTCCCGAACCGGCGCCCGCATCCGCACCACAGCCCGCGACAGAGCCGAAGGCCGCCCCAAAGCAGGCCGCGGAAGTCGAATATAACCTCGTTCCGAAGGCCCTGTTGACGGAAGGCGGCAAGGCGCCCGACGGTATCGACGTCCAGTACGAGGTGTTCAGGGACGATGCCGACGGCACCAGGGGAAAGAACGTCGATTTCGGCTATAACGACGTCCGGTTCCACCTGCCCGCAGGCAACTACATCGTCGTGGCCACGTCCGGTTCTGCGAAGGCCGAGACGAAGGTCTCGCTTACCATCGACAAGACGGCGGAACCCGTACTCGACCTCAAGGCGGCGGCACTCTATCTGCACGCGCGCCCGGCGCCCGGCGCGGAGGTGGACGGCGATGCCCAGATCATCGTCGACTATCAGGGCGGCAACTCCGCTTCCAACTATGGAGAGGCCAAGCTCGTCGTCCCCGCCGGCGAGACCAAGGTCACGGCCAAGCTCGGCGCGGGCGAGGTCAGCGAGACGCTGCAACTCGCCGCCGGCCAGGTGGTCGACAAGGACATCATCGTCGGCGTGGGGAAGGCGAAGGCCAACGCCCTTTATATGCAGGGCGGCGAGAAAGTCGATTCCAGCGATCTCTCATGGAAGGTCTTCAAGGCCGCCAAGAAGATCGACGGCACGCGCGACCAGGTGACATACGCCTATGGACCGGACAGCCAGTTCGACCTGCCGCCAGGCGACTATGTCATGGCCGTCGAGATGCAGGCGGCGTCCGCCGAACAGCCCTTCAGCGTCAAGGTCGGCGAAATGAGCGATGTCAGCGTCACGCTGAATGCCGGCGTGCTGGCCGTCGATGCACCCGGCGCGGACGGGTTTAAGGTGTTCGAGGCCAAGAAGAATATCCAGGGCGAGCGCAAGCAGGTCACCTATGCTTATGGCGACAAGATGCAGACGACGCTCGCAGCGGGCGACTACGTGCTTGTCACGAACTTCACCACGGACAAGCCGGAGAACGAGACGCCCTTCACCATCAAGGCCGGCGAGCGCAACGAGTTGAGCGTGAAATAGGGACGTCCGCGCGGATCATCAGGGTACAAGCAAGAGCACATTCCCGCCCTGCGCCTGTAGCAGTTCCGCAGCCTCTTGATCGAACGTGACGAAGGCGTCGCCGCCAAGCCTTATCCCTTCCAGGGCGATGACGCCATCGGCAAAATCGCCACCGGCTTCGAGCGTTGCCAGCCCGGCGGAAATGGCAGGTTGGTCGGCCACGGCATTCGGTATGCCGAGCAGAGCGCGGATGGCGGCGCCTGCCTCGGCGCGGCTCCTTTTGTAGCCGCGCGTCAGCACCCAAACAAACTCACAGATCGCGTGGATCGGGATCGCTACGAGTTCGGCCTCTTTGACCACCGCGAGCGCGGCCTTCTGTTGGGCGGGATGGTCGCCGAGGAAAAGCCGCAGCAGGATGTTGGTGTCGAGCGCGACTTTCACCGGGGGTCTGCCCAGCCTTCCTCGATCACGGTCTTGATCTCTTCCAGGGTCAGCGTGGGGCCGTCCGGATCGTGGAGCATTCCCGCGATATCGTCCCACGACGCGGCAGGCTGCTTGGCGATCGAAGCCTCGCCGTTAGGTTTCAGATCGACATTGATCTTGTCGCCCGGGCCGATCCTCAAATGCCGCAGCACATCCTTGTTCAGGGTGACCTGACCCTTGGCGGTAACGGTGAGCGTAAGCATTGGCACTTTCTCCTGCCTCGAAGGTAAGGCAACAGAACCTTACTTTCAACCGCCAAACGCCGCCGCGCCGTGATCGGCACGGCCGGCCATGCGGCGAAAGCCGGCGAAAAGCTCGCGGCCGAAGCCGAATTCGTTCGCCGCCAGATCGGCGTCGGCAGGGTGGCGCATGGCGAAGTCGCGCGCGTCCACCAGCACCTCGAGCGTTCCGGCGTCGGCGTCCAGCTTCACCATGTCGCCGTCGCGAATGCGGGCGATGGGGCCGTCCTCCAGCGCCTCCGGCGTGACGTGGATCGCCGCCGGCACCTTGCCGGACGCACCCGACATGCGCCCGTCCGTGACCAGCGCCACGCGCTGGCCGCGATCCTGCAGCACGCCGAGCACCGTGGTCAGCCGGTGCAGTTCCGGCATGCCGTTGGCCTTCGGTCCCTGGAAGCGGACGACGGCGACGAAATCGCCGGTCAACTCACCCGCCTTGAAGGCGTCGTTGAGCGCCTGCTGGCTGTCGAACACTTTTGCCGGCGCCTCGATGACGCGCCGCTCGGGCTTTACGGCGGAGGTCTTGACGACGGCGTGGCCGAGATTTCCGGTCAGCACCCTGAGCCCCCCGGTAGGCTGGAACGCCTTGGAATAAGGCGCCAGCACCTTCTCGTCGCCGCTCTCGCGCGGTGCCGGCGCGCGCGCCACCGCGCTGTTCGCGCCGAGCTTGGCCTCGACGGCATAGGGACGCAGTCCCTCGCCGTAGACGGTCTGCACATCCTCGTGCAGCAACCCGGCGTCCAGCAGTTCGCGTATGAGAAAACCCATGCCGCCGGCGGCATGGAAGTGGTTCACGTCCGCCAGCCCGTTCGGATAGACGCGGGCAAGCAGCGGCACGCTGTCGGAAAGATCCGAAATGTCCTGCCAAGTCAGTCGGATGCCGGCGGCGGCGGCCATGGCGATCAGGTGGATCGTGTGGTTTGTGGAGCCGCCGGTGGCATGCAGCCCGACCACGCCGTTGACCACCGAGCGCTCGTCGATCATGCGCCCGACAGGCGTATAGGCGTTGCCGAGCGCGGTGATGGCGAGCGCGCGCTTCGTGGCTTCGCGTGTCAGCGCGTCGCGCAGCGGCGTGCCCGGATTGACGAAGGAGGCGCCGGGCATATGCAGGCCCATGATCTCCATCAGCATCTGGTTGGAGTTGGCCGTGCCGTAGAAGGTGCAGGTGCCCGGTCCGTGGTAGGATTTGGACTCGGCCTCCAGAAGTTCGGCGCGCCCGACCTTGCCCTCGGCGTAGAGCTGCCGCACCTTGGCCTTCTCGTCGTTCGGAATGCCGCTGGTCATCGGTCCGGCGGGAATGAAGACGGCCGGCAGGTGGCCGAAGGTCAGTGCCGCGATCAGCAGGCCGGGCACGATCTTGTCGCAGACGCCGAGATAGACCGCCGCGTCGAACATGTTGTGCGACAGGCCGATCGCCGCCGCCATGGCGATCACGTCGCGCGAGAACAGCGACAGTTCCATGCCCGGCATCCCCTGCGTGACGCCGTCGCACATGGCCGGCACGCCGCCCGCCACCTGAGCGATACCGCCGGCATCGCGCGCCGCCGCCTTGATGAGTTGCGGGAAGGTCTCGAAGGGCTGATGCGCCGACAGCATGTCGTTGTAGGACGTGATGATGCCGAGGTTCGCCACACGATCGCCGGCAAGCGCGGCCTTCTCGGCCGGCGAGCAGACGGCAAAGCCGTGCGCGAGGTTGCCGCAGGACAGCGTCGCGCGGTTGGCGGTCTTGCCCGCGGCCTCGGCGACGCGGTCGAGATAGGCTTCGCGGGTTGGCTTCGAACGCTCGCGGATGCGGTCGGTGATGGCTTCGATATCGGCTCTGGCGGTCATAATCGGTGTTTCCTACGTCGCATCTGCGAACAAGAACCCCTCTCCGTCTCGGCTTCGCCGAGCCACCTCCCCCCAAAAGGGGGAGGAACTGCTGCCGCTACGCCGGCGCCTCTCCAGCTTAGGTTCCTCGCCCCTCTGGGGAGAGGTGGCCCGAAGGGCCGGAGAGGGGTTTTCAACTCGAACGGCCGACATCACGGCGCCCAGAACACCTCGACGGGCCGGGGCGAGGCGTCGAGCACGGCGCGGATCGGCAGTTGCGGCCCGCCGCCCATCGCCCTGTCGAAGGTGGCGCGTTTTTCATCCCCTTCGATGTGCAGGGCCAGGAAACCGGCGGCGACGATGCGCGGCAGCGTCAGCGTCAGCCGCGGCTCGCCGGCGCTGTCGGCGTGGACCGGCATCAGCGCGAGGCTGTTTTCCCGATCGAGCAGGGCGGGCAGTTCTTCCGCATCGGGAAAGAACGAGGCCGTGTGCCCGTCGCCGCCCATGCCGAGGATGACGACATCGAAGGGCTGCGGCAGCGCGGCGATCGCCCGGTCGCCGTCGGCGGCCGCCTCGTCGAGGTCTTCGCCGTTGCGGAACAACGGGAGGAAGCGCGCGGCCGCGGCCTTGCCCTGAAGCAGTTTCGCCATCACCAGCGCAGCGTTCGAGCGCGGCGAGGAAGGCGGCACGAAGCGTTCGTCGACCAGCGTCACCGTCACCTTGTCCCAGGCGATGTCGGCTTCGGACAGCGCCGCGAAGAAGAGCGCAGGCGTCGCGCCGCCGGACACGGCGAATAGCGCTTCCCCCCGTTCGGAAACGGCTCGCGCCAGAAGCCCGGCCACTTTGCCGGCCAGCGCCGACGCCAGCGCCGTGCCGTCCGCAAAACTGTTCCAGTGATAGGTGGCGGCCATCGCGTTCAATTGCTTTCGTGCCAGGTGCGGCCGTCGCGCTCGATCAGCGCGATCGAGGAGGACGGCCCCCAGGTGCCGGCGGTGTAGCCCTGCACGTCCTGCCGGTTTTGTTCCCAGGCGTTCAGGATCGGGTCGATCCAGCTCCAGGCGGCCTCGACCTCGTCGCGGCGCATGAACAGCGTCTGGTTGCCGCGCACGACATCCATGACGAGCCGCTCGTAGGCGTCCGGCGCGCGGCCCTGGAAGGTCTGCGCGAAGCTCATGTCGAGCGGAATCTGCCTCAGCCGCATGCCGCCTGGGCCGGGATCCTTGACCATCAGGAACTGCTTGACGCCTTCGTCCGGCTGCAGGCGGATGACCAACTGATTGGGGCTGATGTTGCCGGTGCCTTCACCGAAGATCGAATGCGGGATCTGCTTGAACTCGATGACGATTTCGGAGACGCGGGTGGCGAGTCTCTTGCCTGTGCGCAGATAGAACGGCACGCCGGCCCAGCGCCAGTTGGCGATCTCGGCCTTGATGGCGACGAAGGTTTCGGTGTCCGATCCCTTGCCGAGTTCCTCGACATAACCCTTGACCGGCCCGCCGGCGGAAGCGCCGGCGCGGTACTGTCCGCGAACGGTCTGCCTGGGCGCCTCGTGACCGTTGACGCGCTTCAGCGCCCGCAGCACCTTGAGCTTCTCGTCGCGCACGGCGTCCGCATCCATCGATGACGGCGCTTCCATGGCGACGAGGCAGAGCAGCTGGAGAATGTGGTTCTGCACCATGTCGCGCAGCGCGCCGGCCTTATCGTAATAGGTGACGCGGTCTTCCAGCCCCACCGTCTCGGCCACGGTGATCTGCACGTGATCGATATGGGCCGAGTTCCACAGCGGCTCGTAGAGCATATTGGCGAAGCGCAGCGCCATCAGGTTCTGCACCGTCTCCTTGCCCAGATAGTGGTCGATGCGGAAGATCTGGTGTTCGCCGAAATCGTCGCCGACAAGGTCGTTGAGCGCGCGGGCCGAATCGAGGTCGCGGCCAATCGGCTTTTCCACAACGATGCGCGAATTGGGCGTGATCAGCCTGTGCTCGCGCAACTGGTGCGAAATATCGCCGAACAGGGCCGGCGAGACGGCCAGATAGAAGGCGCGGATGCGGTCGCTTTCGCCGACCGCCTTCTTCAGTCTGTCGAATCCGGCGCCGCTCGTCGCATCGGCCGGAACGTAGGACAGGCGGGCGAGAAAGGTCTCCAACTCCTTGTCGTCGACATCGCTGGCCTTGACGTGGTCGGTGATCGCCTGGCGAGCGAAGGCTTGGAATTCGGCGTCCGACAATTTCGCGCGCGACGTCCCGATGATCCGTGTCGGCTCGCTGAACTGATGGTCGCGCTGGCGATAATAGAGCGCGGGCAGCAGCTTGCGCTCGGAGAGGTCCCCGGTGCCGCCGAAGATAATGAAGTCGAACGGGTCGACGGGGATGATCTGGCTCGTCATGGCATGTCCCTGAGGGTCTGGCCGAAGCGTCGGCCGTCTATATTCTAATCGATTTAAAATTGCCAGTGGCATGGTGCCACAGTGTGTATTCGGTAACTGGACCAAGCTGCGCGCGCGGCAAGGTTCGATATTTTCCTGCCGGCATGACACCATAGATATATGACATGATGAGGCCGAAGGAGAAGTCGGATGGATATGGATCGGCCGGAAACCGACGGCCGCCGGATTGTCCGGCAGGTGATAGGCGGCAAAAGCGTGGCCGCATCGTCGGGCTCCGAGATCGATGTCGTCTGCCCGTCGGACGGCCTGGTCTTCGCCTCGATTCCTGCTTCCGATGCGGAAGATGTCGATCGGGCGGTGCGCGCGGCCGCCGCCGCGTTCGAAACGGGGCCGTGGCCCCGGATGCCGGCCGTTGAGCGCGGGCGGCTGCTGACCAGGCTTTGCCATCTGGTCGAGAAAAACGGCGACGAACTGGCCGCGCTGGAATCGCGCGATACCGGCAAGCCGGCGCGCCAGGGCAAGGCGGACGTCGCCGCCACCTTGCGCTACTACGAATTCTACGGCGGCGCTGCCGACAAGATTCACGGGGACACGCTTCCTTTCCTCGACGGATACACGGCGCTGACGCTGCGCGAACCGCACGGCGTGGTTGGCGGCATCATTCCGTGGAATTATCCGCTGCAGATTCTGGCCCGCGTTGCGGGCGCCGCGCTTGCAATGGGCAACACGCTGGTCATCAAGCCGGCGGAAGATGCTTCGCTGACCGCCGTCCGCATGGCCGAACTGGCGCGGGAGGCCGGCTTTCCCGACGGTGTGTTCAATGTTGTCACCGGCTATGGCGGCGAGGCGGGCGCCGCCCTTTCGGCCCACCCGCTGGTCGACTACGTCACCTTCACCGGTTCCCCGGCGACCGGTACGGCCATCCAGCAGGCGGCGGCTCTCAACAATCGTGGCGTCACCATGGAACTCGGCGGCAAGTCGCCGCAGATCGTCTTCGCCGACGCCGATCTCGACAAGGCGCTGCCGGTGCTCGTCAACGCCATCATCCAGAACGGCGGCCAGACCTGCTCGGCCGGCAGCCGCGTGCTGGTCGAGCGTCCAGTCTATGAAGCGGTAGCGTCGGCACTCGCCGAGCGCTTCGCCAGGCTGGTGGCCGGTCCGCATGACGCGGACCTCGACCTCGGCGCGCTGATCAACCCGAGACAGAAGGCGCGTGTCGCCGGCATGGTCGCGGATGCTGAAAAGGCCGGTATTCCGGTACTGGCGCGCGGAGCGATCCGTCCGGACGTGCGGGCTGGCGGCTATTATTTCGCGCCGGTGCTGTTCGGCACGGTCGACCCGTCAGCGACCATCGCCCGCGAAGAAGTGTTCGGCCCGGTGCTCACCCTGTTTTCCTTCGACGGCGAGGAGGAAGCCGTGCGGCTCGCCAACGGCACCGATTACGGACTGGTCGCCGGCATCTGGACGAAGGACGGCGCGCGCCAGCACCGCATGGCCAAGCGCGTCCGCGCCGGCCAGGTCTTCGTCAACGGTTATGGCGCCGGCGGCGGCATCGAGCTTCCCTTCGGCGGGTTCAAGCGCTCCGGCCACGGCCGCGAGAAGGGTTTCGAGGCGCTCTACGACATGTCCGCGACCAAGACGATCGTGTTCAATCACGGATAGAGCGTGATCAAATTGAACAATGACAGCACAGGCGTTATCTTCAACGGTATGAATAGTCAGGAAATCATAGCCAGACTACGGGAGCATGAGAACGAACTGCATAGGCAGGGCGTGATCCACCTTGCGTTGTTCGGGTCAGTGGCGCGTGGTGATGCGCGACCGGACAGCGACATCGACATACTGATCGATCTCGACCCCGCTGCACATCTGAGCATGTTCGATTATGTCGACATCAAGGAGTATATCGCCGGGCTTTTCGAGACGCCTGTCGATGTCGTCAACAGAGATGGATTGAAGCCGTATATAAGGCCCGCAGCATTGACCAATCTTGTCTATGCCTTCTAGGGACACGGCGCGCGTCCTTGACGCCATAGCTCACAACATCACACTCGCCGACGGTTCATCGAAAGCATGTCCTATGAAGCGTTCGCGACCGACGATCGTACGCTCTATGCGGTGACGCGCTGTCTTGAAATCGTATCGGAAGCGGTTCGTCGTCTGCCGGACGACGTGAAGGCACGCCACCCAGACGTTCCGTGGCGACCGATCGCGGGCGCGGGCAATATCTCCCGGCACGACTACGAAGATATCCTCGCAACCATTCTGTGGAATACGGTACGGGATCATCTCCACGCTTTGGAAAATGCTGTCCATCGCGAACAGCAACAATCAGGGAACGGTTGATGGGTCGTCTCAAGGACAAGGTTGCCGTCGTCACCGGCGGCGCATCGGGCTTCGGCGAAGGCATGGCGCGGCGGTTCGCCGAGGAGGGCGCCCAGGTCGTCGTGGCCGATCTCAACGCCAAGGGCGCCGAGCGCGTGGCCGGCGAAATCGGCAACGGCGCGATCTGGACGCGGTCCGACGTTTCGCAGCGCTCCGCGCTCGAGGAGATGAAGGACGCCGCGCTGAAGGCCTTCGGCCGCATCGACATCATGGTCAACAATGCCGGTTTCACCCATCGTAACGGCGACATGCTCGAGGTGGACGAAGAGACGTTCGACCTCATCACCGCCGTCAACATGAAGGCGATCTATCACGCGGCGCTGGCCGTGGTGCCGGTCATGGAAAAGCAGGGCGGCGGCGTGATCCTGACGACCGCCTCGACCGCCGGCCTCAGGCCGCGGCCGGGCCTCACCTGGTACAACGCCTCCAAGGGCTGGGCGATCACCGCCACGAAATCGATGGCGGTGGAACTCGCGCCGAAGAACATCCGGGTGAACTGCCTCTGCCCGGTTGCGGGAGAAACCGGCATGCTGGCGCGGTTCATGGGCGAGGACACGCCGGAGATGCGCGCGAAGTTCCATGCCTCGATTCCGCTAGGCCGGCTGTCGACGCCGCTCGACATCGCCAACGCCGCGCTCTGGCTGGCTTCGGACGAGGCGGCCTTCATCACGGGTGTCGCGCTGGAGGTGGACGGAGGGCGCTGCATCTGAGCGGTCTTGCCGGCTGTCCGTTGAAATAACGAAGCGGATCGAAGCAGAAAATCTCTTGCTGGAGGCGGAAAGCGCTCAGCCGCGCTTGAGAAAGCTTTTGTAGATCCAGCCGCGCTGGCCCTTGTATTCGACCTCGCACCACGACTTGCAGGACATCACCTGAACGGCTGCCTTGGCAGGGATGGTGGTGATGGCGGAAGCGCCCTTCTTCGGGCCGGAGCGCATGGTGACGGCCCGCAGGATGTGGCCGTTTTCGCCGGCATGGTCGCTATCGCCGGTATTGCCGTCGGCAGCGTCGCCGGCTTCGGGCATGGCCGGCTTCGGCGTGGGAATGGCGGCCGTCTCCGCCTTGTCGGTTCCGGTGTGCGCCTTGTTCTTTCCCGTGGCCGGTGCATCCATCGCAGCCTGATAGGCGGCGACGGTGGCTGCCTGCTCCGGAGTGGGGATCAGCGGCGTGCCGGCTTCCTTCTGGATTTCCTGGATGGCCTTGTTTTCGGCGGTCCGTTTCGAGCCCGGCGCTTTCCAGCGCGGATCCTGGGCAGAAAGAGCAGGGGCGGCCGCGCTGGCGACGCCATCTGCGACCGGCGCCGTCGTGGCCGTTTCATTCCCGCTTGCCGGCTGTTCGGCGTTCGCGGCCGACGCAGGTTTTTCCACCTGCGCGAAAGCTCGCCTGTCGCCGTCCGGCATCGCCAGCCACAGAGCCGAGCCGGCCACGCCGACAAGCGCGACGGTGCCGACCGCGGCGATCACCAGATGGGAATTGGACTTGATGGCCTGCCACAGGGAGGGCCGGACGTCATAGCCGAGCTGCATCGAAACGCGTCGACGCTTCGGTCCACTGATGCCGAAAGGCCCCTTCACTCCTGCCACCTCCGAAAGGCCGACGTTCTGTTGTTGAGCGGGATGTGCGCCGGTCCCGAACCAATACCGGCCAGGAAGAGCGCGTAACGCCTTCCTGTCCGCGAATGGGTCATCTTACCGGCGATTGTGGCATCACTACGCCATGCGGGCAAGATGCCGGCGCCGCTTGCGCACTGTATCGAAAATCGCCGCTTCCAGCGTGCTCGCGTCAGAGGCGGTCCCGCAATGCATACCAGTTGAGCGCCAGGAACAGGAGCGGCGCGCGCCATCGCCGCCCGCCGGGGAAGGGCGGTATCTTCAGGTCTTCGATCAGCTTCAGCCGGTCGCGGTTGCCCGCTACGGTTTCGGCGTAGAGCTTGCCGACGAAATTGGACAGCATCACGCCGTGGCCCGAATAGCCGCCGGCCGAGATGACATTCGGCATGACCTCCCGTACGAACGGCTTGCGCGGCAGTGTGATGCCGACATAACCGCCCCAGCCGTGGGTGATCTCGACATCTTTCAGATGCGGATAGATCTCGCTGATCTGGCGGCGGATATGGATGTGGATGTCCTTCGGATCGTTGACCGCGTATATTTCCCGGCCGCCGAACAGAAGCTCCCCGCTCTTCACGCGCCGGAAGTAGCGCACCACGAACCTTGAATCCGAAACGGACTCGCCGCCGGAAAGCACGGGACTGTCCGCGCCGAGATCGACCGTGGCGCCGATGAAGGAGCCGATCGGCATGATGTGCGCCGCGCTCGTCGGCTCCAGATCGCCGCCATAGGCGTTGAGCGCGACGAATCCCTTCTGTGCGGTGACCGTTCCCGTTGGCGTGGTCACGACGACTTTGCCGCCGTTCGTCGTGATGGCGGTCGCCCTGGTGTTTTCGAAAAGCTGCGCACCCGCCTCCCTGGCGACGCGCGCCGTTCCGACCACCAGTTTCAGCGGGTGGATATGGCCCGTGCCGCTGTCGTAGACGCCGCCGACATAGTGATCCGAACCGACCTTCTGCGCGGTTTCGGCGCGGTCCATGATCCTGATATGCGGATAGCCGAAGCGCTCGGCGGCATCCGCGTAGTCGACGAAATCCGACAGTTCGCGCTTCTTGTGGGTGACGTTCATGTGGCCGGGGCGGAAGTCGATCTCGATGCCGTTGGTCGAGGCGAATTCCAGAAGATGCGCCTTCGCCTCCTCGGCGAGATCGAACAGCGCCTTGGCGCGCGTGAAGCCGTATTCCTTCTCCATCTCCTCGGGACCGGCGCGCTGGCCCGACCCGAGCTGGCCGCCATTGCGCCCCGAGGCGCCGTCGCCGAACCGATGTGCTTCGATCAGCACGACATCGACGCCGGCCTTGGCAAGATGCGTCGCGGCCGAAAGACCGGTGAAGCCGCCGCCGATGATGACCACGTCGCAGGTCCGGTCGCCGTCCAGCGACGGGTATTCGGGCCTCGGTCCGGCAGTATCCTCGTACCAGGAACGGCCGGGGGAGATGGGGGATTGGTAACTCATGTTGAGGGGAATAAGGCAGTAAGGCAATAGGGCAATATATTCATGCTGAGGTTCCTGAAAGCTTTCGGATCAAGAGGCGGAGCAATTTGCCTACGCTCTCGGCTTGATCCAGCAAAGAACTGATGCTGTCATGATGGGCAATGCCGATGCGCTGCGCAATCAAGAGATGAGTTTCGAGCTCTTTCAGCGATCCCTGAGCAATGCGAAGAAACTGTTGATAGGATCCTCTGTTTTCGCGCGCAAAGCCTTCGGCAATGTTGGCGGGTACAGATGTAGCGGAACGGCGAGCTTGTGAGATAAGTCCATAAAGCTCCTCCTTGGGCCATTGTCTGGTGATCGCATAAACAGCAACCACTAGGTCCATCGCTTGCTGCCAGACAATCATGTCCTTGTAGGATTCGATCCGCGCCGGCATTTTCCTACTGCCCTACTGCCCTACTGCCCTACTGCCCTACTGCCCTAAACGTTCAACAACAGATACTCCCGCTCCCACGGGCTGATCACTTCCATGAACGTCTCGAACTCGGCGCGCTTGATGGCGGCGTAGGTGGCCGAGAAGGATTTCCCCAGCACGGTCGCAAGCTCGTCGTCGGATTCGAACAGGTCCACCGCTTCGAGCAGGCCGCGCGGCAGGTCGATCTCGTCTTCGTTCGCCGTGGTCAGCACCGGCGGTTCGGCAGCGATCTTCCTGGTGATGCCGATCAGGCCACAGGCCAGCGATCCCGCCAGCGCCAGATAGGGATTGGCGTCCGAGGAGGGAATGCGGTTCTCCACGCGCCGCGCCGCCGGATCGGAGCGCGGCACGCGGAAGGCCGTGGTGCGGTTGTCGTAACCCCATTTGGTGTTGACCGGCGCGGAGGCCGCCTGCGTCAGCCGGCGATAGGAGTTGACGTAGGGCGCCAGCATCACCAGCGCGTTCGGCACATGCTTCTGCATGCCGCCGATGAAGTGGAAGAAGGCGTCGGTCTCCGAGCCGTCTTCCGCAGAGAAGATGTTCCTGCCGGTCTTCTTGTCGATGATCGACTGATGGATGTGCATGGCCGAACCTGGCTGGCCCTGGATCGGCTTGGCCATGAAGGTCGCGTAGGTGTCGTGCTTCAGCGCCGCCTCGCGGATGGTGCGCTTGAACATGAACACCTGGTCTGCGAGCTCGACCGGGTCGCCGTGCCTCAGATTGATCTCGAGCTGCCCGGCGCCTTCCTCGTGGATCAGCGTATCGATCTCCAGGCCCTGCTGTTCGGAGAAATGGTAGATGTCGTCGATCAGCTCGTCGAACTCGTTGACGCCGGCGATCGAATAGCCGGCGCCGCCGCCGATGGCGCGGCCGGAGCGGCCAACCGGCGGAGTCAGCGGATAATCGGGATCGGGGTTCTTGCGCACCAGGTAGAACTCGATCTCCGGCGCGACGACCGGCTTCAGCCCGAGCTTGTCATAAGCGCCCAGAACACGCCGCAGCACGTTGCGCGGCGTGAATTCCACGGAGCGTCCGTCCTGATGGACGAGATCGCAGATGACGGCCGCGGTCGGGTCCTCTTCCCACGGCACCACCGTCAGCGTCGACAGATCCGGCATGAGCTTGAGATCGCCGTCGTCCTCCGGGTAGTGGAAGCCGTTGCCGTCCTCGGGGTAGCCGCCGGAGATCGTCGTCATGAAGACGGCGGAGGGCAGGGCGAGCGACGTGTTGGAGGTGAATTTCTTCGACGGCATCATCTTGCCGCGGGCGACGCCGGCCTGGTCGGGCGTGATGCACTCGATGTCTTCGATTCCCCGCCACTCCAGCCAGGCGCTGGCTTCCTTCCAGTTCTTCACGCCTCTCTGGGCTTTGACGAAAGCGGGCGTGCGGGCGCGTCTCGGACGAACTTCCTTTTTGGCAGGCGGCATCATTCACCAGTTGGATTGAAGATTGACGAGTATAGCCACGCCGGCAGCGCGATGGGAAGGGGACCCGGGCGGAGGAACCGGTTGAAAACCGCCGGGCAGGGTATAGGTTCGCCGCTCGGCCGACGCCGCTGACGCCACTTCGGACATTTGGGATGACCAGTTCCTCGCCTACCGCCCCATTGACCACGATCGGCTTCGACGCCGACGACACGCTGTGGCAGAACGAGCAGTTCTTCCGCCTGACCGAGCAGAGGCTGGCCGATCTCCTGGCGGATCATGCTCGCGAAGGCGACGTGAAGGCCCGCCTGCTGGAAGCCGAAAGGCGCAATCTCGGCCTCTACGGTTTCGGCATAAAGGGTTTCGTCCTTTCGATGGTCGAGACAGCACTCGACGTCACCGAGGGACGGGCGCCGGGTTCCGTGATTTCGGAAATCCTGGCTGCCGGACGCGAGATGCTGGCGCATCCGATCGAGATCCTGCCGCACGCGCACGAGACGCTGGATCGCCTTGCCTCGGACTACAGGCTGGTTCTCATCACCAAGGGCGATCTGTTCGACCAGGAGCGCAAGCTGGCACAGTCGGGGCTGGCCGGGTATTTCGATGCCGTCGAGATCGTCAGCGACAAGAGCGCGGGCACCTACGACCGCATCTTCAGCCGTCACGGAGACGGACCCGAACGCAGCATGATGGTCGGCAACTCACTGAAATCCGACATCGTGCCGGCCATCGAGGCCGGCGGCTGGGGCGTCTATGTCCCGCATGACCTGACCTGGGTGCTGGAACATGTCGAGCCGCCCCGGTCCGCTCGGCGCTTCCACGAGATCGGCGACCTCGGCGAACTTCCCGCTCTCGTGGCGGGCCTCGGCTGACCGGCGCCGCGCTCCTGTCCCGCTGCGTTCCTTCTCTCGCCGGAGTGGCCCTACTTGCCGGGCAGTGACCGCCAGACGGAAATTGCGGTCGGCTACGTCAGTCCCTGCGCGATCAGCCTGTCGATGACCGGCTGCAGCTGTTCAGGTGTGATGGGCTTGGCGACGACGACATCGACGATGCCGGGCAGGTCGAGACTTCTTGCTGTGCCGGTCGTATTGGAAAGCAGGACGACGGCCGGCTTGGCGGACCCGGCGGCCTGGCGGGCGGCGGCGATGCCGTCGAAAAGGCAGTCGCAGTCCTTGTTGCCGGGGCCGCCGTCCAGCACGATCGTTCCCGGGCGGAAAACCTGTAGCGCCCTGGCTGCCGTCTCGGGCGATTCTGAAATCGGCTTGAGGCCGCAGCGCTCCACGATCTTGGAGACGACGATGCGGTTCACCGGGGATTTCCCGACCACCAGCACGCGGGAAAAGTCTATCGAGAAGGTTCCGTCGTTGTCGTTGTCCGGAGTACTCTGCTTGCTGTTCGACGCTGGTACGGACAAGACGCTGGCTCGCTTGATTTCAATTGAAGGTTGAAACGGCGAGCAGAATTAAGCGGCTGCGACGTGGTGTCAAGCATCATTTTCGGGAAGTAAAATTACTTTTCGCGAAAAAAAGCAAAGCTAATTCCGAACGTTGCCTCAGGTTTTCACAAACGCACCAAAATGAAAGCCACCTGCGCGCAATACGCGCAAGTGGCTGGCGGTCGGGTCGATCATTCTAGAGCATTTCCGGCGAAAACAGAATCGCCTTCAATGCTCACTCTCTTGTTTTTCGCAATTCCGGACGCAAAACCGCTGCACACTTTTGCTGGAATTGCTCTAGCCGTGCGGTTGCTGGGTCACGATGACCGGGATCAGAAGATCGCCCCAGTTGCCGCCGCCACCGTGATGGCGGGCCGAACGCACGAGTTCCACCGAGACGCCGGCTTCGACGGCCTTCATGACCGACTGGTTGAGCCTGTGCAGGTCGTTCGCCAGCATGCGGATCGTCGCCTGCTGGTCGCTGCTCATGGCGGAAGACTGTTCTTCCGCCCGTTCCTTGACGCGTGCGATGGATGCCATGATCGTTCTCCTTGATGCCGCCGTGCGGGCGTTCCTTGTCTGTGTTGCTATGGGCTCATTCGGCCGCGGGCCGGAACTGCGCGTGCTCGGTCGACCCATGCATGGCGGTGGTGGACGACCGTCCGCCGGTGATCGCCATCGACACCGCGTCGAAATAGCCGGTGCCGACCTCGCGCTGGTGCTTGGTCGCGGTATAGCCGTCGGCTTCCGAGGCGAATTCGGCTTCCTGAAGCTGCGAATAGGCCGCCATCTGCCGGTCCTTGTAGCCTCGCGCCAGCTCGAACATGCCGTGGTTGAGCTGGTGGAAGCCGGCCAGCGTGATGAACTGGAACTTGTAGCCCATAGCCCCCAGTTCACGCTGGAATTTGGCGATGGTGGCGTCGTCGAGGTTCTTCTTCCAGTTGAAGGAAGGCGAACAGTTATAGGCCAGCATCTTGCCCGGATGCGCCTTGCGCACCGCTTCGGCGAACTTTCTCGCCTGCCCGAGGTCGGGCTTCGACGTTTCCATCCAGATCAGGTCCGCATAAGGCGCATAGGCGATGGCGCGCGCGATGCAGGCATCGATGCCGTTCCTCACCTGGTAGAAGCCTTCCGCCGTGCGGCCCGCCTCGTGGTCGACGAAGGGCTGGTCGCGCTCGTCGATGTCGGAGGTCAGCAGCTTGGCCGCTTCCGCATCGGTGCGGGCCACGATCAGCGTCGGCGTTCCCATCACGTCGGCCGCGAGCCGCGCCGCCGTCAGGTTGCGGATATGCGCGGCGGTCGGGATCAGCACCTTGCCGCCGAGATGGCCGCATTTCTTTTCCGACGCCAGCTGGTCTTCGAAATGGACGCCCGCAGCGCCCGCCTCGATGAAGGCCTTCATGATCTCGAAGGCGTTGAGCGGCCCGCCGAAACCGGCTTCCGCGTCGGCGACGATCGGCGCGAACCAGGTCTCGACCGACAGGCCCTTGCCTTCCGAAACCTCGATCTGGTCGGCGCGCTGCAAGGTACGGTTGATGCGCTTGACCAGTTCCGGCGCCGCGTTGGCCGGATAGAGCGACTGGTCGGGGTACATGGCCGAGGCGGTGTTGGCGTCCGCCGCCACCTGCCATCCGGACAGGTAGATCGCCTTCAACCCGGCGCGCACCTGCTGCATGGCCTGGTTGCCGGTGACGGCGCCCAGCGCGTTGACGAAATCTTCCTGGTGGATCAGCGTCCACAACCGGTTGGCGCCGTTCTCCGCCAGGGTCTGCCGCACCTGCACGGAGCCGCGCAGCCGGACGACGTCCTCCGGCGCATAGGGACGCTCGATGCCGTCGAAGCGGCCTTCGGCGGCCGAGGGGACGAGATTGTAAAAATCGGTCATTATCTGGCTCCGCAAGGAATTCACGTCGTTGCAACAAGAGTGTCTGTAAGCTCTTGCATGTGACTTGATTTACATTGCAGCGCAAAAAATCTAGAAAATTGACAATTCACGGCCAAAAATAGGAGAAAATCTGTATTGTCGTTGACAGAGCTTGGTTGTAAAAATGTCAAAATTGTAAAAGCCTGCCATGACTCGCGCGACGGGTCATTCCTGTAAATATCTTGTCACGGGACCCCGATGGCCGAGCAGAAGATATTCGCCGGACCGCGCATCCGCCGCATCCGCACCCAGAAGGGCCTGACGCAGACGGCCATGGCCGAGGGACTCGGCATTTCGCCCTCCTATCTCAACCTCATCGAGCGCAACCAGCGGCCGCTGACGGTGCAGCTCATCCTCAAGCTCGCCGCGGCCTACCAGGTCGAGCCCGAGGACCTGCATGGCGAGGCGCACGGCTCGCTCGCCGCCCTGCGCGAGGTCTTCGCCGATCCGCTGCTGGCCGGCGAGTTGCCGGGCGACCAGGAACTGATCGAGGTGGCCGAGGCTGCGCCCAACGCCGCCGCCGCGATGATAAAACTCTTCCGTGCCTATCGCGAGCAGGCGGAACGGCTGTCGGACCTCAACGACATGCTCGCCCATGAGGGGCGCGCCACTGCGCTCTCGGGCGCCAGGCTGCCGATCGACGAGGTGCGCGAGGTCCTGGAGCGCCGGCCGAACTTCTTCGCCTCGATCGAGGAGGAAGCCGAGGCCTTCACGAAGTTGCTGGGGCCAGGGGACGACCTGCTTTCCGCCCTCAAGGATTGGCTGCGGCGTGAGCACGGCATCGTCGTCAAGGTGCTGCCGGTCGCCACCATGCCGAACTGGCGTCGCCGCTATGATCGCCATTCGCAGCGCCTGTTCCTGTCCGAGCGCCTGTCGCCCTTCGACCAGTTGCGCGAGGTGGCGATGGAAGCCTGCCTCATGCGCATGAGCGTGGCGGTGGCCGCCGAGATCAAGGCGCTGAAGCTGTCGACCGACGAGGCGCGCCGGCTGGCGCGCTTCGAACTCGGCCGCTATGCCGCGCTGGCGCTGATGATGCCCTATGCGGCCTTCCATTCCGCCGCACAGCGGGCGCGCTGCGACATCGACGTGCTGCGCTCGCGCTTCGGCGTGTCCTTCGAGCAGGCGGCCAACCGGCTGACTATGATGCAGCGGCCGAACGCGTCGGGCGTGCCGTTCTTCATGCTGGAGGTCGACAATGCGGGCAACCGCTTCCGCCGGGCGGGCGCGCAGGGGTTCCCGCACGCCCGTTTCAGCGGCGGCTGCCCGAAGCTGCCGGTCCATGCCGCCTTCACCCAGCCCGGCCAGATCTTTGTGGAGGCGGTGGAAATGCCGGACGGCGCGCAGTTCCTGTGCATCGCCCGTACGCTGGAAGGGCCGCAGGGCGCTTTCAACGAGCGGCCGCGGCGCACCGCGCTTCTTCTGGGATGCGACATCGGATTCCGCGACGAGATCGTCTATGCCGCCGCCCTGCCGGCGGTGGCTTCGAGGAGCGGCACGGCCGAGCTCGGGCTGACGGCTGTCGGCCCGGCCTGCCGGATATGCGAACGCCCGGGCTGCCTGGCACGGGCCGAGCCGCCGGTCACCCGGCCGCTCGGCCTCGACGAGATGGTTGCCGGCCTGTCGGCCTTCGATTTCCAGTAAGGCGGCCGCGCAAAGTCAGCCTTCGGGACATGGGCCGGAGCGACGGCCGCTTGCCGTCATGTGGTCTGGTCTGTCCGATTGGTGACACAATGGGCCGCACGCCCTGGATCACGCGGCGCAACCGACCCTGCGCTACGCGTTGTCCGATGGATCGAGGCGCATCGTGCGCCGGATCATCGTTGATGGCCGTGCCATGACCGACGCTGCCGTGCCGCCCGCGCCGAACCGCCTCTCCGCCGCGACGCCCGGCGAGGAGCGTGTCGGCTACCTGCTGGTGTTCCTCTCGGCGCTGATGTGGAGTTTTGGCGGCACCATCGCCCGCTTCATCCATGCTGAGGATAGTTGGACGGTGGTGTTCTGGCGATCCGTCTGGGCGGCCGCCTTCCTCGTCGCCTTCATGATCTGGCGCGACGGCTGGCGTGGCATGATGGCGCTGTTTCGCGGCATGGGCCTGCCGGGACTGGCCGTGGCGCTGTGCTTCGCCACCGCATCCACCAGCTTCGTGGTCGCGCTCGCCTATACGACCGTCGCCAACATCCTGCTCATGCAGGCCGGCGTGCCGCTGCTTGCGGCGCTCTTCGCCTGGGTGCTGTTCAGGGAATCCGTTTCGACGGCCACCTGGATCGCCATCGCCGCCGTCATCGCCGGTGTCGGCATCATGGTCTCGGAATCGCTGGATGGCTCCGTGTCTCCGGTCGGCGACGGTCTCGCCCTGCTGATCGCCTTCGCCTTTTCCGTCGCCACCGTCATCACGCGCCGCTTCTCCCATGTGCGCATGACGCCTGCCACATGCCTCGGCACCCTGTTCGCCGCCGCCTTTGCCGCGAGCCAGGCTTCGACGCTCGGCGCGTCCGGCCGCGACATGGTCTTCCTCTTCGCCTTCGGCGTCCTCAACCTGGGGCTCGGACTCGCCTTCTTCGCCACCGGCGCACGCCTGATCCCGGCGGCGATCGCCGCGCTGCTCGGCACGTTCGAGCCGCTGCTGGGGCCGATCTGGGTCTGGCTCGTCCATTCGGAAGTGCCTTCGGCCCGCACGATCGTCGGCGGCTCCGTGGTCTTTGTGGCGCTGCTGACCCATATCGGCCTCGAACTGCGGCGCCAGACGCGTCCGGCCCGGCCTGGCGTGATCGGAATTCCGGCACCGAACTGAAGGCGCCCGTCTCTTTGACGTTGACAAGCCCGCTGCCTGCCGGGCAGGTTTGCAGAAGAGGGCAACAACAACACAGGCGTATCTTGCCACGTCTCCCCGGCGATCCGACCGAGACCGGAGCTTACGACCGTCGCCATCGCGCAGTCGCGGAGCCGGCCTGCGGCTCCTTGAAGCGCCGCGGCGGCCGGGGCGCTTGCCGTGCGCCGCCCCTCGCCATAGTCTGAAAAACAGATGAAGCCGGCGCGCAGTCGAGCCGGCTCCGGGAACATTCGATCCAAAGGAGAACTTCATGATACGCAGGGCAACAGGGCTATTCGCGACATCGGCGCTGCTGGCTGTCTTTACGCTGGCGGCACATGCCGAGGACCGCGTCGTCAACGTCTTCAACTGGTCCGACTACATCGATTCTTCGATCCTCGACGATTTCACCAAGGAGACCGGCATCAAGGTCGTCTACGACACCTTCGATTCCAACGAGATTCTCGAAACCAAGCTGCTGGCGGGTGGCAGCGGCTACGACGTCGTGGTTCCGACCGCGAACTTCCTTGCCCGGCAGATCCAGGCCGGCGTGTTCCAGAAGCTGGACAAGTCGAAGCTGCCCAACCTCAAGAACATGTGGGACGTCATCAGCGAGCGGACGGCGCGCTACGACGCCGGCAACGACTACTCCATAAACTACATGTGGGGCACCGTCGGCATCGGCTACAACATCGACAAGGTCAAGGCGGCGCTGGGCACCGACAAGGTCGACAGCTGGGACGTGGTCTTCAAGCCCGAGAACATGGACAAGCTGAAGGACTGCGGCGTCTATTTCCTCGATTCGCCGACCGACGTCATTCCCTCGGCGCTGAAATATCTCGGCCTCGACCCGGACGACAATTCGCCCGAGAGCCTCCAGAAGGTCGAGGACATGCTCATGAAGGTGCGCCCGGACGTGCGCAAGTTCCATTCGTCCGAATACATCAACGCGCTGGCGAACGGCGATATCTGCGTGGCGATCGGCTGGTCGGGCGACGTGTTCCAGGCCCGCGATCGCGCCGACGAGGCCAAGGCAGGCGTCCATCTCGCCTATGCGGTGCCGAAGGAAGGCGCGGAGATGTGGTTCGACCAGATGGCGATCCCGGCCGACGCCCAGCACACCGAGGAAGCGCTCGAATTCCTCAACTACATGATGAAGCCAGAGGTCATCGCCAAGGCGTCGAACTACGTCTACTACGCCAACGGCAACAAGGCATCGCAGCAGTTCATCAACAAGGACATCCTCGACGACCCGGCCGTCTATCCGGACGAGGAGACGCTGAAGAAGCTCTTCACGGTGGGGACGCTCGATCCCAAGACCCAGCGCAACGTGACGCGCATGTGGACCAAGGTCGTCACCGGGCAGTGACGGGAGAACCGGCCTCGCCCATCAGGCGGGGCCGGTTCTTTTCAAGGGGAACAGGGCACGGAGTGGGACATGAAGTCGCTTGGCAGCATCCGCAGGGATTTCGCGCCTTGGAACGATCCGAACGCCAAGCCTTATATTCAGTTCGATCACGTCACCAAGAAGTTCGGTGACTTCACTGCGGTCAACGACCTTTCCTTGACCATCTTCGAGTGCGAGTTCTTCGCCCTGCTCGGCGCCTCGGGCTGCGGCAAGTCCACCCTGCTCAGGATGCTGGCCGGCTTCGAGGAGCCGACCTCCGGCCGCATCCTGCTCGACGGGCAGGATTTGCGCGGAATCCCGCCCTACCGCCGCCCCGTCAACATGATGTTCCAGTCCTACGCGCTGTTCCCCCATATGAGCGTGGAGAAGAACATCGCCTTCGGCCTGAAGCAGGAAGGGATGCCGGCGGCAGACATCGACAAGCGCGTGGCCGAGATGCTGAAGCTGGTCAAGCTGGAACCGTTCGCCAAGCGCAAGCCGCACCAGTTGTCCGGCGGCCAGCGCCAGCGTGTCGCGCTCGCCCGCTCCGTCGCCAAGCGGCCGAAGGTGCTTTTGCTGGACGAGCCGCTCGGCGCCCTCGACAAGAAGCTGCGCGAGGAAACCCAGTTTGAGCTGATGGACCTGCAGCAGGAACTCGGCCTCACCTTCGTCGTCGTCACCCACGACCAGGAGGAGGCGATGACCATGGCCGACCGCATCGCCATCATGGACAAGGGCGAGGTCATGCAGGTGGCGACGCCGGCGGAGGTCTATGAGGCGCCGGCCTCGCGGTTCGTCGCCAACTTCGTCGGCAACGTCAACATGTTCGAAGGCAAGGTCGCCGAGCGCGCCGCCGACAAGGCGCGCATCACCGGCGCCAGCGGCGCCCAGATACAGGTCGAGAACGCCGGCGACACGGCCGCCGGCTCAGATGTCGCCTTCGCCATCAGGCCGGAGAAGATCAAGGTGTCGTCCAAGCGGCCCGCCGACGCAGTCAACGCCCTGGAAGGGCAGGTCTACGACATCGCCTATCTCGGCGACATGACCGTCTACCATGTCAGGCTGGACGACGGGCAGATGGTGCGGGCGAGCGCCATGAACGCGACCCGCGCCGTCGACGATCCGCTGACCTGGGACGACCGCGCCTGGATTTCCTTCCGGCCGGACGCCGGCGTCGTGCTGACGCGGTAGGTGCGGCGATGGCGGACACCACATTGACAGCTACTGGCCCGGAAACCGCGGTCCGGAAATCCGCGCTCGCCAGCCTTGCCGAGGCAATCTTCAGCCGGCTGGTCATCATCGTGCCCTACCTCTGGCTGCTGTTCTTCTTCTTCATCCCCTTCGTCATCGTCTTCAAGATCTCGCTGTCGACCACGGCGATCGCCATGCCGCCCTATACGCCGGTGCTGGGTTTCGGGCACGGCATCTCGGGTCTCGTCGCCGGCCTCAAGCAACTGAGCTTCGACAACTATGTCTGGCTCACGCAGGATTCGCTCTATTTCAACGCCTATGTCACCAGCGTCGTCGTCGCCGCCATCTCCACGGCCTTGACCCTGCTGGTCGGCTATCCGATCGCCTACGGCATGGCCCGCGCCCCGGCGACGCTGCGGCCGACCTTGCTCATGCTGGTCATCCTGCCGTTCTGGACCTCGTTCCTGATCCGCGTCTACGCCTGGATCGGCATCCTCAAGCCCGAGGGCCTGCTCAACCAATTGCTGCTCGGTATCGGCGTGATCCATGAGCCGCTGATCATCACCAACACCTACACCGCCGTCTTCATCGGCATCGTCTATTCCTACCTTCCCTTCATGGTGCTGCCGCTCTATTCCGCGCTGGAGAAGATGGACAACTCGCTGATCGAAGCCGCGCAGGACCTCGGCTGTCCGCCGATCACCGCCTTCTGGAAGATCACCTTTCCGCTGTCGCTGCCCGGCGTCGTCGCCGGCTGCCTGCTGGTCTTCATCCCGGCCGTCGGCGAATTCGTCATTCCCGACCTGCTCGGCGGCTCGCAGACGCTGATGATCGGCCGCACGCTATGGAACGAGTTCTTCGCCAACCGTGACTGGCCGGTGTCCTCGGCGGTCGCGGTGATCCTGCTTCTGATCCTGATCGTGCCGATCGTCATCTTCCAGAACGCGCAGGCGCGCGCCCAGGAAGCGGGGAGGTGAGGCGATGAACTCGACCTGGAGCCGCTTCAACATCACCTCGGTCACGCTTGGCTTCGCCTTCCTCTATCTGCCGATCGTGCTTCTGGTGATCTTCTCCTTCAACGCCTCGAAGCTGGTCACCGTCTGGGGCGGTTTCTCGACCAAATGGTACGTCTCCCTGTTCCATAACCAGGGCCTGATGGATGCCGCCTGGGTGACGATCCGCGTCGGCCTGATCTCGGCCAGCGTGGCGACCGTGCTCGGCACGCTGGGTGCCCTGGCGCTGACGCGCTACACGCGCTTCCGCGGCAGGATGCTGTTCTCGGGCATGATCTTCGCGCCGTTGGTCATGCCCGACGTCATCACCGGTCTGTCGTTGCTGCTGCTCTTCGTCGCCGTGGATTTCGATCGCGGCTTTTTCACCGTGACACTGGCGCATATCACCTTCTCGATGTGCTTCGTGGCGGTGGTGGTGCAATCGCGTCTGCTGACGTTCGATCGCTCCCTGGAGGAGGCGGCGATGGACCTCGGCGCGCCGCCGGTGAAGACGTTCTTCCAGATCACCCTGCCGGTCATCGCGCCGGCCATCGTCTCGGGTTGGATGCTGGCCTTCACGCTGTCGCTGGACGACCTCGTCGTCGCCTCGTTCACCTCCGGTCCGGGCGCGACCACGCTGCCGATGAAAATTTACAGCCAGGTCAGGCTCGGCGTGACGCCGGAGATCAACGCCGCCTGCACCATCCTGATCGGCCTTGTCGCCACCGGCGTCATCATCGCCTCGGTGGTCAACAAGCGCCGTGAAGTGCAGCGAATCCGCGACGAGCAGGCAGCCCAGCGCGGGTAAGCACCGGCGCCGGAAGAACTAACTCAAAAATATTCTCGAAAGGACCGCTGTGCGGTCAGCAGTCCGGTTCGTCAGTTCCCGGCACTGCCGCCGTTGATCGGCGAGACGAAAGGCGTGGTCCAGCTTCCGCCGACGAAGAACGACACCTGGTTGCCTGGCGTCGCGGGAGGAGCGTCCGCCGGTTGCGCGCCGTCCGCAGGTTGCTGCGCGGCGGCCGGGGCCGTTCCCGGCTGGCTGATCCCGCCTGAAAGCGCCAGTCCCCCGCCGGCATAGGGGACGATGCCGGAAACCCAGATCCGGTTCTTGGCCGACTTGGCTTCGGCCTTGTCGATCCGCGCCACGCCGTTGGATATATTGGCTTTTAGTTCCGCTCCGTCGATCGCCAGCGTGCCGTCGGAGACCTCGTCGAGCGGGAAGAAGCCGCCCTGTTTGCAGCGCTTGAGGAACGACGGCAGGTTGAGGCCGGTCAGCGTGCCCTGTCCGAAATTGGCCGAGATCGAGCCGTCGGCGTTGTCCATGATGGAATCCCATGTCTTGCCGGGACCCTTGAGGATGATGGATACCGTGCCGGTTCCGGTCGGGACCAGCCGCTTCATGCCGGCGGCGGCGCCGAATTGCGCTCCGTCCACGTCGGATGCGAGCAGCCGCATCTCGACCTGCGTGCCGTCGGGCTTGCGGTCGAAGCGGAGGCTCGACTGGATATTGCCGCCGAAGGCTGTCGCATCGGAGATGTCGAAGACGGCAAGGCCGTTCTTGACCTGGGCGGTGGCGGCGACGTCGGCGAGCTGGGTCGCGCCCGCCGTGGCATGGGCGGCCGACAGTCTCAGGTCCAGATTGAATCGGCTAGCGAAATTCGCATCGATCTCGTCGGGCACCTGGCCGTTCGATGAGCCGATCGGGGTGAAGGCCGAAAGAAACGATCTGAGGTCGAGCGTGTCGAACGCCAACGTGCCGGAAAGCACGGGCAGGGCGTCAGCGAATGTGAGGTCGAGCGCTCCCACGCCGGGGTTCTTGTCGAGCGCAAGCTTGGTGCCGGTGAATTTGACGCGGCCGGTTTCGCCGCTGACCTTGCTCGTCACCGAGACGGCGCCGATGGTGCCGGCGAATGCCGGGTTGGCGCCCAGCCATTCCAGTGCGCGCCTGAGCGACGGCGTGTTGAATTGCGCCTGCCCGTCGAAAAAGGCGTTCTGGGCAAGGCCTGCGTTGCCGTCGAACGAGAAATTCGCAGGTGCGGCCTTGAAGGATGCGGAAACGGCCGACGTGCCGCCGGCGAGAAGCAGCAGCGGCGCGGCCGAGGACATCTCGACCTTGATGCTCTCGCCGCGCCAGATGCCGGTGGCGGAGAGGCTTGCATCGGCGTTGAGCGCCGACCAGTTGGCCTGGCCGTTCAGGCCGGTGAGGATTTCGACGTCCTTGCCGTCGGCGGAGCCGATCACGCGGCCGTCGCGCACGTCAAGCGCGCCGAAAGGATCGGAAGGCAGCTTGCCGACATCCGGCTTGGTCGGGTTGGCATTGACGATGGAGCGCGCGGTATCGACCGAGCGGGCGATGCGTCCGCCCGTCGGAATGGGTAGCGTGAAAAGCCCGCTGGGAAGGCGGTCGAGGCGAAAGGTCGGCCTGATGAAATGCGTCGCCTGGAACACCACGTCGCCCCGCAGCGCTGCCAGCGCGGACAGGTCGATCTCGACGCGCTCGGCCTGCAGTACCGGCGGTGCGTCGGTCTCGGTCCATTTCGACAGCTTCACGTCGGTTAGGATGGCGCGGAACTTAGGCCAGACCTCGATCTGCGGCGTGCCGTCGATCGCCACGCGAAAGCCGCTCCAGGCGCTCATCTCCCAGGCGATGCGGTCGCGGACGATTCGAGTGGACGCAATATAGGGCAGCGCGGCGAATGCCAGCGTGGCCACGATCAGGACAACGCCCACCGCCCATATTGCACGCCATATCCAGGGTGAGGGCATTTCGCCTCGTTAAGTTGGGATTCCGCCGACATCGTCGGACAGGTGTAGTTCGTCGCCGACGCATTTCAAGTCTTTGTGGCCCGGCGATGGCAAATGCGCACAGCCATGCCGCATATCGGTGGGAGCTTGCATGGGCCGTCGCCTATGTGCTTTAGCGGCGAAAGGTTGAGGAGAAGGCATGATGACAAGCGACACGCCGCTTTGGATTCCTGGACCGGCCCGGATCCGGTCGGCGCCCTTGACGGCGTTCACGGAAGCGGCGGCGGAGCGCGCCGGCAGGCCTTTTGCGTCCTATGCGGATCTTCATGCCTGGTCGGTCGACGATCGCGAGGCGTTCTGGGACCTCGTCTGGGATTTCTGCGGCGTCGTCGGCGAGAAGGGCGCCGGCGGACGCGTGCTGGTCGACGTAGACCGCATGCCGGGCGCGTCCTTCTTCCCCGATGCGCGGCTGAACTTCGCCGAGAACCTGCTGCGGAGAGACGGATCGCAGGAGGCGATCGTCTTCAGGGGCGAGGACAAGGTCGAGCGGCGGCTGAGCTGGGATGATCTGCGCGGCCTGGTGTCACGGCTGCAGCAATTGTTCGTTTCGCTGGGCGTCGGCACGGGCGACCGCGTGGCCGCCATGATGCCCAACATGCCCGAGACCGCCGCCGCCATGCTGGCCTGCGCCTCGCTCGGCGCGGTGTGGTCCTCGTGTTCGCCCGATTTCGGCGAGCAGGGCGTGCTCGACCGCTTCGGCCAGATCGAGCCCAAGGTACTGATCGTGCCGGACGGTTACTGGTACAACGGCAAGGCGATCGAGGTCACGGGCAAGGTTGCGGCGGTTGTCGACAGGCTGCCGGGCGTGAACAAGGTCCTGGTGGTCGATTATCTCGGCACCTCCGCGAACGTCGCCGCCGGCATCCGGAGAGCCGAAGCGCTTGACGCCGCGCTTGCACCCTTCGCGCCGAAGCCGCTGGCCTTCGAACGGCTGCCTTTTTCGCATCCGCTCTACATTCTCTATTCGTCGGGCACGACGGGCGTGCCCAAATGCATCGTCCATTCGGCCGGCGGCACGCTGCTCCAGCACCTCAAGGAACACCGCCTACATGCGGGACTGGTCGAGAACGACCGCCTCTTCTACTTCACCACCTGCGGCTGGATGATGTGGAACTGGCTGGTGTCGGGGCTGGCCTCCGGGGCGACGCTGCTGCTCTACGACGGCTCGCCCTTCTATCCTGACGGCAACACGCTGTTCGACTTCGCCGATGCCGAGGCCATGACCTTTTTCGGCACCTCGGCGAAGTTCATCGACTCGGTGCGCAAGGCGGGCCTCGTGCCGATGAGCAGTCATGATCTGTCGTCGCTGCGTGCGATCGCCTCGACCGGCTCGCCGCTGTCGCCGGAAGGATTCCGCTTCGTCTACGACGGTATCAAAAAGGACGTGCATCTGGCCTCGATCTCGGGCGGCACCGACATCGTCTCGTGCTTCGTGCTCGGCGTGCCGACCGAGCCTGTCTGGGAAGGTGAGATCCAGGCGGCGGGGCTCGGCATGGCGGTCGACGTGTGGGACCAGGACGGCCGGCCGGTGCGCCAGGAAAAGGGCGAACTCGTCTGCACGAAAGCTTTCCCCGCCATGCCTGTCGGTTTCTGGAACGACCCCGACGGCGGGAAATACCGCGGCGCGTATTTCGAGCGGTTCGACAATGTCTGGTGCCACGGCGACTTCGCCGAATGGACGGAGCACGGCGGCATCGTCATCCACGGGCGCTCCGACGCCACACTCAACCCCGGCGGCGTGCGCATCGGCACGGCCGAGATCTACAACCAGGTCGAGCAGATGCCCGAGATCGCCGAGGCACTCGCCATCGGCCAGGAGCATGACGGCGACGTGCGCGTGGTGCTGTTCGTGCGGCTGGCGCCGGGCGCGGCGCTCGACGCCGACCTCGACAGGCGCATCAAGGCGAAGATCAGGACGGGCGCCAGCCCGCGGCATGTGCCGGCCAGGATCGTCGCGGTCGCCGACATCCCGCGAACCAAGTCCGGCAAGATCACCGAGCTTGCCGTGCGCGAGGTGGTGCACGGCCGCCCGGTCAAGAACAAGGAAGCCCTCGCCAACCCCGAGGCGCTCGACCTGTTCAAGGATTTGCCGCAACTGGCGACGTGACGGTCAGCGAAGGGGCGTCATCCCGGAAGCCGATTGGAGCGGAGCGAAGAGCGGCTATCCAGGATCTATTCCGTAACCTGTCCATGCTCCGGAATGGATTCCGGCTCTCGCCTCGCGCCCGGAGCCTGCCCTCGGGGTTGCCGCAGGCGAGACCCGGGGGGCGTTCGGCAGCGGCCGGGATGACGCCATTAGGTTGTCCTCGACTCCCGGTGATCTTGGTTAACCGATCGTATCCGCAGAATTTACCTCGATTTCACAAGTGGTACACATTGGTAAAGTTTCCGCGGTGCGGGTAAGGTTTTGTTAAGGTCCCGCCTGAGATAGTCGGGATAACTTGAGATTGTCCTCGACGCCCCCGCGCGGACTGTTCCTCAAGCCCGTTGTGACAAATTTCTCACTTCTCCAAGGCGTCCATCCGGACGCCTTTCTTTTTGCGGGCGGCCCGCCGGGAATGGACCAGGATCGCGGTTACTCGGCCAGCACGCGCGTCGAGGGAAAGGCGATTTCCACCAGCGTGCCTTCGCCGGGCGTCGAATGGATGGCGAACTGGGCGCGGTTGGCTTCCACCATCGCCTTGGTCAGCGGCAGGCCGAGGCCGGTGCCGTCGCCGCGGCCGCGTTTCAGCGCGTTGATCTGCTTGAACGGTTTCAGCGCCTGCTCGATCTCGGCCTGCGTCATGCCGACGCCGGTGTCGCGCACGCGCATCACCACGTCCCCCGAGGGCTCGTAGGCGGTCGAGACGATCACCTGGCCGCCCGCCTGCGTGTAGCGGACGGCGTTGGATAGGATGTTGAGCGCGATCTGCCTGATGGAGCGCAGATCGGCCACCACGTCGGGCAGGCGCGACGCCAGGCTGGAGCGGATGATGACCCGCTCGCGGTTGGCCTGCGGCTGCATCAGCGCCACCGTCTCGGCGAGCGCGTCGTTGAGCGACACCGCCTCGTAGTCCATCTCCTGCTGGCCGGCCTCGATCTTCGAGATGTCGAGAAGGTCGTTGACCAGGTCGAGCACATGGTTGCCGGACCGGTTGATGTCGCGCAGGTAGTCGCGATAACGGTCGTTGGCGACCGGGCCGAACTTCTCGTCCACCATCAGTTCGGAAAAGCCGATGATGGCGTTGAGCGGCGTGCGGATCTCGTGGCTGATGCGCGCCAGGAAGTCGGTCTTCTGCGAGGAGGCCCGTTCGGCCACGGCGCGCGCCTGGGTGAGGTCCTCTTCCGCCCGCTTCCACTGGGTGATGTCGCGCACCACGGCGCAATAGCCGCTGTCGCCCGGCAGCCGGCCCACGGTCATGAAAATCGGAATGAAGCGTCCCTGGGCTTCGCGGCCGATCACCTCGCGCCCGTCGTTGAGAAGGCTGGCGACGCCGGGTTCGGAGAGACTGGCCAGATACTCGTTGGCCGAGCGCTGGCTTTCTATGGCGAACAGCGAGGCGAACGGCTTGCCGGCGACGTCGTCGCCATCGAAGCCGAACAGCGCTTCGGCAGGACGGCTGATCGAGCGGATCAGGCCGTCGCTGCCGATCAGGACGACGCCGTCCGTCGCCGTGTCGATGATCGTGCGCATTTCGGAGATGCGCGCCTTGAGATCGGCGATGTCGGGCTGCACCATCTCAGCCTGTTGGCCGCGCGGTGTGGCGCCGAGTTCTTCCGGAGCCTCTTCGCCGGACCGCCGCAACACTAGCATCAGCGCCTTGCCGCCGCGCCACGGCACCGTGCGCAGCAGCGCGTGCACCGGGATTTCGCGGCCTTCGCTGGTGCGCAGGCGCAGCGAGCGATCCGTCTGGTCGGCGGCGCCGTCATCGGCGTAAGGGTCGGCGAACAGCGCTTCCAGCCCGCCCGCGTCCACGAGTCTCTCGAGTGCGCCATAGCCCGTCAGGTCAAGGAATTCGTCATTGGCGTAGTAGAGCGCGTCGCCCGAATGAATGAGCAGCGGAACCGGCAGCCTGGCGAGGATCGACGTGTCGGGCGCAGTGTCGTCCACCGTGGCGAAGGCGGAGGGCATGATGCCCTCGCTGCGCAATGGCGGCGGCGACAGCGGGCGGCGCGCCCGTTGCGGAGCGGCAGGTGTCTTGTCGTTCCCCTGGTCGATGAGCTCGGCAGGGATATCGTCACCGGCGCCCCCCTCGTCATCGCCGGCTTCCCCATCGTGAATGATCGGCAGGGTCTCGTCGTCGCGGGCATCGGCGAAATCGGCGGCGGCGATGCTGTCGTCGGCGCTCGCCTGCGCACGTTCGGATTCACTCGCCGTCCCTTCGGGCAGCGGGGCGGTTGGCGATCCGTCGACCGGGTCGGCATAGTCAAGCAGCGAAAGCGAGCGTTTCCTTGCGGGACGTCCGGACGCCACGGCGTCGTTCGCCGGCGCATCCGGCGCCGAACCGTCCGGCACGGAAGTCGTGTCGGTTTCCTCGCCGGGTTTTTCCGAAGCCGCCGTTTCCGCCTCGCCTGCGGCATCTTCGGCATCGGCCATTACCGGAGGCTCGGCCCCGGCCACGCCGCTGGCCAATTGACCGGCTTCGGTGGCAGGCCCCCGCAGGTCGTCGTTTCCGGCCTCGGTTTGCGTTTCGTCCTGCGCAACGGCGGCCGGTACGCCGTCAGCCGGCCGAACCTGCTCCTCCCTTTCCAACTCCGGTCGGGCAGGCCGGGCCGTCGGCGTGTCTTCGCCGGCCGGCGCGCCATTGCCGGCGCCTGCGGCCGCGGGCGCGCTCGCCGCTTCCCCGGAAGGCCCGCTGTCTTTCCTCAACCTCTCGCCGATCTCGCGAAAAGCGTTCCGCTCCACATTGGAGAGGCTCTTGTCGATCGTCGGTGGCCGGTGTTCCGCCAGCCGGATCACCTTGTCGGTGAAGCGCCTGTCCGGCTTTGGCTCGATGGCCAGCGCCGGGACTTCACCCTTGAAAGGGTCGGTTTCCGCTCCGGGCGCTTGCCCGTTGGCCACGGCCATGTCGCTGGCAGCGGTCTCTGCTGCCGGCCGTTCCGTCCCCTGAGGAGAGGACGGCTTCGTATCGACCACCGCATCCGCTGGCCGTGCCACGCCGAAGCCGCGGAACCCCTGGAAGGCACGGTCGCGGTCATAGACCGGTAGCGCCGCCAGATCGACCGGAATGCGCAGTCCTTTCGCCGGCCACTGGACGGTGCGTCCGGACCATGTGTCGCGCCGCTCCAGCAACTGCGCGATCTCGCCGCTCGGGTCGAGGCCGAAAGCGGTTGCGACGTCGCTGAAACGGCGGCCGATCACATCCGCCGCCTGCTCGCCGACCACGGCGGCGAACTCCGGCGAGATCGTGCTGAACGCGCCGTCCGCGTCAGTGCGCCAGACGAAGCGCGCCGGCATCGCATGGGTGTCGATTGCCGGCGCCTGCCCGCTGTCGCTGTCGCCGGTTTCGGTTCCCGTCTCGGACTCACTGTCTGCGACCGCGAGAGGCATCTCCTGCTTGTCCGCTTCCGCGCCGGGTGCGTTCTCGGTCGTCGGGTCCTGCGGACTATCCGCATCGGCGGACTGCGGCTCGGTTTCGTTCCGGTCGCTACCGTTCACCGGATCGGCCGGCTCGACGCGCGATGCCGCCGCTTCGTCGGGAAGAGGAATGTCGTCCTGCTGCTCATTCGCCGCCGCCTGCGAAGCGGCCGGCGCTTCGGGTTGCCCGTCTTCCGCCCTTCCGTCGTCGATGACGACCAGTAGATGGCGCGCCGGCTCGTCCGACAGGCGCGCCATGCCGGCGGGATAGGAGCGGCGTCCGCCGGCGATCAGGCGCTTGACCGTGCGGTCGCTCTGGCCGGCAACCTGCCGGACCAGAGCCGCCAGCGTGTCCTGCGCTATGCCGAGCGCGGCAAATCCGTCCGAGGCGGCCTCTACGCTGCCCTGGCCGTCGATAAAGGCGAGGAATTCCCCTTCATCGGTGAACCCGCCGAGGGCGAGGCTTGCGATTTCGCCGGCATCCGTCGATGCAGCCGGCGCCGCGAGCAGGATCGCGTCTTCCCCGTCGGGCATGGTGATCGCGCTCGCCGTCATCGCAACCGCCTGGCTGGTCATGCCGGTGACAAGTCTCAGCGTGATGGCGCGGTCGACGCCGATCGCGGGAAAGCCGCGCGTCGCCGTCAACTGGCGGCGCGCCACCGGCGGCAGGACGCTGCCGGCGCCGACGAATGTTTCGATGTCGGGTTGACCGAACAGCGCCGCTCCCGGCCCGTTCGCCCACAGCGCCCGCTCCAGGTCCGCGGACAGGACGACCAGGGCGTCGCCTGCGGCAAAGCGCCTTCTCACCGCGTCCAGCACGGCGACATCGAGAAACGAATAGCTTGACGACATGCGCCTGGCCTGAACCCTCGCAAGCATTGCGATTAACGCTTTGTTAATAAAGGCCAGCGCGGCCGACGTCCACAGCGGGGCCGGTCGACGGGCCGTATTTTCCCGGCTTGGTTAACGGGCACAAGGCCCGTCTATGCTGCAATGCAACAAAAATATTGCATTGCACAAAAACTTGTCCTATATAGCGCCCATCAAGTCACGAGACGGCCTTCAGCAAGGCCGCCAGCCGAGAGGATGGAAAATGTCCAAGACCAAGACCGCAGAATTCGCCGAGACCGTTGAGTTCCCCAGCTTCGACGCTTCCAAGGCCACTGACCAGATGCGCGCCTTCGCCGAGAAGGGCGTCGAGCAGTCGAAGGAAGCCTATGCCAAGATGAAGACCGGCGCCGAAGAGGCGCAGAAGGCTCTCGAGGCGACCTACGAGACCGCCAAATCCGTTTCGAACGACCTTTCGCTCAAGACCATTGCCGCGCTCCGCACCAACGCCGAGGCGAATTTCGCCCATCTCGAGGCGCTGGTCGGCGCCAAGTCGCTGTCGGAAGCCGTCGAGCTGCAGACTGCCTTCCTGCGCAAGCGCGTCGAGCTGGCCGTCGAGCAGGCGAAGGACTTCCAGACGGTCGCCTCCAAGGCCGCCGAGGACGTCGCCCAGCCGATCAAGGGCGCCTTCGAGAAGGCTTTCAAGGAACTCAAGGTCGCCTGATCGCGATCTTTGCCATACCCGACGGCGTTCCTCCTCCCTCGCCGTCGGGATGAAGCGGCCAGCACCTCCTCCCGTTGGCCCTGATAAGGAAAAGGCCGGCTCCTCCCGCCGGCCTTTTTCTTTGCGAGCCGCATTCACATGCCTCTTGGGGACAAAACACATGGGTCGGCGTGACGGCTGCCTTTGTCTCGCCAAAAGTCTTGAAATGGGGCTCGATTGCTCGTAAGGACGCTTCGCCGAACGAAGGAGCGCGGCTGACGAAGGATTTTTCGTTTCCCAAGGCTCAGGCAAAGTGCCGTTGTAGCTCAGTTGGTTAGAGCGCCGGATTGTGGATCCGGAGGTCGGTGGTTCGAGCCCACCCAACGGTACCATTTTCCCCGATATGGCTGGCCCTGCGACCGAAAACGACGCTTTCGCCTTGCTCTCCTTTGCGCCTTGCCGTCTTGCGGCGACTCGGTTTGAACTGCCGCCGGCATCCTTTTCGGGTGCCACACGTTTGTAGCGATGACGCCGGCCCGCAGCATGATGGTTGGGCCGAACCAGGTTGTTGATTATGAGCGAGACTGCGATCGAGTTCCTGCAGGAATGGATCTGCGAGAAGTGCCAGGCCCCGGCCGAGCCAATCCGGATCGAGAAGCAGGCCGAGACGCTCGCCAGGGAATGCGCTGCCGAGGCCGCGGAGGCAGGCATTCCGCTGGAGGAACTCCAGGAAGAGGTCGGCGACATCCAGGACCTCATCGCCGCGCGCCTCGAGGATGCCGTCGAGGCACAGGAACGCGCCTCCGGTTCCGACTAGAGCATTTCCAGCAAAAGTGCGAAGCGGTTTTGCGTCCGGAAATGCGGCCAAAACAAAGAGATAAAGCGGTCTCGGCGATTCCGTTAGCACGGAAACCGCTCTAAGCGCCGTACGGTCTATTCCGGTCGGAAAAATTCCCTGGTCAGCCAGGCTTTGGGCAGCGCCGGCACGAAGTGGCCGTCGCGGCCGCGCATGTCCTCGTTGGCGATCATCGCGTTGAGGATCGCCTCCTCGACCGATTGCACCACGGCGTCGAAAAACGGATCGATGGCGGCGTCGGGAATGAAGTCGGCCTGGGCAACAGAGCCCTTGGCTGCCGTAAGAGCTGGCCTGTTCGCCGTCGAGAAGGCCAGGAAGATGTCGCCCGAACTGTGGTAGCCGAAGCCGCCGGTCAGGGCGATGCCGAGCGGCACGCGCCGCGCCAGCCGCTTCATCTGGTGCGGCAGGAACGGCGCGTCGGTGGCGACGATCGCGATGATCGAGCCCTTCTCGATCGAAGCCTTAGCTTCCACGAGCAGGGGCCGCAAATCCTCGCCGACATGCCGCCCGCGCATGGAAAAATTCTTCAGGTCGCCGAAATTCGCCTGCACGAAGACGCCGACGGTCCAGTCCGTTGCGCCGTGCCGCACGCGCCGCGAGGCGGTGCCCGAGCCGCCCTTGAAGCCGAAGGCGATCATGCCCGTGCCGCCGCCGACGCTGCCTTCCTCTATTCGTCCGGTCGAGGCTTTCTCCAATGCCGCAAAGACATGCGCGTCCGTCACGTGATGGCCGTTGATATCGTTGAGGAATCCGTCATAGGTCTCGGCCGCCACCGGCAGGCCCCAGGCACCCTCCAGCGCGCCGGGCAGCACCTTGTGCATCCAGCGCAGCGTCGCGTCGCGCGTCACCCCGCAGGAATGGGTGTTGGTGATGGTGATCGGAAAATCGAAGGCGCCCGTCTCTTCGACGATATGCGTGCCGGTCAGTTCGCCATTGCCGTTCTGGCTGAAGATGCCGGCGAAGCAGGGCGTGGCGAGATCGTCGCGGGGACGCGGCAGGATGGCGGTGACGCCGGTGCGGATCGGCCCCTTGCCGACGACGAGCGCGCCGTCGCCCTCGACAAGCGTCGTATAGCCGACGCTGACGCCCGCCACGTCGGTGATGGCGTTGCAGGGGCCGGGCTCGCCGTCGAAGGCGAGGAAGGCGCGGGCGCGCGGCCTGCCGGAAGGTGTAGCGAGATGATGCTGATTTCGGGGAGGCGTCATGGTCAGAACAGCGAGCCCTGCGTGCCGCCGTCCTTCGGCTTGGCTGCCGCCTTGGGCGCGGCTCTTTGCCCCGGGGCAGCCGCGCCGGTCGCCAGCACATGGGCGGTTCCGTCGGCGAAGCGAAGGTCGAGCGCCTCTCCGGGTTTTACGTCGGCCGCCCGCTTCACCAATTGGCCGGCCGGATCGAGCACCAGCGCGTAGCCGCGCTCGAGGATCGCCTGTTCCGACAATTGCAGCGTGGCAAGCAGCCGCTCTGCCTGGGTCAGTCGGGCGCGGAACTGGTCGAGACGGATGGCGACGGCCTGGTCGCGGCGCCGGTCGACGGCGGACAGCCGCTGGTTCGCCTGCTGCCACCGCTGCGCCGTCGGCTCGATGGACAGGCGGGCCTGCAATGCGGCGTAGGTCTGCCTGTGGCGGCGCAGGTTGGCGCGGGCGCATTTCGGCAACTGGTCGGCGGCGTGGCGCAAGGTGAGCCGCCGGTCGCCCACGACGCTCGAGAGAGCTCGAGCCGCCCGCAGAAAATCGCGTTGCAGGATCCTGCCGGTTTCCTCCAGACGCCGTTTCAGCGTCGCCGGCGTCAGCCGCAAGCCGGACAGATGCGCGCGCTTGTGCCTCACGCCGGCGTCGAGCGCGCGGCCCAATCGCCCCGTCGCCTCGTCGAAGCGCTGGCGCCGCACCGCCAGCAACTGATCGGGCGAGGGCAGCGCCCGCGCCGCGGCCCGCGCCGCCTGGCGCTTGCGGTCGATGCCGCGCGAGATGCAGGCGCCGAGACGTGCGGAAAGATTGGCCAGCGTCGCTTCCAGCTCCGCCTTCACCGGCACCGCCATCTCGGCCGCGCCCGTCGGCGTCGGCGCGCGCACGTCGGCGGCGAGGTCGATCAGCGTCCAGTCGGTCTCGTGGCCGACCGCCGAGATCACCGGAAGGTCGGAGGCCGCCACCGCGCGCGCCAGCGCCTCGTCGTTGAAGCCCCACAGATCCTCCAGGCTGCCGCCGCCGCGCGCCACGATGATGAGGTCCGGACGCGGCAGCGATCCGCCTTCGGGCAGGGCGTTGAACCCCTGGACGGCGTTCGTGACCTCTGCGCCCGCCGTCTCGCCCTGGACGCGCACCGGCCAGACGACGACATGCAGCGGAAAACGGTCGCGGATGCGGTGCAGGATATCGCGGATCACCGCGCCTGTCGGCGAGGTCACCACGCCGATCACGCGCGGCATGAACGGCAGGAGCTGCTTGCGCGCGGCCTCGAACAGGCCTTCGGCGGCCAGCCGCTGCTTGCGCTCCTCCAGCAGCGCCATCAGGGCGCCGACGCCGGCCGGCTCCAGATTGTCGATGACGATCTGGTAGTTCGACTTGCCGGGATAGGTGGTGAGCTTGCCGGTGGCGATCACCTCCATGCCCTCTTCAGGCCGGAATTTCAGCCGCGAGAACGTGCCCCTCCACACGACGGCGTCGAGCCGCGCGCGGTCGTCCTTCAGCGCGAAATAGGCATGGCCGGAGGAATGCGGGCCGCGATAGCCGGAAATCTCGCCGCGCACGCGCACGTGACCGAACTGGTCTTCGACCGTGCGCTTCAGCGCGCCGGAAATCTCGCTCACCGTATATTCGGCGGCATTGGTACGTGATTCGGCGACGGCTTCGCTCATGCGGGGATAGGGGGCCTCGCAACGGTGCGCGTCAAGTCCGGGCTGATCGGCGTCACCAGCTCGGCATGATCTGGTTCGGCTTGGACTTCTTCATCCTGGAGAAGGCCAGCCCGGCGAAATCGAAGCTGCCGGCCTCCTCCGCCATCGGCACCGTGATGTTGTCGAGGCTTTCCGATATGTGGCGCGCGATGGCGTCGACGATTTCCGGCCGGCTGGTCTGGCCGCGCATGATGCCGATGCGGCAGTCGGGCAGGGTGCCGAAGCCGTCGGCCTCACCGAGCACGCGCATGCCGGGTCTGAGCGCGCATTCGGGCAGCACCGAAATCGCCAGGCCGGACAGAACGGCGGCGGTGATGACGGTCGCCGAGAACGAGGTGAAGAGGATGCGGTAATCGCGCCCCATCTGGTCGAGAACGTCGCAGGCCGCGCGCCGCCAGATGCAGTTCGGCCGGCCGAAGGCCATCGGCAGCACGTCCTGCTCATGCGTGGCGTGGTTGGCCGACGTGACCCACAAAAGCGGTTCGCGCCGCACCACTTCCGACTGGCCGCGCGCGTCGTTGTGCGTGACCAGCGCAAGATCGAGATTGCCGCGCTTGATGTGTTCGACGAGGCCGGGCGTCGGCTCGCACACCACGGTTAGCTCGACATGGGGATTGGAGCGCGCGAAGCGGGCCATGATCTCGGGCAGGAAACGGTCGGCATAGTCGTCAGGCGTGCCGATGCGGATGGTGCCCTCCAGCCGCCGGTCGTCGAAGGCAGCCAGCGTCTCGCGGTTGAGGAACAAAAGCCGCCGCGCATAGGAGAGCAGCCGGTCGCCCTCTTCGGTCAGCCTGTTCGTGCGCCCGTCCTTTTCGAACAACGGCTTGCCGATCCGCTCCTCCAGCCGCCGCATCTGCATCGATACGGCCGACTGGGTCCGGTGCACTTCCTCCGCCGCACGGGTGAACGAGCCGGTGTCGGCGATCGAGATGAAGGTCTGCAACTGATCGAGGTCGAGCGGCGCTTTCATCGCATCCATCCATCATCATGATTGATGATAGAGATTAAAAACATTCGTTGGATTAATCAATCGCTCCATGAGAGATTCCGACCGTTCGCATGAAACCGTGAGACATGTGGTTCGGCTTCGGTCTGCCCCGATGCCGACAAGCGCATGGGCGTGGAAGAGGAAAGGAAAGCGCCATGACCGCCTACGAATTTGCCGCTGCCCCTTCGAGCAGGACCGCGCGCGCCGCCAGGCGCCTGCTGCGCGTCGTGGCCGACGCCTGGCGAGCCCTGATGAACCGCCGCGCCTTCTACCGGCTGGGAGAACTGTCCGATGCCGAACTTGCCGATATCGGGCTGACGCGGAGCGACCTGCACGTGGCCTTCGACGGGCCGTTCGGCAGCGATCCGACGGTGCGGCTGAGAGTGATCGCGGACGAGCGTTTCAACGCCGTCGAGGATTGCGCGCGCCGGGTGTCCTGAAGGTCCGCCGGTCTTGTTCAGGGAGACTCACCCCTGAAAGCATGAATTGTTTTCGCAGGCTCCCCACTCCCGCCGGTTTCCCCACCGGCTGCCTGCGCGCTGCCCGGTCCCGAAAGGGGCCGGGCTTTTTCACAGCCGCGACTTCACAGCCGCGACAGAGCGCTGACGGGCTCCGCCTTGGACCTGCGGCCCGGATGCCCGACAGGCCGGGCGATCACCGCGCCTTGCAGCAGCGAGCGGACCTTGCTGAGCGCCCGCACCGCGGTTCCGAGTGGCCACGGCAGCGGGTGTCGGCAGAAGGCGATTTTTCGTACATAGGCCGGCACATGCCACACGGCCGTCGTGCCGGCACGGAAGAGTGCCACGTCACCGGCGCGCAGGATGCGCGTCTGGTCGTTCGCCGTGCTCACCTCCACCTCACCGTCGAGGATATGGACCGTCTCGTCGATGCCGAAATGCCAGTTGAACGTTCCGGCGGTGCAATCCCAGACAGCGCTTGTCGCCGTGCCGTCGCTGGACTGCACGATCTGGCCGGCACGCGCCACCGGCGATCCCTCGATCACCCAGTCGGGATTGATCGGCGCGGGGGTCATGGCGACGGTGTCGACATGGGCGGCGTCTACGCTCTGGGCAGCCATCGGGATCCTCCGTTTCGCGCATCAAAGGCGGTCACGGTTAATCCGGGCTTAGGACGTTTCAGCCGCTGCCGGATGCGGTTAACGCCGCCCCAACGGGACCGGTCGGATTTTTACGATCCCGTTGACATCGGACGCCTGGAGCAGCGGGCGTTCTGATGAACGCAGTTCCACTGCTCCAGCCTGTTCTTCTTAGCCGCATTGTGCGGACGCCAGACGAGTCCGTCTGGCTGCAAAATGCTCCTAGCGGTTCCTGTCCATCCCCCGCAGGAACTGGTCGAAGACCGATCCCATGGTCTTCTCGTAATCGTCGCGCTGCTGCCGGCCGGTCTCGAACATCTTACCGAAGATGTCGTCATAGGGATTGCGCTGCTTGCCGCCAGGCTCCGCCTGTGGTTCCGGCTCCGGGGCCTGCGTGTGGCGCGGACGGGCCTGCCCGCCCTGCTGCTGTGCGCCGCCCAGCATGTCTTCCAGGATCTTGCCCCAGGGATTGTCGCCCAACGGGTTCTGGGGCTGCGGATTTTGCGAAGGTTGCGAACCGCCCTGCGATCCCGCCGCGCCGCCGAACATGTCCTGCAGCACCTTGCCGAGGGGATTGTTGCCGAGCGGGCCGAACGGATTCTGGCCTTGCGGTGCCTGCCCCGGTTGGCCCCGTCCCGGTTGCGCTTGCCCCGGCTGCTGGCCGCCCGCCATGCCGCCCTGCTTCATCATCTCCTCGATGATCTGGCCGAGCGGGTTGTTGGCGCCGCCGAAGCCGCCGGCCTGCGCATTCTGCATCTGCCCCGTCGACTGCTTGAACAGGCCGCCCATCACCATCGAGGCGATCACGGGAAGCATCTGCTGCAGGACCTGCTGACCGATGCCGGTGGCCTGCGCGGCCTGCGCCGCCACCGCGCGCGACAGGTCCTTCGAGCCGAAGAGTTGCCCCAATACGTCGTTTCCTTCCGTGCGGCCCTGCTGGGAGAAGGCTTTCGACGGATCGTCGAAATACTGGGCATGGTTGCCGCTTGCCAGTGCGGTCATGAACGTGCCGAGGCCGTAGGGGTCGGATGCATTGCGCTTCAATCCCTGGCTGAACGCCGGCAACAGCGCTTCCACCGCATGCTGCGCCTGTTCCTGCGAAAGATTGAACTGCCGGGCTAGCAATTCCATCCCGCGTCCGTTCTGGGATTGCGAGAGCATGTCGAACAAGGGAAGCATGTCGGTTCCTCCGAGGCACTGGGATTGCCGACTGTAAAGCCTTTCAACGGCATGTTGAAGGCTGAACGGCATTCGAAATGCCGGCTCGAATCGCTGGAAGGGGAGGGTGGACGCGGCAGACCGCTGCCTGAGCTATGCCCGAGCGATGCAAGGGCAATCGCCGCCGCGCCCCGGCAAGACTTATGTCAGCGGCGCGGACAGCGACAATGACGTTTTGTTTCAAGTTGAACGGAAACGTTTTGAATCAGTTTTGATCGCGGCTGTTTCCATTTTCCATAGAACCGCCTGTTAGGTGGGGTTCTCGGGGGCAAGGAGAAACATGCAGACCGATTTCACGACCTTGCGACAGTATCTGGAAGGCGCCTGGCTCCAGGTGCATGGCGACGATGAACTGGCCTCCCAGTTGCGCGAAGCGCTCGACCGGCTGATCGAGACCGTGGCCGTCGCGGAATGCAGTCGCCCGGCACAGCCCGCGACGGTGCTGCCCTTTCCCCGGCGCGCCCGTTCCTGATCCGAGAATCCTGGATCAGTAGGCGTATTCGAGGAAGACGGGCTCGATCGAACCGCCCCAGCGCGTGTGATAGGCGTTGACCATCTCCTGCGCGCTTGTTGTCCCGCGGGCCACCACCTCGTCCAGCGTGTTGAGGAACGAGGTCTCGTCATAGCCATCGCGGTTGAGCTTCGCCCGCCGCTTCAGCCCGTTGCGTGCAACAGCCAGCACGTCGCGCGCCACCTCGCGCAGCGTCGTGTTCCTGAACGACGTAGAAATGCCCTGCGCCGGCACGGCATCGCGCATCACCGCGACCTCGTCATAACTCCAGCTTGCGGTCATCGTCTCGGCCTCGTCCAGCGCGACAGCATCGTAGAGCAGACCGACCCAGAAGGCCGGCAACGCGCAGATGCGCCGCCACGGCCCGCCGTCGGCGCCGCGCATTTCGAGGAAGCGCTTGAGCCGCACGTCCGGGAACAACGTCGAAAGGTGGTTCGCCCAATCGCCCAGGGTCGGCAGGCCGTCGGGAATCTCGCTGCGCGCCGCGCCCGCCATGAACTGGCGGAACGTCATATGCGTCATGTCGTGATAGCGGCCGTCGCGGATGACGAAATACATCGGCACGTCGAGCGCCCACTCGACATAGTCGGCGAAGCCGAACTCGGGCGAGAAGCAGAATTCCTTGAGCCCGGAGCGCTGGTTGTCGGTATCGCGCCAGATGTCGCCGCGCCAGCTCTGGAAGCCGTTCGGCCGGCTGTCGGTGAATGGCGAATTGGCGAACAGCGCGGTGGCCAGCGGCTGCAGTTTCAGCGACACTTGCATCTTGCGCCGCATGTCGGTCTCGCTCTCGAAGTCGAGATTCACCTGGATGGTGCAGGTGCGGTACATCATGTCGAGGCCCTGGGTGCCGACCTTGGGCATGTAGCGCGTCATGATCTCGTAGCGCGACTTCGGCATTTTCGGCGTCTCGGAAAGCGTCCATTTCGGGCTGCCGCCGAGCCCGAGGAAGCGGATGCCGAGCGGCTCGGCGATCTCGCGCACCTGCGCCAGATGCGCGTTGCCCTCGCGGCAGGTCTGGTGGATCGTTTCCAGCGGCGCGCCCGAAAGCTCGAACTGGCCGCCGGGCTCGAGGCTGATCGCGCCCTGGCCGGTCGGTTCGACCAGGCCGATGATGCGCCCGTCGTCGAGGATCGGATCCCAGCCGAGCTTCTGCTGCATGCCCTCGAGGATCGAGCGGATGCCGTTCGCCCCCCCATAGGGCACAGGGGCGTTGCCGTCGACATAGAAGGGGAATTTCTCGTGCTCGGTGCCGATGCGCCACTTCTCGCGCGGCTTGTTGCCGGCGGCGAGATAGGCGACGAGGTCGTCGAGGCCTTCGACCGGGCTGTTGTCTGTCGTGTCGCGCGCCATCTCGGCCTCCACAAACGGCTCACGGCCGCCGCGCTAGATGGACGATTGCCCGCACCGCGATCAAGCGAAAAATCCTGAGCCAGCCGTCAACTGGATTTGATCGCATGAAGCTTTGTCGCCACGCTGCCTGTCGGCCCTGGCTCGAGTATCTGGGGGCGGGAGAGTGTGGAGAGATTTTTTGCGCACCCTTTCTCTTCGTCATCCTCGGCAAGCCCGAGCGCAGCGACGGGTGCGACCCGGGGATCCATGCCTGACCATTGGTGGCGGCCGGTGCGGTGCAGAATGAATCACCTTGTGCACTGCCTCATACGGCCAAATCGTTCCGGCATGGATCCTCGGGTCAGGCCCGAGGACGACGACGGTTGATGTGACGACGGACCGGGACGGCGAAGTGGCCGACTGTCCAGTCGGACAGCCCTCGGGCTCGGAAAACTACCAATCCCCCGCCGTTGCCTGGATGACGGCGAGTGCGGCCACCGCCGCCGTGTCGGCGCGCAGGATTCGCGGGCCGAGCGGGATGGCGGTCACGAAGGGCAGGGCCCTCAGCATCCGGCGCTCGTCGTCCGAAAAGCCGCCTTCGGGGCCGACGAGCAGGCCCAGTTTCTTTTCCGTGACCGCCTGCAAGGCCGGCAGCGGATTGTTGGTCGAGGCGTCCTCGTCGCAGAAGATCAGGCGACGTTCAGGATCCCATGCACCGAGCAGGCGCTCCAGCTTTTCACAGTCACGCACTTCCGGCACGGCGAGGATGCCGCATTGCTCCGCCGCCTCCACCACGTTCGCGCGCAGCCGGTCCAAGCCGGGCTTCGCCACTTGCGTGTGCCGGGTAATAACCGGCTGTAGCACGCCGGCGCCCATCTCGACCGCCTTCTGCACGAGGTAGTCGAGCCGCCCCTGCTTCAGCGGCGCGAAGCAGTAGAGGAGGTCCGGCAGGGCCGGCTGCGGCCGCTGCACGGCGCGCACAGTGAGCCGGACGCTTTTCTTCGTCTTTGCGCCGACCGCCGCTGCCCATTCACCGTCCCGGCCGTTGAAGACGAGCACTTCGGCACCCTCGGCCAGTCTCAGCACATTGAGGAGATAGTGGCTCTGCTGCGCAGAGGGCTCGATCTCGACGCCTTCGGCGAGGTCGTTCGGCACGAACAGCCGCTGCATTCTGTAATTGGCGCGCATGGCCGATCCATGCGGCAGGCCAAGCCGCCGGTCAAGGCCGCCGGTCAAGATCGCCGATGCGGCCGTGCCTCTTGAGAAACGAAGGCCGGCGGCCCTATGATTGCCCCGGGTGAGGGGAGTTCAGTCATGTTTCGCAGGTTCTTCCTGGTCGCCATATGCATGGCGATGGCCGGCTGTGGCGCGCAGATCGCGGCGATGAGCGGCATTGCGATCGTCGATCCGGGCCAGAAGGCGGCCGTCATGGCCAATATGAAGGCGGAAAACGATCCGTACGAGGGCGCGACCAAGATCACCGGCCCCGTCATCTTCCACGATCGCAACCTGCTCGGAAAAACCTATTCGGTCCGAAGCTGGATCAGCCCGAACAATCCGGCGCTGAACGACAGGTTCCAGATCTACGTGACAGCCAATTTCAACGAATGGGCGTTCCTCCAGCAGGCCTATGCGGACGGGCGCATGCTGGACACGTCGCAGATCAGCCGCGACGTCGGCTCGTGCTCAGGCTACGGCTGCAGCGTCTCCGAGACCGTCGGCATCAACTTCTCCGAAGCGGAACTGGCGCGCTATCGGACCAGCGGCCTGTCGTTCAAGATCGCCGGCAAGCGCCAGGATGTGATCATGACGATTCCCGGTCCCTACATCGATGCCGTCATCACCTTCCATGACGCGCAGCGCGGGCAGGGAGCAACAGCGCCGAAACCCTCCTGACAGTCATCCGGCGCTCGGATGCCAGGCCGGCCGGTAGCCTTGCCGCAGCACCGCGACGGTGGTCGGTGGCGTAAGCAGGACGAGATTGCAGTCTGCCAGAGAGGCGAAAGGCACTGGTTGGCCATATCCGGCGAAGGACCAGGGCAGGGCGCAATTGCCGCGCAGGGCGTAGGCCCGGCTGCCGTTCGCGATCATCGCGCCGTCCGGCAGGCCTGCGAGCGTCGCGGCGTCGACCACAGGAGGCCGGCCGCCCGAAGCTGCCCGTTCCGTGTGCAGTCCCTCGTCGAGCATCGGCGCGCGGGGTGCGTTGACGGCGAAGACCTTGCCGAAACGGTTGAGGAAATCCGCCGCCCGTTCGCGCCGGCAATGGAAGCAGGGGCGGTGTCCGGCCGAAAGTGCCGTCACCTCGTCGAGGAAGAACAGTTCCGTCCAGCCGGCGAGGCCCTGGCCGTTCGGCCCGCCGGGCCGGTTGCGGCCCATCGGTTCGCGCCGCCGGCCGCGAAACGCGCATTCGCAGATGATCCAGGCCTTGAGCGTCCAGCGCCTCTTGAGCAGCGTTCTGGTATCGGGATCATGGATGATGCCGCGGTTACCTAGGAAGAGGCCGCGTTCCGGGGTCGCGTGGATGGCGCCGAACGGGTCGACGCGGTTCTGCAGTGGCACAGGCGTTTCTCCTGCGTGACCGGGATGCCTCGGCTTGGCGTTGCCGTCCGCGCCATGATAACGCGGACATCTGTCCATTCCTGTCAGGATGCCGATGCGGGTGCTGGTCGTCCAGAACTATGACAATACCGGGCTCGGCCAGGTCGGCGCTGCGCTTGCCGAAGCACATGCCGAGATCGACCTGCGCCGTCCCTATCTCGGCGAGAGCCTGCCGGTGGACGCTTCCGCCCACGACGCGATGGTCGTTCTGGGCGGCGCCCAGAATGCACTCGCCGACGACGACTATCCCTACTTTCCTCACCTCCTTGACCTGACGCGCGATTTCGCCGCCAGGGATCGCGCCGTGCTCGGCATCTGCCTCGGCAGCCAGTTGATCGCGCGCGCCTTCGGCGGCGAGAACCGGGTCGGCGGTGCCGAGGAGTTCGGCTGGCAGGAGGTCGCGCTGACGCCTGAGGGCGAAACCGATGCCCTGCTGGCCGGCCTGCCGGGAAACTTTCCGGTTTTCCAGTGGCACGACGACCATTTTTCGCTGCCGTCGTCCGCCGTCCGTCTCGCCGGCAATGGCGTCGCCGAAAACCAGGCATACCGGATCAGCCGCGCCGTTTACGGCTTCCAGTTCCATTTCGAAGCAGACAGCCGGCTGGTGAGGGAATGGAGCGAGGCCTTCGCCGAGCTGATCGCGAAACGGCATCCGGGATGGCACGACAGGCTGGATGCCGAGATCGCTGGAAAGGGGAGCCGGTCCGACGCCGTCGGTCTGGCGATCGCGCGGGCCTGGGTCGCGACAATCTGAGCTTTCGCGGCGCCGAGGCCGCTCAACCTTCGGCGTCGTTGCAGTTCTGACACAGCCCGAAAAATCCGCTGTGAACAGGCGATTTCGCGCTTGGCGTGTGGCCGCCCGAAGGACTATGAGCGCGCTCGCTCTGTTTCGATCCGGTATCCGGGCCATCCGAAAAGCTGTTGCCCGCGCGACACAGGACCGAAACAGAACATGCCTAAGACCGCATCGTTGCCGAAACCATCGCGCAAGCGCCGCGTTCTCAACGCATTGGTAACTTCGCCCGTGCAGCGATTGCGTCGGGATGACTCGGGGATAATGACTGTGAAAGCTGCGTTCCTGTCTTTCGCCATGCTTGCCGCCATCGTGTTGTGCGGTCTTGGCATCTATGCGGCCGATGCCGCCAACAACCACAACGCCGTCGACGGCTATGGGGTCACCGCCTCGCTGCGCTGAACGGCACCGTTTTCGCTCACTTCGATGATGCTTTTGCCCGCGCCGGCCATCGCCAGCGCGGTGAGGCGTCCGCTCGACCAGGCGAGCGTGTCGATGTTGACGCGGTTGGGCATGATCTCGGCTTCCGGGCCGGGCGTGTGGCCGTGCACCACCAGTTTCGGATGAAGGTCGGGCGAGGTCAGGAACGGCTCGCGGATCCAGACGAGATCACGCTCCGACTGATTCTCCAGCGGGACGCCCGGCTTGATGCCGGCGTGGCAGAAGAAGAAGTCGCCGAAGCTCGCCGAGAAGGCGAGGCGATGGAGGAAGTCCATATGCGCCGATGGCATGGCCGCCGCCAGCGCCGCCGCGGCTTCCTGCGCACTGCCCTGTTCGATATCCACGCCGTAGGACCGTGCGGTGGCCGGTCCGCCATAGCGCGCGAACAGGCCGTTTAGATCGGGTTTCGCCAGGAAATCGAGCATTCCCAACTCGTGGTTGCCGGCGAGGAAGAGATTGCGCCGGTCGCGCCGGCCCGCCTCGACCAGGAACTCGATGACGCCGCTGCTGTCCGGCCCCCGGTCGACATAATCGCCGAGATGGACGATGCGCCAATCGGCCGGGCGGTCGCGCGCGATCTCGGCGGCAATCGCCTCGTGCATGGCGGCGAGCAGGTCGAGCCGGCCATGAATATCGCCGATGGCGTAGAGGGCCATGCCTGCGGGCGTTCTGGCGTCGAGGAAATGGATGCCGGTCACGAAATTCGCCGCTTGAAGTCTTCGATGGCCGGGACGTTACCGATGCAGCATGTCCTTGCCTACCGTGTTGATGTCGCGGCGACCGCACAGCGCCATCGTCATGTCGAGCTCTTTGCGGATGATCTCCAGCGCCCTGGTCACGCCCCTCTTGCCGTCGGCACCGAGCCCATAGAGGAACGGCCGGCCGATATAGGTGCCCTTGGCGCCGAGGCACAGCGCCTTCAGCACGTCCTGCCCGGAGCGGATGCCGCTGTCCATATGCACCTCGATGCGGTCGCCGACCTTGTCGACGATGCTTTCCAGCATCGAGATGGTGGACGGCGCCCCGTCGAGCTGGCGTCCGCCGTGATTGGAAACGATGAGGGCGTCCGCGCCGGTCTTGGCCGCCATCTCGGCATCCTCGGGATCGAGGATGCCCTTGAGGATCAGCTTGCCGCCCCAGCGCTCGCGGATCCACTCCACATCCTTCCACGACAGCGACGGGTCGAACTGCTCGTCGGTCCATGCCTTCAGCGAGGAGAGGTCGGTGACGCCCTTGGCGTGGCCGACGATGTTGCGGAAGGTGCGGCGCTGCGTGCCGAGCATCCCCATCACCCAGCGCGGACGGATCGCCATGTCGACGATGTTCTTCGGCGTCATCTTCGGCGGGGCGGAGAGGCCGTTGCGCAGGTCCTTGTGGCGCTGCGCCAGGATCTGCAGGTCGAGCGTCAGCACCAGTGCCGAGCACCCGGCCGCCTTGGCGCGGTCGATGAGGTTGTAGGCGAAGTCCTTGTCGCGCATGACGTAGAGCTGGAACCAGAACGGCTTCCTAGTCACCGACGCGACGTCCTCGATCGAGCAGATGCTCATGGTGGACAGCGTGAAGGGCACGCCGAACTCCTCGGCCGCCTGTGCCGCCAGCATCTCGCCGTCAGCATGCTGCATGCCCGTCGAGCCGGTCGGCGCCAGCGCCACCGGCATCGACACCGTCTCGCCGATCATGGTCGAGGCCAGCGAGCGGTTGTCCATATCCACCAGCACGCGCTGGCGGAATTTGATCTTATGGAAATCCTCCTCGTTGGCGCGGTAGGTGCTCTCCGTCCAGGCGCCCGAATCGGCATAGTCGAAGAACATGGTCGGCACGCGCCGGCGCGCCTGCCGCTTGAGGTCGTCGATGGTCAGTTGAAGGCTCATGGTCTGGGTTCCGGACTTCAGGATCGTTTGCGTTGCAATTCGTGTTCGCCGGCGCGCTGGCGCAGCCTCAGCCGCGAGACGCGCTGCCAGTCGCCGGTGCGCTCGGCTTCCGCCATCGAGCGCTCGACATAGGTGATATGATCCATCGCGGCCTTGCGCGCCGCCGCCGGATCGCCGGCCTTGACGGCGGCATGGATGACGCGGTGCTGGGCGAGAAGCGCGTCGCGCGCGCCGGGCAGGGAAAAGACCAGCAGCCGGTGGCGGAAAACGCCGTCCGACAGCAGCCGGTAGCAGGAGCGCAGTGTGTGCAGCAGGATGATATTGTGGGCGCATTCGCCCACCGCATGATGGAATTCGACGTCGACTTCCGCCTCGTCCTCGAAATCGCCGGAGCGGTGTGCTTCGTCCATGCGTGCCATGATGGCATCGAGCAGGGCGATGTCGTCGGGCGTCGCGCGCCGCGCCGCGTAGTCTGCGGCCATCCCTTCCATCTCGCGCCGGTATTCCAGGTAGTCCGAAGCGGCCTTGGGATGGGTGGAGAACAGATCCATGACCGGCCGCGAGAAGACCTCGCCGATCACGTCGGCGACATAGGTCCCGCCGCCGTGCCGGGTCGCCAGCAGGCCGCGGGTCTCGAGCGTCTTGAGCGCATCACGCAGGATCGGCCGCGACACCTCGAACTGGCGCGCCAGTTCCCGCTCGCCGGGCAGCCGGTCGCCGACGCGCAGCACGCCTTCGAGGATCAACCCCTCGATCTGCCCCACCACCTCGTCGGCGGTACGCGAATGCTCGATGCGGGAAAAGATGTCGCCCAACGGGTTTGCCTGCAAAACGGGATGTGCCAGCGAGGATAAGGGCAAGTCCGCCAACTGGTCAATTAATTTATCCAGTTTGTGTGCGCCATGCCGGTCCGGCATGGCACCGTAATGCGGGAACGCGACGATCCTTGCGTTTGCCCGACCCGTGGATTGACCCTAGAGGGGATACCGCGCAGGCAACGGTCGTATCGGGGGACCAGCCGTGACAGACAAGGCATCGAATCTGGAATTCAGGCCGCGCGCCGCCGGCGCGGTGATGGGCTTTCCCGCCCATGAAGGCAGGCCCGGCGCACTGGGCGAGGTGCATGCACGCCCGCATCCACTGGTCGCCGCGCCGCGCGTGCTTGTGCAGCTTTCCTTCATGACCGAGGCAGGCGCGGCGGTGGATCATGCCGTGCTGTCGGAACTGTCGCGCCGGCTCGGCGTGGCCGCTCCCGACCGGCAGGCCCGCCACCATGCGATGAAATGGGGCAACGGCACCCTGCGCTGGGAGCGCCATACCGAGTTCTCGACTTATCTGTGGGAAGGGCCGCTCGGCGCCGGCAAGGCGCGCGAGGAGTCGCCCTTCGGCAACGGCTTCTCGCCGCCCGGCACCGTGATCTCCGGCATAAGGCTGGAGATCCGGAAGTGGACGCCAGCGGCGGAAAAGCTCGTTGCCGCCTTCGACCCGACCAGCCTGTGCTATTCGCTGGTCGAGCGCGGCAAGGCGGCGATCGTCACCGACTTCCGCCAGGACGGCGACGGGCTGACGCGCATGCTGGTGCTCGACCGGGGCCTGACGCCGGCCAGCACCGGCGCGCTCTGCCAGAGGCTGATCGATGTCGAGACCTATCGCACCCTTGCGGTGATGGGCCTGCCGCTGGCACTTTCCATGTCGGCCCGCGCGCGCCGCATCGAGGACAGGCTGGCCGTCATCACCAGCGAGATGAAGGTCGTGGAGACGCGCGACAACCAGACGCTGCTGGCCGACCTCACCGAACTGGCAGCGGAATTGGAGGCCGACGCGGCGTCCAGCCTCTACCGCTTCGGCGCCAGCCGCGCCTATGACGGCATCGTGCGCGAGCGGCTGGAAGCGCTCGACGAGCAATCCGTGCCCGGCTACGACACCTGGGCCGGCTTCCTGCAGCGCCGCGTCGCGCCGGCCATGCGCACCTGCCGCTCGGTCGAGGAGCGCCAGGCGAACCTGTCCAGAAAACTGACCCGCGCCACCACGCTCCTACGCACCTGGGTGGATGTCGAAGTGGAAAAGCAGAACCGCGACCTACTCGCCTCCATGAACAATCGCGCGCGCCTGCAACTGCGCCTGCAGCAGACCGTCGAGGGCCTGTCGGTGGCGGCGGTGTCCTATTACGTGGTCGGTCTCATCGGCTATCTCGCCAAGGGCAGCACTTCGGTCTTCGGCCATGCTGTTGCGCCCGAAGCGGTCACCGCGGTCAGTGTGCCGGTGGTGGTGCTCTTGGTATGGTGGGGCGTGAGGCGCGTCCAGCGGGCGCATTCCGAACATGGCAGGGCGGCGGGCGAATAGGGCGGCTTTCCGTTCCTTTGAGAGCATAGCCATCGCTGCCGCGCACCCCCACCCCTATCCCCTCCCCACAAGGGGGAGGGAGACACCGACACCATCGTTTCGCCCAAGATCGCCAGCACCGGCGCAGGGTAGCGCCGTTGCAAAAATCCCCCTCCCCCTTGTGGGGAGGGGATAGGGGTGGGGGTGCTCGCCCGTTGCGATCGGGAACCCCCATCCGCGATCAGGCACTCCATCCGCGACAGCCTGCCCTCATGAAAGCATCGCGGCCAATTGCCGCTGCGGAAAGCGGCGCCGTCCGTCGCTTCCAGCTTCGCCCAAAGCCGCATTTGCAAGCGGTGCCGGTCACTGGTAAAAGCTTTTTACCAGTTTGGCGGAAGGATCATTCATGTCCGGCCTCGTCATGCCGAAGGCTGATAGCGAAACGCTTGCCCGCCGCGCGGAAATCGTCGCGGACCTCAGCGCCATCGTGCCGGGTGAGGGCGTGGTGGACGCCGTCAACGAGATGCGCGCCTTCGAGAGCGACGGGCTGACCGCCTACCGCCAGCTTCCACTGGTGGTGGTCCTGCCGGAAACGGTCGCGCAGGTCTCGCGCGTGCTGAAATACTGCAACGAGCGCAATATCCGCGTCGTCCCGCGCGGTTCCGGCACCTCGCTGTCGGGCGGCGCGCTGCCGCTGGAAGACGCCGTGCTGCTGGTGATGAGCCGCTTCAACCGCATCCTTGCCATCGACTATCCCAACCGTGTCGTCGTAGCGCAGCCTGGCGTCACCAATCTCGGCATCACCCGCGCGGTCGAGGAGGAGGGCTTCTACTACGCGCCCGATCCGTCCTCGCAGATCGCCTGTTCCATCGGCGGCAACGTGGCGGAGAATTCCGGCGGCGTGCACTGCCTGAAATACGGCCTGACCGCCAACAACGTGCTGGGCATCGAGATGGTGCTGATGGACGGCGAGGTGGTGCGGCTTGGCGGCCGGCATCTCGACAGCGAAGGCTATGATCTGCTGGGCGTCATGACCGGCTCGGAAGGGCTGCTCGGCGTCGTCACCGAGGTCACGGTGCGCATCCTCAAGAAACCGGACACGGCTCGCGCCCTTTTGATCGGCTTCCCGACCAGCGAGCAGGGCGGCCAGTGCGTGGCCGACATCATCGGTGCCGGCATCATTCCCGGCGGCATGGAGATGATGGACCGGCCGGCCATCCACGCCGCCGAGGATTTCGTCAACGCCGGCTATCCGCTCGACTGCGAGGCGCTGCTGATCGTCGAGCTGGACGGGCCGGAGGTCGAGGTCAATCACCTGATCGGCGAGGTCGAGGCGATCGCGCTCCGCAACGGCTCGACCACCTGCCGCATCTCACAGGACGAGGACGAGCGGCTGGCTTTCTGGGCCGGGCGCAAGGCGGCGTTCCCGGCGGTCGGCCGCATCTCGCCCGACTACTACTGCATGGACGGCACCATCCCACGCAAGGAACTGCCGAAGGTCCTGCACGGCATGAAGGAACTGTCGGAAAAATACGGGCTCGGCGTCGCCAACGTCTTCCATGCCGGGGACGGCAATCTGCACCCGCTGATCCTCTACGACGCCAACAGGCCGGGCGAACTTGAAAAGGCGGAAGCCTTCGGCGCCGACATATTGCGCCTGTGCGTGCATGTCGGAGGCGTGCTGACCGGAGAACACGGCGTTGGCGTGGAAAAGCGCGACCTGATGCCGGAAATGTTCAACGAAACCGACCTCGACCAGCAGATGCGGGTCAAATGCGCCTTCGACCCCGGCCATCTGCTCAACCCGGGAAAAGTGTTTCCGCAACTGAGACGATGTGCGGAACTGGGGCGGATGCACGTGCACAAGGGACAAGTGGCGTTTCCGGATATTCCGAGGTTTTGATGATGCGAGCGCCAGTGTTTTTCCTCCCCCTTGAGGGGGTCCGAAGGACGGCCGCGAAGCGGCCGGGAGGGGTCGACGAGGCGTCGAGAGGCCTACCGGCGTCCCGCGCTGCCGCAGCGACCCCCTCTGGCTGCTGCGCAGCCATCTCCCCCTCGAGGGGGGAGAAAAGGTCTGCGCCATGACCATCTTCGCCCCCACCTCCGCTGCCGAAACGCTTTCCGCCGTCCAATGGGCAGTGTCGGAGGAAGCGCCGCTGGAAATCGTCGGCCACGGTTCCAAGCGTGAGATCGGCCGGCCGCCCCAGACTGGGCACACGCTGGACCTCTCTAAGCTTTCCGGTGTCACTCTCTACGAGCCGGCCGAACTGGTGCTGTCCGCAAAGGCCGGCACGCCGCTGGCCGAGATCGAAAAGCTGCTGGCCGAGAACGGTCAGCAATTCGCCTTCGAGCCGATGGACTATGGCCCGCTGCACGGCCACGCAGCGGGGCGCGGCACGATCGGCGGCGTGCTGGCGGCGAATGTTTCCGGCCCACGGCGGCTCAAGGCGGGCGCCGCGCGCGACCATGTCCTCGGCATCCATGCCGTGTCGGGGCGCGGCGAGGCCTTCAAGTCGGGCGGCCGTGTGGTCAAGAACGTCACCGGCTACGATCTGTCGAAGGCGATGGCGGGGTCATGGGGAACGCTGGGCGTGGTGACCGACGTCACCTTCAAGGTGCTGCCGGCGGCCGAGACCGAGACGACGCTCGCGATACGTGGCCTCTACGACGAGCAGGCGGCCGCCGCCATGGCGCTTGCCCTGGGTTCCAGCGCCGAGGTCTCCAGCGCCGCGCACCTGCCCTATCCGTCCGTGGCGCGCGTCAATGGCGGCCGCTTCGGCAGCGAGTCCGCCACGCTGCTGCGCGTCGAGGGCTTCGCGCCCTCGGTGGCGGCGCGGCTTGAGATGCTGAAAGGCCTGCTGAAGCACGCGGGAGCGCTGGAGGAGATTTCCGGCGAGAAGTCCGGGGCCCTGTGGCGGGACGTGCGCGATTGCGCGCCGTTCGCCGGTCCGGACGAGCGCCCGGTCTGGCGCGTCTCGATGGCGCCTGCGGATTGTCACGACATGGTCATGACGCTGCGCCGGCAGACGGCGGTCGACGTCTTCTACGACTGGCAGGGCGGACTGGCCTGGCTGCGCATGGAGGCCGGCGAACCGGAGGCGAACCTGGTGCGCGCTCTGGTCCGCCAGCAGGGCGGCGGCCACGCGACGCTGGTGCGCGCGACGCCTGCCGACCGCGCGGCAATACCGGTTTTCCAGCCGCAGCCGCCCGCGCTGGCAGCGCTATCGGCTAGGCTGAAAGAGCAATTCGATCCGAAGAACATCCTCAACCCCGGCCGCATGGCCTAGGCAGACATCATGCAGACCAATTTCACGTCCGAGCAGCTTGCCGACCCGCATGTGGCGGAGTCCGAAAGCATTCTGCGCAAATGCGTGCATTGCGGCTTCTGCACCGCCACCTGCCCGACCTATGTGACGCTGGGCAACGAACTCGACAGTCCGCGCGGCCGCATCTACCTCATCAAGGACATGCTGGAGGCCGGCCGGCCGGCGGATAAGGAAATCGTCACCCATATCGACCGCTGCCTGTCCTGCCTCGCCTGCATGACGACATGCCCGTCGGGCGTGAATTATATGCATCTGGTCGATCATGCCCGCGCCCATATCGAGGCGACCTACAAACGGCCGCTGCCCGACCGTCTGGTGCGCGGTTTGCTGGCCTTCGTGCTGCCCTATCCGGCGCGGTTCCGCGCCGCGCTGAAGCTGGCGAAGCTCGGCCGTCCCTTCGCAGGGCTGTTCGAGGGTACGGCGCTGAAGCCGCTGGCTGCCATGCTGCGGCTCGCGCCGAAATCGGTTCCCGCCGCCTCGCCGGTGTCGCGTCCGGGCAGGCACGCGCCGAAAGGCGAGTGCAAGGGGCGCGTCGCGTTGCTCACCGGCTGCGCGCAATCGGTGCTCGATCCCGCCATCAACGAGGCGACGGTTTCGCTGCTGACGCGGTTGGGCATCGAGGTGGTGGTGCCGCAAGGCGAAGGCTGCTGCGGTTCGCTTACCCACCATATGGGCAGGGAGGCGGCGGCGCTCGCCTCCGCCCGCCGCAACGTCGACGCCTGGACGCGCGAGATCGAGAACGGCGGGCTGGATGCCATCGTCATCACGGCGTCCGGCTGCGGCACCACGATCAAGGATTATGGTTTCATGCTGCGCCTCGACCCGGCCTATGCGGAGAAGGCGGCGAGGGTATCGGCGCTGGCGAAGGACGTGACGGAATATCTTTCGTCGCTCGACCTGCCGGAGCCGGCGGCGAAGCCGCATATGGTCGTGGCCTATCATTCGGCCTGTTCGATGCAGCACGGCCAGAAGATCACGCGCCAGCCGAAAGCGCTTCTGGCCCATGCCGGCTTTACCGTGCGCGAGCCGCGCGAGGGGCATCTGTGCTGCGGCTCGGCCGGCACCTACAACATGCTGCAGCCGGAGATTTCGGCGCGGCTGCGTGATCGCAAGGTGAAGAACATCGAGGCGACCGGCGCCGAGGCCGTCGCCACTGGCAATATCGGCTGCATCACCCAGATCGCCTCGGCGGCCCGAATGCCGGTCGTGCATACGGTGCAACTGCTCGACTGGGCTTATGGCGGGCGAAGGCCCGCCGGCTTGCCACGCGAGCGCCCATCGGGCGCATAGATCCGGAGAGCGCCGGGCCGCTGCCACGAAGTGGCCCGGGGCCGGGCGCCTGCCTTCCCCGCCTACTTCACCACGAGGACCGGAACCTCCGCGAGCGCCAGCACTTCCGCCGTCTGGCTGCCCAGCACCAGGCGCGAGACCCCGCGCCGTCCGTGCGAGGCCATGACGATCAGTTGCGCCCCGTGCTCCGCCGCCGTCTGCAAAATGCCGTCGGCCGGCCGGGCTTCCGAGACATGCACGGTCGCGGCCTCGACGCCGAGCTTGTCGGCTGCCGCCTTGATCTCCTGCAAAAGCTTCCCGGCGCTGTCCTTCTGCGCCGCATAGTAGCTGTTCACCTCTTCCTCGGACGGAATCCAGCCGGCGCCCAGTGCCATTCCCGGCACCGGATAGGGGTCGGTCACCGTCACCACGGTCACCTTGGCGCCGAGGTCCTTGGCGAGCGCGAGCGCGTAGCTCACGCCCTTCTGCGCGGTTTCGGACCCGTCCGTGGGGATCAGGATGTGCTGGTGCATGATTGTCTCCTGGAGCTTGACGTCGTGCCTCGATATGGGCGCCGACGCTTGATCGCTTCTTGATCCCAATCAAGCGGCGACTTGTCGATCCTTGAGTGTTGGACCAGCGGATGGCGAAGCTTATTCGGCCGCGATGCGCGATGCGTCCGACTGGTCGACGCCGTAGGTGGCGCGGTAGAGGTCGCGCTGGCGGTTGAGCGCGACCATCGTGTTGCGCAACAGGATCGCCACCGTCAGCGGGCCGACGCCGCCGGGGACCGGCGTGATCCAGGCGGCGACCTCGCGCACGCTCTCGGTATCGACGTCGCCGACGATCCGCTCCTTGCCGTCCGGACCGGTCTCGGAGTTGATGCCGATGTCGATGACGGCAGCGCCCGGCTTGACCATGTCCGCCTTGATCAGCCGCGGCCTGCCGACGGCCACGAACAGCGCGTCGGCGCGGCGCGCATGGGCGGCCACGGAGCGCGTCATGTGGTGACAGACGGTGACGGTGGCGCCCTCGCTCATGAGAAGGAAGGCGATTGGCTTGCCGACGATCTCCGAATGGCCGACGACGACGACTTCGAGCCCCTTGAGATCGAGCCCGGTTTCCTTGAGCAGTTCCACCGAAGCGGCGGCGGTGCACGGCGCCAGGTCGAGCTGGTTGTAGACGATGTTGCCGATCGAGGTGGGGTGCATGCCTTCGACGTCCTTGAGCGGATGCACCGCAGCCTGGATCGCCTTGATGGATATGTGCGCGGGCACCGGCCGTTGGATGATGATGCCGGTCACGCGCGGATCGGCATTCATGCCGTGGATGGCGGCTTCCAGTTCCGCCGCCGTCAGGTCCGCCGGGAAATGCCGCTCTTCGAAATCGATGCCGGCGAGCGCCGCCTTGGCGCGCTGGTTGCGGACATAGACGTCGACGGCGGCGACGTCGCCCACGGTGATCGAGACCAGCTTGGGTGCAAAACCTTCGGCGCGCGCGATCTCCGCGTCATGCCGAACGGCGGCGATGATGCGCTGGGCGACCGGGCCGCCCTTCAGGTAGCGGCTGTCTTCGGGCGATGACATGCTTGAACCTCGATTACCTGTCTTGCCGCCTTGTTATCAGGCGATCCGTCGGCGTGAGGGCGGGAAAGCGAACAGTCCTGCCTCTTGTGCGACGCACAATTAAGACCGGCTGCCTGTTACGACAAGTCCTGATCGAAAGCAAAAGGGGCAGCCGGCTTGCGGCTGCCCCTTTCGTGACCGGCCATGTCCCCACACGGCCCGTCCCCCGTTGTTCGCGGAATTCCTTACATGACCACGACGGTCGTGCCAACCGGCACACGCTCGTAAAGATCGACCACGTCCTCGTTGCGCATGCGGATGCAACCCGACGATACCGCGCCGCCGATCGTCCAGGGCTGGTTGGTTCCGTGGATGCGGTAGAGCGTGGAGCCGATATAGAGGGCGCGCGCGCCGAGCGGGTTCTCGATGCCGCCGGGCAGCATGGTGGGCAGGTGGCGCCCCTTGGCCGCCTCGCGCGCGATCATCTCTGCCGGCGGGCGCCAGTCGGGCCATTCGCGCTTGGCGGTGATCTTGTGCGTCCCGGCCCACTCGAAGCCCGGCTTGCCGGTGCCGACGCCGTAGCGGCGCGCCTTGCCGTTCTTCTCGACCAGGTAGAGGAAATTGTCGCGCGTATCGATGACGATCGTGCCCGTCTTTTCGCTGCCGTGGTAGTTCACTTCCTGCGGCAGGTAGATCGGGTTGATCTGCTTCGGCACCATGATCATGCGCCGGGCGGGCTTCTGCACGGCGGCGGTGCGGGTCCGGTCGGGCTGGATCGCGGCCGCTTGGCCGGCGCGCATGCGGGGCAGGGCGACGGGACGGACCTGCCGCGCCACCCGCGCCGCGTCGGTGCGCGGCGCGTTCATCCTCGGCGCACGCACCCTGGGAGCGCCTTGAAGCTGGAGCACCCACGGGGCCGAAAGATCGGGGCTGACCACCACCGGCGGCCTTTCCCTGTAGCGGTCGTTGGCCTGCGAGGGCGAAGCGCCGGCGGCGAGTATCGCCGCCGCGGCGAAAGCGGAGAAGAAGAACCTGGACATTGAACGCACTCTTGCCTGATCGTCTCGTGGCCGGAAACGGGTGTCCGCTCCCGACTTCGAGCGGCATGGTGGCGCGCCGCGGCAACCGAAAGGTGAATCGAAATCGGTAAAATGCCGTTTTGTCAGGAAACCTTCCGGTACGGTTACCGGCCGGTTCAGGAATCTGGTAAAGCCGGCGTAAAAACCCGACGGCCCGGTTAACGAACGGATCGATGATGAGCGAAGAGACAGGATTGATCGCAGGGCCAGACGGGGCGATGCGCTGTTTCTGGCACGGCAATTTGCCCGATTACCTACATTACCACGACCATGAATGGGGCCGGCCGGTCGATGACGACCGCCGGCTGTTCGAGAAGATCTGCCTGGAAGGGTTCCAGTCGGGGCTTTCCTGGCTCACCATCCTGCGCAAGCGCGAGAACTTCCGCAAGGCTTTCGCCGGTTTCGACATCGACCGGGTCGCGGCCTTCACCGACGCCGATGTGGAGCGCCTCGTCGGCGATGCCGGCATCATCCGCCATCGCGGCAAGATCGTCTCGACCGTCAACAACGCCAGGCGCGCGCGCGAGCTGATCAAGGAGGCCGGTTCGCTGGCGGCCTTCTTCTGGCGCTTCGAGCCCGGTGCGGACGAGAGGCCGGCGGTGGTGGATCTGAAGCATCTGCGCGCCAATCCGACCACGGCCGTCTCCGTGCGCCTGTCGAAGGACTTGAAGAAGCGCGGCTGGAGCTTCGTCGGCCCGACGACCGTGTATGCCTTCATGCAGGCGATGGGGCTGGTCAACGATCATCTCGAAGGATGCACGTGCCGCGCAGAGGTCGAGGCGGAGCGCAACGCTTTCAAACGGCCGAAATGATCCGCATGCGAAGGAGCCGCTAGGTCAGCGGCGCTCAGGCACCGGCGCCGGACAGCTTCAGGCCAACGATGACCGCCGCCACGATGGCCAGCGCAGGATAGACGACGAGCAGGCCGGTGACGACGATGCCGGCGAAACCGGGATCGCGTTCATGAGCCGGCGCAGGATCGAACGGTCCCGCCCTTTGCAGGGGGGCGCTCCGGCCGGCGAGAGCCGCCGGCATCCGCGCCGATGCGGCGTCGTCGCGCAGAAGGGGTCCCGCAATCTGTGACATGAGCCAACCTCTTGTTCCGGTTGCGCTTATCGGATGCGATTGTGTCGGCACGATGCCGCGATGATGGCGAATTTGTTTCATTTTCCGGTACGGGACGGATCGTCCGTGCGACGGCGCTGCGCTATGCGGCCGATGGCCGTCCGCTCTCCTGCCGCCGGCCGCTCTGGTCCGGCGTTGCGTGATGCCCGCAGGACAATTCCTCGATGATCGGGCAGTTCGGCCGCTCGTCGCCGTGGCAGGTGTCCGCGAGATGGCGCAGCGTCCTGGTCATGTCGCGCAACTCGCGCATCTTGCGTTCCAGTTCCGCGATATGGGCGAGCGCGATCCGCTTGACGTCGGCGCTGGCGCGCGAACGGTCGTTCCACAGCGCCAGCAGATTGCCCATCTGCTCGACCGAGAAGCCGAGATCGCGCGAGCGCCGGATGAAGCGCAGCGTGTGCACGTCGTCCTGCGAATAGATGCGGTACCCTGCAGGGCTGCGCGCGGCGTCGACGATCAGGCCGATCGATTCATAATAGCGGATCATCTTGGCCGAAACGCCCGAAGCCGCCGCCGCCTCACCGATATTCATGGCTGCACTCCTGTTTGCCCGTCTGCTGGATCCTCATCTGGCGACGTGTCGGGCGCCAGACAAGTCCCGGCACGGCGAATGAACGGGTCTTGGCCGCAGCCGCTTGACGAAACGGGAGCCTGATGGAATAGTCATACACAAATAAAGTATAGATTACATAATAAGGGAACAAGGAGTTGAATATGGGACGCTTGGCGACACTTGCCGCAGCGCTTGCTGCAATGATGCTGCCTGCCGCACATGGAGCCTTGGCCGACCCGGTCAAGGGCGGCGTGATCGACGTGGCGACCGTCGGCGAGCCGCCGACGCTCGATCCGATGGCCTCGACCGCCGATCTGGTCGGCATCATCACCCAGCATATCTTCGAGACGCTCTACACCTTCGGCAAGGACTGGGCGATCACGCCGCTGCTGGCTGCCGACATGCCGCAGATTTCCGCCGACGGGCTGACCTACACGATCCCGCTCAGGACCGGCATCAAGTTCCACGACGGCTCCGACATGGATTCGACCGACGTGGTCGCCTCGCTGAATCGTTGGGAGAAGATCGCGACGCGCGGCAAGCAGGCCGCCGAAGTCATCAGCGGCGTCGAGGCGGTCGATGCCAATACGGTCAAGATCACGCTGAAGAAGCCATATGCACCGCTGTTGTCGCTTCTGGCCTTCAACAACGCTGCCGCCATCATCATCCCGTCGGAAAACGCCGATGAGGACCCGATGACCAAGTTCATCGGCACCGGTCCCTATATGCTGAAGGACCGCAAGCCCGACCAATATATCCAGCTCGCCCGCTTCGACGGCTACAAGTCACGCGACGGCGAAGCGAATTTCTATGGCGGCGCCCGCAAGCAGTATCTCGACGAGATCCGCTTCGTGCCGGTTCCCGATCCCAATACCCGAGTCGAGGGCGCGGTCGCCGGCCAGTTCGCCTATGCCGACGCTCTGCCGGTGGAATCCTATGACAAGCTTTCCGGCGGCAAGGACAAGCCGGTGATCCTGAAGCCCTTCGGCTGGCCGGTCTTCGTCATGAACACGAAGGAAGGGCTGAACTCGGACATCCGCATCCGCAAGGCCATCCAGGCGGCGCTCGCCCCCAGCGATATGCTGACCGCCGCCTTCGGCTCCACCGATTTCTTCGCCGTCGACGGCTCGATGTATCCGGAGGGCTTTGCCTGGCACAACACCGCGGGCACCGACGCCTACAAGCCGGACGGCGACACCGAGAAGGCTGCGGCCCTGCTCAAGGAAGCCGGCTATGACGGCTCGAAACCGCTGCGCATCCTCACAAGCCGCCAGTACGAATTCCACTACAAGATGGCGCAGGTGGCGCAGGCCTATCTCGAGCAGGCCGGCTTCAAGGTCGAGCTGGACGTGGTCGAATGGGCGACGCTGACCAAGAACCGCACCGATCCGAAGCTGTGGGACATCTACATCACCCACAGCCCGTTCCTGCCGGAGCCTTCGCTCAACGGCTTCATGTCGGACACCACGCCCGGCTGGTGGTCGACCGACGCCAAGCACAAGGCGGTCGAGGCGTTCAACGCCGAGTCCGACCCGGCCAAGCGCGCCAAGCTCTATGAGGACGTGCAGAAGGTGATCTACGACGAGGCCCCGATCTACAAGGTCGGCGACTTCAACGCGCTCGCCGCACAATCGCCGGAGTTGAAGGGCGTCACGCCGGCGCCGTGGCCCTTCTTCTGGAACGCTTATCTGGAGAAGTGATCGCATTCGGGGGGCAGGGCTGTCGCATATGGAATTTCGACGGTGCGGTACCCCCACCCCTGTCCCCTCCCCACAAGGGGGAGGGAGACGCCGGCGCCAATGCTTAGGCCACGTGCCAACCTCGGTGCTACCGCAAAGTCCCCGTCCCCCTTGTGGGGAGGGGTTAGGGGTGGGGGTGCGTCACCCTATGGGATCGCTCTGCCCTCAGGCGAAAGAGATCGCCGGACGCAAACGGTCGAAGGATAGCCAATGCTGCGCTCGATCCTGAACAGGCTGATCGGCATGATCGCGGTGATGGCGCTGGTCGTCACCATCGTGTTCGTGATCGTGCGCGTCACGCCGGGCGACCCGGCGGCGGTCATGCTCGGTCCGGACGCCACCGCCGCCGATGTGGCCGCGCTCAGAACGCGGCTCGGGCTCGACCAATCGATGCCGGTGCAGTTCGGCCGCTATGTGGTCGACCTCCTGCAGGGCGATCTCGGCCAGTCGATCTTCCTCAACGAGCCGGTGACGACCGCGCTCGCCCAGCGCGCCGAACCGACCTTTTTCCTCACTCTCTTCTCGCTTTTGATCGCCACGGTGATCGCGCTGCCCGTCGGCATTCTGTCCGCCTACAGGCGCGGCTCCGTCTTCGATCAGGCCGCCACCACGCTCGCCATGTTCGCAGCCAGCGTGCCGAGCTTCTGGCTGGGCCTGCTGTTCATCCAGTTCTTCGCGGTGAAACTCGGCTGGTTCGACACGTCGGGCTATGGCGGACCGGGCGCCTCCTTCCTCGACCGGCTGAACCATCTCGTGCTGCCGGCGCTGGCGCTCGGGCTGGTGTCCTCTGCTCTGATCACCCGCTTCACCCGCGCCTCGATGCTGGACGTTCTCAACGACGACTATGTCCGCACCGCCCGCTCCAAGGGCATGAGCGAATGGCGCGTGGTGCTGAAGCACGCCTTCAAGAACGCGCTGATCCCGATCCTGACCGTGATCGGCCTGACCGCGGCGCTGCTGATTTCCGGCGCGGTCGTCACCGAGACCGTGTTCGGCCTGCCGGGAGTCGGCTCGCTGGTGGTGTCGGCGGTGCTCAGGCGCGACTATCCGGTCATACAGGGCGCGCTGCTGGTCATCGCGGGTCTCTACGTTCTGGTGAACTTCGCCATCGACATGCTCTATCTCGCCATCGATCCGAGGGTACGGTACTGATGGCCGCGATCGCCGTTCCCCTGCACAACGAGCCCAATCTGCTGTCGCGGCTGATGAGCCGGCCAACCTCGGCGGCGGGGCTCGTGGTGCTGGTGCTGATCGCAGTGGCGGCGCTCGCCGCGCCATGGATTGCGCCCTATGCGCCGACGAAGCTTTCCGTCGCTAACCGGCTGCATCCGCCCGCCCTTGACCATCTGTTCGGCACCGACGACCTCGGCCGCGACGTGTTTTCGCGTATGCTGTTCGCCGCGCGCACCTCGCTCTCGGTCGCGCTGGCCGTGGTCGTCTTTTCCTCGATCGTCGGCATCGTGCTCGGGCTGATGGCCGGGTTCTTCAAGAAGCTCGACACGCCGGTGTCGCGGCTGGTCGACGCCATGATGGCCTTCCCCGACATATTGCTCGCCATCGCGCTGGTGGCGGCGCTCGGCCCCACCGCCGTCAACGTGGTGGTGGCGCTGGGCATCGTCTACGCGCCACGGCTGGCGCGCGTGGTGCGCGCCTCGACGCTGGTGATCCGCGAACTGCCCTATGTCGAGGCCGCCCGGGCGCTGGGCGTGCCGACGCCGGTCATCCTGATGCGGCATGTGTTGCGCAACGTCGCCTCGCCGATCCTGGTGCAGGGCACCTTCATCTTCGCCAACGCCATCCTGGCGGAAGCCGGGCTCTCCTTCCTCGGCGTCGGCATCTCGCCGGACATCCCGACCTGGGGCACGATGATCGCGGTCGGCCGGCAATATATGGACCAGGCCGGCTGGATCATGATGTTTCCCGGCGCCGCCATCGTCGTCACCGTGCTTGCGCTGCAGCTTGTCGGCGACGGGCTGCGCGACCTCCTCGACCCAAGACTGGCAAAGGACATCTGATGATCGGCAATCAATTTGCTCCCGCCGAGCGCCCGCTGCTGATCCGTGGCGCAAGGCTCGTCGGTTTCGGGTCCGGGCTGCCCGAGCGGCTGGACGTGCTGATCGGCAAGGATGGCCGCATCGCCGAGACCGGCGCAATGATCGCCGCCGGCGACGATGTGCAGGTGATCGAGGCCAAGGGCGCATACCTCTCGCCCGGCTGGACCGATCTGCATGTGCATGTCTGGTACGGCGGCACCGACATCTCGCTGCGTCCCGAGCAATGCGGCGCCGCGCGCGGCGTCACCACCATGGTCGATGCCGGCTCGGCCGGCGAGGCCAATTTCCACGGCTTCCGCGAGTTCATCATCGAGCCGGCGAGGGAAAACATCTACGCCTTCCTGAACATCGGCTCGATCGGACTGGTCGCCTGCAACCGCGTCTCCGAACTGATCGACATGCGCTCGATCGACATCGACCGCACCATTGCAACCGTCGAGGCCAACCGCGACGTCATCGTCGGCCTCAAGGTGCGCGCCAGCCACGTCATCACTGGCGGTTGGGACCTGACGCCGGTCAGGCTGGCGAAGAAGTTCAGCCGCATCCTGAAACTGCCGATCATGGTGCATGTCGGCGAGCCGCCGCCGCTCTACGACGACATCCTGCCGCTGCTGTCGGAAGGCGACATCGTCACCCACTGTTTCAACGGCAAGGCGGGCGGCTCAATCCTCGAGGACGAGGACCTCTATCGCTTGGCCGAAGACGCTGCGGCGCGCGGCATCGTACTCGACGTCGGCCATGGCGGCGCCTCCTTCTCATTCGACGTGGCGAAGGCAGCGCTCGAACGCGGCCTGCCGCCGAAAACCATCTCGACCGACCTGCACAACCGCTCGATGGACACGTCCGTGTGGGACATGGCCACCACCATGTCGAAGCTGTTGTCGCTCGGCATGACATTCGAGGACGTCGTCGCCGCCTCCACCATCGCACCGCGGTGCGCCATAAAACTGCCGACGAAAAAACTGCTGGAAAAGGGCAAGCCGGCCGAGTTCACCCTGTTCGACCTCGTCGACGCCGACGTGACCGTGCGCGATTCGCAAGGGGCGACCTCGACGCTGCACCGCCTGTTCGAGCCGCGCCATGCCATCCTCGGCGCCGAGGCCGTCGCCGCGCATCGCCATGTGCCGCCGGAAGGCACGGCCGGCGCTGGCCATGTCTGCCCGCATTGCGGGTGGAAGTCATGACCGACGCGCCGGCGCCCGATACGATCCTCTCCGTCCGGGACCTCAGGACCTGGTTCGTCAACCGCCGCTTCACCGCCAAGGCGGTGGACGGCGTGACCTTCGACCTGAAGCGCGGCGAGACGCTGGCCGTGGTCGGCGAGAGCGGTTCGGGCAAGTCGGTCACCAGCCTGTCGATCATGGGATTGCTGTCGCGGCCGGGCCGGATCGAGGGCGGCGAGATATTGTTTCGCGACCGGACCGAAAAGCTGCACGACCTCGTCGGTTTCGGCCCGGCGGATTTCCGCCGCATCCGCGGCCGCGAGATCGCGATGATCTTCCAGGAGCCGATGACCAGCCTCAATCCGCTCTATACGGTTGGCGACCAGATCGGCGAGATGATCGCGCTGCACGAAAATGTCAGCCGTGAGAAAAAGCGCAAACGGGCGCTCGCCATGCTGAAGCATGTCGAGATCCCGGACGCAGCCTCGCGCCTCGACGACTATCCGCACCAGATGTCGGGCGGCATGCGCCAGCGCGTGATGATCGCCATGGCGCTCGCCTGCAACCCCTCGCTGCTGATCGCCGACGAGCCGACGACGGCGCTGGACGTCACCATCCAGGCGCAGATCCTCGACCTCTTGCGCCGGCTGCAGGGCGAGTTCGGCATGTCGATCCTGTTCATCACCCACAATCTCGGCGTCGTGGCCGAGATCGCCCACAATGTCGTGGTCATGTATGCCGGCCGCGTGGTCGAGCAGGCGCCGGTGAAGGACCTGTTCGCGCACCAGCGCCATCCCTATACGAAAGGCCTGCTCGCCTGCACGCCGAACGCCGTGCGCGATATCGACGCCGCCGGCGAGCGCCGCGCGCTCTATTCCATTCCGGGTTCCGTGCCGCCGATCACCGCGCTGCCGCCGGGCTGCGCCTTCGAGCCGCGCTGCGACTTCGCTATCCCGCCCTGTAAGGCAGCACCACCGCCGCTGATACCGGCCGGCAGCGATGGCTTCTCCCGCTGCATCCGGAGTGCCGAGCTGTGAGCGCCGCCAGCGGGATCGACCGCCGCGCGGAGACGAAGCCGCTGCTCTCCGTGCAGGGCCTGACGAAACATTTTCCGGCGCGCAACGGCCGCATCGTCCATGCCGTCGAGGACGTCAGCTTCGAGGTCAGGCGCGGCTCGACGGTCGGGCTGGTCGGCGAGAGCGGTTCCGGCAAGACCACCGCCGGGCGCGCTATCCTGCGGCTGATCGAGCCGACCTCCGGCAAGGCGCTGTTCGACGGCGTCGACCTGTTTTCGCTGTCGGCGAAGGAGATGCGCGCCTATCGGCGAAAGCTCCAGATCGTTTTCCAGGACCCGTTCTCCAGCCTCAACCCGCGCCTGAAAGTATCCGCGATCCTCAGCGAGGCGCTGGACGCCTGCGGCTTTCCACGCGGCAAGGCGCGCCGCGAGCGCATCGCCGAACTCCTGACCCTCGTCGGCCTGTCGCCCGACCACGCCGCGCGCTATCCGCACGAGTTTTCCGGCGGCCAGCGCCAGCGCATCGGCATCGCCCGTGCCCTTGCCGTCCAGCCTGAATTCGTCGTCGCCGACGAGCCGGTCTCGGCGCTCGACGTGTCGGTGCAGGCGCAGGTGCTCAATCTGCTCGGCGAATTGCAGAAGAAGCTCGGCCTGACGCTGCTGTTCATCGCCCACGACCTGTCGGTGGTCGAATATCTGTGCGACGAGGTGGTGGTGCTCTATCTCGGCCGCGTCATGGAACGCGGCCCGAGCAAGCTGGTCTACGCCGCGCCGCGCCATCCGTACACGAAGGCGCTGCTCGCCACCGCGCCGGTGCCGGACCCGACGAGGGTGCGCACGCATGTGCCGCTCAAGGGCGATATTCCGAGCCCCATCGCGCCGCCGTCCGGCTGCGTCTTCCGCACCCGCTGCCCGGAAGCGATCGCCGCCTGCGCTCAAACCGTCCCTCCCGTCGTCGAGATCGGCGGCGGGCATCACGTGGCCTGCATCCGCCACGATGGCAGAACCTGACCGGAGTCCTCCCGCATGAACCTTCCCGAACCGAAGCGTCTGCAAGAAACGCCCAACGAGAGCCCCAATGAGCGCTTGAAGGCGCTCGGTATCACCTTGCCGTCGGCGCCGCCGCCGATCGCCAATTTCGTCACCCATGTCCAGGAAGGAAAACTGCTCTACCTGTCTGGCCAGGGACCGACCGAACCGGGCGGCCGCCAGCATACCGGCAAGGTCGGTGCAGGCGTTTCCATTGAACAGGCCTATGCCGACGCGCGTCTGACCGGCATCAACCTGATTGCCGTCATGCAGTCCGCGCTCGGCGACCTGTCGCGCGTGCGCAGGGTGATAAAACTGTTCGGTATGGTCAACGCCGCGCCCGACTTCGGCGATCATCCTGCCGTTATCAACGGCTGTTCCGACCTGATGGTGGAGGTGTTCGGGTTGTCCGGCGTGCATGCCCGTTCGGCCGTCGGCCACGGCTCGCTGCCGGGGCAGATCACCGTCGAGATCGAAGCCATCGTGGCGATTGACTGACCGGCGATTGATTAAGGGCGATCACACATGAAAGTTACCCCCGCCCCTGACCCCTCCCCTCAAGGGGGAGAGGAAGCTGCCGCGCGCAAAGAATCCCCCTCCCCCTTGAGGGGAGGGGTCAGGGGTGGGGGTACACTTCCAGTCGATGCCGGTAGTTCGTTCGACCCGGCCGAACCAATTGGAGTCCCGGGAACATGACCGAACAGAATATCCGCGCCGCACTCAACCTCAGGCCGGTCGTCAACGTCTCCGGCACGATGACGGCGCTGGGCGCCTCCATCGTCGTGCCCGGCGCCGTCGATGCCGTTTCGGCGATCCTCACCCAATTCGTCGAGATGGGCGACCTCTACCGCCGCGCCAGCACGGTGATCGCCGAATTGACCGGCGCGGAGGCGGGTTTCGTCACCGCCTCCTGCTCGGCAGGCATCACGCTGGCGGTCGCCGCCTGCATGACCGGGCCGGACCTCGCGGCAATAGAGCGGCTGCCGGACACGACGGGGCTGAAGGATGAGGTGCTGATCCAGTCCGGTCATATGGTCAGCTACGGCGCGCCGGTCGAGCAGGCGATCCGCCTTGCCGGCGCCAGGGTCGTGCCGGTCGGCCAGGCGACCAGCGCCCATGCCTACCAGCTCGCCGGCGCCATCACCGAGCGCACCGCGGCGGCCGTCTATGTCGTGTCGCACCACGTCGTCGACTACGCGCAGATCCCGCTGAAAGTGTTCTGCGACGTCTGCCATGCCCGTGGTGTGCCGGTGATCGTCGACGCGGCCTCCGAATACGACCTGACAGGCTTCCTGAAGGACGGCGCCGACCTCGCGCTCTATTCCGGCCACAAGTTTCTCGGCGGGCCGACCTCGGGCATCGTCGCCGGCTCCAAGGAACGGGTGCGCGACACCTATCTGCAGAACCGCGGCATCGGCCGCGGCATGAAGGTCGGCAAGGAGGGCATCGTGGGCGCGCTGGCAGCCTTGCAGGCCTGGAAGAGTCGCGACCACGCCGGCATCCGCGCCCGCGAGCGCCGGGCGCTCGACTGCTGGGTGGAAGTGCTGGCCGGCCGGCCGGGCGTGACGGCGACGATCGTGCCGGACCCGACGAACAACCCGCTCGACCGCCTGAAGGTGGCGGTCGACCCGCAGACGGCCAACATCACCGCCTGGGACCTCGCCGACCGGCTGGCCGCCGGCGATCCGCCGGTGATCGTGCGCGACCACGAGGTCGAGCACGGCACTTTCTTCCTCGATCCCTGCAATCTGCACCCGGACGAGGAATTCACGGTGGCGAGGCGCCTGGCCGAGGAACTGGAGACCGCACGCAAGTCCAACACGCCGATCGCAACGCCTTTCGTCGAACGGCTGCTGGCGCGCGAGGCGGCGATCTTGAAATGGCCGGATTGAGGGTGTCCGGGATTGCGGCGGGCGTGCGCTTGTCGTCTCTTGTGAACCCGCCTCTGCCGCGTTAGCCAACGGAGCTGAAATACGCTTCCATAGGAACCTCATGTCGACCACTGCCGCCAACATCGAAACAGGCGCCGCCGATCCGGCGGGACCCCGCCGTACGCGCACCAGCGGCATCGACCGGGCGCTGCAGATCCTCGACCACCTGCAGAAGGAAGGACGGCCTGCCACCGCCTATGAGATCGCGCGCGCCGTGCGCGCGCCGCTCTCCACCATCTATGTCATCGTCGACGATCTGGTGGACAAGGAGATGCTCGACCGCACCGACGGCGGGCTGCTGTGGCTCGGCCCCAGGCTTTACCATTACGGCCTGACTTATGCCCGTTCGCTCGACCTGCTCAACGTGGCTGTCCACGAAATGCACGAGCTGGCGCGCGGCTCGGGCGAGACGGTGCAGGTCTGTGGCCGCGACGGCGACGACATGGTGGTGCTCGCCATGGAGGAGGGGCTGGACCATTTCCAAGTCACCTCGCGCGTCGGCACGCGCTCGCCGCTCAACTGGACGGCCTCCGGCCGGCTGCTGGTGGGACATCTGCCCGAGGCCGAGCGCCTGGAGATATTCGGCCGCTGCGCCACCGCGTCGCCGACCGGTCGCGCCGAAACCGACAAAGCGCAGCTTTCCCGCAGCGCCGCCACCGCGCTGGAGCAGGGCCTGTCGATCCAGGCCGGCGAATCCGACTTCTCCGTCGCCTGTATCGCAGCGCCCATTTGCGACAGCCAGGGCGCCTGCCGCGCCACCATCTCGATCGTGGTGCCGGATATGAAGGTCACCCAGAAGAACCCCGATCTGGTGGCGCTGGTCAAGGAAAGCGCCCGGCGCATCGAGACGAGACTGGGCTGGCGATCCGCCTACCGCTCCGGTGAGAAGGCGCCGGAACGGCAATAAGCGGACAGCCGTGCGAGGATATTTCGCGCCTATCCTTTCACGACAAGGCTTTACCTCTTTGCAGCGCCGTCTCGCTTGCGAAGAGATAATCCCATAAGGGGCGGTATCGTGTCAGCGCTCTTGAGTATCCGGGAAACCAAGTCTTGCTAGATGCAGAACTTGGTCGTTCAGAAAACGCGGTCCAACCGTGACTACTCCCACTCGATTGTACCTGGCGGCTTGCTCGTCACGTCGTAGACGACGCGGTTGATGCCTTTCACCTCGTTGATGATGCGGGTGGCGGCGCGGCCGAGGAAGTCCATGTCGTAGTGGTAGAAATCCGCCGTCATGCCGTCCACCGAGGTCACGGCGCGCAGCGCAAGGACGAAGTCGTAGGTGCGGCCGTCGCCCATGACGCCGACCGTCTGCACCGGCAGCAGCACGGCGAATGCCTGCCAGATCGCGTCGTAGAGTCCGGCCTTGCGGATTTCGTCGAGATAGATGGCATCGGCCTCACGCAGGATCTCCAGCTTGTCGCGCGTCACGCCGCCGGGGCAGCGGATGGCAAGGCCAGGACCAGGGAAGGGATGGCGGCCGATGAAGCTTTCAGGCAGGCCGAGTTCCTTGCCGAGCGCCCTCACCTCGTCCTTGAACAGCTCGCGCAGCGGCTCCACCAGCTTCATGTTCATGCGCTCCGGCAGGCCGCCGACATTGTGGTGCGACTTGATGGTGGAGGAGGTGGCGCCGGTGAAGGAAACGCTTTCGATGACGTCGGGATAGAGCGTGCCCTGGGCAAGAAAATCCGCCCCGCCAAGCTTCTTCGCCTGCTCCTCGAACACCTCGATGAACAGCCGCCCGATGGTCTTGCGCTTCGTTTCCGGATCGCTCTCGCCCTCCAGGGCGGAGATGAACTTGTCCGAGGCGTCGACCAGGATCAGCGGCAGGTTGTAGTGCTGGCGGAACATCGCCACCACGTCGGCCGCCTCGTTCTTGCGCATCAGGCCGTGGTCGACGAGGATGCAGGTGAGCTGGTCGCCGACCGCTTCGTGGATCAGCAGCGCCGCGACCGAGGAATCGACGCCGCCCGACAGTGCGCAGATCACCTTGCCGGTGCCGACCTGCTTCCTGATCTGCTCGACCGCCTGCTCGCGATAGGCCGCCATCGTCCAATCGGAGCGCAGGCCGGCGATGTGGTGGACGAAGTTCCTGAGCAGCTTGGCGCCGTCCGGCGTGTGCACGACTTCGGGATGGAACTGCACGGCGTAGAATTTGCGTGCCTCGTCGGCGATCGCCGCGAAGGGCGCGCCGGTGGACGTGCCGACGACGTGGAAGCCGGGCGGCAGGGCGGTGACACGGTCGCCGTGGCTCATCCAGACCTGATGGCGCGTGCCCTTGGCCCAGACGCCGTCGAACAGCGCGCATTCGTCCTGGATTTCGAGGAAGGCGCGGCCGAATTCGCGATGGTGGCCGGCCTCGACCTTGCCGCCGAGCTGCGCGCACATGGTCTGCTCGCCGTAGCAGATGCCAAGCACCGGAATACCGGCGGAGAACACCGCCTCCGGCGCGCGGGGGCTGCCGATATCGACGGTGGAATGAGGACTGCCGGAGAGGATGACGGCCTTGGGATTGATGCGCCGGAAGGCTTCCTCGGCCGACTGGAACGGCGCGATTTCGCAATAAACGCCCGCCTCGCGCACTCGTCTTGCGATGAGCTGCGTGACCTGGCTGCCGAAATCGATGATGAGAACTGTGTCGGGGTGCGTCGTCATGGCGAGCCTTTAGAGAAAGAACCGATTCGACGCAATGGGTGTGTGCCCGGACTTCAGAGGCGGATCGTCCCGTCGCCCAGCGCCTGCTCCATGAGGCCGACTGCACCCGCCAGTTTCTCGTCGATGACGTGGAGATATTCCGTCCAGTCGCCGACGTGGCGAAGTTCCGTCGCGCCGTCGGAAATGGCGCGCAGCGCGATCAGCGGCAGCGCGAACTGCTGGCAGGCGCGCAATATCGCGAAGGTCTCCATGTCGACCATGTCGGCATCGATGGCGTCATAGGCGTCGCCGGAAACAACCGCGCCGCCGGTCGAAAGGGTCGCCTCGTCTATGCCCGGTATTCGGAAGGGAAGCGGCACGGCAGCCGGCAGATCGAGGAAGGGCGTCCTGCCTTTCTCGAAGCCGAGTGGTGAGGCATCCATGTCGCGATAGCCGACCGAGACGGCCTGGTAGATCTCTGTCTGCTCGAGGCGCCGCGAGCCCGCGGATCCCAGTGACACGACCAGATCGGGAAGGGCATGCTCTGTGCTGAGCCGCGCCAGTTCGACGCCCATGCGCACGGCCGCCTCGACAGGGCCTACGCCTGTCATCAGGGGCTGAAAAAGACGATTGAGATGCGGTCCGTATTCGGCCTCCACGGCCATGACGAAGAGAACGGACTTGCCGTCTATGGTCGCAACGGCGGCCATGCGTCAGCCTGCTATCCCGTCACGCCCGGTCACCGCCATCATCGTTCCCGTCATGGTGGCGATCAGCCTTGCCTCGCCGTCCGCGCTGTAGGCGTAGGCCTGGCCGTCGGCGACGATGATGGTGCGGCCGGGCTTGGTGACGGAGCCGCGGAACAGGAAGCGCTCGCCGCGTCCCGGAGACAGCAGGTTGACCTTGAACTCGATGGTGAGCACGCCGGCATTCTCCGGCATCAGCGAGAAGGCGGCGTAGCCGCAGGCCGAATCCAGCGCCGTCGAGATGACGCCCGCATGAAGGAAGCCGTGCTGCTGGGTCAGCCTATCCGAATAGGGCATCTCGATCTCGACGATGCCGGGCGTCACCAGCGTCAGCTCCGCGCCGATCGTCTCCATCGCCTTTTGCCGCGCGAACGAGGATCGGACGCGCTCCTCGTAGTCCGGTGCCGGTACGGTCTTGGCCGCCATGTCACGCGCCTTCGGCTGCTGCGATAGCCGGCTTATCGCAGAGCGGGCCTGCGCAGGCAATGGTTATGTTGCAATGCAGCAATCAAGGTCGCCGCCGACGTCAGTTCAGCCGCACGATCGCGGCGTTGAGCAGCGACGCGAAGGCGACCCATGCCGCATAGGGGATGAACAGCCAGGCCGCGATCCGGTCGCGGTTCCATGCGCGCGCGATGAAAACAAGGATTGTCGCAAGCAGGGCGAGGATGACGACGAGAGCCGGTCCGGGCAGCCGCAATCCGAAGAAGACCGGCGACCACAGGAAGTTGAGGATGAGCTGGCCGATCCACAACGGCTTCAGGGGCGCGCTTTTGCCGGCGCGCCAGATACGCCAGCCAGCCAGCGCGATGCATATGTAGAGCAGGCTCCAGACAGGAGCGAACACCCAGTTCGGCGGATTGAAGGCGGGCTTGGCCAGACCTGCATACCAGTCGCCCGGCAGCGTCGCGTATCCGATGGCGAGGCCGCCGCCCAGGACGATGAGCAGGAAGAGTGCGAGAGACAGATAGCGGTGCATGAACTCACCCGGAAGGACCGCTTCCTCATCTGGAGCGGTTGTGCGCCGCGTCAAGCGGGCTCAGCCGGCCTTGCGCATTGCACAGAAGAAGAAGCCGTCCGTGCCGCTGCACGCCGGGGACAGCGAGATGCCGGCATCGACGTCGATCCGCGCGGCGTCCGCGTGTCCGGGAAAATGCCGGTGCCACAACGCCGTATGGTCGACGGGCGAGAAACCCGCGTCGCGTTGCCGGAACGCCGAGACCTGCCTGCCGTTTTCTTCGTCGAACACGGAGCAGGTAATGTAGACGAGCAGGCCGCCCGGCTTCACATAGGCGCTCGCGGCATCGAGAATGGCGGATTGCTCGCCCCTTCTGGCGTCGAGCTGCCTCTCCGTCAGCCGCCATTTGGCGTCCGGCCTGCGCCGCCAGGTACCGGAGCCCGTGCAGGGTGCATCGACCAGCACGATATCCATCCTGTCCTGCAACGGGATGAGGTCGGCCGGCTTCGCCGCCACCTGGATATTGCGGCTGTCGCAGCGGCGCATGCGCTCGAAGATCGGCGCGAGCCGCTGCTTTTCGGAGTCATGCGCGAAGATCTGCCCCTGGCCGTCCATCGCCGCCGACAGCGCCAGCGCCTTGCCGCCGGCGCCCGCGCAATAATCGAGCACCTGCATGCCGGGTTCGGCCCCGGCAAGCGTCGCGACGATCTGCGAGCCTTCGTCCTGCACTTCGAACCAGCCCTTCTGGAAAGCCGGCTCGGCCTGGACGTTGGGATGGCGGCCATCACCTTCGATCGGCGCGATGCGGATGCCGTTCGCCGCGATCGCCGCCGGCCGTGCGCCGGTGTCCTCGAGTTCGCCGAGCACTTCGTCGGTCGCCGCCTTCAGCGCATTGACCCTGAGGTCGAGCGGCGGGCGCATCGCCAGTGCCGAACCTTCGTCGACCCAGCGGTCGCCGAAATTTTCCTCGAGCAGCGGGGCGCACCAATCCGGGCAGTCGGCTTTCACGGCCGGCGGCGCGGCTTCGTCCCTGTTGTGGGAAATCGCCGCCAGCTCTGCGGACGTCAGTGGCGGCGGCGCGAATTTGTCGCCTTCAAGTGCCGCGCCGAGCTTCTGCGGCGTCAGCCTCCATTCCAGCAGCAGGGCACCGATGGCGATGGCGCGGGGCGTGTCGTCGCCGAGAAGCCAGCCGGCCGAGCGTCTGCGGCGCAGCGCGTCATAGACGATGTTGCCGATCGCGGCGCGGTCGCCTCCGCCCGCGAAACGATGGGAGAGGCCCCAATCCTTCAGCGCGTCGGCAACCGGCCGATGCCGCCGGTTGATGTCTTCAAGCACTTCGATGGCTGCCGCCAGCCGTCCGCCCAGTCGCATGTCGGTTTTCCCGTTTTCGGCACACCCGAATGCTGGACTGCTAGCCGTAGCCGGGCCGTTTCACAAGCCCGTTATGGATGGAAAGCAAAACAGGCGCGGCTTGCGCCGCGCCTGTTCGGCAATCGATCATCGATCGGCCTACGCCGCCTTTCGTGCTCCGACGAGGTCGAAGCGGTCGGCGTTCATTACCTTGGTCCAGGCCTTGACGAAGTCCTTCGCGAACGTCTCCTTCGCGTCGGCACTGCCGTAGACTTCCGCGAAGGCGCGCAATTGCGAGTGCGAGCCGAAGATCAAGTCGACGCGCGTCGCCGTCCATTTCAGGTCGCCGCTCTTGCGGTCGCGGCCCTCATAGACGCCTTCGCCGGCCGGAGCCCATTGGGTGGCCATGTCGAGCAGGTTGACGAAGAAGTCGTTGGTCAACGTGCCAGGCCGGTCCGTGAACACGCCGTGCCTGGAGCCGCCCGCATTGGCGCCCAGGATGCGCAGTCCGCCGACGAGGGCCGTCAGTTCGGGTCCGGTCAGCCTGAGCAACTGCGCCCGGTCCACCATCGCCTCTTCCGGCGCCATGAACTGCGTCTTGTTCGCATTGGTGTAGTTGCGGAAGGCATCCTGGCGCGGTTCGAGCGGCGCGAAGGATTCGGCGTCGGTCTGGTCCTGCGAGGCGTCCGTGCGACCGGGCGTGAAGGGCGCGGTCACGTCAACGCCGGCATCCTTCGCCGCCTTCTCGATGGCGGCCGAGCCGCCGAGCACGATCAGATCGGCGAGCGAGACTTTCTTGCCGCCGGAAGCCGAGGCGTTGAACGCCTGGCGGATGGAGTCCAGCGTCGAAAGGACCTTCTGCAACTGGTCGGGCTGGTTGACCTCCCAGTCCTTCTGCGGGGCGAGGCGGATGCGCGCGCCGTTGGCGCCGCCGCGCTTGTCGGAGCCGCGGAAGGTGGATGCCGACGCCCATGCCGTCGAGACGAGCTCGGACACGGACAGGCCGGATGCCAGGACCCTGGCCTTGAGGTCGGCGATATCCTTTTCGTCGACCAGCGGATGATCGACGGCCGGAACCGGATCCTGCCAGATCAGCTCTTCCTGCGGCGCCAGCGGGCCGAGGTAGCGGATCTTCGGACCCATGTCGCGATGGGTCAGCTTGAACCAGGCGCGGGCGAAGGCGTCCGCGAACAGGTCCGGGTTCTCGTAGAATCGGCGCGAAACCTTCTCGTATTCCGGGTCGAAACGCAGCGAAAGGTCGGTCGTCAGCATTGTGGGGCGCTGCATTCTCGACGTGTCGTGCGCGAGGGGGACGTTCTCCGGAGCGTCCTTGGCGACCCATTGCCAGGCGCCCGCCGGGCTCTTCGTCAGCTCCCATTCGTAGCGGAACAGATTGTCGAAGAAATAATTGCTCCACTTCGTCGGCGTCTGCGACCAGGTGACTTCGAGGCCGCTGCCGATCGTGTCGCCGCCCATGCCGGTGCCATACTTGCTCTTCCAGCCGAGGCCCTGGTCCTCGATCGCGGCCCCTTCCGGCGCCACGCCGACGAAGGACGGGTCACCGGCGCCGTGGGTCTTGCCGAACGTGTGGCCGCCGGCGATCAGCGCCACGGTCTCTTCGTCGTTCATGGCCATGCGGAAGAACGTTTCGCGAATGTCCTTGGCCGCCGCGACCGGATCCGGCTTGCCGTTCGGACCTTCGGGATTGACGTAGATGAGGCCCATCTGCACCGCGCCCAGCGGCTCGGCGAGCTGGCGCTCGCCGCTGTAGCGCTCGTCGCCGAGCCAGGTGCCTTCCGGGCCCCAGTAGAGCTCTTCCGGCTCCCAGGTGTCGGCACGGCCGCCGGCGAAGCCGAACGTCTTGAAGCCCATCGATTCCAGTGCCGCGTTGCCGACAAGGACGTACAGGTCGGCCCAGGAGATCTTGCGCCCGTATTTCTGCTTGATCGGCCACAGCAGCCGCCGCGCCTTGTCGAGGAGCACATTGTCCGGCCAGGAATTGAGCGGGGCGAAACGCTGCTGACCGCCGCCGGCGCCGCCGCGCCCATCGGTGATGCGGTAGGTGCCGGCGCTGTGCCAGGCCAGGCGCACGAAGAGACCGCCGTAATGGCCGAAATCCGCCGGCCACCAATCCTGCGAATCCGTCATCAGCGCCTTCAGGTCGGCGATGACGGCATCGAGATCGAGGCTTTCGAACTCCCTGGCGTAGTCGAAGGCCTCACCCATCGGGTCGGAAAGCTTCGAGTTGGCGTGGAGAACCTGCACATCCAATTGTTCGGGCCACCAGTCGCGGTTGCGATGCCCTTGGCTGCCGCTGAAAGGGCATTTGCCGGTGTTCTTGTCGTCGGTTTTCGCGTCCATCATGCTCTCCGCTGATGCCTGGAAGGCCGAGGTTGCAGCCTGCGCCTCGCGCCGCCGCTCGAAAAAGGATCCCGTTGCGGAGAGCCTGTCTCTGGCCTCGTGCCTCCCTGTCTGGGTGGGTGATCTTCGCCGTCCCGGCCGTCGCAGCAGCGACGCCAGTTTGGAACCGTTCCAGCCTAGCGCCTGTTTTTCATAAACGCAAATTGCGATTTGCATAAAAGCTGATAAGAAAAAGTTATGATAGCTTTGACCATCCGCCAGATGGAGTATTTCGAGGCTTTGGCTGAAACCGCCCATTTCGGCCGCGCGGCTGATCTTGCCGGCGTCTCTCAGCCGGCCCTGTCGGCGCAGATCGGCAAGATGGAGCGACAGCTTGGGATGAAGCTGTTCGAGCGGGGCGGCAGGGCCGTGCGCCTGACCAGCGAGGGCGTCGCGCTGCGCGAGCGCGTCGAGCTCGTGCTGGATCAGATGCGCGCGATCGAGAAAAATGCTGCGCGCGGCGCCCGCGGCATGTCCGGCCCGTTTCGCCTCGGCATCATTCCGACCGTGGCCCCCTATCTCTTGCCCGGTCTCCTTGCCGAACTGAGGCGTCGCTTCCCCGAACTGCAGGTCGAGATCCGCGAGGCGACCACACCCACGCTCGTCGACGACGTGGCGGCGCGCCGGTTGGATGCGCTGATCGCCGCCCTGCCGCTGGAGCGCGGCGGGCTGGTGGTGGAGCCACTTTTCGCCGACCGCTTCCTGCTGGCCGTGCCAACCGACGACGCCGGCTTCATCGATCCGCCGGTATCGCCGGAGAGCCCGGCCCTCGAACGCCTGATGCTTCTGGAGGAGGGGCATTGCCTGCGCGACCAGGCGCTGGCGGTCTGCGGCAAGGTCCAGCCACGCGTCATGGCGAGCTTCAGCGCCACCAGCCTGACCACCCTCCTGCAGATGGTGGCGCACGGCATGGGCGTGACGCTCATTCCCGAAATGGCGGCCGAGGCCGCTGCCGTCACGCCCAACGTGCGGCTTGTGCCGTTCGAGGAACCGGCGCCCGACCGCACCATCTGCCTGGCGTGGCGGCGAAACACGTCCATGCAGGCGGAATGCCTGGAGATGGCCGGGACGATCCGTTCCTTCAGGGCAGGTGTCGGCAGGAGCAGCGTCGACAAGGTCGCTATGTGAAGGGCTGCGCTCAGGCGGTCTTTGCCTCCGTCAGTCCCAGTTCTTCGCTCATCGCCTCGCGCATGACGAATTTCTGCGCCTTGCCCGTCACCGTCATTGGCAGCGTGTCCCTGAAGCGGACATAGCGCGGCACCTTGTAATGTGCGATCTGGCCCTGGCAGAACGCCCGGATCTCCTCTTCGGTCGCATCCTCGCCGGGCTTGAGCACGATCCAGGCGGCAAGCTCCTCGCCGTATTTTTCGTCCGGCACGCCGAACACCTGCACCTCCCGCACCTTGGGATGCCGGTAGAGGAATTCCTCCACCTCGCGCGGATAGACGTTCTCGCCGCCCCGGATCACCATGTCCTTGACCCGCCCGACGATGTTACAGAAACCGCCGGCGTCGATCGTGGCGAGGTCGCCGGTGTGCATCCAGCCGTCGGCGTCGATCGCCTCGGCCGTGCGCTCCGCGTCCTCCCAATAGCCCTTCATCACGGAATAGCCGCGCGTGCACAATTCGCCCCGCTCGCCGACCGGCGCCGTCGCACCGTCCGCATCGATGACCTTGCATTCGACATGCGGCTGGATGCGCCCGACCGTCGAGACGCGCTTTTCCAGCGGGTCGTCCGTGCCGGACTGGAAGGAGACCGGGCTGGTCTCGGTCATGCCGTAGGCGATGGTGACCTCGCTCATGTGCATCAGCGACACCACCTTCTTCATTACTTCGATCGGGCAGGGGGAGCCTGCCATGATGCCGGTGCGCAGGCTGGTAAGATCGAAGCGCTTGAAATCCGGATGGTCGAGCATGGCCACGAACATGGTCGGCACGCCGTAGACCCCGGTGCAGCGCTCCGCCTCGATGGCGTTGAGCGTCGCGCCCGGATCGAAGCCTTCGCCCGGAAAGACCATCGTCGCGCCCTTGGTCACGCAGCCCATCGTCCCCATCGACATGCCGAAGCAATGGTAGAGCGGCACGGGAATGCAGAGCCTGTCGTCGGCCGTCAGCTTGATCGCCGAGGTGACGAAATTGCCGTTGTTGACGATGTTGAGATGCGTCAGCGTCGCGCCCTTCGGCGCGCCGGTGGTGCCGGAAGTGAACTGGATGTTGATGGCATCCGACGGCTTGAGCGAGTCGGTGATGCGGTCGAGGCTGTCGTGCTCGTCGCGTCCGCCCATGGCAAGCACGTCGCCGAAGTTGAATAGGCCGGGCGAATTTTCCTCGCCCATGCGGATGACCGACTTGAGCGACGGCAGCCTGGCGGCGTCGAGCGCGCCCGGCTCCGCCGTCTCCAGTTCCGGCGCCAGCGCCGCCAGCATTCCGAGATAGTCCGAGCTTTTGAAGCTGGAAGCCGTGACCAGTGCCTTGCAGCCAACCTTGTTCAGCGCATATTCCAGCTCGGTCAGCCGATAGGCCGGATTGATGTTGACCAGGATGAGCCCGATGCGCGCGGTTGCGAACTGGGTGACCAGCCACTCCCAGCGGTTCGGCGACCAGATGCCGATGCGGTCGCCCTTTTCGAGCCCGAGCGCCAGCAGCCCGGCGGCGAAGGCATCGACCGTCTCGGCCAGTTCCGCCCAGGTGAAGCGCCTGTCCTGGCCGACGAAGATGGCGGCGTCACGATCGGCATAGGTCTGTGCGGTCTCCGCGAATTGCTGCGGGATGGTTTTTACCAGCAGCGGCACGGAGCGGTCGCCCGAGACGCGCGAAAGCCCGTCGCGGGGTTCGATGAAGGACCCTTCACGCCCTGCGCTGCGCAGCGCCGTGGTGCCAGTCGCCATGGTCATCTCCTCCGCAAACTGTGAAAGAACCTAGCACCCGGGAGCGGTCGCGCAATGCCGCTATGGTAGGAGGTGCCCGGTAAGGTCAGCGCCGTTCAGGCAGAAAATTCCGCTTCGTCGAAGATTCAACCGGCTGCCTTCGCCGTCTTCTCCCCGATCTCCGCGATTAGCGCTTCGTCCGCCGGCGCCCGCGCCTTTCGCGAGGCCACCAGGCAGGCCTGCGAGCGCAGGATGACGCCATCGGAGAGAATTTTCAGATGGTTGGCGCGCAGCGTCGAGCCCGAGGAGGTGATGTCCACGACGATGTCGGCCGAGCCGGCCGCCGGCGCGCCCTCGGTTGCCCCGAGGCTTTCGACGATGCGATAGACCTGGATGCCGTGCTTGGCGGTGAAGAACTGCTGGGTGAGCCGCCAGTATTTCGTGGCGATCCGGAGGCGACGGCCGTGCTTCTGGCGGAAATCGGCGGCGACGTCGTCGAGATCGGCCATGGTCTCGACGTCGAGCCAGATGTCGGGAACGGCCACCACCACGTCGGCATGGCCGAAGCCGAGCCGAGCCACGATCTCGGCGCGGCTTTCCCAGTCCGCCAGCGTCTCGCGCACCAGGTCCTCGCCGGTGACGCCGAGATCCACCGCGCCGGCGCCGATCTCGCCCGCGATCTCCGAGGCGGACAGGAAGACGACCTCGATGTCGCTCCTTCCGTCGATCCGCGCATGATACTTGCGCGCATCTTCCGGCAGGCTGACCGGAAGGCCGGCCTTGGCCAGAATCTCCAGCGCCTGATCCTTGAGGCGGCCTTTCGAGGGCAGGGCGAGGGTGACGGTCATGGCAGGGTTACGCACGTTATGGCTGGGACAGACCCGCCCGTTGCGGCCATGCTACCCCCACCCCTAACCCCTCCCCACAAGGGGGAGGGGGATCTGGCCGTATCGCTGCCGACGATAACATCCTGAGACGGAATTCCAGAGCTGCGGCAGAGTTCCCCTCCCCCTTGTGGGGAGGGGTTAGGGGTGGGGGTCGAAAACAAAAGACTCATTTTCCCTCCTGCGCCGCCTCGATCCGGTCGAGCCACACCGAGAATCCAACCCCTGGAATCGCTGCTTTCGCACCCAGCAGGGTCAAGAGCCGGTCGTAGCGGCCGCCGCCGGCCAGCGGGCGCTCGCCCGTTGCCGTGCCGATCTCGAAGACGAGCCCGGTATAATAGTCGAGCGGCCGGCCGAATGCGGCGTCGTAGCGGATCGTCTCCAGCGGCAGGCCGTGCCCGGCGATGGCGTCGGCCCTTTCGGCGAAGGTCTCGAGCGCCGCGTCGAGCGAAAGCCCTGCGTCGGCAGCAAAACGCTCCAGCGCGGCGGTGGCGTCCGGCAGCGGCACGTCGATGGCGAGGAAGGTCTTGAGCGCGGAAAACGCCTCGTCGGACAGCCGCACCGAGCGCAGTTGCGCCTTCTCGATCAGCCGGCGCGCGATGTCCGCCGGCGCGCGCCCGGCGGTGGCCGGTAGGCCGGCGCGCTCCATGCCCTCGGCGATATGCGCGGCGAGCGCCTCGGCGTCGCCGTCCAGCGCCAGCATGGCGACGGGCTGCGGCAGGGCCGCGTTGCGCGGCGGATTGGCGAGGTCGGCCAATGCCGCCTCCAGCATGGCGTGGGAACCGAAGGCACGCGCCAACCGCATGCGCCAGCCGCGCGGCAGGCCGAGCGCCGCGAGCACCGCTTCGAACAGCGCCTGGTCGCCCAGCGTGATCGAAAGGGCGGTCGAAGGCAGCACGCGGGCAAGCAGCGCCTGCGCGTCCGCTACCGAGCGGGCGTCCGCGGCCGCCATGTCGGTCTCGCCGAGATCCTCGACGCCGGCCTGGAAGAATTCGCTCGCCCCGTCGCGGCGCTGGCGGAAAACTTCGCCGAGATAGCCGTAGCGGCGCGGCGTGCCGGCTTGGGCTGCGATATGGTCGCGGCAGACGGGGATGGTGAATTCGGGACGCAGGCAGAGCGCTTCGCCGGTCTCGCTCTCGGTGAGGAAGATGCGCCGGCGCAGATCCTCGCCGGCCATGTCGAGGAACGGGTTGGCCGGTTGCAGCACCGGCACCTCGACCAGAGGCGCGCCGCGCTCGGCCAGTGTCGCTGCGATGTCGGCGGCGAAGGCAGGGAGGCGGGCGGTCACGGCGCGGCCCTCTGCATCAGTTCGATGCGGTTGCCGAACGGATCGAACACGTGGATGCGGTCGTAGCCGTCCAGCGCCACGTCGCGCTTCACCGTCGCTCCCGCCTCGGTGGCCCGGCGCTCGAGCGCGGCCACGTCATCGACCAGAAAGGCGGGATGCGCCTTGGCGGCGGCATGGAAATCGGAATCGACGCCGAGATGCACTTTTATCGCGCCGCTCTCGAACCAGCAGCCGCCGCGGCCCGCGAGGCTCGCCGGCTTCTCGACCTCGGCAAGCCCGAGCACGCCGGCATAGAAGCCGCGCGCCTCGGCCTCGCGGCCGGCCGGCATGGCGATCTGGACGTGATCGATGGCCAGGAACGTCATGAGGCCGCGCCTTCCCTTCTCCCCTTGTGGGAGAAGGTGGCTCGGCGCGCGGCGTCGAGACGGATGAGGTGTGCGGGAGATGAGATTGGCGGGGACGGTGCTTTACGGCGCCCCCCTCTGTCCTGCCAACGGGGCCACTCGGCATCTCCCCCACACGGGGGGAGATCGGCAGCGTCGACCTTGCCGGCAACTCTCAAACGTTGGCGATTAGCGAAGATCGACGCGAAGGCAGATCTCCCCCCGTGTGGGGGAGATGTCCGGCAGGACAGAGGGGGGCGCGAAGGAATGCTGCCCTCACCCACGCTGCCGCTCCGCCGCCTGCGCGTCCAGTATCTTGCGCACCTCCGCCACCAGGTCGGCTTCCTTCACGGTCACCTGGCCCGGTCGCGCCTCCTTGTATTCGGCGTGATCGGCGATGGCCGCCGCCTGCCGCGCGCCCTCGATCAGGTCCTTGAGCTGCACCTCGCCGGCCTCTCGCTCGTTGCCCCCCTGGATCACCGCGATCGGGGAGCCGCGCCGGTCGGCGTATTTGAGCTGCGCCTTCATGCCGGCGCCGCCGAGATACATCTCGGCGCGGATACCGGCCTGACGAAGGTCGGACACCATCTTCTGGTATCGTCCGAGGCTTTCCGTGTCGCGGTCCATGACCAGCACCACCACCGGCTGGACGACGTCGGAGGTATCGAGCTTGCCGAGGTTCTTCAGCGCCGTCATCAGCCGTGAAACGCCGATGGAAAAACCCGTCGCCGGCACCGGCTCACCGCGAAAGCGCGACACCAGCCCGTCATACCGCCCGCCGCCGCCGACCGAGCCGAAGCGCACGATCTTTCCCTCTTCGTTGGGAATTTCGGCCAGCAATTCGGCCTCGTAGACGGGGCCGGTGTAATATTCGAGGCCGCGCACGACGGAGGGATCGATCTTTATGCGGTCAGGGCCGTAGCCTGCGGCGCGAACCAGCTTGGATATTTCGTAAAGCTCGTCCGCTCCCGCAGATCCGGCTAGAATTTTAATGTTGGCTAGAAATGAAAGCTCGGCATCAGCAGCGCTCAACATTTCACGGTCAGTATGAGCTACGACCGAAAGAATGTTCTCAGACTGGGCTTCATCCAGCCCCGCACCCTTCGTAAAATCCCCGCTCTCGTCCAGTCGGCCCTTGCCGAGCAGGTCGCGCACGCCGTCGGACCCCACCTTATCCAGCTTGTCGATCGCCCGCAGCACCGTCAGCCGGCGTCCTGCATTCTCCTCGCCGCCGAGCCTGATCGCCTCCATCACGCCGTCGAGCACCTTGCGGTTGTTCACCCGGATGACATAGTCGCCGCGCTTAATCCCCAGCGCTTCCATCACGTCGGCCATCATCATCGCCATTTCGGCATCCGCCGCGACGCCCGGCGTGCCGACCGTGTCGGCGTCGAACTGCATGAACTGGCGAAAACGTCCCGGTCCCGGCTTTTCGTTGCGGAACACCCAGCCTTGCCGATAGCTGCGGAACGGCTTCGGCAGCCGCTCGTAGTTCTCGGCCACGAAGCGCGCCATCGGCGCGGTGAGGTCGTAGCGCAGCGACAGCCATTGCTCGTCGTCGTCCTGGAAGGAGAACACGCCCTCGTTCGGCCGGTCCTGGTCGGGCAGGAATTTTCCCAACGCGTCGGTGTATTCGATCATCGGCTGGTCGGCCGGCTCGAACCCGTAAAGCTCGTAGACCGCCTTGATCCTGGCCGTCATTTCCTCGACCGCGCGGATATCGTCGGCGCTGCGATCTGCGAAGCCGCGCGGCAGGCGCGCCAGCATCTTGTGCGATTTGTCGGCCATGAAAATGTCGTCCGTCTCAGGATTCTTCCGCCTGCGGCTTGCCTTGCCGGCCACGGAGGTTCAAAGCGCCTGCGTCCTAGCCGATGGTGGCAGGGGCGGCAAGTGCGAGGTGACGGCGCGGCCTGGGACCGGCATCTGCAAATCCTGCCGAGATATGAACATTATGCTTGATTGAAAGACAGATGTTCAATAGTGATGATGCAGACGCATAGGGAGGTGTCAGATGACCGTCAACGTCGCCCCGATCGGGCTCACCCGCGATTTGAAGGAACGGCAGGCCTCGGGCAAGCCGATCCGCATCGGCCTCATCGGCTCCGGCGAGATGGGGACCGACATCGTCACCCGCGTCGCCCATATGGACGGCATCGAGATCGGCGCGATCTCTGAATTGCGCCTGCCCAACGCCGCCAAGGCCGTCGATATCGCCTACCAGGAACAGGGCCACGCCAGGGAGGTCTCGACCGCCTCGGCCATGACCGAGGCGATGGAAGCCGGCAAGATCGCCGTCACCGACGACGCCGGCCTCGTCATCGGCAGCGACCTGATCGACGTCGTCATCGACGCCACCGGCGTGCCGGCCGTCGGCGCCGAGATCGGCCTGCGCGCCATGGAGCACGGCAAGCATCTCGTCATGATGAACGTCGAGGCCGACGTGACCATCGGCGCCTATCTCAAGAGCGAGGCCGAGCGACTCGGGGTCACCTATTCGCTCGGTGCCGGCGACGAGCCGTCGTCCTGCATGGAACTGATCGAGTTCGTCTCGGCGATGGGCCATCCGATCGTCGCCGCCGGCAAGGGCAAGAACAACCCGCTCAACATCGACGCCACCCCGCCCGACTACGAGGAAGAGGCGCACCGCCGCAACATGAACGTGCGCATGCTGGTCGAGTTCGTCGACGGCTCCAAGACCATGGTCGAGATGGCGGCGATCGCCAACGCCACCGGGCTGGTGCCGGACAAGCCGGGCATGCACGGCCCCTCCGCGACGCTCGGCGAACTGTCGAAAGTGCTTGTGCCCGAGAAGGACGGCGGCGTTCTGTCGAAGGTGGGCGTGGTGGATTATTCCATCGGCAAGGGCGTCGCGCCCGGCGTCTTCGTCATCGCCGACATGTCGCATCCGCGTATCTCGGAACGCATGGAAGACCTGAAGATGGGCCACGGCCCCTATTTCACCTTCCATCGCCCCTACCACCTGACCTCGCTGGAAGTGCCGCTCACCTGCGCCCGCGTCGTGCTCTACGGCAAGGCCGACATGGTGCCGCTGTCCAAGCCTGTGGCGGAAGTCTGCGCCGTCGCCAAGAAGGACATGCAGCCGGGCGACAAGCTCGACGCCATAGGCGAGTACTGCTACCGCGCCTGGATCATGACCGTGCCGGAGGCCCGCGCGGCCAAGGCCATTCCCTGCGGTATGCTGCAGGGCGGGTCGGTGACCGCGCCGATCAAGAAGGGCGAGTTGATCACCTACGCCAACGCCGCCGTCGCGCCCGGCTCGAAGCTCGCCGAGTTGCGCGCGCGCCAGGACAAGCTCGTCTACGGAGACTGATATCATGGCTGTCGCGAAGAAGGCCGTCGCCCCCGAGGACAAAACGGCCGAACAGAGCAATCTGCCGTTTGCCTTCCAGCACTATTCCCCTGACCAGCTCAGGGAGGTACTGCGCAAGATGTACCTCATCCGCCGTTTCGAGGAAGGGGCGGAGGACAGCTACATGCGCGGCCTCATCCACGGCACCATGCATCTCTCCATCGGCCAGGAGGCGAGCGCGCTCGGCATCTGCATGCCGTTGACCGACGACGACCAGATCACCTCCACCCATCGCGGCCACGGCCATTGCATCGCCAAGGGCGCGGACGTGAAGCGCATGTTCGCCGAGTTCTTCGGCAAGACCACCGGCTACTGCAAGGGCCGCGGCGGCTCCATGCACATCGCCGACGTCGCCAAGGGCAACCTCGGCGCCAACGGCATCGTCGCCGGCGGCATTCCGATCGCCGTCGGTGCCGCGTTGACGTCGAAGAAGATGAAGACCGGCAAGGTCGTCATCTCCTTTTTCGGCGACGGCGCCAACAATGAAGGCGCCTTCCACGAGGCGCTCAATATGGCGGCGATCTGGAAGCTGCCGGTGATCTTCGTGTGCGAGAACAACGGCTACGGCATGTCGACCTCGACCGAGCGCTCGACCGCCGTCCATAACATCGCCGAGCGCGCCGCCGCCTATTCGATGCCGGGCGTCATCGTCGACGGCAACGATTTCTCGGCCGTGGCCGAGGCCTCGCAGGCGGCGGTGGAGCGCGCGCGGCGCGGCGAGGGGCCGACGCTGATCGAATCGAAGACCTACCGCTATCGCGGCCATTCCAAGAGCGACCGCAACCGCTACCGCACCAAGGAAGAGATCGAGGACTGGATGACCAATCGCGACCCGATCGTCCAGTTCGAGGCGGCGCTGAAGGAATTCGGCGTGATCGACGACGCTGGCATCGAGGCGGTGCGCGAGGCAGTGGCCAAGGAGATCGCCGAGGGAATCGACTTCGCCAAGGAAAGCCCGATGCCCGAAATCGCCGACCACGACAGATACGTCTACACGGAGAGCGCGTGATGGATATGGCCGTGCGCGAACTTTCCTATGCCCAGGCCATCCAGGAGGCGATGGCGCTGGCCATGGAGGCCGACGAGCGCGTCTTCCTGATGGGCGAGGACATCGGCGTCTATGGCGGCGCCTTCCAGGTCACCGGAGACCTCGTCGAGCGCTTCGGCGCCGACCGGGTGATGGACACGCCGATCTCCGAGCTTGGCGGCGCGGGCGTGGCGGTAGGCGCTGCCGTCACCGGCATGCGGCCGATCTTCGAGTTCCAGTTCTCCGATTTCGCCACGCTCGGCATGGAGCAGATCGTCAACCAGGCCGCCAAGATGCGCTTCATGCTTGGCGGCGAGGTCTCGGTGCCGGTGGTGATGCGCTTTCCCGCCGGCTCCGGCACGGGCGCGGCGGCCCAGCACAGCCAGAGCCTGGAAGCCTGGCTCGGCCATGTGCCTGGCCTCAAGGTCATCCAGCCGGCGACGCCGCACGACGCCAAGGGCATGCTGCTGGCAGCGATCGCCGATCCTGATCCGGTGATGATCTTCGAGCACAAGCTGCTCTACAAGATGAAGGGGCCGGTGCCGGAAGGCCATTATACCGTGCCGATCGGCAAGGCCGAGATACGCCGCCAGGGCCGCGACCTCACCATCGTCGGCACCTCCATCATGGTGCACAAGGCGCTGGAAGCCGCCGCGACGCTCGAAGGCGAGGGCATCGACGTCGAGGTAGTGGATCTGCGCACCATCCGCCCGATCGACCGGGAGACCGTCATCGACAGCGTCAAGAAGACCTCGCGGCTGATGTGCGTCTACGAGGCGGTCAAGACGCTGGGCATCGGCGCCGAGATTTCCGCCATGGTCGCCGAGAGCGAGGCTTTCGATTACCTCGACGCGCCTATCGTGCGCCTCGGCGGCGCGGAGACGCCGATCCCCTATAATCCCGAACTCGAGAAGGCCACCGTGCCGCAGGTGCCCGGCATTGTCGCCGCCGCACGCGACCTGGTGCAGGGGCGCCGCTGATGCCGGTCGAGGTCATCCTGCCCAAGGTCGACATGGACATGGCGACCGGGAAGATTTCGCGCTGGTTCGTCGAGGAAGGCGCCACCGTCAAACAGGGCGACGTGCTGTTCGAGATCGAGACCGACAAGGCGGCGATGGAAATCGACTCGCCGGCTACAGGCACGATCCGCAACATCACCGGCCAGGAAGGCGTGGACCTGCCGGTCGGCTCGCCGGTGGCGTGGATTTACGCGGAGGGCGAGGCTGTCGCGACGAATGCCGCCGCCACGCCCGCGGCAAGCGAGGCAAAAGACATTGCGAAGCCGGCTTCCGATCAGGCGAAAAAGCTGGACGAGGCGGCCCCGGTCCCGCGTGAATCCGCTGCGGCCTCTACGGAGGGCGCCGTTCGCGCCACGCCGCTCGCCCGTCGCATTGCCCGCGAGAAGGGTCTCGACCTTGCCGCCATTGCCGGCTCCGGCCCGCATGGGCGGGTGGTCAAGGCGGATGTCGAGGCGGCAGCAGCTCAGCCCTCCACCTCCCCCTTGAGGGGAGGTCGCGCCGAAGGCGCGGGTGGGGGTATTTCATCGAGCGCCAGCGCTTCTCAACCCCCACCCCTAGCCCCTCCCCTCAAGGGGGAGGGGGACGACGCCATCCTGCGCCTCTTCGAGCCCGGCTCCTACGAGTTGATCCCGCACGACAACATGCGCAAGACCATCGCGCGGCGTCTGGTCGAGGCGAAGTCCACCATCCCGCATTTCTACCTGACCGTCGATTGCGAACTCGACGCTCTGCTGGCCCTGCGCTCGCAGCTGAACGCCGCCTCGCCGATGAAGAAGACCGACAAGGGCGAGGCGCCTGCCTACAAGCTCTCCGTCAACGACATGATCATCAAGGCGATGGCAATGGCCTTGGTTGCCGTGCCGGACGCCAACGTCTCATGGACCGAGAGCGCGATGGTCAAACACGCCCATGCCGATGTCGGCGTCGCCGTCTCGATTCCCGGCGGTCTGATCACGCCGATCGTCAGGAAGGCCGAGCAGAAATCGCTGTCGGCGATCTCCAACGAGATGAAGGACCTCGCCAGACGCGCCCGTGAGCGCAAGCTCAAGCCCGAGGAATACCAGGGCGGCACGACGGCCGTTTCCAATCTCGGCATGTTCGGGGTGAAGGACTTTTCCGCCGTCATCAACCCGCCGCATGCGACGATTCTGGCGGTCGGTGCGGGCGAGCAGCGTGCGGTGGTGAAGGGCGGCGAGATCAAGATCGCCACCGTCATGTCGGTGACGCTGTCCACCGACCACCGGGCCGTCGACGGCGCACTCGGTGCCGAACTCATCGCCGCCTTCAAAAAGCTCATCGAAAACCCGATGGCGATGCTGGTTTGAGAATATCCCTGTCTTTCCGGAGACGCCGTGCAACAGAGGGTTGCTTGCGCGTCCCCGCAGCTCGCACCATTATATGAGCAAGGGCCGGCCATCGGCCTGCAATGGAGGATCGCATGCCTGCACCTTCCGACGTGAGGAACCTCATCACCAAGGTGATGGGCGCATCGCCTGCCGACATCCGGCTGATGGCGCAGCGGCTGCATGACCATGCCTTCGAGGAGCGCCTGTCGCCGGAGGCGACGCGCGAATTCGTCCGCCAGTTGGGCTATGAAGACCTCGAAGCCTTCTGCGCCGATATCGGCCTGCCGCAGCATATCGCCGAGCGCTGGGGCCGCTTCGGCGTCTCGGGCGAGATGCGCCAGGTGTTTTCCCTGCTGGTCGCCCAGCGGCGCAGGATGGCCGACGCCATCGCCGAATTCGAGGAAATGACGCATGTCGGCATCGACGATTTCCTGCGCGATCGCGGACTGATCTGAAGCTCGGATTCCGCGTCGTCAGTCCTTTGTGAGAGCCATCGCTGTCTCGCTGTCGGTGATCAGCACATTGGCCTCGACAGCCTTCAGGGCGGCGCGGATCGGTGCGACCTTCTGCCGCCCGCCCGCGGCCAGCACGACGTTCGGCACCGCGCTGACGACATCGAGATCGATCGCCATGACGCGGTCGTTGACCTCATGGTCGACAAGCCCGCCATCGGCATCGATGAAATAGCACAGCATGTTGGCGACCGCGCCCTTGCGCTCCAGGTCGCGCATGGCGTCCTGCGGAACGATGCCATAGCGGAATACGGTCGCGGTCGGTGACATCTCGCCGACCGTCAACAATGCGATGTCGGCGGCGGCCGCGCGGTTGCGCACGTCCGTCAGTTCCGGCTGTTTCCACAGGAGATCGCGCAGCGCCGGATCGTTGACCACCACCGGCGCGGTGATCTGGTAGCTGTCGACGCCGAAGATATCCGCCACCTTGGCGGCGACGATCGACGGGTTGATCCATTGCGAATGCGGCAGGCTGCCGACCAGCGCCACCACGCTCGCATCCTTCAGCGCGCGCCGCGCCATGAAGCCGAGGCTGGCATGCAGCGTCGCGCCGCCGCCGATGGCGAGCGTCATGCCGTCCTGCATCTCCTCGCCGAGATAGAGCGCCACCGCGTGGCCGATCGACTTCTCCAGATGCTCTTCGCCCGAGGGCGTCGGCACCACGACGGCGGCATCCAGTCCCCACCGCGTCTCCAGCGCCCGTTCCAATTCGACCTGTCGGCTCGTCTGCGCGTTGATCGAGGTGACGACGACGCCGTCGGCCGTGCAGGCGGCCAGCGTGCGCATCACTTTGACCCGGTTGACGCCGAGCCGTTCGGCGATCTGCTCCTGCGTCATCCCCTCCACGTAATAGAGCCATGCCGTCTTGACGGCGATGTCGGACGACACCAGCTTGGCGCGCTTGCCCGAACGGCCTTTCTTCTCCAGCATGTCCGCTCTCCTCCACCGCGCCCCGCGAACCCAATTTCGTGAGCTGCGCGATATTTGCATACGCCGATCATAAATATGTTCATTTGTGTTTGACAATGAACAAATGAACATATTTGATAGTGCTAAGGCAATTGTCATCCATGGATGTCATCCACGGGTCACATGCGCCGTGCAGGGAGGAGCGGACGGAGCCGGCAAACAAGCCTGTCCGTCTCGCGCAGAAACAGGAGGTTTCATGAAAACGACATTCGCCAAAGCGTTCGCGGGCCCGCTCGTGCTCGCCGCGACTTTGTTTGCCGGCGCGGCCAGCGCGGGCACGCTGACCCTTTACACGTCCCAGCCCGAGGCGGACGCGGCCAAGACCGTCGATGCCTTCAAGAAGGCTTACCCGGATGTCCAGGTGAACATCTACCGCTCGGGCACCAGCGACATCCTCACCAAGCTCGCCGCCGAATTCGCCGCCGGCAGCCCGCAGCCCGACGTTCTGCTGATCGCCGACGCGGTGTCGATGGAACTGCTCAAGAAGGACGATCACCTTCAGGCCTATCCCGAAGCCAAGCTCGACGGCATCGATCCGGCGTCTTACGACAAGGACAAGACCTATTTCGGCTCCAAGCTGATCACCACCGGCATCGCCTACAACACGCAGGCGGCTGAGAAGCCCGAGCACTGGGCCGACCTCGCCAAGCCCGAATACAAGGACGGGCTGGTCATGCCGAGCCCACTCTATTCGGGCGCCGCCGCCTACATGCTTTCCGGTTTCGTGTCCGATTCCAACTATGGCTGGGATTTCTACCAGAAGCTCAAGGACAACAACACGATCGCCGTGCGCGGCAACGGCGCGGTGCTGAAGTCGGTCGCCAGCGGCGAGAAGCCTTATGGCGTGCTGGTCGACTTCATGGCGATGAACGCCAAGAAGAAGGGCTCGCCCGTCGAATTCGTCTTCCCGTCCGAAGGCGTGCCGGCCGTCACCGAGCCCGTCGCGATCATGAAGACCGCCAAGAACATGGACGACGCCAAGCATTTCGTCGACTTCATCCTGTCGGACGAAGGCCAGAAGCTGGCGCTGTCGATGGGCTATCTGCCGGCGAAGGCTTCGGTCGGCCGTCCCGACTGGATGCCGGAAGGCGTGAATGTGAAGGTCATGCCCTTCGACACCAAGGCCATCGTCGAGCGCACCGACGCCGACAAGAAGAAGTTTTCCGAACTCTTCGGCGGCTAAGGCAGGATCTCGTGAAACCGATGCGGCCCCTGTCCGGCGCCTTGCCCCCACGGCGGGCCGCATCGCTCTCTTCGGCCTGTCCGGCCGACAGGCTGTTCGAACCTCTCAGGCTGTAACCATGTCATCACGGACCAAGGAAAGCCGGGGCCAGGAGATGGCTCTGACGGCGGCGGTTGCCGTCGCCGTTCTCATCCTCTCCATCCTGCCGATGCTGCGCCTGATCCGGGAGATCGTCTTTCCCGGCGGCACGCTGTCGATGGCGGCCATCGATGCGGGCCTGTCGAACCCGGCCACCTGGGTCGCTACCGGTCATACCATCTTCGTCGGCGTGTGCGGCACGCTGCTGGCGGTCGTGCTGGGAACGCTGGTGGCGCTGGTGGTGACGTTGACCGACATGCGCGGCCGCAGCCCATTCATCCTGTTCTACGTCATGCCGCTGATGATCGCGCCGCAGGTCACGGCATTGGCCTGGCTTCAGCTTTTCGGCCCGGCCAGCCCGTTCCTGAAGATGCTGGGCATGGCGCCGCCGCTCGGCACCCGCAACCCGCTCTATTCGCCCGGCGGCATCATCCTTTTGCTCGGCATCCAGTACGGCCCGCTGGTCTTCCTGCTGGTGCGGGCCGGCCTGCGCAAGCTGCCGCGCGAACTGGTGGAGGCGGCAAGGGCCGGCGGCGCCGGCTGGTTCACGGTGCTCAGGACCGTCATCCTGCCGCTGATGACGCCGGCCATCGTGGCGGCGGCCGCGCTCGCCTTCGTCTCCTGCGTCGGCAATTTCGGCATCCCCGCCTTTCTCGGCATCCCGGCCAACTATCTCGTCCTGCCGACGCTGATCTACCAGCGCCTTGCAGGTGCCGGGCCGGCGGTTCTGGGCGAAACCGCCTTCCTGTCGGTGCTGATCGGCGTCATCGCCATGGCCGGCATCGTCACGCAGGAGGTCATGAGCCGCCGGCGCGACTACCGCATCTCGTCCACGTCGCTGCCGGCCGAGCCCTATGAGCTGGGTCGCTGGCGCCTGCCCGTGCAGGCCGCGCTCTGGCTGCTGATCGTGCTGATCCTCGCCCTGCCGCTGTTCGGTCTGCTCCTGACCTCGCTGGTGCCCGGTTACGGTATTCCCCTGAACGCCAAGACCGCGACGCTCGACAATTATCGCTTCGTCCTGTTCGAGCACGACGCGGCCGGCCGCGCCTTCTTCAATTCCTTCTGCCTGTCGATCGCCGCCGCCGTCTTCGCCGTCGTGGTCGCCATTCCCGTCGGCTACCTGATCGCCTGGGGCCAGAAGAAGTGGCTTCGTCTCATCAACCTGTCGGTCGAACTGCCCTATGCGTTGCCGGGCGTGGTGCTGGCGATCGCCTCGCTGCTGCTGTTCCTGAAGCCGATCCCCTTCACCGGCATCCAGATCTACAACACCGTCTGGATCATCCTCTACGCCTATCTCGCGCGCTTCCTCGTGCTGGCTCTGCGACCCACCGTCAGCGGCTATCACCAGATCGACCGGGCGCTGGAGGAGGCCGCGCAGGTGGCCGGCGCCAGCTTGTTCACGCGCCTGCGCACCATCGTCTTTCCGCTGGTGGCGCCGGCTGCCATGGCGGGCGGCCTGCTGATCTTCATGACGGCGCTGTCGGAACTCACCGTCTCGGCACTGTTGTGGTCGTCGGGATCCGAGACCATCGGCGTCGTCATGTTCTCCTTCGAGCAGGGCGGTGATTCCAGCTACGCGGCCGCCATGTCGGCGATCACCGTCTCCATCACGTTCGTGCTGATGCTCGGCGCCAACCTTTTTGCTTCCTATCTTCCCAACGGAGTTCTGCCATGGCGGGATTGAGCCTTGCAGGCGTCACCAAGTCCTTCGGCGATTTCGACGCCGTCAAGGACGTTTCCATCGATGTGAAGGACGGCGAGTTCCTGGCCGTGCTCGGCCCGTCCGGTTGCGGCAAGACCACACTGCTGCGTCTGGTCGCCGGTTTCGAGAAACTGACGGCCGGTGAAATCCGCATCGGCTCCGACAGCGTGTCGTCGGGCGAATTCAACGTCCCGCCCGAGAAGCGACGCGTCGGCATCGTCTTCCAGAACTATGCGCTGTGGCCGCACATGACGGTCGCCGAGAACATCGGCTATTCGCTGAAAGTGGCGAAGGTCGACCGGGCCGAGGCGAAGAAGCGCATCGATGATGCGCTTGCGCTGGTCAATCTCCAGGGGCTGGGGGAACGGCGCCCGGCCAACCTGTCCGGCGGCCAGCGCCAGCGCGTCGCGCTCGCCCGCTGCCTTGTCGCCGCGCCGTCGCTGGTGCTGTTCGACGAGCCGCTCGCCAATCTCGACGTGCATCTTCGCGCCGCCATGGAGGACGAGTTCGCCGCCTTCCACGAGCGCACTGGCACCACCATCGTCTACATCACCCACGACCAGGCCGAGGCGATGGCGCTGGCCGACCGCATCGCGGTGATGGACAAGGGCCGGCTGGCGCAACTCGCCACGCCGCGCGAGCTTTACAGCGAGCCGGCCAACGCCATGGTCGCCTCCTTCATCGCCCAGGGCATGGTCCTGCCGGCCAAGGTTCTGACTTCGGAAGACAGCGGCCATTGCAGGGTCGAGGCGCTGGGGCAGGAGGTCGTCGTGCGCTGCCGCCCCGGCGAACGGCCGCGCGACAATGCGCAGATCTGCGTGCGCGCATCCGACCTGGTCGCCGCCGAAGCCGGCGAACAGGGCGTCGACGGGTCGGTCAAGCGCGCGGTCTACAAGGGGGGTGCGGCGCGCATCGAATTCGTGCCTGCCGCATGGCCCGACGTCGCGCTCCATTTCGAGCAGCGCGAGCCCAATCCGTTCGAGGCCGGAAGCGCCGCCCGCCTTCGCATCGCCTCGGGCTGGCTCATTCCGGCGGAAAGTGCTGCGTGACCATGCGGATTGATCTCCTGGGCGGCTTCGGCGAGAAGGGCCGCACCTCGCTTGCCGTGCGGCGCCCGTCCGGCCGCGTGCTGTTCGACCTCGGCATCAAGGTCGGCGCGTCGGGCGCGGAATACTATCCCGCGCTGCAAGGGCCGGTGGACGACATCGAGGCGGTGCTGATCTCGCATGCACATGAGGACCATATAGGCGCGCTGTCCTGGCTGCTGGCCAAGGGGTTTCGCGGCCGCATCCTGATGACGGCAGAGACAAAAGCGGAAGCGCCGGCGACGCTCGCCGGCTACGCCGATCCGGCCGACCTTCGCGGCCATCCCTTTCCGGCCGGGCGGGTGGAGCTTTTCATGCCGGGCGACACGCTGCGCATCGCCGGGCTGGAGATCGCCACCGGCCGATCCGGCCATGTCGTCGGCGGCGTCTGGTTCGCGATCGGCGACGGCGCGCGCAGGCTGGTCTACTGCGCCGACGTCGTGCCCGAAAGCGCGGTGTTCGTCATGGATCCGATACCGGCCTGCGACCTGCTCGTCTTCGACGCTTCCTACGGCGCCGACCCGGTGCCGGGCGCGAAGCGGGCCGAAGCGATCGGGCGCTGGATCGCGGCCCGTCCGCAGGGCTGCCTGCTGCCGACGCCCCTGTTCGGCCGGTCGTTGGAACTGATCGCGGCGATCGACCGGCCCTTCGCCGTCCACGCCGCGATGCGGCCCGCGCTCGAGGCGCAGGTCGAGGCGGGTCCGGCCCTGTCTCCCGGCATCGCCGACACGCTGCGCCATCGTCTTGCCGGGGCGGGCGACTGGCGCGACGGCGACCCTCTGCCCGCGACGCCGCTGCTGTGCGACGACGGCATGGGGCAGGCCGGTCCATCGGCGCAATTGCTGCCGCAGGCGGCAGCGCAAGCCTATCCGGTGCTGCTGACCGGTCATTTGCCGGCGAATTCGCCCGGCGAGCGCCTGTATGCCGAGGGCAAGGCGGACTGGATCCGCATGCCGACGCATCCGACGCTCGCCGGCAATGTTGCCATCTGGGAAAAGGCCGGCCGGCCCGCCGCGATCGGCCATTCCTGTCCGCCCGCCGACCTCGCCGCGCTCAAGCCGCACATCACGACTCTGCGTGACGAATGCCGCACCGGCGACAGCGTCACCGTGCCCTGAGGAAGAAGAATGCGAATCCTGATCTCGAACGACGACGGCATCGAAGCCCCCGGCATCGCACGGCTGGAGGCGGCGGCGCGGCGTCTGAGCGACGACGTGTGGGTCGTCGCGCCGGAGACGAAGCATACGGCCGCCGGCCCGTCCCTGACCATGGCGAAACCGATCACCATGACGCGTCTCGGCGAACGGCACTATTCCTGTTCCGGCCGTCCGGCCGACTGCGTCATCGCCGCCTTCGCTTGGCTGTTCAAGGACGACGCCAAGCCGGATCTCGTGCTTTCCGGCGTCAACGACGGCCGCAACGTCGCCGAGGACCTCGCTTATTCTGGCACGCTCGGCATCGCGCGCGAGGCCTCCTTCTGGGGCGCGCCGGCAATCGGCTTCTCGCGCGTGAAGGCGCCGGACCTGTCGCCGGACGATGACGAATGGCTGGCCGGCCTCGTCGGCGATCTCTGGGACCGCCGCGCCAACTGGCACGCCGAAGGCCATTTTTTGTCAGTGAACCTGCCGAAGGCGCTGCCGGCCGAAATCCGCCAGCCGGCGATCGGCCGCGACAAGATCGGCCGCATGGCCGAGGTGGCGGAACGGGAAGGCGATCGCACGGTGCTGGTGTTCCCGCGCGGCCGCGCGCATGCCGCAACGCCCGGCGACGAGAACGATGCGATCGACCGCGGCTTCGCCACCGTCAACCGGTTGAACTGGTTCGGCGAGACGCGGTTGCCGGGCGCATTCGTCGAGTCGCTCGGCGCCTCGGCCGGCTGACGCGCATCGGCCCTGTCGACCGGCCGCCATCGCGGTCGAGAATGATGAATGGCGAACCGTTGCACTCTCGCCGCTTGATCTTGTGAAAATCGCTGTCGGCAAACGCCCGAATATTCAGTGACTTTGGATGCCGGGGCTGGTCGTGGCGGCGACCCTGTCGCGCATGGCTTGCCGCGAGCGCGGATTGTCGGGCAGGATCCAGTCCGGTTCCGTTCCCAGGAACCGGTCGAGGAAGGCGACGGCGTAGGCGGGCATCTCCGTCGCGTTCTCGCGATAGGACCACCATGTGCGCAGGTCGTCCGCGCAGGCGTCCACGATGGGCGCGCGGCCGAATTCCTGTTCGTGGATGGCCGAGATCGCCGAGACGCAATAGTTGGTGTAGAGGAAGCCTTCGGGCCAGAAGCGGATGATCTCGGCCATCCTGGAGTCCGCGCCGGAGCCGGGCTGGACGGGGGCACAGGCCCTGGCCGGATTCTGCCGGATCAGTTCGCGCAGCGCCAGCCCCGCTGCGAAGCGGATGAAGTCGCTGCGATCGACCAGCGCGAGGCCCTTGCTGGCGTCCACCGTCTCGATCCAGTCGAGAAATGCCTTGGCCAGTTTCGTGTCGTCGATCTCGAAACGGACGCCGTAGGCGGCCGCCACGGCCCTGGCATTGGCCCGGAACGTGGCACGAAACCAGCGCAGCCGCCTGAGCTGGTGCCCAAGGTCGGGCATAAGTGCCAATTCGTCCTTGAAGCTCGTATCCATGGGCGGGTTCCTCGGCTATCCTTTACCATCGCCGCCGGCGCTGCGCCACGCGGTTCCCTGTTTATCGAGCGGTGTCGGGTCGTAAAATCATACATATTGACATCGAAGAAAACAAATGTTCTCTAGCTGACACTTCATGACCGTCCCGGCAGGCGGTTGTCGGCACGGGCCTTGGGAGGAGGATCCTTATGGCGATCTGGCAATGGGCGCTGCTTCTTCTGGCGGTCGTCTGGGCGCTTCAGTCGCTCGGCGTCTGGCTGCAGATGCGCCATTATTCCGACGTGTTCCAGGGCATCACCAACCGCTTCAAGGACGGGTTTGTCGGCGCCGGCAACTCGAAGGGGCGGCTCTACAAGGGCACCATCGCCCTGATCGTCGTGACGCCCGATCTGGTCGTGCAGCGCCTGATGGTCATGACCGGCCGATCGGTGTTCACCAAGTTCAAGAGGCATGAAGAATTCGAGGGCACGTCCCTCGATCAGCTCCGGTCCAATCCTGCCGTGATGGGGGAGGGGGAACCCGGTGTGACGGAGGCGGTGCGGCGGGCGGTCGAACAGGTCGACCGTGCGCGGTCCGCGCCAGGGAGGCAGCCGGAACCGACCGGCTTGAGCGCAGCCAGCGCATAGGCAGGAACCGACCGCCGACGGGGACGAAGGCGGCGGCGCAAGGAGGAGCAATGTCACTCTATTCATTGTTGGCACAACATGCCGACATCGCCGTCCAGCACTTGCATGTCGCAAGCGCGATGGCGTCGGACGCCGTGTTCCACGGCCATCCGGCCGCGCAGCACGCCGGCGACCACTATGTGGTCCTGGCGCAGGCCGACAGCGGCCCGATCACCGTTGACCAGTTCAGGGAAAAGCTGAAGGACGTCAAACAGGAAGAGCAGCTCGGCTGGCTGGCCGATGCCGGCAAGTATTTCATCGGCATCTTCCAGAAGGGCGGCGAGGTCTTCGCTGGCTTCGTGACCGGCATCATTCCAACGCTGGTCGTGCTGATGACCGCCTTCTACGCTCTCACCGAACTGATCGGCGAGGAGCGCGTGCACGGCATCGCGCGCGGCGCCGGCCGCATCGCGCTGACCCGCTACACCGTGCTGCCGGTGATCTCGGTGTTCTTCCTCACCAACCCGATGGCCTACACCTTCGGATCGTTTCTGGAGGAAAAGCACAAGCCGGCCTTCTACGACGCGGCCGTGTCCTACGTGCATCCGCCGCTCGGCCTGTTCCCGCACATCAATCCGGGCGAATACTTCGTCTGGGGCGGCGTGCTGGTGGCGCTTCTCGAGCTCGAGAAGAAGGGCGTCGTGGCCTCCGGCTATCACATCAGGGTCGCCATCTGGTACGCCATCGTCGGCCTGATCGTCATCCTTCTGAAGGGCATCCTGACCGAGCGCATCACCGCCTTCATGGCGCGCCGTCAGGGCGTCGAGCTCTAGGCCGGGTAGGGAGGACACGAACATGGTCAAGACCTACAAGGCAGTCAAAATCTCCAGGGGCTCCAGCGGATGGGGCGGCCCGCTCGTCATCCAGCCGACGGAGCAGCGCAACAAGGTCGTCTCCGTCACCGGCGGCGGTATCCACCCGGTCGCGGCCCAGATCGCCGAGATGACCGGCGCCGAAGCCGTGGACGGCTTCAGGGCGCCGCCGGTCGAAGGCGAGATGGCGGTGGTGGTGGTCGATTGCGGCGGCACCGCCCGCTGCGGCGTCTATCCGCGCAAGCGCATCCCGACCGTCAACCTGACGCCGGTCGGACAGGCCGGGCCGCTCGCCCAGTTCATCACCGAGGACATCTACGTCTCCGGCGTGAAGCCGGCCAACATCGAGATGGCGGACGGCTCCGAACCGGCGACCTCGGCCGGCGGCACGGTCAAGCGGGACATGACGCCCGCGGAAGCCGCCGCTTCCATGAAGGTCGCCGCGCCGCCGTCGTCCGAGGGCGGCTTCGTCGGCCTGATCAGCTCGATCGGCCGCGTCATGGGGCGCGTCGTCGGCATCTTCTTCAATGCCGGCCGCCGCACCATCGACCAGGTGGTGCGCAACGTGCTGCCTTTCATGGCCTTCGTGACCATGCTGATCGGCCTCATCCTCTACACCGGCATCGGCGACATCCTCGCCCAGCCCATGGGGCCGCTGGCCAACAACATCGTCGGGCTGATCGTCATCTCGGCCATTTGCGGCCTGCCGTTCCTGTCGCCGATCCTCGGCCCGGGCGCGGTCATCGCCCAGGTGATCGGCGTCGCCATCATCGGCCCGCAGATCGCCAACGGCACCATCGCGCCGGCGATGGCACTGCCGGCGCTGTTCGCCTACAACACCCAGGTCGGCTGCGACTTCGTGCCGGTCGGTCTGGCGCTCGGCGAGGCCAAACCCAAGACCATCGAGATCGGCGTTCCGGCGGTGCTCATCAGCCGTCAGATCATGGGTCCCGTCTCGGTGCTCATCGCCTGGGTCTTCAGCCTGCTGGTTCTGTAAAGAAAGCAAGGAGGTTCGCCACATCATGGTTTTTCTGGAAACGCGGGTGACCGAAATCGGCCCCGAAGTGGCGGACCTCGCGGAAGGCGGCGTGCTCATCCTGTTCGCGGATGGCTCGCCGCCGGAACTGGCCGAAGTCTCCGTGCTTCACAGGGCCGTTCAGGGGCCGGGCGACGACGCGCCTTCACCGGGCGCGTCGATCACCATCGGGCCGGTTTCGGCCAGCGTCACCGCCGTCGGCGCGACGGCGTGGTCCAAGGTCCGCGAGATCGGCCACGTCGTCATCTCCTTCAACGGAGCCGGCGAGGCCGAGCGGCCCGGCGAGATCTGCGCCACCGAAGTCGAGGGCGAAAAGCTGGTCGCGGCCCTTCAACCCGGCGCGACCATCACCATCGCGGCCTGACTGCCGTCCGCCGGTTCGGAAATCTGCTAGGATAGTGTCTATGGAACGCTCGACCATCGTCAGGGTGCACGAAGGGCTGCACGCCAGGCCGGCCACCCGTTTTGTCCGTCTCGCCAAGAGCTTCGAATCGAACGTCGAGATCGCCAAGGGCGAGAAGTCGGTCAGCGCCAAGAGCCCGGTGAAGCTGATGCTGCTCGGCGTCAAGGAAAACGACGAGGTGACCGTAAAGGCCGACGGCGCCGACGCCATCGAGGCGGTCGAAGCGCTGATCGGCTATCTGGAGAACCCCCGCTCGGGGCTGGAGGAGGACGAAGCGGCGAAGCCCGGTTCCGGGCAAGAGAAACCGGCATCGCCGCAGGCGGAAGATCCGCAAGCGGCTTCCGTCGCTGCTACCGCTTCTTCTGGCGACCTGCGCGGCATCGCCGCCAGCGAGGGCGTTCATCTCGGTCCGGTGTTCGCGCTTTTCCCGCCGAAGATCGAGCCCGCCGCCCGCCGGCTCGACGCGGGCGAGGTCGAGAGCGAGATTACCCGCCTGCGTGAAGCCGTCGCCGCCGTGCAGAAGCGCATGGACGCCGCATTGGCCGACCAGAGCCTCGCGGCCGGCGACCGCGGCATCGTCGCTGCGCTTCGCGACATCGCCGCTGACGACACCCTTATCGAAGAGGCGCAAGCCGCGATCCGCAAGGGGCTCGACGCCGTTTCGGCGATGGTCGCCGCTTCCGAGAAGGTGGCGGCCGATTTCGGCGGCGTCGACGACGCCTATCTCAACGCGCGCGCCGACGACGTGCGCGCCGTCGGCCGGCAGATATGCCTCGTGCTGCTCGGCGAGAACGATGTCGATCTCGCCGCCGTTCCGGAGGGCGCGGTGCTGGTGGCGGAGGACATCGGCGCCTGGGACCTGTCGCGCGCGCCGCTCAAGCGGCTCGGCGGCATCGTCTGCGGCAAGGGCGGCGCCACCTCCCACATCGCCATCATCGCCCGCTCGCACGGCATCCCCGCCGTGCTGGGTGTCGGTGACAGGATATTCGAACTCAAGGACGCGCGCGAGGTCGCCGTGGACGGCGATACGGGCCATCTGCTGGCGGACCCCGACGAACAGGCGCGGGCCGCTTTCCTCACCCGCATGGACGCCGCCGCGCGGGAGCGCGAGGCGCTCGGCGCTTTCGTCGACACGGTGCCGAAACGCGCGGACGGCGCCGTCGTCGAGGTCGCGGCCAATCTCGGCTCGCTGGAGGAGATCGACGCGGCGAAAGAAGCCGGCGCGATGGGCGTCGGCCTGTTCCGCACCGAGCTTCTGTTCATGCGCCACATGCACATGCCGTCCGAGGACATGCAGGCCGAGACCTATGCGGCGCTGGCGAAGGCCTTCGCGCCGCATCCCGTCATCGTGCGCACCCTCGACATCGGCGGCGACAAGCCGGTCGCCGGCATCGATTTTCCCGAGGAGGACAATCCCTTCCTCGGTTGGCGCGGCATCCGCATGTGCCTCGACCGCCCCGACATCTTCAAGCGGCAGTTGCGGGCGCTGCTCAGGGCTGCCGTCCATGGCAATGTGAAGGTGATGCTGCCGATGGTGTCGGATGTCGCCGAGGTCCGGCGCGCCCGCACGCTGATCGACGAATGCGCCGCCGAACTCGACCTCGACGGAACGCCCTACGCCCGCTTCGATCTCGGCGTGATGATCGAGACGCCGGCGGCGGTGCTGATCGCGCCCGACCTGGCAAGGGAAGTCGCCTTCTTTTCCATCGGCACCAACGACCTCACCCAGTACGTCATGGCCGCCGATCGCCTCAACCCGGCGGTGGCGGCGCTCAACGACGTCGCCAACCCGGCCGTGATGGCCGCCATCGCCATGACGGCCCGCGCCGGCGTCGAGGCTGGGATCATGGTGGGCATGTGCGGCGAGGCGGCCGGCCGTCCGGACCTCATTCCGCGCTTCATCGAAATGGGCCTGACCGAATTGTCGATGAGCCCGGCCTCGATCCCGCGCGCCAAGAAGACCATTGCCGGCATGTGCAGCTGAGCGGCCCGGTTGCAGGAGCGTTGCTGCCGGTTCACCGGTGGGCAGGGGGCCGCGCCTGCAACGCGACGGCGGGCTACGGCAGGTGCGCCAGCAGCACCGCGAAGAGCGCCGTCAGGTCGCCTTCGATATCTTTACCGGCGAAGGCTGCGTGGATGCGCTCAAAGCGGGCGTCCACCGCAAGCGTCGAGATTTCCAGCATGTCCGATTGGGATCGCTGCCCAGCTTCCATCGTCGCGAGGCCGCAGGCGACCGCGACCGGCGCCAGGCATCTTGCGAGCGTGTCGCGCTCCTCTTCGGCCGTCATGCGTTTGCCGGCCGTGCCGTCGAAATGCAGCGGCGGGCGCCGCATCAGTTCGGCAAGAAGCGCGGCAGTCAGCCGGGCTGTCACCGCGACACGGTCCGTCCAGCCCTGCGCGCGCGTCAACGCGTCAAGCTCCTGCGCCTGCTGGCGGGCAAAGCTTGCATGAACGGACGCGAGCGCCGTCTCGGCGATGCGCGCGCCGCCTTCCATGCCTCGCGCGGCCAGAACGGCCTTGGTCAAGGCATAGAGATCGCGCCGGAAAGCCCGCTCGCCGGCAAGCGGCTCACGCGTCGGGAAATAGACGCTGAAAGATTGCGCCGTCATGCCAGAGGTTCCGCCGGCGAACCGGCGCGGCGCCAGCGTTTGCGCCATCGTCATGACATCGTCGAAGGCGCTGGCGGCATGGCCGAGCAGATCCTCGATGCCGTTGAGGGGAAAAGGCGTGCCCATGCGCGGCGCGCCGGCCGCGTCGTGGCGGTGTTTGCGGATCGACTGGCGCGCCTCGCGCAGCCTGTCCTTGAGATTGACGCGGACCTCTTCGGAGATTTCGCGGAGCATTTTTCCTGGCCTCTTCGGTCGCCGCGCCCGCGCCGGAAGAGCCGGCGGCGCGGGACCATTGTTTCCACGGCCGTTTTCGGGTCAATAGGAGATATTGCCTGCTCGCTTGAAATCGACTGAGTCCGGGAGGGGAACCGCGTGGCAAGAAAACCGCAGCCAGACCGGGGCGCATCGATCGAACGGCGGCCGCCGGCCGACGGCGTTGTTCCGATGGCCGAAAGCAAGGCCGACCGGCTGCGCATCCGCGCCGCCTGGATGTATTTCATCGAGCAGAAGACCCAGAACGAAATCGCCGACATATTGGGCGTCGGCCGGGTTTCCGTGGTCAGGATGCTTGCCGAGGCACGCGCCCGCAACGAGGTTCGGATCGCCATCGAAAGCGAACTGACCGAGATCGTACGGCTGGAACGTGCGCTCGAACTGACCTTCGGCCTGCAGCAGGCGTTCGTCTCGCCGCTTTCCCACCCCGAGGCGGACCCGATCCCGGGGATCGCCGCGCGGACCGGCGCCTATCTCTCGGAGACGATGCGGCCAGGAATGCGCGTCGGCGTCGGCTGGGGAAACACGTTGATGGCGACCTTGCCGTTCATCGGCACACGCTCGCTCGCCGGCTTCGAGGTGGTCTCGCTGCTCGGCGGTGTCGGCGTGGCCCGTCGCCTCAATCCGGCCGAATTCGCCTGGCGCTTCGCCCAGGCTTTCCAGGGCGACGGCTATCTGATCCCGACGCCGGCGGTCGTTGACAGCATCGCGACCAAGGAGGCCCTGGTCGAACGCTGCGGCCTGCAGGAGATCTTCAGCTTGGCGGATGAACTGGACGCGCTTGTCGTGTCCATCGGCGGCATCGCCTCCGCGACGACCTTCTATCGCAAGGGGTTCCTCAGCGAGGCTGACCGGGAGGCCCTGGTGGAGCGCGGCGCGGTGGGCGATCTGCTGTTTCATTTCTTCGACCGCGCCGGCCGACTGGTCGACCATCCGATCAACGACCGTGTCATGTCGGTCGAGGTCGACAGGTTGCGCCGCGCGCCGCTGCGCATCCTCACCTCCGGCGGCGCCGAGAAGACCGAGGCGCTGCTCGGCGCCATGACGCTGATCGCGCCGACGGTGCTCATCACCGACGAGGAGACGGCGCGGCGGATGCTCGACATGCATGAGGCGATGCAGGCAGGCGGGACGGGAAGGCGGGCAAGCTCATGATCATCGACACCCATCTTCACCTGATCGACAGGACGGCGTTGCGCTATCCGTGGCTGGCCGGCGAGCCGGCGCTCGATCACGATTTCCTCCACCGGGACTACGCCGTCCAGGCGCGCCGCGCCGGCATCGAGGCAGCGCTGCACATGGAAGTGGATGTGGCGCCTTCCGACATCGAGGCCGAAACGAACCATGTCGAGGCGCTGGCAAGGGAACCGGGCAGCCTGCTTTGCGGCGCCATCGTCTCCTGTCGCCCGGAAGAGGAGGGGTTTGCGGCCTGGCTGGAAAAGGCGAAGGCCGACCCGTTCGTGAAGGGCTTTCGCCGCGTGCTGCATGTCGTGCCGGACGCCGTCTCCGAGGGCGCCCTGTTCCGGGAGAATGTCAGGCGCCTCGCCGGCAGCGGCCTCACCTTCGATCTGTGCATATTCCCGCGCCAGACCGGCCAAGCGAGGGCGCTGGCGGACAGCGCGCCCGACGTGCAGTTCATTCTCGACCATTGCGGCAATCCCGACATCAGGGCCGGTGCCGGGCGGGAATGGCGCCAGCACATCACCGAAATGGCGCGCCGCCCCAACGTGATGGCGAAAATCTCCGGTGTCGTCGCCTATGCCGATCCGGACACGTGGACGGTGGCGACGCTGAGGCCCTATGTCGAGCACACGATCGAGAGTTTCGGCTGGGATCGTGTCGTATGGGGCAGCGACTGGCCGGTCTGCACGCTGGGCGGCGGGCTGCTCGCCTGGGTAAGCGCGACCCACGCGCTGCTGGCCGGCGCCGGCGAAGCCGAGCGCGAAAAACTGCTGTCGGCCAACGCCCGTAAGCTCTGGAAGCTGGACTGAAAAAGCCGCCGCCGGCGGAAGCAGGGCAATCGCATGTGACGGCGCACCCCCACCCCTAATCCCTCCCCACAAGGGGGAGGGGGACCTCTGTGCCGGCGCTACAATGCGCCAACGTTGGCGATTTTAGACGAAACGAGGGCGTCGGCGTCTCCCTCCCCCTTGTGGGGAGGGGACGGGGTGGGGGTGAGCGGCGGCGGCAATTGAGGGATATGTGATTGCCCTGACCGACGGTGCGAAGGTCGTCGGCAGCGCTTCACAAGCAATCAGTCGCCGTAACCGATGATGCCCTTGGTCTCGAGGAAGTCGTGGATCGCCCAGTCGGCGTATTCGCGACCGTTGCCGGATTGCTTGTAGCCGCCGAAGGGCGCGAACGTGTCCCACTCGGGATAGTTGATCGACACCTGGCCGGCGCGCATCCGGGCCGCGACCTTGCGGGCGTGCCCGATATCCTGAGACTGCACATAGGCGGCCAGCCCGTAGACCGTGTCGTTGGCGATCCTCACCGCCTCGTCCTCGTCGTCATAGGAGATGATCGACAGGACGGGGCCGAAGATTTCTTCCTTCTCGATCGCCATGCCGGGCCTGACATGGCCGAAGATCGTCGGCCGCACGTAATAGCCGCGGTTGAGGTGCTCCGGCCGGCCGGGACCGCCGGTGACGAGCGTGGCGCCTTCCTTGATGCCGGCCTCGATCAGCCGCTGGATCTTGTCGAACTGCACCTGGCTCACCACCGGGCCGAGCTGCGTGTCCTCGTTGCGCGGATCGCCGACCTTGTGGCCCTCGGCGGCTTTCTTCGCGACCGCCAGCGCCTCGTCGTGGCGCGCCGCCGGCACCAGCATCCGCGTCGGCGCGTCGCAGGACTGGCCTGAATTGCCGAAGCAGCCTTCCACGCCTTTTCGCACAGCCGTCTCGAAATCGGCGTCCGGCAGGATGATGTTGGCCGATTTGCCGCCGAGTTCCTGAGCGACGCGCTTGACCGTCTTGGCGGCGGTCTCGGCGACGATGATACCGGCGCGCGTCGAGCCGGTGAAGGAAACCATGTCGACGTCCGGATGGCCGGCCATGATCTGGCCGACATCCGGTCCGGTGCCGTTGACCATGTTGTAGACGCCCTTCGGCGTGCCGGCCGCCTCCATGACCTCGGAAAAGACGATGCCGCTGATCGGCGCGATCTCGGAGGGTTTCAGCACCACCGTGCAGCCGGCGGCGATCGCCGGCGCCACCTTGCAGACGATCTGGTTGAGCGGCCAGTTCCACGGCGTGATCAGCGCACAGACGCCGATCGCCTCCTTGACCACCATCGTCGTGCCGCGCTTCTCGGAGAATTCGTAGTCCTCCAGCGCCTTGATCGTCGATTCCAGATGCGCCCGCCCGGCCCAGGCCTGCGCCTCGCGCGCCCAGGTGATGGGCGAGCCGTTTTCCTGGCTGACCGCCTGCGCGATGTCCTCGTAGCGCTCGTTGTAGACCTCGAGGATGCGCCTGAGCAACGTCAGCCGCTCCGCCTTCGTCGTCTGCGAGAAGGCGGGAAACGCCGCCTTGGCAGCCGCCACTGCCTTGTCGACATCGGCCTTGGAGCCGACGGAGATCTGCGTATAGGCCTCCTCGGTCGACGGGTCGATCACGTCGAGCGCCGCCGGTACGACGGGCGCCGTCCATTTGCCGTCGATGAAGAAATCCAGATGATGGTTGCTCATGAAATCCGCTCCGATCGGTTGCGATTTTGCGCCAGCATAGGGCAATCGACGCTGCGAGGCTTGCGGATAAGCGTCATCTTCGATTGCGCCAGCAATCCGGTTTGGTAGTAAAATGACAGATAGACATCCCGATCTGGATGATCGGCATTGGCCCTGTGTGTGAGCCGCTATAAGGTGCAGGTGCCGGCGGATGAGAGCCGTCCGGCGCGGGTGAGGAGTTCGTTGGATGAATATCGTCGAGAAGCAGGCGGCCAATACCGTTCATCGGGCGGCGCCCTTCGCCAACCGGCCGCAGCCCTGGAATCCGGGCGTGCCGTTTTCGCTCGATCCGGTCGATTCCGTGCGGGTGAACCTCTCCGCCGCCGAACGCCGTACTGCGGCGCTGGCCGGGCGGCGCACCGTCAAAAAGGACTGGCAGGCGGCCTGGCTGGTGCGCGCCGTCCAGTGCATCGACCTTACCACGCTGAACGGCGACGACACCGCCGGCCGCGTGCGCCGGCTCTGCGCCAAGGCGCGCAACCCGCTTGGAGCGGACCTGCAGGAGGCGCTCGGACTGGCCGACCGCTCGATCACCACCGGTGCGGTGTGCGTCTACCACCGCTTCGTCGCCACGGCAGTGGAGGCCCTGCAGGGCTCCGGCATCCCGGTCGCCGCCGTCTCCACCGGCTTCCCGGCAGGCCTGTCGCCGCTTCCCACGCGGCTGAAGGAGATCGAGGCGTCCGTCGCCGATGGCGCCGAAGAGATCGACATCGTCATCACCCGCGAGCACGTCCTGACCGGCAATTGGGCCGCGCTCTACGACGAAGTGAAGGCCTGCAGGGAAGCCTGCGGCCCCGCGCATATGAAGACCATCCTCGCCACCGGCGACCTGCAGACCTTGCGCAACGTCGCCCGTGCCTCCTGGGTGGCGATGATGGCCGGCTCCGATTTCATCAAGACCTCGACCGGCAAGGAGGGCACCAACGCCACGCTGCCGGTGACGCTGGTGATGCTGCGCGCCATCCGCGACTATCGCGAGATGACCGGCCATGTCGTCGGCTACAAGCCGGCCGGGGGCATCTCCACCGCCAAGGACGCGCTGGCCTATCTGGCGCTGATGAAGGAGGAGCTCGGCAACGACTGGCTGCAGCCGAACCTGTTCCGCTTCGGCGCGTCTTCGCTGCTCGCCGACATCGAGCGCCAGCTCGAACATCATGTCACCGGCCGCTACGCGGCCTTCAGCCACCATGCGATGGCGTGAGCCATGTGGATGGTTGGAAATCGAAGCTGTTTTCATGCAGGCCGTCATCCCGGGGCCGCGCAGCGGAACCCGGGATCCAGAGTGGTAACGTTGCCAATCCGAATCTGGACCAGCAAGGCCGGCGTTCTGGTTTCCGGGTTCCGCTGCGCGGTCCCCGAATGACGCAAATATAGGGTTCTCAAGATGTCGATTGCAGAAATCCTGGACACGATGGACTACGGCCCGGCACCCGAGAGCGACAAGGAAGCCCGCGCCTGGATCAAGGCGCTTGGCGGCGAGACGAAACTGTTCATCGGCGGCCAGTGGAAGAAGGCGAAGTCCGGCGAGAGCTTCGAAACGGCCTCGCCGGCCACCGGCGAAGTGCTGGTGAAGATCGCGCAGGCAGGTGCCGCCGATATTGATGTCGCGGTGAAGGCGGCGGCCAAGGCGCAACCCGGCTGGGCCGCGCTTTCCGGCCACCAGCGGGCGCGCTACCTCTACGCGCTTGCCCGCCTCATCCAGCGCCACAGCCGTCTCTTCGCCGTGCTGGAATCGCTCGACAACGGCAAGCCGATCCGCGAGACGCGCGACATCGACATCCCGCTCGTCGCCCGCCATTTCTATCATCACGCCGGCTGGGCGCAGTTGATGGATAGCGAACTCTCCGACCGCGAGGCGCTCGGCGTCTGCGGCCAGATCATCCCGTGGAATTTCCCGCTGCTGATGCTCGCCTGGAAGATCGCGCCGGCCATCGCGCTCGGCAACACGGTGGTGCTGAAGCCGGCCGAATACACCTCGCTGACCGCACTGCTGTTCGCCGAGATGTGCCGGACGGCGGGGCTGCCGGATGGTGTCGTCAACATCGTCACCGGCGACGGTTCCACCGGCGAGGCCATCGTCAATCATCCCGGCATCGCCAAGATCGCCTTTACCGGCTCGACCGAGGTCGGCAGGAAGATCCGCGAGGCGACGGCAGGATCGGGCAAGAGCCTGACCCTGGAACTCGGCGGCAAGTCGCCCTTCATCGTCTTCGACGACGCCGACCTCGACGCGGCGGTGGAAGGCGTGGTCGACGCCATCTGGTTCAACCAGGGCCAGGTCTGCTGCGCCGGTTCGCGCCTGCTGGTGCAGGAGAGCGTCGCCGATCGCTTCGTCGCCAAGCTGACGGCGCGCATGGAAACATTGCGCGTCGGCGATCCGCTCGACAAGGCGATCGACATCGGCGCCATCGTCCATTCGGTTCAACTGAAGCGCATCCGCGAACTGGTCGATGTTGGTGTGAAAGAAGGGGCTGAACTCCACCAGCCCAAGGCCGCCATGCCCGGCAAAGGCTGCTTCTATCCGCCGACGCTGCTCACCAACGTCCATCCGGCCTCGACCGTGGCGCGGGTGGAAATCTTCGGGCCGGTGCTGGTCTCGACCACCTTCCGCACGCCGTCGGAAGCGGTAGAGCTTGCCAATAACACCGAATACGGCCTGGCCGCTTCCGTGTGGTCCGAAACCCTTTCGCTCGCCCTCGATATCGCGCCGAAGCTGAAATGCGGCGTGGTGTGGGTCAACGGCACCAACATGTTCGACGCCGGGGTCGGCTTCGGCGGCTACAAGGAGTCCGGCTTCGGCCGCGAGGGCGGTCGCGAAGGGCTTGTTGCTTATTCGACGCCGAAATGGCTGGCGAAGGCCAAGCCGATCGTGGAGAAACCTGCCCCGCAACCGAGCGGCGACGTGGTGTCGACGTACTTCATCGACCGCACGGCGAAACTCTACATCGGCGGCAAGCAGGCGCGGCCGGACGGCGGCTATTCGCGGCCGGTCGTCTCGCCTGCCGGCGTGCTGGTCGGCGAAGTCGGCGAGGGCAACCGCAAGGATATCCGCAACGCCGTGGAAGCCGCGCGCAAGGCGACTGGTTGGGCGACCGCCAGCGAGCACAACCGCGCGCAGATCCTCTACTACATAGCCGAGAACCTCGAGGCCCGCGCCGGCGAGTTCGCCGAGCGGCTGGCGGCCATGACCGGCAAGCGCAAATCCGAAACGGCCAAGGAAGTCGCCACCTCCGTCTCGCGGCTGTTTTCCTACGGCGCCTGGGCCGATAAGTTCGAGGGCGCCGTGCACAAGCCGCCGCTGCGCGGCGTGGCGCTGGCCATGAACGAACCATTGGGCATCATCGGCGTCGCCTGCCCGGAAGAGCACGGCCTGCTCGGCTTCGTCTCCACCTTCGCGCCGGCAATCTGCGCCGGCAATCGGGTGGTGGCGATCCCGTCTTCGTCTCAGGCGCTCGCCGCGACGGACTTCTACCAGGTATTGGAGACCTCCGACGTGCCGGCCGGCGTGGTCAACATCGTCACCGGCGACCGCGCAGCGCTGGCGCTGGAGCTTGCGAAGCACGAGGAGGTCGACGGCGTCTGGTGGTTCGGTAACGCCGCCGGCGCCGGCAAGGTCGAGAAGGCGTCCGCCGGCAACCTCAAGCAGGTGTGGGCCGAGACCGTCAGCCGCGACTGGTATTCGCCCGTGCAAGGCGAGGGCAGGGAGTTTCTGACCCGCGCCACGCAGGTCAAGAACATCTGGGTGCCTTATGGAGAGTAGGTTCCTCTCACCGTAGGCGGGTATCTAATATCGCAGCGCACCCCCACCCCTAACCCCTCCCCACAAGGGGGAGGGGGACTTAGCGGTAGACGCGCCGCATCTGCTTAAGCGATTTTGACCGAAACGTCGGTGTCGGCGTCCCCCTCCCCCTTGTGGGGAGGGGTTAGGGGTGGGGGTGCGCGACAGTCCCGAATCGAATATCCAGTATCGATACTAATCCAAGGAAGCCTCCCTTGCTCGTCACCATCTACGGCATTCCGAACTGCGACACGATGAAGAAGGCGCGCGCCTGGCTGGACGGCCACGGCGTCGCCTATGCCTTCCACGATTACCGTGCCTCGGGGCTGGAGCCGGAGACGTTGGACAAATGGGTGGAACGGCTCGGCTGGGAGGTCCTGCTCAACAAGGCGAGCACCAGCTTCCGTGCGTTGCCGGAGAGGGACCGGCAGGGTATCGACGCCGCCAGGGCCAAGGCGTTGATGATCGCCAACCCCACCATGATCAAGCGCCCGGTCCTCGATTTTGACGGCAGGCTGCTGGTCGGGTTCAAGCCCGAAATCTACGCCGGGGCCTTTCCCGGCGCATAGCCGGTTGCGGCAAGACAGCTTCGCTGTCGTCTATCGCCGCTCTGCCGGCCAGATTTCGGCCGGCAGGGCCCTCATCGCCAGCCCGCGCGCCAGCGCTTCGGCTGTGTCGGCCTTTTTCGCCAGGCTGGACGCTTGGCGTTTGGAAATCAGCAGGCCCTGCGCCAGCGCGCTGTAGCGCTTGAAGGCACGCGCCAGGAACGGCGTGCGTCCGGCGCGGGCGCGCGAGAACCGCGCCGGCATGGTGAAACGCGCCGCATGGGCGGCAGCCTCGTCGCCCCAGCCGTCGACCAGCCGCGCGCCGGGCTCCAGCACGAGCAGCCAGTCGCCCTTGGCCTGGGCGATCGCAGCGCTTAGTTCACCCGTCACCAGCGTGCATCCCGTGTGATCGGCCACGCGCCGCGTCGCGTCGGTCGAGCAGCGGTCGAGGACGACGACGTCGCGCACCACCCCCTCCACCGCACCGCCCACCAGCGTCGCCAGCGTGCGCGCCAGGGCTTCCTCGTCGTTGCGGGTCTCGATCAGGACGCTCAGCATCATACGCCGCATAACCGAAACGGCGCGGCCACGCCAGCGGGACGGCATTTCCGATAGATTGTTCTTGATTTGTTCCATCCACGCGAATAGGAATAATTTCATGAACAAAGCGATTCGACATGGCGCCGACAGCCCCTTCGAGAGGGCCAAGATGGAACAGATCGTGCGCGCGGACATTGCAGCTTTCGGAGCAGGACGCGCCGACATGGCCAATGCGATGATAGAACAGAGCGGGGTACGCGTCCGGCCGGATCGCAATCGCGGCCGGTCGGCGGGCATCAACCCGTCAGGCCGGTTCGAGCCGGTCACCCGTCATGTCTTCGACGATGGCTGGGAGAGCCTGGAAGACCTGCCGCCGTTCAAGACGGAGGTGCAGGTGGAGAAGCCGCGCACCATCATCACGCGCAACACCTCGCCCGACATCTCCTTCGACCGGTCTATCAATCCCTATCGCGGCTGCGAGCACGGTTGCGTCTATTGTTTTGCGCGGCCGACGCATTCCTTCATGGGCCTGTCGCCGGGGCTGGATTTCGAATCGAAGCTGTTTGCCAAACCTGACGCAGCAAGGCTCCTGGACAAGGAACTGTCGAAGGAAGGCTACCAGCCGCGCACCATCGCCATCGGCACCAACACCGACCCCTACCAGCCGGTCGAGCGCCAGTGGCGCATCATGCGCGAGATACTGGAAGTGCTGGAGGCGCGCAGCCATCCCGTCGGCATCGTCACCAAGTCGGCGCTGGTGACGCGCGACATCGATATTCTGTCGCGCATGGCCGAGCGCGGGCTGGCCAAGGTGGCGTTGTCGGTGACGACGCTGGACCGGAAGCTGGCCAGGACGATGGAACCCCGCGCGTCGACCCCGACGAAGCGGCTGGAGGCGATCCGGCAGCTTGCCGATGCCGGTATCCCGGCCTCGGTGATGGTGGCGCCGATCATTCCCGGCCTGACCGACCCGGAGATCGAGCGCATTCTGGATTCCGCGCGTGCTGTCGGCGCGCGCGAGGCCGGCTATGTGCTGCTGCGCCTGCCGCTGGAGGTCGCGCCGATCTTCAAGGACTGGCTGCTGCGTCACTATCCCGACCGCTACAGGCACGTCATGTCGCTGGTGCGCGCCATGCGCGGCGGCAAGGACTACGATTCGGAATGGGGCAAGCGCATGAAGGGCGCCGGTCCCTATGCCTGGCAGATCGGCCGGCGTTTCGAACTGGCGGCCAAGCGCCTCGGCTTCAATCTGGAGCGGCGGACGCTTCGCACCGACCTGTTCGTGCCGCCGGCGAAGAAGAACGAGCAGTTGATGCTGCTGTGAACAGGTGTGCGGCGGGGTTCGCCGCATACCCGATGAAATCCCGTCCGGCCCCTGTCCCCCGGCCCTGACGGTGCCTTCCGGTTGTCACCCCACCCGACCGGAAGGGTCTTGCGGAGAATCGGAGCCGGTGCGAGTCTGCCGCACATGGCTCGCCCGCGTTCCGATTCTCCGCTTCTCTTCGAAATTGTCGAAAAGCCCGATTTCTCGGTGGAGACAAGGGCGATGGCCCAGGGTCTCTGGCCGGTCGCAGGCATGGACGAAGCGGGCAGGGGGCCGCTCGCCGGCCCGGTCGTCGCCGCCGCCGTCGTGCTCGATCCGGCACGCATTCCGGACGGGCTGGACGATTCGAAGCGCCTCACCTTCGACCAGCGCGAGGCGCTGTTCGACAGGATCGTCTCGAGCGCGATCGGCGTCGCGATGGCGTCGGTCTGTGCCGAAGGCATCGACGACATGAACATCCTGCGTGCCAGCCTGGAAGCGATGCGCCGCGCCGCCTGCGGGTTGCCGGTCAGGCCGAAGCTTGCGCTGGCCGACGGCCGCGACGTGCCGCCTGGTCTGCCGTGCGAGGGCAGGGCGCTGGTCAAGGGCGACCAGCGCTCGCAGTCGATCGCTGCCGCCTCGATCGTCGCCAAGGTCATGCGCGACCGCATGATGGCCGGCTGCGGCCGGCTGCATGTCCAGTACGGCTTCGAAGTGCATATGGGCTATGCCACGGTCCGGCATCGCACCGCGATCGACCTGCACGGACCTGTCGCGCGCCTCCATCGCACGTCCTTCGCCCCGTTCAGGCTGGGTGCCGAAAGGGTGGAGGAGTAGATGCTGTCGGCCTGCATCGGCAGATCTACGGCGCCAGGTCGAGGATGACTGCGCCAGATGGGCTCCGATAGGATTTCGATCGAATCCCCGAAGACCGGCCGAAACAAAAAAGCCGCCTGTAAACGGCGGCTTGTTTGTCTAACGGCGGGACGAAAGGCTCAGTTCAGCTTGGCCTTGACCTCGGCCAGCGATGCCTTGAACAGGTCGGCGTCCGCCCTGGTATCGACCTTATCGCCCAGCACCTTGCGCGCCGCCTCGACGGCGAGGTCGACGGCGTTGGAGCGAACCTCGGCGATCGCCTCGCGCTCAGCCTGGCCGATCTTCTGTTCGGCCACCACGGTGCGGCGGGCGACGTAGTCCTCGGTGCGCTTGTGCGCTTCCTCGGCCAGAACGGAGGCCTCGTGCTTGGCGGCCTCGACGATCGCTTCGGCCTCCTGCTCGGCTTCCTTGCGCTTCTTCTGGTACTCGGCCAGGAGGGCCTGCGCTTCTTCGCGCAGCCGCTTGGCCTCGTCGAGCTCTTTCTGGATACGCCCGGCCCGCTCGTCGAGCGACTTCGACACCATGGCCGGAACCTTGATGTAGATCATGATGCCGAGGAAGATCAGCAGCGCGATCGCTGCCCACATCGTTGCAAGGGAAGTTGCGTCCATCTCGTGCAGTCTCCCTTAGCGTGCCGCTTTGACGGCGGCGCTCACTTGCGCCTTGTCGGCCTTGCCGACCAGGCGTTCGAGAATGGCCTGCGCCGTGGTCTCAGCGATCGACCCCACGTCTTTCATGGCGCCGGCCTTGATGGTGGCGATGCGCTTCTCTGCCTCTGCCAGCTTCTTCTCGAGGCCGGCCTCGACCTTCTTGCGCGCTTCGTCAGCTTCGGCTTTCGCCTCGTCGCGGGCCTGCTGGCCGATCGCGTGAGCGTTGGTCCTGGCTTCCGCCAGCGCCTGCTCATAGGCCGCGGCCGCCGCGTCCGCCTCTTCCTTGAGCTTCGCGGCCTGGTCGAGATCGGCGGCGATGCGGCCCGAACGGGTGTCCAGTATGCCCTGGAGGCGCGGCATGATCACCTGCTTCAGGAACAGGTAGAACAGCCCGAAGGTGATCGCCAGCCACAGGATCTGCGACGGGAACGTCGCCGGATTGAAGGGCGGAAAACCGCCGCCTTCGTGTCCCGCGTCATGCGGCACCTCGGTGCCGGCATGCACGTCGCCGGCGGCCGGAGCCGCCTCTTGCCCATAGGCAGGTGTCACGAACATGAGTGCCTCTATCAGCCGGCGGCCCGTCCCCGAGGGGCGGGCCGCGATCGGTCCCGGTTCAGCCGAACAGCGCCAGCAGCGCGATGAGCAGCGAGAAGATGCCCATGGCCTCGGTGACGGCGAAGCCGAAGATCAGGCGGCCGAACTGGCCGTCGGCAGCCGACGGATTGCGCAGCGCGCCCGCCAGGTAGTTGCCGAAGATATGGCCCAGGCCGATGCCTGCGCCACCCATGCCGAGGCAGGCGATGCCGGCGCCGATGTACTTTGCTGCTTCAGCTTCCATTTGATCACTCCTTGAATTGGAAAGGCTGTAACTGTTGTGGCGACGGATCGCCGGTTGACTAGTGCGAAGGATGCAGGGCGTCGTTGAGATACATGCAGGTCAGCACCGCGAAGACGTAGGCCTGCAGCGCAGCTACCAGCAGTTCGAGCGCCGACAGCGCGACCGCCATCGCCAGCGGCAGCACCGCGCCTGCCATGCCGGCCACGCCCATGGCGCCCAGCGAGACGACGAAACCGGAGAAGACCTTCAGCGTAATGTGCCCGGCCAGCATGTTGGCGAACAGACGGACGGAGAGGCTGACGGGGCGGGAGACGAAAGATACGATCTCGATGGCCACCACCAGCGGCATCAGCACCAGCGGCACGCCGCTCGGCACGAACAGCTTCAGGAAGCGGAACCCGTGCTTGGCGAAGCCGTAGACGATGACGATCCCGATCACCAGCAACGCCAGGGAGAAGGTGATGATGATGTGGCTGGTGACGGTGAAGAAATAGGGGAACAGGCCGAGCAGGTTCGCGGTGAGCACGAACATGAACAGCGAGAACACGAAGGGAAAGAACTTCATGCCCTGGTTGCCGGCGGCGTCGCGCAGCATCGAGGCGACGAAGTCATATGTCATCTCGGCCATCGACTGCATGCGCGTCGGCACGAGCGCGCGACCGGAGGTCGCAAAGAACAGGAAGCCGGAGGCGACCACCACGGCCACGACCATGAACAGCGAGGAATTGGTGAAGGACAGGTCGTAACCCCCGACGTGGATCGGCACGATCGGGTTGATATGGAACTGGTGGATCGGATCGACCTTGTCGGCTGCCACGTTTTCGTCCTCATCGAGCCGCAAGCGGCTTGGTGTGTTTGCGGCGCCGTGGCGCCGATTCTTACTTCTTCGGGCGCGGCTTGTCGCCCTGTCCGAACTCGGCAACCAGTCCTGCCGACCGCAGGACGTTGAGGATGCCGGCGCCGAAGCCGAGGAGCAGGAAAACGATCAGACCCCATGGCGAAGTACCCGCCATCCGGTCGACGAACCAGCCGATGCCGGCGCCGACCGCTATCCCGGCGATGAACTCGCTGGACAGCTTGAAGGCCTGGGCGTAACCGACGCCAACGGCCTTTGTGGTTCCGTCTTCCCCCTCGAGCCGGTCCGGCAGTCTTGTCGCAAGCGATGCTGCAAGTTCACGCCGGCGGCGCTCAAGATCGTCATCGCGGTCGTCGGCGCGTCTCTGGTGTCCCGGGCTTGTCTCTCCGGTTCCGTCTGGCCTTTTCGAACCGGCCATCGCAACCTCCACGCCCGAGCCAGACGTCATCGTCGGCCCGCCTTCAAGTCGCGCGCAACATAGTTAGAGGGCCTGTCCGCGTCAAGCCACAGGGTCAGAACAATGCAGATGTGCTTTTATATTGATAATCAATCGCTTAGCCAGGTGCGACATCGTGCCCGGCGATTGCGCGCGCAAAGCTTGGCGCCGCGGCGCGCTCCAGGCCGCCTGGAAACGGCGATTCCGTGCCGTCAGCTCCAGCCGCCGCCATAGGTGCGGTAGAAGATGTGCAAGCCGATCTTGACCATCTTGTGCATCGACCGGGCCCAGCCGGGATGCACGTAATTGGCATAGTAATGGGTCGACGAGCCGACTTCGGGCAGGAATATCTTTCCGGCCGTCACCGCCATGGCGACGTCCTTGGCGGTTTTGTAATGGCCGGGTTCGGTGACGCGGTCTTTCTTGCCGTCGCAGGCGAAGGAGAACTGGCACGCGTTGCGCCAGTTCGAGTTCTGGTACACCACGCCGCACACCGAATCCGGATAGGCGGGGTTGCGCACGCGGTTCAGCACCACCTGCGCCACCGCGGCCTGTCCGCGCAGCGGTTCCGAGCGTGCCTCGAAATAGATGGCGTTGGCGAGGCAGGCCTGCTCCTTCTTCGAAAAGACGCTGGCCGGCAAGGGGGTCTGCATCCAGGAATGATCGCCCTTTCCGACGGGCGGAATGAAACGCCCGTCATCCGGGTCTTCGTCCTTGAGCAGCGCCTCGAAGGGCGAGCGGGTGGCGTAGTCGGGCTCGTCGGCGGCATAGGCTGTCGCCAGGACGTCGGCCTTGTCGTTGGTCACCAGCGACGCCAGCATCGCCGGCACGCCGGCGTCGTTGCTTTCCTCCTCGCGCAGGTGGAAGGCGGAAGCGATCTGCACTTCCTGCCCCTTGATCGCAGGCTTGGCGAAGGCGAGCTTGAGGCCGCTGTCCATCGTCGGACGCAGCAGCGATGAGGTCCGTTCGAAGATCGACCCGGCGGAAAAATTCTTCGGCGGCGCGACAGGGGCGACCTGCAGCAGCCGGCCCTGCTTGTCCGAGCGCACGATGCGGTCTTCGTCCGGTATCTCGCTGGTGATGCCGCTCTTTCCCTTGAAGGCGACGGCGCCGATGCCCGGCAGTTCCACGCCCGATCCCGAGATCGAGCCGGTGATGGCGTCGCCGTCGACGAACGGCATTTCCGCGGCATGCACCGATCCCGCGACGGACTTCTCGATCACCGCGTTCCAGCGCGTGCCGTCGCGTTCGAGGCCGGAAACGAGGCTGGTCATGTCCTGATAGGCGGCGACGGTGGGAAAGCCGACCCAGATGCCGAGGCCGAGCAGGCAGGGCGTGAGCAGGGACCGCTTCTTCTCGCCGGCAAAGGCAGCGACGAGCCGCTCAACAAGACGTCGATGCACGAAAACTCTCCAGGACGCAGACTAACCCCAACTGAGGGATCACCATGCCCCGTTAACCTTGATGGAGCGTTAACGGACCGACCACCGTCCGGCTGAAATTGCCAATTGATTCTTAACCATGCCGTGGCGGCCGGCCTCTGCGCATCAGCGCTTCCTCGCGCGTCCCGCGAAGGGATTGTCCGAAGCGCGCAGCGCCATCCGGATCGGAACGCCGGGCATATCGAAGGCGTCGCGCAGATTATTGACGAGGTAACGGATATAGGATTGCGGCATGGCGTCCGGCCGCGAGCAGGACAGGATGAAACCCGGCGGCCGCGTCTTGGCCTGCGTCACATATTTGATCTTGAGACGGCGCCCGGCCACCGCCGGCGGCGGATGATGGGCGAGGATGCCTTCGAGCCACCGGTTCAGCCGGCCGGTGGAGACGCGGCTGTTCCAGACGCGGTGCGTGCGCACCACCGCGTCCATGAGCTTGTCGAGACCGCGCCCGGTTTCGGCGGAGACCGGCACGGCCAGCACGCCGCGCGCCTGCGGCAGAAGCCGCTCCGTCTTCTCGCGAAGCTCGGCCAACACCTGCTGCGGGTGCTCGATCAGGTCCCACTTGTTGAAGGCGATCACCGGCGCGCGCCCCTCGCGCATGATCAGGTCGGCGATCTGCAAGTCCTGTTTCTCGAAGGGAATGGTGGCGTCGAGCACGATGACGACGATCTCGGCGAAACGCACGGCGCGCAGGCCGTCGGCGACGGAGAGCTTCTCCAGTTTCTCCTGCACCTTGGCCTTGCGGCGCATGCCGGCGGTGTCGAACAGCTTCATCCGTCGCCCGCGCCAGTCCCAGTCGACGGAGATGGAATCGCGCGTGATGCCGGCCTCGGGGCCGGTCAGCAGCCGTTCCTCGCCGATCAGGGCGTTGATGAGCGTCGACTTGCCGGCGTTGGGGCGGCCCACCACGGCGATGCGCAGCGGCTTGGTCTCGTCGTAGGCCGGCGCCTCTTCCGCATCGGGATCGGCGATGTCCTCGCCGATCAGCACCTCGCTCGCCGCGAGCTCGTCGCCGGCCGCTTCCTCGTCCTCGCCAAACGCCCGCTTTTCGCCGAGCGCCGCGATGATCGCCTCGCGCAGGTCCGGCAGGCCCTGGCCGTGTTCGGCCGAGATCGGCACCGGTTCGCCGAGCCCGAGTTCCCAGGATTCGAGGAAGCCGCCCTGCGCACCGCGCGCCTCGGCCTTGTTGGCGACGAGCACCACGGGCTTGCCGGAGCGACGCACGATTTCGGCGAAGGCGCGGTCGTCCGGGACCAGGCCCGTCTTGGCGTCCATCAGGAAGAAGATCAGGTCGGCCTCGCCGATCGCGATCTCGGTCTGCGCGCGCATCCGGCCCGGCAACGAGGCTGCCGGCGCGTCCTCGAAGCCGGCCGTGTCGATCACGTCGAAGGAAAGGTCGTAGAGCCGCGCCTCGTGCCTGCGCCGGTCGCGCGTCACGCCCGGCGTGTCGTCGACAAGCGCCAGCTTCTTGCCGGCAAGGCGGTTGAAAAGCGTCGACTTGCCGACGTTAGGCCGGCCGATGATCGCGACGGTGAAGCCCATGGGTCCTCACGAGGCGCCGTTCGCCGGCACGTCGCCCGAACCGCGGATCAGCTCGGCCATCAGCGTCGCCCGCTGGCGCAGGTTGCGCGGCGCCGCCTCGTCGGCGCTGATCTGGTCGAACAGCTTGAGCGCGTCGGCCGGCTTGCCGTCCTTCCAGGCGGCGAGGCCGAGCGCCTCGCGCGCGCTGTGGCGCAGCGGATTGGTGTCGCCCGTCAGCGCCTCGACGCGCGACGAGACGTCCGCATAGGCGCCGTGGTCTACCAGGAGCAGCCCGGCGCGCAATCTGGCCATGTCGCGAAGGGCGGAGGGAATGGCCGTGTCGGCCGCGACCGCATCGAAATCCTTGACCGCGCCGTCGAAGTCGCCCTTGTTCGCCTTGACGGTGGCCGCGCGCATTCTGGCCAGCACCGGATAGGCGCCGTAGCCGTCCTTCTCGAGCTGGTCGAAGGCCGTGATCGCCTCGTCGGACTTGCCGTCGTTGGCAAGCTGGAGCGCGGCCAGGAACTTGTCGCCGGAGGCATTGGCCCGGCTTTCGTCCCAATACTGGTAGCCGACATAGCCGGCCGTGCCGAGGACGATCAGCAAAGCGAGGCCCGCAACCACGATGCCGTAGCGCTCCCACAGCGCCTTGGCCTGATCGCTGCGATATTCCTCATTGACTTCGCGAATGAAGCTGTCGTCCGACATCGATGGAACCGTTTCTGCCGCCGCACCCTGTGATGAGCCCGCGTTTTAGCGGAATTTTACCGGCAGGGAAGGGGCAACCGTCAAAAAGCGCTGTTTGCTTGATGGACAATGACGGTTGGCTAAGTGTGAGCAGTCGGAGATTGGCAACGTCTACGCCGTCCGTCATTCCGGGGCCGCGCAGCGGGACCCCGAATCCAGCACGTCGACCTCACTCGTTAAAAATTGGATTGCTAACCTTGTCGCTCTGGATTCCGGGTCCCGCTGCGCGGCCCGGAATGACGCAGATGAGAGGTGACCGAACCTCGTCTTAAGCTACCGATGCACACGACCAAGACCTTATCCTATGGAGGCCACATTTTCCCGTCAGGCTGGAAACTTCCTCCTACCACGGTCGGTCCCGTCGTGTTTCAGTCTCTCGGTTCGCGCGTCCTTGCTTCTCTGTTCGTCCTGCTCGCCACAGGTCCCGCCCTGGCCGACCCGCCGCACGCGCATGTGCCGGGACGCCCGAAACAGGTGGTCATCATCTCTTTCGACAGCGCGCGCGACATTGCCCAATGGCAGCGCAGCCGCGACCTGGCGCGCCGCACGGGCGCGCATTTCACCTATTTCCTGTCCTGCGTCTTCCTGCTGACGCGTGAGAATCGCGACAGCTACAAGCCGCCGCACAAGGCGGCGGGCAGTTCGAACATCGGCTTTGCCCAGTCGAAGGAAGAGGTGGCCGCCCGGCTCGGGCAGATCCACCTGGCGGCAGCCGAAGGCCACGACATCGCCAGCCACGCCTGCGGGCATTTCGACGGCAAGGACTGGTCGAAGGCGGACTGGCTCTCGGAACTGGCGTCTGCCCGCCGTGTCCTCGCCGACGCCTACGAACTGAACGGCATCGCGCCGGAGCCGAAGGACTGGCGCGATTTCGCGGCCCGCGCCGTCGTCGGTTTCCGCGCACCCTATCTCTCGACCAGCAAGGCGCTCTACGAGGCGCTGCCCGAGGCCGGATTCCTCTATGATGCGAGCGGCGTCTCGAAGGGGCCGGCCGAACCGGAGCGACGGGGCGGGCTGATACGCTTCTCGCTGCCGCTGGTGCCGGAAGGGCCGAAGGACCGGCCGGTCATCGCCATGGACTACAATTTCTTCGCGCGCCATTCCGGCGCCGTCGAGACTCCGTCGAAGGCGAAGGCGTTTTCCGAACGGGCCTATCACGCTTTCCGCCACGCCTTCGACGCGCAATATGAAGGCAAGCGCATCCCGCTGGAGATCGGCTTCCATTTCACGCTGATGAACGGCGGCGCCTATTGGGACGCGCTGGAGCGTTTCGCCGGCGAGGTCTGCGTCAGGCCGGACGTCGCCTGCATCTCCTATCGCGACTATGTCGAGCGTGAGCGTGCTACCACGCCCGCCGACGGCCAATCCGGCGAACCGGTCCCGGGCGGCAAGAACTCCTGACGAGCCCGAACGGTTCTCCGGCAGGTCAGCCGACCTGCTCCTTCGGTTCCAGCACGGCGCGTTTCCGCTCCAGGTAGTGCTGGTCGATCTCCGGCAGCGGCGCACCTTCCAGCGTCGCCTCGAAGGCGCGCAAGCGCTTGTGGACGGATTGCAGCTCGACGATTGTCGACCATGAATTGAGTAGGAACTGGAGCGACCCGGTGACCCGCCCGAAGGCGTTGGAAATCTGGTTCAGCGGACCGAACGTTATCTTGTGCGCGACCAGCGAGGGACCGAGGATGATGAATGAGAAGATGTTGTCTGCCTGGAGATAGGTGTAGCGCACGACGTTGAAATAAATGTAGTGGCCATAAAGCCGGAAGTAATTGCGGCGTACGTTCTCGAACAACTCGGCCGTGGTGGCCGGCTGGGCGCGGTCGTCGTGATCCTCGCCATAGACGAGTTCCTTGCGATAGGCGGCCTCGACCCGCTGATTTCGGAACTGAAGGCCGGGTAATTTGATGCCGGCAAGCATGACGGAAAGCGTGCCGAACAGGCACCAGGCCAGGGCAGCAACGACCAGCGGTTGCGGAACGGCGCCGATGATCGGCAGTTCGGTGATGTGTTTCTGCAAGGCGATCAGAACCGGCAGGAAAGCGATCAGCGTCATGATCGACTGGACGAACGACGTTCCGAGATCCTCCATGATCTGGGAAAAGCGCATCGTGTCTTCCTGGATGCGCTGCGACGCGCCTTCGATATGGCGAAGCCGGCCCCAGTAATTCATGAAATAGTCATTCATCGCCGTGCGCCAGCGGAAGATCCAGTGGCTGACGATAAAGGCGTTGATGACCGAGACGTTCATGCCGACCAGAGCAAGCCATGCGAAGCTGGCCGCGCCTTTGTAAAACTCGCTGGCCGTCGAATTGGTCGTGCTGGCCATCAAGCCTTGTACGTAGTCCATGAAAGGCCCGTACCAGTTGTTGACCGCAACGCTGATCTGGACGTTGAAATAGATCAGGAAGAAAATCACCGACGAGACGAGGATCGACCAGTTCTGCCAGGGGTGCGGCGCGTACCAGCGCCAGAAGGCATAGAAGATCGCCACCCCGAGGACGTAGTAGATGTAGAACCACAGGAACGGCTTCGATACGAGCACCGCGATGCCGATGATCGGCGGCGTTCCCGGCGCGGCCGGCGGCAGGCCGATCAGTGCGCCCATCTGTTCGCCACCGAAGAACCACAGCAATATCAGAAAGAGCGACCAGCCGGCGGCGCTCAGAAAGAACAGCTTGGGTTTCGGAAAAAAGGATACGAACACTCGGGCAATTCCTTCGGCGCGGGCGCGGCGTTTCGAGTCGCGCGCATAAAGTCACACATTTTGCGGCAAAGAAATGGTTCGGTGGGAGATCCGCCCATTACTTTATCGTCATGTTGCGCTTCCGGCCGGCCTGCCCGCCATCCGGGCCGACCAGGCGGCCGCCCCTGAGGCGACGAGCACGAGCGCGGCGAGCAGCGAGGGCGCGACGAAGCTGCCGGAGCGCTCGGCCAGCATGCCGGCGACGATGGGGCCGAGAATCTGGCCGATGCCGAACACGGCCGTCATCAGGGCGAAGACCCGGCGCGGCGCGAGCGGCGCCAGCTGCCGCCCTTCCTGCAATCCCAGCGCCGTGACGGCGATGAAGGTGCCGCCGAGCAGCACGCCCGCGATCAGCGGCCCGGTCATGCCGCCCACTGTCACGCTGGCGGCAACGCCGACCGCTTCGGTCAGGCAGCCGGCGATATAGGCGCCGTAGATGCCGATCCGTCCGGCGATCTTCTGCCACAGCCACACCGAGGGAATCCCCGAAAGGCCGGCGACCAGCCACACCATCGTCTCGAAGACTCGGCCCGCGCCGCCCTGGCGCACGATGGCGACGAGAAAGGTGGCGGTCACGACGTAGCCGAAGCCGAACAGGCCGTAGGCGACGATCATCCGGGTCAGCGCCGGGTTCTTCGGCAGGCTTGGCTCGCGCCGGACGGTGCCGTCCGTCAGCGGCCCACGGTCGATCATCACCAGGACTGCGAGGAAGGCCACGGCCGACAGGGCTGCCGACCAGAACCAGCCGGCGGTCCAGCCCGCATGTTCCCCGACGAGAATGGCCATGAGGGCGGACGACAGTGCTATGCCCAGGCCGACGCCGCCGAAATGCAGCGCCTGCAATTCGCCACGCTGGCGCGCACCGAGATGGCTGAACACGATCGACGCCAGGAACACCATGACGAAGGCGCTGGCGACACCGGCAAGGAAGCGGATGGCGATGAACGGGCCAAGCTGGTCCGTCAGCCCCATGGCGGCCGCCAGCACTGTGCTGAGCGCGAGGCTGGCCAGCATGATCAAGCGCTCCCGCCCGTGCGCCCAGCCGCCCGCGGCCGCGAAGGCGCCGACGAGATAGCCGAGATAGTTGGCCGACGCGATCAGGCCCGCGTCGCCTGCGGAGAGATGCAGTTCCTCCATCATGCCGGGCAGGATCGGGGTGTAGACGAAGCGGCCGATGCCCATCGCCGCCGCCATGGCGATCATGCCGGCGAAGGCGTAGCGGAGCGGATTGGCCGGTGCGTTCATTGCAGCGCACACTATTCATGCTGCGCACGCACACAACGGGCATGCGTTGGGCCAATGGCACGGCCCGGGATGGAAAGCGCCGCGTCCGGGGTCTATGTAATCCTTTTCGCAAACCAGTGCAGGCAGGACCATGACGACGCATCAGCGCGATTTTTCCGCTTCCATCGATCCGGTGAAGCTCGACCGTTTGGCGCAGGTGGCCATCAAAGTCGGCCTGCAACTTCAGCCGGGGCAGGACCTCGTGCTGACCTCCTCGATCGCCGCCCTGCCGCTGACGCGCAAGATCATCGAGCAGGCCTACAAGGCAGGCGCCGGACTGGTGACGCCGATCTTCTCCGACGACGAGATCACGCTGACGCGGTTCCGTCACGGTCAGGACGCCGGCTTCGACCGGGCGGCCGGATGGCTCTACGAGGGCATGGCGAAAGCCTATGGCGATGGCGCGGCGCGGCTTGCCGTGCGCGGCGACGATCCGTCTCTCCTGTCGGGGCAGGATCCGCAGAAGGTCGCCCGCGCCAATAAGGCGGCCTCCATCGCCTCCAAGCCGGCAATGGAGAAGATCACCGGCTTCGACATCAACTGGACGATCCTCGCCTATCCCGAGCTTGCCTGGGCGAAGCAGGTGTTTCCGGGTGAGAACGACGACGTTGCCGTGGCGAAGCTTGCGAACGCCATCTTTGCCGCCAGCCGGGTCGACGGCGACGATCCGATCGGCGCATGGAAGGCGCACAATGCCGAGCTGAGCAAGCGCTCGGCCTGGCTGAACGGCCACAATTTCCATGCGCTGCGTTTCACCGGGCCGGGCACCGACCTCACCGTCGGGCTGGCGGACGGCCACGAATGGATGGGCGGCGCTTCGACGGCGAAGAACGGCGTGATCTGCAACCCCAACATCCCGACCGAGGAGGTGTTCACCACGCCGCATGCCCGCCGCGTCTCCGGCCATGTCTCGAGCACCAAGCCGCTCTCCTACCAGGGTACGCTGATCGACGAGATTTCCGTCCGCTTCGAGGAAGGGCGCATCGTCGAGGCCCGCGCGGCCAAGGGCGAGGACGTGCTGCAGAAGGTGCTCGATACGGACGAGGGCGCCCGCCGGCTGGGCGAGGTGGCGCTGGTGCCCAATTCCTCGCCGATCTCGAAAAGCGGCATCCTGTTCTACAACACGCTGTTCGACGAGAACGCCTCCTGCCACATCGCGCTCGGCCAGTGCTATTCGAAGTGCTTCGTCGGCGGCGCCGAGCTGACACAGGAAGAGATCGCGGCGCGTGGCGGCAACAAGAGCTTCATCCATATCGACTGGATGATCGGCTCGGGCGAGGTCGATATCGACGGCGTCAATGCCGACGGCTCGACCGTGCCCGTCATGCGCCGGGGCGAATGGGTATAGGGACCGGAACTCGTTTCCGGACAGTCGCGCCCGGGAGGAGCCGATGGCAGGTGCAATCGATATCCGCGTGAAACGGGTCTACGAGCCGGCGCAACCGGCCGACGGCCAGCGCGTGCTCGTCGACCGGCTGTGGCCGCGGGGCGTTTCCAAGGAGAAGGCGGCGCTGACGTTGTGGCTGAAGGACATCGCGCCGAGCGACGAATTGCGCCATTGGTTCGACCACAAGGCGGAGCGCTGGGAAGAGTTCCAGCGCCGCTACGCCGCCGAGCTTGCCGGCAAGGACGAGCCGCTGCGCCAGCTCGGCAACCTGCTGGACAACGGCCGGGTGACGCTTCTCTATGGTGCCCATGACGAGAGGCACAACAACGCCGTGGCACTGGCGGCCTGGTTGCAGGCGCAGAAATAGAAGCGGCACGGAATGGCTGGAGCGTGTCTCCCGAAAGCGGGCATCGGCGTCTATCGACGGAATCCCTCGCCTCGATGAACGAGGCGGATGTATCGGCACCAAGTTCCCCAGCCCTTGAGGCGTCGGGGGTGGGAGATCGCGGGACAACGCATTGGAGTTCGAACCTATGCCGGAACTGACCTCTTCGGGACCCGTCGATCGCGACTGGTGGCGTGGCTGCGTCATCTACCAGATCTATCCGCGTTCCTTCCAGGACACGGATGGCGACGGCATCGGCGACCTGAAAGGCATCACGAAAAGGCTCGGCTACATCGCCTCGCTGGGCGTCGACGCGATCTGGATTTCGCCTTTCTTCAAGTCGCCGATGAAGGATTTCGGCTACGACGTCACCGACTATTGCGACGTCGATCCGATGTTCGGCACGCTCGCCGATTTCGACGCGCTGGTCGCCGAGGCGCATCGGCTGGGCCTCAAAGTGATGATCGACGAGGTTCTGTCGCACACCGCCGACAGCCATCCCTGGTTCGCCGAAAGCCGGTCGAGCCGCGACAATCCCAAGGCAGACTGGTACGTCTGGGCCGACGCCAGGCCGGACGGCACGCCGCCCAATAACTGGCTGTCGATCTTCGGCGGCTCGGCCTGGCAATGGGACACGCGACGCCAGCAATATTACCTGCACAATTTCCTGTCCGAGCAGCCGGACCTGAATTTCCACAACCGCGAAGTCCAGGACGCGCTGCTCGATGTCACGCGTTTCTGGCTGGAGCGCGGTGTCGACGGCTTCCGCCTCGACACCATCAATTTCTATTTCCACTCGCAGGGTCTTGAGGACAATCCGGCCTTGCCGCTGGAAGAACGCAACGACCAGACCGCGCCCTCGGTCAATCCCTACAATTACCAGGATCATCTCTACGACAAGAGCCGGCCGGAGAACCTCGCCTTCCTCGAACGCTTCCGCGCTCTGCTCGACGAATATCCGGCCGCTGCCGCCGTCGGCGAGGTCGGTGATTCACAGCGCGGGCTGGAGATCGTCGCCGCCTATACCGAGGGCGGCCGGCGCGTACAGATGTGCTACGCCTTCGATTTCCTCGCGCCCGAAAAGATCAGCGCGCCGAAGGTCAGGCAGGTGTTGCAGGATTTCGGCCGCGTGGCTGTCGACGGCTGGTCGTGCTGGGCCTTCTCCAATCACGACGTGGTGCGCTACGCCTCGCGCTGGGCTGTCGACGAACCCGACCCGGCCGCCTATCTCAAACTCGTGTCGGCGCTTCTCATGTCGCTGCGCGGCTCCGTCTGCCTCTATCAGGGCGAGGAACTGGGGCTGACCGAAGCCGATCTCGCCTTCGAGGATCTGCGGGACCCCTACGGCATCCGCTTCTGGCCGGAATTCAAGGGCCGCGACGGCTGCCGCACGCCGATGGTGTGGCAGGCCGGCGCGAAGAACGGCGGTTTCTCGACGGCCAAGCCGTGGCTGCCTGTGCCGGCCGAGCATCTCGCCGGGGCGGTCGATGTTCAGCAGGGTGATGAAAACTCGCTGCTGGAGCACTACCGCCGCTTCCTCGCCTTCCGCCGTGCCCATCCGGCGTTGGTGAAGGGCGATATCGAATTCCTGCCGAGCGGGGGCGACACGGTCGCCTTCACACGTGGCTACGGCAACGAGCGGCTGGTCTGTGTCTTCAATCTCGGCAACCGGCCTGCGGCTGTCGATCTCGGCGCGGGCCTGACGGTCCAGCCCCTCGCCGGGCACGGCTTTGCCAGCGAGGCGGACGCCGGGCGCGTCGAGCCTGGCGGTTACGGAGCGTGGTTCGGGCGCCTCGCCTGAGCCGGACATAAAAAGAGCGGCGGGCAAGCCCGCCGCTCCCGGGTTCAGGCAGAACCGAGGCTTAGTTGCTGCCGAAGGTCCGCACGCCCTCCAGGGCCGCCTGCGAATTCTTTTCGGCGATTGTGCCGTTGGAATTGCGCAGTTCGTAGGCCACCGGCGACTGGCTGACCGACGAGGTCTGCACGGTATCGATGCGCTGCTGCGCAGCGATCGCGTTGATGTCGGGGCCGCCGCCGTTCTGGTCCTCGGCGAGGGCTACGCCGCTAAGGGCGAGGAGGGTGGCAGCGGTAAGAGCGATCTTCTTCATTTTTAGGTACTCCAGATTTTTATCTCGTCCGTCAAGCGGCGTGCCCTTGGGAGGATTTCGCGTCGTTCGGACAACGCTGATCTGGGTGGCGGGGGCGTCGGATTCCAATCACGAAAATGTTCCGGCTGGTCCAGAACGCTTGTTCTTGAAACGTCGAGACAGGCATCTATCGGCAATTTTTTTTGTTTGAATTCATGCGGATACAAGATCCATCCTGGCCGATATGCGAAAGCATACCCGCTTCATCGTTCACGACGTGTTGGACACAGCGTCAATAAAAACCGAACCGTTCGGTTCGATTTGCTTTGGAATCCATGCGCCAACTCACGAATCGTTAACCGTCATCACCGGTCCGGAAAGCCGTTGGTATCGGTCGGCACGGAAACCGTTCCGGCGCTCAGGGTCCGTCGGTGCCGGCGAGATAGGCCCGCGCGATCGCCTGCATGCGCGAGCGGTCGAAGCTCGGGCCGTGTCCTCCGTGGCCAAGGCGGATCGGCAGGTCGATCAGGCGCTTCATCGTTTCGCGATAGGCCGGCCGGTCGGAGTCCGGCAACTCGTCCAGCAGCGTGTCGTCGTAGATAGCGTCGCCGGAAAAAAACAGGCCGTCCCGCTCGTCCAGCAGGCCGATCGAATCCGGCGAATGCCCCGGCAGGTCCAGCACCGTGAAACGGCGGTCGCCGAGGTCGACGCTGTCGCCTTCCGCAAGCGTGCGGGTCAGCGGCGCAGCCGTGATCGCGTACGTCGTGGCACTCCAGCCGGGACGCGGAAGGGCCGAGACGGCCGCGTCGAGGTGGCGGAATTCGTCGGCGTAGGTGACGGCGTCGGGCATGGCGGCAAAGGCGGCGGCGCTCCGCGCCGGGCCGAGCCGCTGCGGAAATTCGTGCAGCGAGCCGACATGGTCGAGATGGATATGGGTGGCCACGACCAGGAGCGGCTTGCCGGGCGGCGTGTCGATCTCCGGCGCCAGCGGACAGATCCCCATTCCGGTATCGACCAGCAGATCCGCGTCGCGGCCCCTGACGTGCCACATATTGGCGCGCATGTAAGGATGGACGAAAGGCTCCGTCAGCATCGTCGTGCTGTCGTCGACGACGATTTTCAGGAACCAGGGCCGGTCCATCGCGGCGCTCAGACGAAAGGCTTGCCGACCTTGTATTTCGCCGGAACCAGCCGTCTCAGATAGGCGAGCCCCGGCTCGGCCAGGTCGTTGCGGTCGGCCTGGAGAAAATCCTCCGGCATATGCCGGGTCTTGCCGGCGACCGCGTCGAGCGGCACTTTCTTCAGGACCGTTTTGTCCCCGTCATATTGCAAGGCGACCGAGCCGCCGCCCTCGGCGGCGACCCGCACAGCGAAGGCGCCGGCATCGAACGCCTCCTGCGCGTCGACCGCGCTGATCGCCCCGACATAGCCGCGCGGCATGTAGCCGAGGGCGTCGACGCGCGCGCGCTTGCCCGGCAAGCGGTCCGAAAGCGCCTGCTCGAAGGCCCGGTTGAGGTCGCTGCCCGAGAGCTTCACATTGCCGTGCGCGTCGCGCTCGATCCTGTCCGACCCGACGATGGACTCGACCAGCGAGCGCCCGTCGCCGGTCGACACGCCCTCCGAGACCGCGACAACGCAGCGCTGGTGGCGGCCGAGCGCCGCCTTGACGTCGTCGATGAAACGATCGACCGAGAAGGCGCGTTCCGGCACGTAGACGAGATGCGGGCCGCTGTCCTCGTCCAGCCGCCAGGCCGCCGAGGCGGCGGTGAGGAAGCCGGCGTGCCGGCCCATGACGATGCCGACATAGATGCCGGGCAATGCGCGGAAATCGAGATCGACGGACAGGAAGGCGCCGGCCACGAATTCGGCCGCCGACATGAAGCCCGGCGTGTGGTCGTTCTCGACAAGGTCGTTGTCGATGGTCTTGGGCGCATGCACGAAGGCGATCTTGCCCCCGGCGGCGTCGGTGAGAATCTGCTGGGTGCCGGACGTGTCGTTGCCGCCGATATAGATGAAGGCGTCGGCGCCGGCTTTCTGCAGGCCCTTCAGGACCTGCTCGCAATAGGCGGCGTCCGGCTTGTCGCGGGTGGAGCCCAGCGCGGCGCTCGGCGTATTGCCGATCAGCCGCAACTCGTCCTCGCTCATGTCGGTGAGATCGACGAAGTCGCCGTCGCGCACGCCCCGCACGCCGTGCCTTGCGCCCAGCACGCGGGCGCCCGCATGGCGCTTTCTGACCTCGAGCACGGCGCCCACGACAGTCTGGTTGATGACGGCGGTGGGACCGCCGCCCTGTGCGATGATGAAGGTTTCACTCATATGCGCCGCTCCTGCCTGCAGGCCGGCACAATCGCCCTTCTCGCCGCCGGACGCAATGGCGAAGGGGAGGTGAGTAGGAGAATAGGGCAGTAGGGCAGTAAGGCAGCAAGGTCTTGTTCTCTATTGCCCTACTGCCTTACTGCCCTGTTTCCTCTCAAACAACCACGACCGGGTTGCGCTTCGAAACGCGGCTGTAGAGATCGATGATGTCCTGGTTGATCAGCCGCACGCAGCCCGAAGACATTGCCTTGCCGATCGACCACCATTCCGGCGAGCCGTGCAGCCGGTAGCCCGTGTCCTGGCCGTTCTGGTAGATGTAGAGCGCGCGCGCGCCGAGCGGGTTCATCAGGCCGCCAGGCTGGCCGTGCTGCCATTTGACCAGTTCCGGCTTGCGCTGGATCATCTCGGGCGGCGGCGTCCAAGTCGGCCATTCCCGTCCGTACTGGATGTTGGCGCGGCCCGACCAGCGGAACCCGTCCTTGCCGACGCCGACGCCGTAACGGATCGCCTCGCCGCCGGGCTGCACCAGGTAGAGCAGCCGCTCCTTGGTATGGACGACGATGGTGCCGGGCGCTTCGCCCGTCGGATCGACAACGATCTGGCGGCGGAACTCCGGCTTGATCTTCAGATACGGCACTTCCGGCACCACGAAGCCGCCGTCGGTCAGCGAGGCGTACATCACGTCAGGGCTGGTGATGTGCTTGTCGACGCTGATGCGCGGAACGGGCCGGTCGGCGCGGATCGAGCCTGTGGTGATGTCGTCCAGGCCGAGCGCCGGCATGTCCATGGCCGTCTGCGAGCAGCCGCCGAGCCCGACGAGCGTGACGGCGCCCATGCCGGCCAGCACGGCCCGTCGCGAAAGCATATCCATATCGGTCGCGAGGCGCGCCGGCTCTTTCCTGTTCGTCGAAACTGTCAAATTCCCTACCCCAAGCAAGCGCCGCGCCTGACACCGCAGCCGAATGATGCGGATTTTCAGCAATCATGGTTGATAAACGGTGAAGAAGGATTTTCGCCGTTTCCCGCGACAGGGGGGCGTCGGCCGAACCCCTCTTTACATCCTCGCGCGGAGAGGGATTTATCCTTTTCTTTGCGCGAGGAAATACCATGTCTGTCGAGAACTGGGCGGCCTTTGCCGCCGCATCCGCGATCCTTCTCATGATTCCCGGCCCGACCGTTCTTCTGGTCGTGTCCTATGCGCTCGGCCAAGGCTGGCGAACCGCGCTGCCGATGGCGCTCGGCGTCGCGCTCGGCGATTTCACGGCCATGACGCTGTCGATGCTCGGCGTCGGCGCGCTGCTGGCCGCTTCGGCCGCCGTCTTCACCACCCTCAAGATCGTGGGCGCGGCCTATCTGGTCTATCTCGGGATAAAGCTGTTCCGTGCCGGCGGGACCTTGCGGGCCGAGCCGCGCGCGGATTCTGTTCCGTCGCTGAAAATGATCGCTCATGCCTGGCTGGTGACGGCGCTGAACCCGAAGAGCATCACCTTCTTCGTCGCGTTCCTGCCGCAGTTCCTCGATCGTCACAGCCCCTTCATGACCCAGATGGTGGTGTTCGAGGCGACGTTCCTGGCGCTCGCCTTCCTCAATGCGCTAGGCTATGCGGTTGCGGCCTCGCGCGCCCGCGCCGTCGTGCGCAACGAGCGCGCCATCCGCATCTTCAACCGCACCGGCGGCACGCTGCTGGTGGGAGCAGGCATCGCCACCGTCGCCATGCGCGGCAGCTGAGGAACCCGGCCCCACGTTGACGCGTCAGGTGTGACCGGCGTGACCGGGCGTGACTTTTCTTGCAATTTTGCCGGAACTCGAAAATACAGATCAACAGTCGGCACGGCTGGCCACCCAACCGATTTCGCCTATGCTGGCTGCCGAAAAATCCCGGGCGTCGGGTGATCGTCAGATCCGGGATTTTCGTGAGGAGGAGAGAAGAGCATGTATCTCGGGCTTGACCTCGGCACGTCGGGCGTCAAGGCGCTGCTGATCGATGAGGCCCAGGCCGTCGTCGCGGCGGGGCACGGTGCGCTGGAGGTCTCGCGGCCGCATCACGGATGGTCGGAGCAGGACCCGGCCGGCTGGATCAGGGCGAGCGAGGATGCGATCGCCGAATTGAAGGCGTCGCATCCGAGGGAACTGGCAGCCATCAAGGGGATTGGCCTGTCCGGCCAGATGCACGGCGCCACGCTGCTCGGGTCCGACGACAAGGTGCTGCGGCCCTGTATCCTGTGGAACGACACCCGCAGCCATGCGGAGGCGGCGGCGCTCGACGCCGATCCCCGCTTTCGCGATATCACCGGCAATATCGTCTTCCCGGGATTTACCGCGCCCAAACTGGCCTGGGTGAAGAACAACGAGCCGTCCATCTTCGCGCAGGTCGCGAAGGTGCTGCTGCCCAAGGATTATCTCAGGCTCTGGCTCGCCGGCGAGCACCTGTCGGAAATGTCGGATTCGGCCGGCACCTCCTGGCTGAACGTGGCGGAGAGGCGCTGGTCGCCGGACCTGCTTGCCGCCACCGATCTCGACGAAAGCCACATGCCCTCGCTGGTGGAAGGCACCGAAAAAGCGGGCGCGCTGCGCGCCGAGCTCGCCGCGCGCTGGGGCATGACGGCGGGCATTCCCATTGCCGGCGGCGCCGGCGACAACGCGGCGTCCGCCTGCGGCATGGGAACGGTGGGCGAAGGCCACGCCTTCGTCTCGCTGGGAACGTCCGGCGTGCTGTTCGCGGCCAACACGGCCTACCTGCCCAACCCTGAAAGCGCCGTGCACACCTTCTGCCATGCCCTGCCGCAGACATGGCACCAGATGGGCGTCATCCTGTCCGCGGCCGATTCCCTCACCTGGTTGTCGACTGTCACCGGCAAGGACCCCGCGCATCTCGCCGGCGAACTCGGCGAGAGCTTGCGGGCGCCGACCGGCGTCACCTTCCTGCCCTATCTCTCGGGCGAGCGCACGCCTTACAACGATTCCGTCATGCGCGGCGCGTTCGCGGGACTTGAGCACGAATCCGGCCGCGCCGCGCTGACGCAGGCCGTGCTGGAGGGGGTCGCCTTCGCCTTCCGCGATTGCCTCGAAGCGTTGCGGAAGGCCGGCACGACGCTCGAGTGCGTCACCGCCATCGGCGGCGGATCGCGCTCGCGCTACTGGCTCAAGGCAATCGCGACGGCGCTCGGCATTCCGGTCGATATTCCGGCCGACGGCGATTTCGGCGCGGCCTTCGGCGCGGCGCGCCTCGGCATGATCGCCGCGACCGGCGCCGATCCACTCGCCGTGTGCACCGCTCCGGGAACCGAAGCGACCATAGACCCCGACGCCGGCCTTTCCCGGGCCTATGCCGATGCCTATGGCCGCTACCGCGCGCTTTATCCGGCGATCCGGGGGACGATGTGATTCGCCTCCTGTCGCGATCGTCGCGGATTTTATTGTGCCGGCGCCTTGTCGAGGAAGCCGGTGACGCTTTTCAGCCGGCCGTTCTCGATGACGCCGATATCGGTTCCTTCGAAGACCGACGCGCCGTCGGCCGGACCGAAGCTCCAGGAAAAGCGGATGGCGTCGCCGAACCCGTCCGGCTCGCCCCTCAGCGAAAAACGGAAATCGGAGAACTGCTGCTGCACGCCGTCGATCAGCGCGGCGATGCCGTCATGCCCTTCGCCTTGCATGATCGGGTCACGGTAACGGATATCCGCGGTGAATGCCCTGGAAAGCAGGGCCTCGCGCGCGCTCGGCGCCGCCTCGTTCCAGGCGGCAATATAGTTTCCGGCGATTGTCTTCAGGTCCGTCATCGTCGTTCTCCGTGTTCGGGTTTTGACGGGACGGTTTTCGTCCATCGCAACTGGCAAACCAATTACGTCCGGGGTAATCGCGGCGCCGCCGCCACTTGAACGCAGTCGAGGAGGAGAAGGCATGGGCACTGGATTTTTCGGCGACGTCGAGCCGGTCAGATACGAGGGGCCGGACTCGACCAATCCGCTCGCCTACCGGTTCTACGACAGGGACGAGGTCGTACTCGGCAAGCGCATGGAGGACCATCTGCGCTTCTCGGTCGCCTACTGGCATTCCTTCGCCTGGGAGGGCGGCGATCCGTTCGGCGGGCGCTCCTTCGACCGGCCGTGGTTTGGTGATGGCATGGACAAGGCCCGGCTGAAGGCCGACGTCGCCTTCGAGATGTTTTCCCTGCTCGGCGCGCCCTTCTACTGTTTCCACGACGCCGATGTGCGCCCCGAGGGCAAGACCTTCGCGGAAAGCGCGGCGCGGCTCGACGAGATCGCCGACATTTTCGCGACCAAGCAGGAAGAGACCGGCGTCGGGCTGCTGTGGGGCACGGCCAACCTGTTCTCGCACCGGCGTTTCATGGCCGGCGCAGCCACCAATCCGGACCCGGACGTGTTCGCCTATGCCGCCGCGACGGTGAAGAAATGCCTCGATGTCACGCAGCGACTCGGCGGCCGCAACTACGTGCTCTGGGGCGGCCGCGAAGGCTACGAGACGCTGCTCAACACCGACCTGAAGCGCGAGCGCGAGCAGGCCGGCCGCTTCCTGTCGCTGGTCGTGGACTACGCGAAGAAAATCGGCTTCGAGGGCACGATCCTGATTGAGCCGAAACCGCAGGAGCCGACAAAGCACCAGTACGACTACGACGTTGCCACGGTCTACGGCTTCCTCAAGGATTTCGGCCTGGAAAAGGAGGTCAAGCTCAACATCGAGCAGGGCCATGCCATCCTGGCCGGCCATTCCTTCGAGCACGAACTGGCGCTCGCCGACGCGCTCGGCGTCTTCGGCTCGATCGACATGAACCGCAACGACTACCAGTCGGGCTGGGATACCGACCAGTTCCCCAACAACGTGCCGGAGATGGCGCTGGCCTATTATTATGTGCTGCGCGCTGGCGGCTTCACCACCGGCGGCACCAATTTCGACGCCAAGCTGCGCCGCCAGTCGCTCGATCCGCAGGACCTGCTGATCGCCCATATCGGCGGCATGGACTGCTGCGCCCGCGGCCTCAAGGCGGCGGCGCGGATGCTGGAGGACAAGGCGCTGTCCGGGCCGCTGGACGACCGTTATGCGGGCTGGGATTCGACGGAGGGCAAAGCGATGTTGTCCGGCCGGCGGACGCTGGAGGAGATCGCCGCCCGCGTCGTCAAGGACACGATCGAGCCGCAGCCGCGCTCGGGCCGGCAGGAATATCTGGAGAACGTCGTCAACCGCTACGTCTGAGCCGGCGACGGCCTCCGACTTTCGGGTGGCTTATGCCTGCGCGCGTTTCGAAATTGCTGCGGAGAGGACAAAACTTTGCCCTTTCCTGTCGCGCAAACGCCTTTCTCTTGCCTTCAAACAGCCGTCACGCAAGCCGTATAGTCTGCAGGGTGCGGCGGCTGGCAGAAGGAGGCGACGACAATGCAGCACGAACGCGATATCGACGCTCTGCTCTCACCCGATCAGGCCGCATCGGTCTTCGACCGGCTGATGGCCCTTCCTCAACCCGGCGAAGGCGTCCAGGCGCCGGACGAATGGACGCGCGCCCTGTCCGGCCGCTTCGAGGCGCATCTCGTGCGGCAGATGCGGGCGCTCATCGAGCGCGCCGACGACGATGCCAGGGACGCCGCCTGAGCCTGATTTCCTGCCCTACCTGCGTCTCAGCCTGACCGGCGCTGTGCCGAAGGCGCGCGAAAAGGCGCGCGAGAAGGCCGCGGCCGAGGAAAAGCCCGTTCGCCCGGCGATGTCGGCCATCGGTACGCGCGTATCGGTGACGAGCTTGCGGGCCGCGTTGAGCCGCAGCCTGAGATAGTAGGCGCCGGGTGTTTCGCCGATCGAACGGCGGAAGATCGCCTCCAGCGTGCGGGAGGTGACGCCGGCGCGCTTGGCGATGGCGGCCGTGGTCAGCGGGCGGTCGACATGACCTTCCATCAGCCGGATCGCCTGCGCGAGGCGGGGATCGTAGCCGTCAAGCCGCCCCAGCGACACCAGCGGCTGCGCGTCGGTCGCCGCGCGCGACTGGTCGTAGATGAACACGCTCGCCACGTCGAGCGCCACCGCCATGCCGAGCCGCGCGCGGATCAGGTGCAGCATCAGGTCGAAGGTCGGGGAGGCGCCGCCGCAGGTGAAGACCGGTCCGTCGATGACATAGCGGTCCGGGCGCACGTCGACGCCGGGAAAGGCGGCGGAGAAATCCTCCATGTCTTCCCAGTGCGTCGTCGCCGCGCGGCCTTCCAGCAGACCGGCGCGCGCCACCAGCCAGGTGCCGGCCTCGACGCCGCCGACCGCCCGTGCCGCGCGCGCCGCGCGGCGCATGCCGGCCAGCAGGGCGGCCGTCGCGTAGTTCTGCGTGCCGAAGCCGGCGATCACCACCAGCATGTCGGTCGGCTCGGCAGGATCGAACCGGCCGGATACGGCAATCGGCAGGCCGCAGGTCGTGCCGACCGGCTCGCCCGTCATGGACACGAACTTGAAATCGAACGGCGTGTCGCCGCTGATGCGGTTCGCGGCGCGCAGCGGATCGACTGTCGAGGCCACGCACATGACGGAGGAGCCGGAGAACACAAGCAGCGTCACCTTGAGAGTCGCTCGCTCGGGTCGGAAGATCGTCGGCTTTTCGCTTTTTGGCATTTCAAATTCGTAAAGTGTGAAGCAGCTCGGCGCAAGCGGCGCGATGATCGCGATAGACAGGGAGGATCATCATGCCGCTCGCCATGAATCGGGAAGTCTTCATTACCTGCGCCGTCACCGGCTCCGGCGGCACGCAGGACCGCAGCCCGCACGTCCCGCGTTCGCCGAAGCAGATCGCCGACTCGGCCATCGAGGCGGCAAAGGCCGGCGCGGCGATCGTCCACTGTCACGTCCGCGATCCCGAGACCGGCAAGCCGCGCCGCGACGTCTCGCTCTATCGCGAGGTGACTGAGCGCATCCGCGCCGCAAGCGTCGATGTGGTGCTGAACCTCACCGCCGGCATGGGCGGCGACATGGTGTTCGGCGACGTCGAAAGCCCGCTGCCGCTGAAGGAGCAGGGCACGGACATGGCCGGCGCCTCCGAGCGCGTCGAGCATGTCCGCCAGTGTCTGCCGGAGATCTGCACGCTCGACTGCGGCACCATGAATTTCAACGAAGCCGACTACGTGATGACCAACACGCCCGGCATGCTGCGCGCCATGGGCGGCCTGATGACCGGCATGGGCGTCAAGCCCGAGATCGAGGCCTTCGACACCGGGCATCTGTGGTTCGCCAGGCAACTCGTCGAGGAAAAGGTGCTGAAGCCCGACGCGCTGGTGCAGCTTTGCATGGGCGTGCCGTGGGGCGCGCCGGACGACCTCAACACCTTCATGGCCATGGTCAACAACGTGCCTGCGGAATGGACCTTCTCGGCCTTCTCGCTCGGTCGCAACCAGATGGCCTATGCGGCGGCCTCCGTGCTCGCCGGCGGCAATGTGCGCGTCGGGCTGGAGGACAATCTATGGCTCGACAAGGGCGTGCTCGCCACCAATGCCCAGCTCGTCGAGCGCGCGGTTACGGTCGTTTCCAACATGGGCGCGCGCGTGATCGGCCCGGAGGAAGTGCGCAAGAAGCTCAACCTCACCAAGCGCGCGCCGCTGGCGGCTTAGCGAGATCGCGGACGTGGCGTTCCTTCGCGCCCCCCTCTGTCCTGCCGGACATCTCCCCCACACGGGGGGAGATTGGCCGTCGGCTCGGCTTTCGCCAATCGCCGGAATTGCAGAGAGGCGCGAAACATCGAAACAGCGCATCTCCCCCCGTGTGGGGGAGATGTCCGGCAGGACAGAGGGGGGCGCCGTAGGGTTCGACACCCTCCATAAGAGGGAATTCAGACAATGACCATCTCCAAAGCGGCCGCCATCGGTGGCGGTGTCATCGGTGCCGGCTGGGTCGCGCGCCTTCTGCTCAACGGCATCGACGTGGCGATCTTCGATCCCGACCCGGAAGCGTCGCGCAAGGTCGGCGAGGTGATGAAGGGCGCGCGCCGCGCCTATAAGCAGATGCTGCCCGACGGTTTGCCGAGGGAAGGCAAGCTCACCTACGCAAAAACCATAGCCGAGGCGGTGGCCGACGTCGATTTCATCCAGGAAAGCGTGCCCGAACGGCTCGACCTGAAACACAAGGTGCTGGCCGAGATCGACCTGCATGCGCCAGCCAACGCCATCGTCGGTTCTTCCACATCGGGCATCAAGCCGTCGGACATGCAGGTGGCGATGAAGAAGCACCCCGAGCGGCTGGTGGTCGCCCATCCGTTCAATCCGGTTTACCTGTTGCCGATCGTCGAGATCGTCGGCGGCGCGCAGACCTATCCGGAGGCCATCGAGGTCGCGAAGGAGATGTATGCCTCGATCGGCATGAAGCCGGTGGTCATCCGCAAGGAGATCGAGGCTTTCGTCGGCGACCGCCTGCTCGAAGCGGCGTGGCGCGAGGCCCTGTGGCTGATCAAGGACGGCATCTGCTCGGTCGAGGAACTCGACGACATCATGCGCTACGGCTTCGGCCTGCGCTGGGCGCAGATGGGCATGTTCCAGGTCTACCGCGTCGCCGGCGGCGAGGCCGGCATGCGCCACTTCATGGCGCAGTTCGGGCCCTGCCTGAAATGGCCTTGGACCAAACTGATGGATGTGCCGGAATTCAACGACGAACTGGTCGACCTGATCGCCGCGCAATCGGACGAGCAGTCGGACAAATGGTCGATCCGCGAACTGGAAAAGATCCGCGACGAGAACCTCGTTGGCATCATGGACGTGCTGTCGAAGACCAACAAGGGCAAGGGCTGGGGCGCGGGCGCGCTGCACAAGGATTATGTCAAGCGACTCTCGACGCTGGCGAAGAAGCCGGTGTCGGTCGCCGCCGCCAGGGCGAAAGCAAACAAGCCTGTTAAAAAGGCTGCGAAGTCGGCCAAGAAGGCGGCGAAGAAGGGCTGAGCTTGGGCGCGCGTGACGATCTCGAAGGCGATGGCGTCCGCATGTCCGGGCCGCCGATCCTGTGCGTCGGCGCCCTGACGGCCGATCTGATGATGCAGGTCGATACCCTGCCGGCCTTGCCCGGCAAGTATCCGGCGCAGGGCGCGGCGCTTGTCGCCGCCGGCATGGCGACAAGTGCTGCCACGGCGATCGCGCGGCTCGGTCGCGACGTGCGCCTGTGGGCCTCGGCGGGAATCGGTCTTCTCGGCGACTTCGTGATCGCGCAGATCGAGCGCGACGGCATCGACACGCGCCACGTCCGCCGGCTCGACGGCGTCATGACGGCGGTTTCGGCCATCCTCGTCGAGGAGCGGGGCGAGCGCATGGTCGTGCCGCGCTACGACGAGCCGCTGCTGGCGGCGCCGTCGGTCATTCCGAACTTCGAGGATTTCGCAGCGGTGCTGGTGGATGTCCGCTGGCCGACTGCGGCCGCGGCCGCGCTCGACGGCGCGCGCGAGGCCGGCATTCCCGCCGTGCTCGATCTCGATGTCGGCCGCAAGCCGGTGCTCGAGCACTTGGCCGGGCGGGCGGATCACATCGTCGCTTCACTTGCCGGCGCGCGCACCCTGACCGGCGGGACCGGGCCGGCGGACTGCGTCGAGGCCTTGGCCGCAACATACGCAGCGACCGTCGTGGTGACCGATGGCGGGAACGGGGCCTGGGTTCGACCGACAGGTGACGACAAGACCGTTCATGTTCCGGCGTTTGCGGTGAACGCCGTCGACACCAATGCGGCGGGCGACGTCTTTCATGGCGCCTATGTCGTCGCGATCGTGGAAGGCATGGAGCCGGCAGAGGCGGTGCGCTTCGCCAGCGCCGCCGCCGCCATCAAATGCACCCGCTATGGCGGCCGCACCGGGGCGCCGACGCGCGCCGAGGTCGACGCGATGCTTGCCGCGGCGCATGAACAGGTTTGACAGGAGCCCCTGATGAATTTCGGCCTCAGCGAAGAACAGCAGGCGATCGTCGACACGACGCGCGCCTTTGTCGAGAACGAGCTTTATCCACATGAGCTGGAGGTCGAGCGTAGCGGCGTGCTGCGCAAGGATCTTCTGGAAGAGATCAAGGCGAAGGCCATCCAGGCCGGGCTCTACGCCGCCAACATGCCGGCCGAGGTCGGCGGGGCAGGGCTCGATACCGTCACCTGGCTGCTCTATGAGAAGGAACTCGGCCGCGCCAACTATGCGCTGCACTGGAACTGCGTGGCGCGTCCGTCGAATATCCTGCTGGCCGGCACCGACGAGCAGAAGGAAAAATACCTCTATCCCTGCGTGCGCGGCGAAAAGGCCGATTGCCTCGCCATGACCGAGCCCGGCGCCGGCTCCGACCTGCGCGGCATGAAGGCGAGCGCCGTGCAGGACGGCGACGACTGGATCCTCAACGGCACCAAGCATTTCATCTCCCATGCCGATCATGCCGATTTCGCCATCTGCTTCATGGCGTCCGGTGAGGAAGACAGTCCGCGCGGTAAGCGCAAGAAGATCACCGCCTTCTTCGTAGACAAGGGCACGCCGGGCTTCACCGTGCGCGACGGCTACCGCAACGTCTCGCATCGCGGCTACAGCAACTCTGTCCTCGAATTCGACGATTGCCGCCTGCCGAAGGAGCAGATCCTCGGCGAGGTCCACAAGGGCTTCGAGGTCGCCAATTCGTGGCTCGGCGCGACGCGCCTGCAGGTCGGCGCCACCTGCCTCGGCCGCGCCGAGCGCGCCCTGCAGCACGCTATCGAATATGCGGCCGAGCGCCGGCAGTTCGGCCAGCAGATCGGCAAGTTCCAGGGCGTGTCCTTCAAGCTCGCCGACATGGCGACGGAACTGAAGGCCGCGAACCTGCTGGTGTTCGAGGCCGGCTGGAAATACGACGCCGGCACCGTCACCGACGAGGACATGGCGATGGCCAAGCTGAAGGCCACGGAAATGCTCGCCTTCGTCGCCGACGAGGCGATCCAGATTCACGGCGGCATGGGCCTGATGGACGACCTGCCGCTGGAGCGCATCTGGCGCGACGCCCGCGTCGAGCGCATCTGGGAAGGCACGAGCGAAATCCAGCGCCACATCATCTCGCGCGCGCTGCTGCGGGCGGTGGGTGGATGATGGATACGGCGGCATTCCTTCGCGCCCCCCTCTGTCCTGCCGGACATCTCCCCCACACGGGGGGAGATCAGCCGTCGCGCCGGTTTTCGCCAACGGCCAGCGCTGGAGACGGAGCGATGGCGATGAAACCGCCAATCTCCCCCCGTGTGGGGGAGATGTCCGGCAGGACAGAGGGGGGCGCGAAGAAACGCGGGGCTTTCCAATCGGCGGGGGTGCCTCATGCATAGGCTCGACCGCCTCCTGCGCCCCAAATCCGTCGCGGTCATCGGCGGCGGCGCCTTCGGCACCAATGTGGTCGAGCAGTGCCTGAAGATGAATTATGCCGGCGCGCTGTGGCCGGTACATCCGAGCCGGCCCGACGTGCACGGCGTGCCCGCCTTCAAGTCGGTCGCCGATCTGTCGGCGCCGCCGGATGCCGCTTTCGTGGCGGTCAACCGCAACCTCACCATCGACATCATCCGCCAGCTTTCGGCGATGGGCGCGGGCGGGGCGATCTGCTTTGCCGCCGGCTTCCGCGAAACGGGCGGTTACGACGCCGACGGCGACAGGCTCCAGCGCGATCTGGTCGAGGCGGCGAGCGCGATGCCGATCATCGGCCCGAACTGCTACGGCCTGATCAACTATGCCGACGGCGCGCTTCTGTGGCCCGACCAGCATGGCGGGCAGCGCCTGGGGGTGGGCGAGCGCGGCGTCGCCATCATCACGCAATCCTCCAACATCGCCTGCAATCTCACCATGCAGCAGCGCGGCCTGCCCATCGCCTTCCTGATGACGGCCGGCAACCAGGCCCAGACCGGCCTGTCGGAGATGGCGCTCGGGTTGATCGAGGACAGCCGCGTCACCGCGCTCGGCCTGCATATCGAAGGCTTCGACTCGGTCGCCGGCTTCGAGCGGCTTGCGCAACGCTCGCGGGAATTGAAGAAACCCATCGTCGCCATGAAGGTCGGCCGCTCCGAACAGGCGCGCGCCGCCACGATCTCGCACACCGCTTCGCTGGCCGGCTCGGACGCCGGCTCGGATGCGTTCCTGAAGCGGCTCGGCATCGCGCGGGTCGACACCATCCCGTCCTTCCTCGAAACGCTCAAGCTCCTGCATGTGATCGGCCCGATGGCGGGCGGACGGCTTTCCTCCATGAGTTGCTCGGGGGGCGAAGCCTCGGTGATGGCGGACGCCGCCGAGGGCCGGCGCAGCGTGAGCTTTCCGGCGCTCGCCGAGGCTCATCGCGCGCGGGTCGGCAAGGCGCTGGGACCGCTGGTGGCCGTCGCCAACCCGCTCGACTACAACACCTTCATCTGGAACGACCAGCCTGCCATGACGGACGCCTTCGGCGCTTTCGTCTCCGGCGGGTTCGATCTGAACATGCTGGTGCTGGATTTCCCGCGTCTCGACCGCTGCTCGGATGCGGACTGGTGGACGGCGGTGGCGGCCTTCGAGGCGGCGTTGCAGACCAACGGCGCCAAGGGCGCCGTCGTCGCCTCGATGCTGGAGAACCTGCCCGAAGCCCATGCGGCCGACCTCGTCCGGCGCGGCATCGTGCCGATCCACGGCATCGCCGAGGCGTTCGATGCTGCAGAAGCGGCGGCGTTCATCGGCGAGGCGTGGGCGCGTCGTTCTCCCTTTCCATTATGGAGAGGCCGCGAAGGCGCGGGCGAGGGTAATTCGTCGAGCGCTGGCGCGTTGGAACCCCCACTCCTAACCCCTCCCCGCAAGGGGGAGGGGGACGCCAGCGTCTCGGAGTCCCCCTCCCCCTTGCGGGGAGGGGTTAGGGGTGGGGGTATGAAGCCCACGACCCTCTCCGACAAGAGCACCGTCGAACCCCGCCATCCCGACGAGGCACAGGCCAAGGCGTTGCTCGCCGAAGCCGGCCTGCCGGTGCCGCCGGGGCTGCGTGCCGAGACTGTGCAGGAAGCCGTCTCGGCCGCTGAAAATCTCGGCTTCCCTGTCGCGCTGAAGACGCTCGGCGTCGCCCACAAGTCCGAGGCAGGCGCGGTGAAGCTCAACCTGAGGACAGCGGACGAGGTGCGCGCGGCCGCCGCGGCGCTGCTCCCGCTCGGTTCCGGTCTCTATGTCGAAAGAATGGTCGTCGGCGGCGTGGCGGAACTGATCGTCGGCTTCACGCGCGATCCGGTCTTCGGCCCGACCATGACGCTGGGCTCCGGCGGCGTGCTGGTCGAACTGCTCCAGGACAGTGCGACGCTGCTGCTGCCGGCATCGCGCGACGAGATCGAGGCCGCCTTGCGCGGGTTGAAACTGTTCCCGCTGCTCGACGGCTACCGCGGCCGGCCGAAAGCCGATGTCGAGGCGGCCATCGACGCTGTGTCGGCGATCGGCGCTTTCGTCGCCGCCAATGCCGATGCGATCGAGGAACTGGACATCAACCCGCTTATCGTCTGCAAACAGGGCGAGGGCGCCTGGATCGCCGACGCCCTGCTCGTTAGAAGGAGGACATCATGACCGACGTGATAAAAACCCGCCGTGAAGGCGGCATATTCGAAGTCACGCTCGATAGGCCGAAGGCAAACGCCATCGACCTGAAGACCTCGCGGCTGATGGGCGAGACCTTCAAGGCCTTCCGCGACGATCCGGAACTCCGCGTCGCCATCGTCAAGACTGCGGGAGACAAGTTCTTCTGTGCCGGCTGGGACCTCAAGGCGGCGGCCTCCGGCGACGCGGTGGACGGCGACTACGGCGTCGGCGGGTTCGCCGGCTTGCAGGAACTGCGCGGTCTCAACAAGCCTGTCATCGCCTGCGTCAACGGCATGGCGGTGGGCGGCGGCTTCGAGCTCGCGCTCTCCTGCGACCTGATCTACGCCTCCGACCATTCCTCCTTCGCGCTGCCGGAAATCCGCGCCGGGACGCTGGCCGACGCCGCCACTATCAAGCTGCCGAAGCGCATCCCCTATCATATCGCCATGGATCTTCTCTTCACCGGCCGCTGGATGGACGTGGCCGAAGCGCAGCGTTGGGGCCTCGTCAACGAAGTGCTGCCGAAGGAGAAGCTGGAAGACCGCGTCTGGGAAATCGCCCGCCTGCTGGAAAGCGGCCCGCCGCTGGTTTTCGCCGCCATCAAGGAAACGGCGCGCGAGGCGGAAGGAGAAAAATTCCAGGACATCATGAACCGCGTCACCCGCCGGCAGTTGGCCACCGTCGATGTGCTCTATGGTTCGGAGGACAATATGGAGGGCTTCAAGGCCTTCGCCGAGAAGCGCGACCCGGTGTGGAAGGGGCGATAGTCTTTCCGGCAATGTCGGCGCTCGTCGCAACCTCCCTCCGGCGCCGGCTTCCATGACCGACTATCGCGCCTTGATCGATGCCGAAACCTGGGCGTTCATCGACCGGACCAATTCATACTATCCGCCCGATACGGCCGACGGCACCATCGAGCAGCAGCGCGCCGTCTACGATCGCATGTGCCGCGCGTTCTTCGCCGGTTATCCCGAAGGCGTGGGCGTCGAAACGAAGGCGATTTCCGCCCCCGGCCGCGACATTCCGGTCCGTGTCTATCGCGCGAGCGAAGATCCGCCCGCCGTGACGCTCTATTTCCATGGCGGCGGCTTCGTCGTCGGCGGGCTGGAAAGCCATGACGACGTCTGCGCCGAGCTGTGCGCGCGCACGGGCCACGAGATCGTGTCGGTCGACTACCGGCTGGCGCCGGAGCATGTGCATCCGGCCCAGTTCGAGGATGCGCTGGCTGCGTTCGAATGGGCGGCCGCGACGTATGAGCGCCCGATCCTGCTTGCCGGCGATTCCGCCGGCGGCAATCTCGCCGCCGCCGTATCGCACGCCGTGCGCGACCGTCTGTGCCGACCTGTCGGTCAGGTGCTGATTTATCCCGGCCTTGGCGGCGACCAGTCGAAAGGCTCCTACGTGACCCATGCCGAAGCGCCGATGCTGAGCGTCCGCGACCTTGACTTCTACAGGCAGGCCCGCACCGGCGGTCGAAGCCTGTCAGGCGACCCGACGCTCTCGCCGCTGGCGGATGCGGACTTCTCAGCCCTGCCGCCGACCGTCATCGTCACCGCCGAATGCGACCCGCTATCGTCGGACGGCGAGGCCTACCGCGACCGCATTCTGGCCGCCGGCGGCCGCGCCCTCTGGCATGAGGAGAAGGGTCTCGTGCACGGCTACCTGCGCGCCCGCCACAGCGTCGCGCGGGCACGACAATCCTTCACACGCATCGTCGAGGCATTGGCGGCGCTCGGTCGAGGCGAAGGGGTGGAGTAGTCCCCGCCTAGTCCGTTCCCCCGGAGGCCAAGGCAAATCGCATATGAAATGTTCGGCGGTTGCATACCCCCACCCCTGACCCCTCCCCGCAAGGGGGAGGGGGACTCTATGTCAGCGGCAAAATGCCCGGAAACCGATATTTTGGGGCAAAACGGCGATGTCAGCGTCTCCCTCCCCCTTGTGGGGAGGGGACAGGGGTGGGGGTGCAGTGCCCTATGCTATTGCCTGCCCTCAAGGCCGTGAACGGGGAGAGAAAAATTATCCCAGGAACGCCTTCGCCTTCATCGTCGCCGGCGCCTTGACGCCGAGGCGTTTCAGGATCGACGGCGCGAGCTGGAGCTGGTCGAGCAGGACTTCTTCCTTCGGGCCTTTCGCCGCGCCGAAATAATAGAGTGCGAAATCCTGCTGCAAATCCTCGCGGCCGCCGTGATGGCCGCGGTCGGTCTGGCCGTGGTCGGCTGTTACGATCACTTCGTAGCCGCTGTCCAGCCAGCGCGGCAGGAAGGCGGCCAGCATCCCGTCCATGGCGTAGCAGGCGTGGTCCATCTCGTGGCAGTCATGGCCGAAGCGGTGGCCCATCGAATCCAGCGTGCAGGTGTGCAGGATGCCGTAGTCGATCGCGAAGCGCTCGGTCAGCATGGTCAGCGTCGCGAACAGATCGACGTCGCTCGGCGTCATCTGGTTGCGGGCATTGTAGCCGGTCATGGTGTGGAAGCGGCCATGCGTGATCGGCCCGCCCGGCTCGTCGTACTCCATGTCGCGTACCAGGTCGAACGGATAGCGGTTGAAGAATTCGGACCAGTAGGAATGCGTGACCGCGCCGGTCTTGCCGCCCGCTCCGGTGATCTCCGAGAACAGGTCCGGCTGCCCGACGCGGAAGCGCTCCTCGTTGGAGCGGATGCCGTGCACCTGTGGCGACACGCCGGTATGGATCGAGGCGTAGCAGCAGGCGGAGGTCGACGGCAGCACCGAGCGCATCGTCCAGACCCTGGCATCGCCCGACTGCACCCAGCCCTCGAGATTGCCGAACAGCCGGCGCCAGTTGCGATACGGTACGCCGTCGAGGATGATGAGCAGGAGTTTTGATTTCAGGGCCATGACATTATCCGGGCAGGAAAGAGGCGGGACGAACAAGGCCGTCCCGCCTTACGATTGTCAAAGCACAGCGGCGATCAGGCGTTCAGCCAGCACTCATTGAGTGCATAGCCGTCCATCATCTCGCCCTGCGGGTTCTTGCCCCAGCCGTTGACCTTGTCGGTGGCGACCGCGTCGATGAACTGGTTGAAGAACGGCACGATCAGCCCGCCCTGGTCGCGGATCAGCACGGCCATGTCGTGGTAGATCTGCTTGCGCTTGGTCTCGTCCAGTTCCGCCTGCGCGGCATAGAGCATCTTGTCGAATTTCTCGTTCTTGAAACGCGTGTCGTTCCAGTCGGCGGTCGAGACATAGCCCGTCGAGTACATCTGGCCCTGCGTCGGCCGACCGCCCCAATAGGAGAGCGAGAACGGCTTCTTGTTCCACACTTCCGACCAGTAGCCGTCGCCGGGCTCGCGCTTGATCTCGATCTTGATGCCGGCCTTAGCGCAGCTCTGCTGGTAGAGCTGCGCCGCATCGACGGCGCCGGGGAAGGCGACGTCGGAGGTCCTGAGCAGGACCGAGCCGGAGTGGCCGGACTTCTTGTAGAACTCGGCCGCCTTCTCGGGATCGAACTTGCGCTGCTCGATGCCTTCGGGAACGAGGGGATAGGCCTTGTTGATCGGATAGTCGTTGCCGACGTCGCCATAGCCGCGCAGGATCTTTTGCAGCATTTCCTCGCGATCCATCGCGAGTTTGAGGGCCATCCTGAGGTCGTAATTGTCGAAAGGCGCGGTGTCGCAAAACATGTTGAACGGATAGAAGCCGCGGCCCGAGACGTTCTCGATGGAGACGCCCGGCAGCCGCTTCACCAGGTCCACGACCTTCGGCTCGACGCGGTTGATCATGTGCACCTGTCCGCCCTGCAGGGCAGCAAGACGGGCGGTTGCGTCGTTGATGACGATGATCTCGATCTGGTCGGCATGGCCGGCCTTGTCGCCGCGCCAGTAATTGGCGAAACGCTCGCCGCCGTGGCGCACGCCGGGCTGGTTCACGCTGACCTTGTAGGGGCCCGCCGAGATGCCGGCGTTGGGATCGTCCTTGCCGCCGTTGGGCTGGATGACGAGATGGTAATCCGCCATCAGGTAGGGGAAGTCGGCGTCGCCCTCGGCAAGCGTGAAGACCACTTCCTTGCCGTTCGGCTTGATACCCTTGATATTCTTGAGGATGCCGAGCGCACCGGACTTGGAGTTTGCATCGGCATGGCGCTCGATCGTGGCGGCGACGTCGTCGGCGGTGACGGTCTTGCCATTATGGAACTCGATGCCGTCACGCACCTTGACCGTCCAGGTCTTGGCGTCCTTGGAGGCGTTGATCTCTTCGGCGATCAGGTTTTCCACGCCGCCGTCCGGCGTCAGTCGCGTCAGGAACTCGCCCCATTGCTTGCAGAAGGAGAAGGTCACCTGGCTGAGGTTCAAAGCCGGATCGAGGCTGTTGGAGGATTCGCCGCCCTGCAGCCCGGCTTTCAGTACGCCGCCCTTGACCGGCGCCTGGGCGAAGGCCTTGTCGGCCAGCGTCGAAGCCATCGCGGCCGAAAGGCCGAGCGCTGCGGCGCTGCCGAGAAAATCACGTCTGCTGAGTTGGCCCCGGCCTGCAAGCCGGGCCATGTTTTCGAGTTCTTTCGTCACGTCGCATTCTCCCCTGTGTCGCGTTTGCGCGCCCCAACTGACCTTGGTATTATGACCGAGCGATGAATGCCTTCTAATTTCCTGCGGCTTCCATGCGCCGTCCCGCGATCGCCTTTTCCAGCCAGCCGATCTCCATCTCCGGAACGGAGGAGAGCAGAAGGTCGGTATAGGCGTCGAAGGGTGGCGTCAGCACCTTGCTCCTGGACCCGTAGCGCACCACCTCGCCGCGATACATGACGGCGATGGAATCGGCGATCGACTTCACGGTCGCGAGGTCATGCGTGATGAACAGATAGGCCACGTTCTCCTGGGCTTGCAGGTTGAGCAGCAGCTTGAGGATGCCGTGTGCCACCAGTGGATCGAGTGCCGAGGTCACCTCGTCGCAGATGATCAGCTTGGGCTTGGCGGCGAGCGAGCGGGCTATGCACACGCGCTGCTTTTGCCCGCCCGACAGTTCTGCCGGATAGCGGTCGAGGAAACCCTTGCCCATTTCGATTTCTTCGAGGAGCTCCGCCACGCGCCGGTCGCGCTCGCGGCCCCTCATGCCGAAATAGAACTCCAGGGGCCTTCCGATGATGGTGCCGACCGTCTGGCGTGGGTTCATCGCCACGTCGGCCATCTGGTAGATCATCTGAAGCTGGCGCAGATCCTCCTTCGGACGGTCCGCCAGCCGATTGGCGAGCTTGCGGCCATCGAAGGTGACGGAGCCCTGTTCGGGCGGCAGCAGACCGGTGATCGCGCGCGCCAGCGTCGACTTGCCGGAGCCGGATTCGCCCACCACGGCCAGTGTCTGGCCGGGGTAGATGTCGACCGAGACGTCCTTGAGCACCTTGACGGCGCTGCCGCCATAGGCGGCGGTCACGTTTTTGACCGACAGGAAAGGCGTGCCCTGCTGGTCGTGTTCCTGATGCTCGATCTCGTGCACCGAGACCAGCGCGTTGGTGTATTCCTGGCGCGGCTCCTTGATGATCTGGCGCGTCCCGCCCCATTCCACCAGACGCCCGTGGCGCAGCACCATGATCTCGTCGGAGACCTGCGCCACCACGGCGAGGTCGTGGGTGATGTAGAGCGCGGCGACATGCGTGTCGCGGATGGCGTCCTTGATCGCCGACAGCACGTCGATCTGCGTGGTGACGTCGAGCGCGGTGGTCGGCTCGTCGAAGATGATCAGGTCGGGCTCGGAGCACAGCGCCATCGCCGTCATGACGCGCTGGAGCTGGCCGCCGGAGACCTGGTGCGGATAGCGCTCGCCGATCGTGTCGGGATTGGGCAGCGACAGCTTCCTGAACAGCGCCCGCGCCCGTTTCTCCGCTTCGGCGCGCGTCGCCACGCCATGCAGCAGTGTGGCCTCGACCACTTGGTCCATCAACTTGTGCGCGGGGTTGAAGGCGGCCGCCGCCGACTGCGCGACGTAGCACACCTCGCGGCCGCGCACGGCGCGCACGCCGCCCTGGCCGAGCTTCAGGAGGTCGCGGCCGTTGAGGAGCACCTCGCCTCCGGTGATGCGCACCCCGCCGCGACCGTAGGCCATCGCCGACAGGCCGATGGTCGATTTGCCGGCGCCCGATTCGCCGATCAGGCCGAGTACCTTGCCCGGCTTGAGGCTCAGCGAGACGTCGTGCACCAGCGTGATCGTCTTCGGCGCTTCGCCCGGCGGATAGACCTTGGCCTCGATCTTGAGGTTGCGGATGTCGAGCAGGAGGTCCTGCCGGGGCGTCTTGCGTTCGGTTGCAGCGTTCGCCATTAGCCGCGTCCTCCCTTGAGGCTGGTGGTGCGGTTGAGCACCCAGTCGGCCACCAGGTTGACCGAGATGGCGAGCACCGCGATCGCCGCCGCCGGAATGAGCGCGGCGGGTATGCCGAAGACGATGCCGTCCTTGTTTTCCTTCACCATGCCGCCCCAGTCGGAATCCGGCGGCTGCACGCCGAGCCCGAGGAAGGAGAGCGCCGACAGGAACAGGACCGCGAAGATGAAGCGCACGCCGAGTTCCGCGATCAGCGGCGACAGCGCATTGGGCAGGATCTCGCGGAAGATGATCCACAGCTTACCCTCGCCGCGCAGTTTGGCCGCCTCGACATAGTCCATGACGTTGATGTCCACCGCCACCGCGCGCGACAGCCGGTAGACGCGGGTGGAATCGAGAATGCCCATGACCAGGATCAGGGTGAGGATGTTGGTGGGCAGCACCGACAGCACCACCAGGCCGAAGATCAGCGTCGGGATCGACATCAGGAGGTCGACGAAGCGCGACATCAGCGTGTCGAACCAGCCGCCGACCACGGCGGCGGTGAAGCCCAGGATGGCGCCCAGCGAGAACGACAGCGCCGTCGCCATCACGGCGATGAAGATGGTGATGCGCGCGCCGTAGATCATGCGCGAGAGCAGGTCGCGGCCGAGATTGTCGGTGCCGAGCAGGTAGGTTGACGACATCGGCTCCCACACGTCGCCGACGATCTCGCCATTGCCGTGCGGCGCGATCCAGGGCGCGAAGATCGCGCAGAACAGGAAGGCGCCCGTCAGGATGAGGCCTATCCAGGCCGTGATCGGTATCTGTCTCAGCGCCATCATCCCCGTATCCCCTCTTTTTCTGTTGGCATCCGCATCCCCTTATTTCGGATGTCTCAGCCTCGGATTGGCAAGGACCGCCGCGATGTCGGCAATGATGTTCAAGGTGATGTAAACCGCCGCGAAGATCAGGCCGACCGCCTGCACCACCGGCACGTCGCGCTTGGCGACATGGTCGACCAGATACTGCCCCATGCCGGGGTAGACGAAGATCACCTCGATCACGACCACGCCGACGATGAGATAGGCGAGGTTCAGCATCACCACGTTGACGACCGGTGCGATGGCGTTCGGGAAGGCGTGCTTTCGGATGATGTCGAAGGGCCTGAGTCCCTTCAGTTCCGCCGTTTCGATATAGGCCGACTGCATGACGTTGAGGATCGCCGCGCGCGTCATGCGCATCATGTGCGCCAGCACCACCAGGGTCAGCGCCGTGGCCGGCAGGACCACCGCTTCCAGCCGTTGCAGGAAAGGCGTCGTCTCGTCGACGGTCGAGATCGACGGGAAGATCTGCCAGTGCACGGCGAACAGGAAGATCAGCACATAGCCGATGAAGAACTCCGGAAACGAGGTCGAGGCGAGCGCCAGACCCGAGATCAGCCTGTCGACGAAGCCGTTGCGGTAGCGCACCGCGATGAGGCCCAGAACGATCGCCAGCGGCACCGCGACGATCGCCGCGCAGGCGGCGAGGAAAAGCGTGTTCTTCAGCCGGGTCCCGATCGAGCTGGCGATGTCGAGCCCGCTCGATTGCGCGGTTCCGAAGTCGCCGTGCAGGATTCCGCCCAGCCAGTGCAGGTAGCGCAGCCAGGCGGGGTCGTTGAGCCCGAGCTGCTCGCGCAGATTGGCCAGCGCTTCCGGCGTGGCCGACTGGCCGAGGATCGCCTGCGCGACGTCGCCGGGCAGGATCTGCGTGCCGGCGAAGATCAGGATCGAAACGGCGAAAAGCAGCACGATGCCGAGCGCGACGCGCTGGCCGATCAGCTTCACGATTGGATATGACATCGATAACCTTCTTGAAATGGGAAGGTGCGGCCTTGACGGAGACCGCGAGGCGCAGAAGGGCCGGTTTTCACCGGCCCTTCGATCTTACTCAGGCCTGCAGCCAGCAGCGCGCCAGCGCGTAGCCGTTGCACATTTCCTGCGCGGGATTGGCCTCCCAGCCTTCCACGCCCTTGCCGCTGGCGTCGATATACTGGTTGAAGAACGGCACGATCAGTCCGCCCTCGTCGCGCATCATCTGACCCATGTCGCGGTAGATCTTCTTGCGCTTGGCTTCGTCGAGCTCGCCGCGCGCCGCGACGACCATCTTGTCGAACTCGGGCCGCTTCCAGCGCGTGTCGTTCCAGTCGGCGTTCGAGACGTAGGCGGTCGAGTACATCTGGTCCTGCGTCGGCCGGCCGCCCCAGTAGGAGAACGAGAACGGCTGCTTGTTCCACACCTCCGACCAGTAGCCGTCGCCGGGCTCGCGCTTGATCTCGATCTTGATGCCGGCCTTGGCGCAGCTCTGCTGGTAGAGCTGGGCGGCGTCGACGGCGCCGGGGAAGGCGACGTCGGACGTGCGAAGCAGGATAGAACCGGAGTGGCCGGACTTCTTGTAGAACTCGGCAGCCTTGTCGGGATCGAACTTGCGCTGTTCGAAATCGTCGGAGAACAGCGGATAGGCCTTGTTGACGGGCATGTCGTTGCCGACCTCGCCGTAGCCGCGCAGGATCTTCTCCAGCATCTCGTCGCGGTCCATGGCGAGCTTCAGCGCCATGCGCAGATCGTTGTTGTCGAAGGGCGCGGTGTCGCAGAACATGTTGAACGGATAGAAGCCGCGGCCCGAAACCGTCTGCACCGTCACGCCCGGCACGCGTTTGATCAGGTCGACGATCTTCGGTTCGACCCGGTTGATCATGTTGACCTGGCCGCCCTGGAGCGCAGACATGCGCGCCGTCGCGTCGTTGATGACGATGATCTCGATCTGATCGGCATGGCCGAGCTTGTCGCCCTGCCAGTAGTTGGCGAACTTCTCGCCGCCGTATTTCACGCCCGGCTGGTTGGCCGTCACCTTGTAGGGGCCGGCGCTGATGCCTGCGTTCGGATCGTCCTTGCCGCCGTTCGGCTGGATGACGAGGTGATAGTCGGCCATCAGGTAGGGGAAGTCGGCGTTCGGGTCCTTGAGGGTGACGACGACTGTCTCGCCATCCACCTTCATGGTGTCGATGCCGCCCAGGATGCCGAGCGCGGCGGATTTCGATTTCGCGTCGGCGTGGCGCTCGATCGTCGCCTTCACGTCGTCGGGGGTGACCGTCTTGCCGTTGTGGAATTCGACATCCTTGCGGATCTTCATCGTCCACGTCTTGGCGTCGGGCGACGAGTCGATCGATTCGGCGATGCGTTGCTCGAGGCTGCCGTCCGGCTTCAATTCCACGAGCAATTCGCCCCAGCATTTGCCGAAGTTGAAGTTGACCTGGCTCAGGTTGAGCGCCGGATCCAGCACGTTGGAGGATTCGCCGCCCTGCAGTCCGGCCTTGAGCGTGCCGCCCTTGACCGGGCCTTCCGCATGCGCCGCGCTGGACAGCAGGCTGTTGGCGAACGCGGCGCTGGCGCCGAGAGCCGCCGCCCGGCCGAGGAAATCGCGCCGGCTAAGCTTTCCCTTCGCCACGTAGCGGCTCAGGAATTCGAGTTCACTGGACATGTATGGTGCTCCTCACTCTGTTGGTTCGACCTTGGATCGGCCGATGTTTTTTGTCAGCAGAGATAATGGCCGCAAGGGAAAGGCCGGCGCAAGACCGAATGCGACATGCCGTGGCGTAAATCGCATGTCGCTTTTGGACCAATCGCACGTCTGGCCGAGCGAGGCTGAAGAGGCAGGCGCGGTGTCGTTTCCCCGGAATCGAGGCCGGATACCAGCTTTTCTTCGTTACGGGGCGCGACGCGGCCTGTCGAACGGAGGGTTTGCGCGTCCCGGCGCATGTTCCTGTCGGCCCAGCCCTACAGGCCGGTCATGTCGCGAGTTGCATTCGGCGCATTCGCTGCGCGCCGACGGGAGCCGGCCGGGTTAGCCCGTTGGGTGCCGATGCCTGCACACCCACAAGACGGGAGCGGCGTGCTGCTCTCAGTTCAGTGGAATGTCGTTGTCGGCCTTGCCGGACTGGTAGGCCTCGGACAGGTCGTCGTAACGCTTCGAGATCGCATCGATGCGCTCCTCCAGCCGCTTCCGCTCGGCGTCGGGCAAAGCGCGCGCGAGCCGGCGGATCGAATAGCTTTTCCAGTAGGCGTTCTCGGCATTGTACCCGCCGGGATCGAGCGTGAAGACCTCCTTGAGGATGCGGAGATCGTGCGGGATGGCGAAGGAATCGCGCGAGTCCTCGTGGCTGAAGAGGTAATAGAAATTGTCGAAGCCGGCCCAGGTGATGGCTGACAGGCACAGCGAGCAGGGCTCGTGCGTGGCGAGGAAGATCGCGTCCTTGGTGTCGACACGCTCGGCTCGGGGCATTTCGTAGAAGCGTTTCAGGCAATGCACCTCGCCGTGCCAGAGCGGGTTCTCGATTTCGTTGTTGGTCTCGGCGATCACCAGCGAGCGGTCGCCTTTTCTCAGGATCGCCGCGCCGAACAGCTTGTTGCCCTGCTGAACGCCTTCGGCCGTCTTCGGCACGATGTCGTCCTCGATGACGTCGAGCAGGCGGTCGATCAGGGAAACGTCGCTCAAGGTCTGAAATCCTGCGGCAGATGGATCTCGTAAGGATGCGAGAAATGGAATTCCTCGACGTTGGAGCCGTCGCCGCCGCGATCCACCACGACGAAATCCTGGGCTTCGCCGATCGGGGTGAGCACGCCGTGCCACAGGCCGCGCGGATAGTTCACGCCCTGGCCGGGCGCTGTCAGGAAGGCGGCGGGCTCACCCGGTCCATCCGGCCCGTTGGGACATGCCACCACGACGAACGGTCGGGGTGACAGCGGAATGAACGCCTGGCTGCCGAACGGATGGCGCTCGACCATGGTGAGCTTGAGCGGGAAGTCGTAGGGCGTGCCGCGAAACAGGTTGATCAGCACGTGCCCGTTCGGGCCGGTCGCCTCCGGTTTCGCCAGCGCGTGATAGCGCTCGCAGCGGCCACCGTTGATGGAATAGTGGCTGTCGGTGTCGAAATCGATCACCTCGCCGAACGGCGCAAAGCTTCCACGGGTGAGGGGCCGGGCGGTGATGATGCGGGTCATTGCCGCACCTGACCGTGTTGCCCGTCAAAATTACCCCCACCCCTAACCCCTCCCCACAAGGGGGAGGGGGACTTGGAATGCGGCAGCTCCCCCTCCCCCTTGTGGGGAGGGGTTAGGGGTGGGGGTGAAAAGCCTCTCAAAGTCACCTTCACTTTCCGAAACCACCAAGCTTGGCGTGTCTGTTTACGTCCTTGTAGAGCAGGTAGCGGAAATTGCCCGGCCCGCCGGCATAGCAGGCCTGCGGACAGAAGGCGCGCAGCCACATGAAGTCGCCGGCCTGCACCTCCACCCAGTCCTGGTTGAGCCGGTAGACGGCCTTGCCTTCCAGCACATAGAGGCCGTGTTCCATCACATGCGTTTCGGGGAAGGGGATCACGGCACCCGGTGCGAGCGTCACGACGGTGACATGCATGTCGTGGCGAAGGTCGGCCGGATCGACGAAGCGGGTCGTTGCCCAGCCGCCCTCGGTGTCGGGCATCGGCGAGGGCGCGATATCGTTCTCGTTGAGGAACAGCGGTTCCGGCGCGTCGAGCCCCTCGACGGCCTCGTAGGCCTTGCGGATCCAGTGGAAGCGTGCCGTCTCGCCGCCTTCGTTGCGCAGCGTCCAGCCGCTCGCCGGCGGCAGGTAGGCATAGCCGCCCGGCGTTAGGCGGTGCGCCACGCCGGCGATCGTCACGGTGACCTCGCCCTCGACCACGAACAGCACCCCTTCGGCGCCTTTGTCGGACTCCGGCCTGTCGCTGCCGCCGCCCGGCTGCACTTCCATGACATATTGCGAGAAGGTCTCGGCGAAGCCCGACAGCGGGCGGGCGATCACCCACAGCCGCGTCTTCTCCCAATGCGGGAGGAAGCTGGTGACGATGTCCGAGAACTCGCGCTTCGGGATCACCGCATAGGCTTCGGTGAAGACGGCACGGTCGCTGATCAGGTCGCTCTGCGGCGGCAGGCCGCCTCTGGGGGCGTAGTAGGTGCGGTTCGCTGTCTTGAGCATGTCCATCGCTCGCTCCCTCATGGGAAAGTTTACTGAGGCAGAATGTCCTTGAGGCGCAGCAGCGCGATGCGCTCCACCTGGTTGCAGGCCGTGGCGAATTCCTCGGCGCGGCCATTGCCGATGCGCCGCTCGAATTCGTGCAGGATTTCCTCCTTGCTCAACCCTTTCACCGCGATGATGAAGGGAAAGCCGAAGGTCGTCACATAGGCGGCGTTGAGCTTGGAGAAGAGCTCGCGCTCCTTGTCGGTCAGCGCGTCCAGCCCCGCCGAAGCCTGCTCCTTCTCCGATTCCGGCGTCAGCCGCTTCGCCGCCGCCAGCCGGCCGGCGAGGTCCGGATGGGCCTTCAGCACGGCGAGCCGCTCGCTCTCGCTGGCTGAGCGGAAGGCGCGACAGAGCGCGTTGTGCAGGCCGCCGGCCGTGTCGTGCGCGCGCCCGAGCTCCAGTTCGTAGGCGCGTTCGGCGACCCAGGGAGAATGCTCGAACACGCCGCCGAAGCGGTGCACGAATTCCTCGAACTCCATGCGCGAGGGCCTGAGTGACGGCGCCTCGTACGGATGCGTCTCATGCCAGTGCCGGGCGATGTCGATGCGCCGGGCGAGCCACACCTTGTCGTGGTTCTTCACATAGTCGATGAAGCGTCTGAGCGCGCCGAAGCGGCCGGGGCGGCCGATCAGGCGGCAGTGCAGGCCGATCGTCATCATCTTCGGGTGGCCGCCCTTGCCTTCGTCGTAGAGCGTGTCGAAGCTGTCCTTCATGTAGGTGAAGAACTGCTCGCCGTTCGAGAAGCCCGCCTGGATGCCGAAACGCATGTCGTTGACGTCCAGCGTGTAGGGAATGATCAGCAGCGGATCGATGGCGCTGCCGTGCCCGTCATGGTCGAGCCAGTAGGGCAGGTCGTCGTCATAGGTGTCGGAGCAGTAGTCGAAACCGCCGGCCTCGGCCACCAGCCGAACGGTGTTGTCGGACGTGCGGCCGGTGTACCAGCCGGTCGGACGCTGCCCGGTCACTTGCGTATGCAGCCTGATCGCTTCCTCGATGTCGTGACGCTCGTCTTCCGGCGAATGATCGCGGTAGTCGATCCATTTCAGGCCGTGCGAGGCGATTTCCCAGTCGGCTTCCTGCATGGCGGCAAGCTGGTCGGGCGAGCGGGCGAGCGCGGAGGCGACGCCGTAGCAGGTGACGGGCACGCCCTGCTCCGTGAACAGGCGGTGCAGACGCCAGAAGCCGGCACGCGCACCGTATTCGTAGATGGATTCCATGTTCCAGTGCCGCAGGCCCTGCCAGGGCTGGGCACCGGTGATTTCCGACAGGAAGGCCTCCGAGGCCTTGTCGCCGTGCAGGATGCAATTCTCGCCGCCTTCCTCGTAGTTGACGACGAACTGCACGGCGACATGCGCGCCGCCGGGCCATTTCGGGTCCGGCGGATTGGCGCCGTAGCCGCGCATGTCTCTGACGTAACGCATTGTTCCTCCTGCCCGGTGCGCGATGCCAAGGATAGTCGAAAGCCCGTGGCTGCCATCCCACTGAAAAATTTGAAAGTGTTTTTGTCGGTCCCGGCTCGACCATGCCTTATGCTTGGCCTTTAATTGATGCACAATTCATCGTCATGTTCGATTGTACCGTGAAGGGAGGCGGCAGTTGGCAGGAGCGCATACGGCAGGTGGGCGGCTGACTACCCACGTGCTGGACACCGCAACCGGCAAGCCGGCGGCGGGTCTCGCCATCGCTCTCTATCGGGTCAGCGGCAACTCGCACCGCAAGCTGAAGACGGTCCGCACCAATGACGACGGCCGCTGCGACGAGCCGCTTCTGCAAGGCAAGGATTTCCAGCTCGGCCAATATGAGCTGATCTTCTTCGCAGGCGACTATTTCCGCGCCATCGGCCTCGATCTGCCCGACCCGATGTTCCTCGACAACGTGCCGATCCGCTTCGGCATGGCCGAGGAAAAGCACTATCATGTCCCGTTGCTGATCTCGCCCTACGGCTACTCGACCTACCGGGGGAGCTGATCATGGCGAAAATCCGTTCCGAACTGCGCTTTCTCCTCAACGGCGAGGCCGTCGCGCTGTCCAGCGTCAAGCCGGACGAGACGCTGCTCGACTTCCTGCGCCTTTCCCGGTCGCTCAAAGGTACCAAGGAAGGCTGCGCCGAAGGCGATTGCGGCGCCTGCACGGTGCTGGTCGGCAGGCTTTCGGCCGGCAAGCTCGTCTATGAGAGCGTCAACGCCTGCATCCGCTTCCTCGGCTCGCTGGACGGCACCCATGTCGTCACCGTCGAGCATCTGGCGGGCGTCGGCGGAAAACTTCATCCGGTGCAGCAGGCGCTGGTCGATTTCCACGGCTCGCAATGCGGCTTCTGCACGCCAGGCTTCGTCATGTCGCTCTACGGCCTGTGGATGCGTTCGCCCGACCCGTCCAATGCCGAGATCGAGAAGGCGCTGCAGGGCAATCTGTGCCGCTGCACCGGCTACGAGGCGATCATGCGCGCCGCGCACGCTATTTCCACCTATGGCAAGGCCGCGAAGGATCCGCTTGTTGCCGAACGCAAGGCGGTCACCGAACGCCTGACTTCGCTGCACGACGGTGCGCGCGTCGAGATCGGCAGCGGACAACACCGGTTGGTCGTGCCGGCCGACGTCGACGATTTCGCGGCGCTTCGCGAGGCCGAGCCGAATGCCACCGTGGTCGCCGGCTCGACCGATGTCGGCCTGTGGGTGACCAAGCACATGCGCGACATCAGCCCGGTCATCTTCATCGGCGGGTTGGAAGGGCTGCAATCCATTGCCGAAGACAACGGCGCCATCATCATCGGCGCCGGCGTCACCTACACCGAGGCTTTCAAGGTTCTGTCCGGCCGCATTCCCGCGCTCGGCTCGCTGATCGATCGCATCGGCGGAGAACAGGTCCGCAACATGGGCACCATCGGCGGCAACATCGCCAACGGCTCGCCGATCGGCGACACGCCGCCGCCGCTGATCGCGCTCGGCGCAACGCTCACCTTGAGAAAAGGTAAGTCAAGACGCACCATCCCACTGCAAGACTTCTTCATCGCCTACGGCAAGCAGGATCGCCAGCCGGGCGAATTTGTGGAAAGCGTATCGGTCCCGGTTCCGGCGGGGGATGAAAAATTCGCCATCTACAAGGTCACCAAGCGGCGCGACGAGGATATCACCGCCACGCTGGGCGCGTTCCTGCTGAAACAGGCCGGGGACGGCACGGTGGAGAAAATCCGCATCGCCTATGGCGGCATGGCGGCGACGCCGAAGCGGGCGACCGCGGTCGAGCAGGCTTTGATCGGCAAGCCGTGGACGGAAGAGACCGTTCTGGCGGCGATGGAAAGATACGCCGGGGATTTCTCGCCGCTGACCGACATGCGCGCCACCGCCGCATACCGTGCGCTGGCGGCGAAGAACCTGCTGCTGCGCTTCCATGTCGAGACGACAGGAGCGAAAGCGCCGGTGCAGGTGTCGCGGGAAAGGGCTGCGTGATGGGCAGATGTACCCCCACCCCTAACCCCTCCCCTCAAGGGGGAGGGGAATCTTTGGCGCGCGGCAGCTTCCCCTCCCCCTTGAGGGGAGGGGTTAGGGGTGGGGGTAATCCCTCGTCGTTCCGGGTGGGGTGCGACCAATGACCAGACACGTTCCCAACCTGAAGGCGCAAAAGATCGTCGGCGGCGTCCACACCGACCAGCGCCACGATTCCGCGCATAAGCATGTCTCCGGCGCCGCCGTCTATATCGACGACATTCCCGAACCCGCCGGCACGTTGCATGTCGGACTTGGTCTGGCCGCGGTCGCGCACGGCACGATTAGGTCGGTCGACCTCTCGGCGGTCAAGGCCGCCCCCGGCGTCGTCGGCGTGCTCACCCATGAGGACGTGCCCGGCGAAAACGACATTTCGCCGAGCGGTATGCACGACGATCCGATCCTGGCCGAGGGCAGGGTTCAGTTCCACGGCCAGCCGGTCTTCGCCGTCGTCGCCCGAACGCGCGATCAGGCGCGCCGCGCAGCGCGACTGGCGAAGATCGAGTACGAAGAACTGCCGCCGGTTCTCGACATAGCCGTGCTCGACCCGGAAAAGGACAGGCAGGTCACCACGCCGCTGACGCTGAAGCGCGGCGACGCGACGAAGGCCATTGCCGCGGCACCGCGCCGCATCACGCAGCGCATGACGCTCGGCGGGCAGGATCACTTCTATCTCGAAGGGCAGGTGTCGCTGGCCGTTCCGGGTGAGGACGAAGAAGTCGTCGTCTATTGCTCGACCCAGGGGCCGAGCGAGACCCAGCATCTCGTCGCCCACGCGCTCGGTGTGGCGAGCCATTCCGTGCAGGTCGAGGTGCGCCGCATGGGCGGCGGCTTCGGCGGCAAGGAGACGCAGGCCAACCAGTGCGCCGCCATCGCCGCCATCGCCGCCAAGAAATACGGCTGCGCGGTAAAAGTCCGGCTCGACCGCGACGAGGACATGACCGCCACCGGCAAGCGGCACAATTTCGTCATCGATTACGATGTCGGCTTCGACGACGAGGGCCGCATCCTCGGCGTCGACTTCATGTTCGCGCTCAACGCCGGCTTCTCGGCCGACCTGTCCGGGCCGGTCGGCGACCGCGCGCTGTTCCACTGCGACAACGCCTATTTCTATCCGCACGTGCATGCCAAGTCCGCGCCGCTCTACACCAATACGGTGTCGAACACCGCCTTCCGCGGCTTCGGCGGACCGCAAGGGATGGTCGGCGCCGAGCGCGTCATCGAGGAAGTCGCCTTCGCGGTCGGCAAGGACCCGCTGGAGATACGCAAGCTCAATTTCTACGATCCGATGGGGGAAAAGGGCGAGCGTAACGTCACGCCTTATCACCAGAAGGTCGAGGACTGCGTCATCCAGCGTATCGTCTCGCAACTGGAAGAACAGTCCGACTATGCCGGCCGCCGGCGCCAGATCGCCGCCTTCAACGCCAACAGCCGGCTGATCAAGCGCGGCATCGCGCTCACCCCGGTCAAGTTCGGCATCTCCTTCACCAAGACCGAATCCAACCAGGCCGGCGCGCTGGTGCATGTCTATGCCGACGGTTCGGTGCACATGAACCACGGCGGCACCGAGATGGGGCAGGGCCTGCACATGAAAGTGGCGCAGGTAGTGGCGGAAGAGTTTCAGATCGACATTTCGCGGGTGAAGATCACCGCGACGACGACGGCCAAGGTGCCGAACACCGCGCCGACGGCCGCCTCGTCCGGTGCGGACCTCAACGGCATGGCTGCGCAGAACGCGGCCCGCCAGATCAAGGACCGGCTGATCGATTTCGCCGCCGAGACACACCAGATTCCACGCGACCAGGTGGTGTTCCTGCCCAACCGGGTGCGCATCGGCAACCAGGAGATCGCCTTCGACGAATTGGTGCGGCAGGCCTATGTCGGGCGCATCCAGCTTTCGGCGGCAGGCCATTACAAGACGCCGAAGATCCATTGGGACCGTGCCAAGGGCAGGGGCCACGCCTTCTACTATTACGCCTACGGCGCCGCCTGCTCGGAAGTCTCGGTCGACACGCTGACCGGCGAATATGTGGTGGAGCGCACCGACATCGTGCACGATACCGGCCGCTCGCTGAACCGCGCCATCGATATCGGCCAGATCGAGGGCGGTTTCGTACAGGGTATGGGCTGGCTCACCACGGAGGAACTGTGGTGGGACGACAAGGGCAGGCTGCGCACCCATGCGCCCTCGACCTACAAGATCCCGCTGGCGTCGGACCGGCCGAAGGTCTTCAACACCACGCTGGTCGACTGGTCGGAGGCCTACGAGCCGACCATCCACCGTTCCAAGGCGGTCGGCGAGCCGCCGCTGCCGCTCGGCATTTCCGTCCTGCAGGCCCTGTCGGACGCTGTGGCGAGCGTGGCGGATCACAGGATTTCGCCGCGCCTCGACGCGCCGGCGACGCCGGAACGCGTGCTGATGGCGATGGAACGGCTAAGGCGCGAGGCGAAAGCCGGCGTCTAGAGCAATTCCAGCAAAAGTGTGAAGCGGTTTTGCGTCCGGAATTGCGTAGAAACAAAGGGGTAGAGCATTGAAGGCGATTCTGTTTTCGCCGGAAATGCTCTAGCTGGCGCCGTCCTGCAAATTCACGCCGGAAGCGCTATATTTGCCCTGTGGGAATGAGAACAATGACCACAACAGTGCAGGATCTGAAGGATTTTCTGGCGAGCGCCGGCCCGCTCGCGCTCGTCGAGGTTTCCGGCACGAAAGGCTCGACCCCCCGCGAGAGGGGGGCCTTCATGCTGGTGTCTCCGGTAGCGATCCACGGCACGATCGGCGGCGGCCAACTCGAATACATGGCCATTGACAAGGCGCGGCAGATGCTGGGAAATCTGCCCGCAGCACCCCCACCCCTAACCCCTCCCCACAAGGGGGTGGGGGATTTAGCTCGCGGCAGCTTCCCCTCCCCCTTGTGGGGAGGGGTTAGGGGTGGGGGTAACGGCGCCGACACTGACGGCATGCGCCTCGACGTCCGCGAGGTCTGCGCCACGCTCGACATTCCGCTCGGCCCGGAAATCGGCCAGTGCTGCGGCGGCCGCGTCGAGGTGGCGATCACCCCTGTCGATGGAAGGATCGCCGCCGACCTGGTCGCGGCAGCCGAGCTGCAGGAAGAGCGCCTGCCGCATCTCTACATCTTCGGCGGCGGCCATGTCGGCAAGGCGCTCGCCGCCGCCGTCGCGCTGCTGCCGGCTCGCGCCATCGTGGTCGAGACCCGCGCGGACGAACTCGAAGATATGCCGGACGGCGTCGAAAAGCGCCTCACGCCCGTGCCGGAACAGGCCGTGCGCGAGGCGCCGGCGGGTTCGGCTTTCGCCGTGCTCACCCACGACCACGCGCTCGATTTCCTCATCGTCGCCGAGGCCCTGAAGCGCGAGGATGCCGCCTATGTCGGCATGATCGGCTCGAAGACCAAGAAGGCGACGTTCAGGAGCTGGTTCCTGAAGACGGCAGGCGGCACCGAGGCGGAATTCGCGCAACTGGTGTCGCCCATCGGCGGCGATGCCGTGAAGGACAAGCGCCCGCAGGTCATCGCGGCGCTTGCCACCGCTGAAATGATGACCGCGCTGGCGCTGCATGAGGTCAGGGCGGCTTCGGAGGTTGTAGAAGCCGGGCGTTGAGTACCGCCGCCAGCCCTCGGCTACGGCCTCGGGCGTTCGGCTCCCTCAAAAGGTCCATCGGATCTTTTGATCCGCTCTGCGGACGGACCGGACCCTCACTCCTTCTCCTGCGTGTGGGCTTCCAGGAACCACAACGACTTGTCGAGCGCGCGCGAATAGGCGGTGAAGATGTCGGCCGTGTCGGCGTCACCCGCTTCGTCGGCTTCGTCGATGGCTGCGCGCGCGCCCTTGGCGACGGCCGCATAATGCTCGATCAGCGCGGCCAGATGATCCTTCGTCTTGTGGATGCCGGTCGGATAGGGCTTCAGCGTGGTCTTCTCGGCCACCACCTGCGAGGTACCGAAAGCGGTGCCGCCGAGCTGCACGGCGCGCTCGGCGATGGTGTCGACATGGACGTCCAGTTCTGTGCGGAACGTGTCCAGCATCTCGTGGATGGCGATGAACTGCGGCCCCTTGATGTTCCAGTGCGCCTGCTTGGTGATCAGCGCCAGGTCGATGGCATCGGCCAGTCGCGCGTTGAGCAGTTCGATCGACACCTTCTTGGCATTGGATTTCAGGTCGTTCTTGGTCGGGATCGTATCCATGGGACATCCTCGTCGGTAGGGAACACGGCGTCGGCCGGTATCGGTGGAAATCGCTGCGATGCCGCCCTGCAGGGCGGCAAGCGATAACGCCGGCGTTGCGCGCCGGGTTCCGTCAGCGCCCGGCCAGGAGGTCGCGGATCAGGCGCTGGCAGCGTTCCGCCATGAAATCGAGCAGCAGGCGCACCTTCGGGTCCTGCAGCTTCTTGTGCGGGTAGACGGCGGCGAACTGCACCGGTGTCGGCGGCGTGTCGGGCAGGATGACCTGAAGCCGCCGGTCGCGAATGAAGGGCTCCACCTCGAAGCGCGGCTTGTTGATGATGCCGCGCCCGGCCAGCGCCCAGCCGGTCAGAACGTCGCCGTCGTCGCTGTCGAAGGGACCGTGCACTTCGAATTTCTGCGGGCCGTTCGGCATCTGGATCATCCAGAAGAATTCGCGGCTGCCGGGATAGCGCAGCATCAGGCAGTCGTGCTTCCTGCCGATCAGGTCGGCGACCGTTTCCGGCTCGCCGCGCGCTTCCAGATATTTCGGCGAGGCGACCAGCACCCGCTCGCATTCCATGATGCCGCGCATGCGCAGGCTGGAATCCTCGATCACGCCGAGCCGGAAGGCGACGTCGATGCCTTCCTTGAGGATATCGACATTATGGTCGGAAAGCCTCAGCCTGACCTCGATGTCCGGGTACTTGTCGTGGAAGTCGGGAATGCCGGAGGCGATCAGCCGCCGCCCGAGGCCGAGCGGCGCCGTCACCCTGATCGTGCCGCGCGGCTGCCCCGACAACGCAGAGACCGCCGCTTCCGCTTCGGTGATGGCGTCGAGCACCTGCTTCGCGCCGGTGTAGAACACCGCGCCGTGCTCCGTGGTGGTGAGTTGGCGCGTCGTGCGGTTGAACAGGCGCACGCCGAGGTGCTTTTCGAGTTCCTTGATGCGGTTCGAGGCGACCGCCGGCGAGATGCGCATGTCGCGCCCGGCAGCCGACAGATTGCCGAGCTCCACGACGCGGACAAAGACGGCGATGTTGTCGAGATAGGCCATTCTGGATCGTGGCTCTGCGGCTGCGTGAAAACGACCCTAGTATTTTCTAACTTTTTTTGAAAGTCATCGTGCGGCCCGCATCTTTCGGTTTGCGCGCCAGCGCTTAAAGTCGGCTGAAAGACAGGGAACGCTCGCGATGCTGGATTTCGCCATCTTCTGGGACTGGCTGGCCTTTGCCGTGCGCTGGCTGCACGTCATCACCGGCATCGCCTGGATCGGCTCATCTTTCTACTTCGTTGCGCTCGACCTCGGCCTGCGCCAGCGTCCCGGCCTGCCTGCCGGCGCCTTCGGCGAGGAGTGGCAGGTCCACGGCGGCGGCTTCTACCACATCCAGAAATACCTGGTGGCCCCCAGTGAGATGCCGGAGCACCTGACCTGGTTCAAATGGGAAAGCTACATGACCTGGCTTTCCGGCTTCGCCATGCTGGCGATCGTCTATTACGCCGGCGCCAATCTGTTCCTGATCGACCCGAACGTGCTGCCCATGTCGGTGCCGGTCGCCATCCTCGTTTCGCTGTGCTGCCTGGCTGGCGGCTGGCTCGTCTATGACGTGCTGTGCCGGTTCCTGATCGGCAAGGCCGATACGGCGCTGATGGTCCTGCTCTATTTCATCCTCGTCTTCATCGCCTGGGGGCTGACGCACATCTTCAGCGGCCGCGCTGCCTTCCTGCATCTGGGCGCGATCACCGCCACCATCATGTCGGCCAATGTCTTCATGGTCATCATCCCGAACCAGAAGATCGTGGTGGCGGACCTGATCGCCGGCCGCAAGCCCGACCCGAAATACGGCAAGATCGCCAAGCAGCGCTCGCTGCACAACAACTACCTGACGCTGCCGGTCCTGTTCCTGATGCTATCGAACCACTATCCGCTGGCGTTCGGCACCCAGTTCAGCTGGGTCATCGCCTCGATCGTGTTCATGATCGGCGTGCTGATCCGGCACTATTTCAACTCCATCCATGCGCGCAAGGGCAACCCGACCTGGACCTGGCTGGTCGCGGCGATCCTGTTCGTGGTCATCATCTGGCTGTCGACGGTGCCGAAGGTGCTGACGGGCGAGGCGGACGCCAAGCCGTCCGCGCAGGCCGAGATCTACCTGGCCGACGCCCACTTCCCGAAGGTGCGCGACACGGTGATGGGTCGCTGCTCCATGTGCCATGCTGAGGAGCCGGTGCAGGAAGGCATCTACCACGCGCCCAAGGGCGTCATGCTGGACACGGACGCCCGCATCGCCGAGCACGCTCGCGAAATCTACCTGCAGGCCGGCCGCAGCCACGCCATGCCGCCCGCCAACCTCACCCATGTCACCGACGAGGAGCGCAGGCTGATCGTCACCTGGTTCGAGGGAGCGGGGGAGTGAGGCAGGGTTGCGGACTTCCCCTCCCCCTTGAGGGGAGGGTGCCGAGCGCAGCGAGGTGGGAGGGGGCCTCTCCGCTGGACCCGACGCAGATCAAACGTCGAGCACATGTTCGGCGACCCCACCCGTCCGATCGCCAGCGGCGATCGTCCACCCTCCCCTCGAGGGGGAGGGGAAAGGTAGCGCCATGACCACAACCCTCCTGCGCGGCCGCACGCTTTCTTTTCTGCGTTGGCCGCAGACCATCGACGATGTCTCCGCCTACGCTTACGAGGAAGACGGCGGCCTGTTGTTGCGCGACGGAAAGATCGTCGCCGCCGGATCCTACGCGGAGGTGGTGAAGAAGGCCGACGACGGCGTAAAGACCATCGATCATCGGCCGCATCTCCTCCTGCCGGGCTTCATCGACGCCCACATGCACTTCCCGCAGATGCAGGTGATCGCCAGCTACGGCGCCGAACTGCTCGACTGGCTCAACACCTACACCTTCCCCGAAGAGAAAAAATTCCGCGACGCCCAGCATGGCCGCCGCATCGCCCGCCTGTTCCTGGACGAGGTGATCCGCCACGGCACCACCACGGTGGCGGCATACTGTTCGGTCCACAAATCCTCGGCCGAAGCCTTCTTCGCCGAGTCGCACGGCCGCAACATGCTCAACATCGCCGGCAAGGTGATGATGGACCGCAACGCGCCCGACGGCGTCCTCGATACGCCGCAATCCGGCTATGACGACACGAAAGCGCTGATTGCGGAATGGCACGGCAAGGGCCGCCAGCACTATGCGATCACGCCGCGCTTCGCCATCACCTCCTCGCCGGAGCAGATGGAGATGGCCGGCGCGCTGGTGAAGGAATTTCCCGACCTGCACATGCAGACGCATCTGTCGGAAAACCATGCCGAGATCGCCTACACCTGCGAACTCTACCCCGAGGCGAGGGACTATACCGACGTCTACGCCCGCTACGGCCTGCTGGGCCAAAAGGCGTTGCTCGGCCACTGCATCCACCTGTCGGAGCGCGAGGCCGACGTGCTGTCCGAGACCGGTTCGGTCGCCGTCTTCTGCCCGACGTCCAACCTGTTCCTCGGGTCGGGCCTGTTCGACTACCAGCGCTATCGCAGCCGCGAAAAGCCGTTGCGCATCGCCGCTGCCACAGATGTCGGCGGCGGCACCAACTACTCCATGCTGCGCACCATGGACGAAGGCTACAAGGTGATCGCGCTGCAGGGCGAGAAGCTGAACCCGTTCCAGTCCTTCTGGCAGATCACGCGCGGCAATGCCGAGGCGCTTTCGCTTGCCGACAAGGTCGGCACGCTGGACGCTGGCACGGACGCCGACATCGTGGTCCTCGATTCCGGCGCGATCCCTGCGATGAAGCTGCGGATGGAAACGGTGAAGACGCTGGCCGAGGAACTGTTCCTGCTGCAGACGCTCGGCGACGACCGCGCCGTGCGCGAGGTCTATGTCGCGGGGCGCCCGGCCAAGAGCGACATGGTTTCGGTCTGAGCGGTTGCCGTCGATCCCGATGCTTGACCGGGGCGGCTTTGTCGTCCAAAGCGGGCGGGCTTCGAGGGAGGTCGATATGGCGACGGCGGACGACATCGAGACGATCAAGCGCCAGGAAGCCGTTCTGGTCTTCGGCCGGTTCGACGAGGCGACGGCCTTCGAGATCGGTGCCGCGCTCCGCGCGCGCGGCCTGAAGGAAACCCTGCCGATCGTCATCGACATCCGCACCTTCGACAGGCAGCTTTTCTATGCAGCGTTGCCGGGTTCCAGCGCCAACAACGCGAACTGGGTGCGCCGCAAGATCAACACGGTGAAGATGTTTCACAAAAGCACCTATCGCATGGTGCTGGAGCAGAATAGCGCGGACAGCACCTTTGCGCCGCGTTACGGGCTGGACATGGCCGACTACGCGCTTGCCGGCGGCGGCTTCCCGATCAGGCTGGAGGGCACGGGCGTCATCGGTGCGATCACCGTCTCCGGCCTGCCGGAGCGGGACGATCATTGTCTTGTCGTCGACGCGCTGTGCGACCATCTCGGCAGGGACCGGGCGGCATTGGCGCTGACCCGGGATGGGCAAGGCAAGTGACCACGATGGCGGCTCTCGATCCCAAAGCCTTCCTCACCTCCGTCTTCGACGCCGCCGTCGCTGCGGCCGATCCCGAAAGGACCATCCGCGCACATCTGCCGGAAAAACCCAAGGGACGGACCGTCATCGTCGGCGCCGGCAAGGGCGCCGCGCAGATGGCGGCCGCTTTCGAGAAAGCATGGGACGGCCCGCTGGAGGGACTGGTGGTCACCCGCTACGGCTACGGCGCGCCGACGACACGCATCGAGGTGGTCGAGGCCGCGCATCCAGTGCCTGACGAGAACGGCCTGGAAGCCTCGCGCCGGCTGCTGGACGCCGTTTCGGGGCTGACGGAAGACGACCTCGTGGTGGCGCTGGTCTGCGGCGGCGGCTCGGCGCTGTTGCCGTCTCCGGCCGAAGGGCTGACGCTCGCCGACGAGATCGCAGTCAATGAGGCGCTGCTGGCCTCGGGCGCGCCGATTTCGGCGATGAACACGATCCGCAAGCATGTCTCGACCATCAAGGGCGGCAGGCTCGCGGCCGCTGCCTGGCCGGCACGGGTCGTGTCGTTGGTCGTCTCCGATATTCCCGGCGACGACCCGGCGCTGGTCGCGTCCGGGCCGACGGTGCCGAGCACCGGCAGCCGCGAGGACGCGCTGGCGGCCATCGCCGCCTATGGCATGAAGCTGCCCGCCGCGGTGATGGCACATATCCGCTCGGGCGCCGGCGATGCGCCGACGCCCGACGACAAGAAGTTTGCGCGCAACGAGGTGCGCCTGATCGCCTCCGCCGCCGTGTCGCTGGAAGCGGCGGCGGATGAAGCGAAGCGGCAGGGCATGGAAGCGGTGATCCTCTCCGACGCCATCGAGGGCGAAGCGCGCGAGGTCGGCGCCGTGCATGCCGCGATCGCCCGCGAGGTGGCAATTCGCGACCGGCCGTTCAGGAAGCCGGTGCTGATCCTGTCCGGCGGCGAGACGACCGTCACCCTGCGCGCCAAGGGCAAGGGCGGCCGCAACTCCGAATTTCTGCTCGCTTTCGCCATCGGCATCGGCGGTGTGGGTGGCATCGACGCGCTCGCCGCCGATACGGACGGCATCGACGGGTCGCAGGACAATGCCGGCGCCTTCTGCGACGGCACGACAGTGGTACGGATGCGCGCCGCCGGGGTCGATGCCAAGGCGATGCTGGCCGCCAACAACGCCTGGACGGCGTTCGAGGCCGTCGGCGATCTGTTCGTGCCCGGCCCGACGGGAACGAACGTGAACGATCTCAGGGCAATCCTGATAAGGTAGGCTCCTCGGGCAATTGGTTTCCCAGCAGTCCAGAGCGCGCCGGTCGGCCGCTTCTATGTGCGTCATTCCGGGGCCGCGCAGCGGAACTCGGAATGGCGGCCTGGAATGAACCAATTCACTCCATCAGCGCTTTCACCGCCTTCAAATCCTCCAGAAACCGGCCTCGCTCGGCCTCTTTGTCCGCCTCGTCGCGAATGCGCAGGATGAAGGAAGGGTGGACGGTGAGGAAGACCCGCAGCCCGTCTTCGCGCTCGATCGTCCGGCCGCGCATCTTCGTCACCGCAACCGCCTTGCCGAGCAGCGATTGCGCGGCGGTCGCGCCCAGCGCCACGGCGAGCTTCGGCCCGACCAGTGAAAGTTCGTGATCGAGCCACCAGCGGCACGCCTTGATCTCGCCTGCATTCGGCTTGGAATGGATGCGGCGCTTGCCGCGCGGCTCGAACTTGAAGTGCTTCACCGCGTTGGTGACGTAGGTCTTCTGCCGCGCGATGCCGGCTTCGTCGAGGATGGCGTCGAAGACCCTGCCGGCAGGCCCGACGAAGGGCTTTCCGGCGATGTCTTCCTGGTCGCCCGGCTGCTCGCCGACGAACACGACTTCCGCCGTCTCACGCCCCTCGCCGAACACCATCTGGGTCGCGTCGCGCCACAGCGGGCAGCGCCGGCATCCCGCCGCCGCCTCGCGCGCTTCCTCGATGGATGCGTAGTCTCCCTCGTCTTCGCGGAGCGGCGCGTCCTTGGCGGACCGGTGCCTCGCGTGCACTTTGACATGATGGGGGCTGGCTTGCGTCGGCATCCTGGCAATCATCTTTTTCGCGGCCTTGTCCGCTCCTGCGATCAATCAGGAACGGGCGGACCCTCGGCGGGTTCCGCCGCACCGCCACTGATCCCTCCCCTCAAGGGGGACATCAACACAGTCGCTTTCGCGAAATCACCGACGCCGACGCATCGAGATGCCGTTCCAAAATCCCCCTCGTCCTTGAGGGGAGGCCAGGGGTGGGGGTAAATTCATGTGCGACAGGCCCTGTCGGGCAGGGACTCCCGAGTCAAGACGCAGCGATTCGGCCTGCGTTGATCCCGGTTCAGCGCTGGACGCGGCGCGAGGTCCGCGACCATGGCCATGGCTCAAACTTCGTGCAGATAGAGTTGGTAGTCCAGCTCGCTGATGGTGCGCGCCACGCGCATCCATTCGGCCCGCTTGATGGCGGTGAAGCTCTTGTGCATATCGGGGCCGAGCGCTTCCTTGAGGAAGGCGGACGCTTCCGCCGCCTCGATCGCCGCCCGCCAGTCCACCGGCATCGTATTCTGGCCGTTGCCCGCCTCGTAGCCATTGCCGGTGACCTGCGGGCCGGGATCGAGCTTTTCGGCCAATCCCTTGGCGATGCCTGCCAGCACTGTCGCGGCGACGAGGTAGGGATTGGCGTCGACGCCCGAGGGGCGATGTTCCACGCGTCGCGCCTTGACGTCGCCGGCCGGAACCCGCAACGCCACCGAGCGGTTGTTGACGCCCCAGCTTGGCGCGATCGGCGCATAGGATTGCGCCACGAACCGACGCCAGGAATTGGCGTGCGGCGCGAACACCAGCATGGATTCGGCCATCGTGGCGGCAAGGCCGCCCATGGCGTGCAGCAGCTTCGGCGACCATTCTTCGCCGTCCGCCTCCGCGAACACGTTGCGACCCGCATCGTCCAGCAGCGAGACGTGGAAGTGCATGCCTGAGCCTGCGTATGTCTCGATCGGCTTGGCCATGAAGCAGGCGGTGACGCCGTGGCGCCGCGCCTGAGCGCGCACGATGCGCTTGAGCATGACCAGATCGTCGGCCGCGCGCATAACGTCGGTACGGTAGTTCAGCGTCAGTTCGTACTGGCCCGGCGCATATTCGGAAATCACCGTCTCGGCCGGAATGCCCTGCGCCTTGGCCGCCGCGTAGATGTCGGAAAACAGCGGCTCCATGCCGTGCAGGTGATCAACCGAATAGACCTCCGTCTTGGCCGACCGGCGCCCGTCCAGCACGGCATGCGCCGGCTGCACCTTGCCGTCGGCGTCGCGCTCGTTGGCCAGCAGGAAGAACTCCAGTTCGAAGGCGCCGGCCGGGTGCAGGCCCTTGTCCGCCAGCTTCGCAACCTGACGGGCAAGCGCGTGACGCGGGTCGCACATCATCGGCGAACCGTCGAGATGGTACATGGTGGTGAGCACCTGCGCGCGCGCGGGATCGGTGCCGTGCAGCGGAACCAGCGTGCCGGGCACGGGCCACGCGCGAAGGTCGCCGTCGCCGGTATCCCACACCAGCCCGGTCTCGTGCACGTCCTCGCCGGTGATGTCGAGCCCGAGGATCGAGATCGGCATGTGCCGGCCGCCTTTGTAGATCGCCTCCAGTTCGTGCCGGCGGATGATCTTGCCGCGGCCGATTCCGTTCGCGTCGGTCAGCACGATGTCGATGGCTTCGATGTCGGGATGGGCGTCGAGAAAATCCGTGGCCTCGGCGGGCGTCGAACCCGCCACATTTGTCCCGGAGGGTGAACTCATGATGGAACTCTGATGGATCGTCATTATGCTTCTCTCATGCCGTCAGCTTCGCCGCAACGTCGGCGAAGGCGGCGATCAGCCGGTTCACCTGGGACGCTTTGGTCGCGGGCGAAATCAGCATCATGTTGTGGAAAGGCGCGATCAGCACGCCGCGGTTGACCAGCGCGACGTGGATGGCCGCCTCCAGGTCCGGCGCGTGCGCGGCTTCCGCCTCGCCGCCGTTCCTGAGCGGCCCCGGCGCGCAGATGAACTCCACCCGCGCGCCGACCCGCGCGACGTGCCAGGGCAGGCGGAAGCGGTCGATGACGGCGGTCAGGCCCGCATCCAGCCGCCGCGCCAACCGGTCCATATGGGCGTAGGCCTTCTCGGTCATCACCTCTTCCAGCGTCGCCTCCATGGCGGCGAACTGCAGGGGATTGGCCGAGAGCGTCGTGCCCATGCCGGAATAGCCCGGCTCCTTGTTGGTGGCGTAAGCTTCGTAGCGGCACGCGACATGGTCGCTCAGGCCCCAGACGCTCGCAGGCACGCCGCCGGCCACGGGCTTGCCGAGAACGAACAGGTCCGGCTCCAGCCCGAACGCCTTGGTGTAACCACCCGGCCCGGTCGAGATCGTGTGCGTCTCGTCGATCAGCAGCAGCGTGCCGGCCTCGCGGGTCAGCCGGCGCAGTTCCGCATGGAAACCGGGATCGGGCAATACCATGCAGGAATTGGTCAATACCGGCTCGGTGATCACGCAGGCGACCGTCCTGTCGGCGAGCGCTGCCGCCAGTGCGGGCAGGTCGTTGAATTCGACGATCCGCGTCCGTGCCGTGAGATCGCGGAATTCGCCGGCCAGCCCCGGCCGGTTGATCGCTTTTCCGTCCTTCAGCCGCACCATCGTCTCGTCTACCGAGCCGTGGTAGCAGCCGTTGAAGACGAGGATCGTGTCGCGGCCAGTGACGGCGCGGGCGACGCGCAGCGCGAAGCGATTGGCGTCGGTGGCGGTGGTGGCGATCTGCCAGAAGGGCAGGCCGAAATGCGCCTCGAGCAGCCGCCCGAGCGCCAGCGCGTCTTCGGAAGGCAGCATGTAGGTCAGGCCGCGCCCGGCCTGGCGGCGGATGGCGCGCGCCACCGGCGGCGGCGAATGGCCGAACATGGAGCCGGTGTCGCCGAGGCAGAAATCGTCCAGCGTGTTGCCGTCCGCGTCGGTGATCGAGGCGCCGCGCGCCCGCTCCACCAGGATCGGGAACGGCGTCGGCCAGTCGCTCATCCAGTGCATTGGCACGCCGCCGAGAAAGCCCTCGATGCCGTTGCCGAGCGCGGCCCACGATTTCGGCCGGGCCGCACGGAAGGCTTGCGCCTCTTCCTCCCTTAATCGCGCGATTCTGGAACCGGCTATCCCGCCTTGGCTGGCGGCGTTGCATGAATTCATGATTGCCCTCGCACGGCAATCTAGCCGCGCGCGATGCCGGCCGGCAACACCAGCGCCACAGGAAGAGGCGAATCTGGCTCAGTTGGTGGCAATTTCTAGGAACAAGCCAACAGATGCGGTCATGCTGCCTTTCCAGCGCGGCGCCTATCGATCGAACGCGACGGAAAATTCCTGGCCGCCATAGAAGATGCCTTCTATCAGCACGCTCTCTTCCAATACCAGGAAAGCGATGGTCACCCGACGGTCGAACCCGATGGTTCGCAGCCCCGGCAGGATGTCGTCATGCTTCGTTCCACGGCGCGGGAAGTCCCGCAGCTTCATGCACGAAGAGACCGATGCGCGCGGCGTAGTCTTCTGCTATTCGCTCGCTCGAATGGTCGGCAATGTAGTTGTATAGGTCCTCGATCTGTCGCTCGGCCAGCGGTGTAAATTCGACCTTCATGCAGTCCGGCGGGCAGCGCGACGCGCCTTTATCCGATCAAGTACCGAGTCTGCAGGAACGGCGGCGGAGGGATCGGCTAGAAATTCCTCGTGTCCCGCCACGATCTCACGACGGAGCCAATGGTCGATCTCGGCCTCGCGTTGAAGGAGGTCGCGGGCGCCCTCCAGAAGCGCGTCTTCGACCGAGGCGTAAGCGCCGGATCGAACTTTTTCCTCCAGTTCGCTCGCCATTTCACCGGGAAGGCTGACGCTGAATTTCTGAAGACTGTTCATCGATGACCTCCAGATCGAAGATAACATCGGCGAAGCCGGGTTCAAAGCATATCCTGGCTCCGGCCTTCACTGGCCGGTTGGTCCAAAGCTCGGTCTATGCGGCAATATCGATCACGCCGCAGTCGCCGGCAGCGCTGCCGAAGACGATGCGGCGCTCTTCGCGGTCCCACATCATCGAGTTGACCGCGCCCTTGCCCGGGCGGCGCAGCAGCACCTCTTTCTGGTCGGCGAAGCGGGAGGCCAGAACCATGCCGTCGTCGTAGCCGATCGCCACCACTTCCTGACTGGGATGGCAGGCCACGCAGGTGACCATCGCGTCGCCGCGCGTGCCGAGTTCCAGCGGCGCCTTGCCCATCGGTCCGTCCTTGGCCTGGAAAGGCCATACGATCGCCGCCGGCGCGCCGGAACTCGCCAGCCAGCGGCCCTTCGCCGCCCAGGACAGCGATTTCACCTTGGCCGGATAGCCCGACATGCGCATGTGCTTGCCGTCGGCCAGCTTCCAGCCGTGCAGCGCGTTCTCCTGCATGGTGGTGACCAGGAAATTGCCGTCCGGCGAGAAGGTGACGCCGGTATGCGCGCCGGCCCATTCCAACTCCACCGGTTTGCCCTCGGCGGCGGGAAAATGCAGCGTCGCGCCGTTGTAGCGGGCGACCGCGATGCGCAGGCCCTTAGGCGCGAAAGCGACGCCTTCCACCGAACGCGGATGGGTAAATTCCTTCACTTTGCCGTCGTTGAAGCGCACGAAGGCGCTGCGGCCCGCACCGAAGGCGACCGCGCCCTGCGGGCCGGCGGCGACGCTGGTGATCCATTTCCTGCCGGCACTCGCCAATTCTTCCGCCGTGCCGTCGGCCTTGACGGCGAACACTTTGCCATCCTCGCCGCCGGTCACCAGCCTTTTGTTGGTTTCGTCATGCGCGACGGCGAGCAGGCCGTCATTGGCCTGGACGGTCTTGTGGCCGTGATCCAGCCTGTGGACCGCGCCGTCCGCCATGGCGAAGAACGGAACGTCGTTGAGGAAGACGGCGGCCACGCAATGGCCTTCGAGATCGAGCGGTGCGACTGTGGGCATGACCGGGTGACTATCCGACCCGCCCGGCTTCGGCAAGCGGGCCGGTGGCCTGGCGCATCAATTGGACGGGCGCGTCAGGCCGCGGCGACCGCCTGGCAGGCCTCGAAGCTTTTCCGCAGTCGCTCGGCGTCGAGTTCGCGGCCGATGAACACCAGCCGGCTCTCATGCGTCTCGCCGTCCTTCCAGGGGCGCTGGTGATCGCCCTCGATGATCATGTGCACGCCCTGCAGCACGTAGCGATCCGGATCGTCCTTGAAAGCGATGATGCCCTTGAGGCGCAGGATATTCGGGCCTTCGAGCTGGGTGACCTTCTCGATCCAGGGGAAGAACTTCTTCGAATCCATCTCGCCGGCGCGCAGCGACACCGACTGCACCGTCACGTCGTGGATCGCGGCCGGATGCGCATGGTCGTGGCCGTCGTGATGGTCGTGGTCATGATGGTGGTGATCGTGATCGCAGTCCGGGCCGCAGACATGATCGTGGTCATGGTCGTGCTCCTCGGCGTCGAGGAAATGCGGGTCGTTCTCGAGCGTGCGCTTCAGGTCGAAGGCGCCGCGGTCGAGCACGTCCTTGAGATCGACGCCCGAGCGCTGGGTGCGGTGGATCTTCGCCGTCGGGTTGATGGCGCGGATCGTCGCCTCGACGTCGGCGAGTTCCTGCGGGGTCACCAGGTCGGTCTTGTTGAGCACGACCACGTCGGCGAAGGCGATCTGGTCCTCGGCCTCGCGCGAATCCTTGAGCCTCAGCGGCAGGTGCTTGGCATCGACCAGCGCCACCACGGCGTCGAGCCGGGTCTTGGAGCGCACGTCGTCGTCCATGAAGAAGGTCTGCGCCACCGGCACCGGGTCGGCCAGGCCGGTCGTCTCGACCACGATGGCGTCGAAGCGGCCGGGCCGGCGCGTCAGCCCTTCGACGACGCGGATCAGGTCGCCGCGCACCGTGCAGCACACGCAGCCATTGTTCATCTCGTAGATCTCCTCGTCGGATTCCACGATCAGGTCGTTGTCGATGCCGATCTCGCCGAACTCGTTGACGATGACGGCGTAGCGCCTGCCGTGGTTTTCCGACAGGATGCGGTTGAGCAGCGTCGTCTTGCCGGCGCCGAGATAGCCGGTCAGCACGGTTACCGGGATCTGCGTCTGGGCTTCGCTCATGGGGAGGACCTCTTCGGGAAAATTCGGCCTCTCATATAGGATGCCGCTCGCCGTTTTGCACCCCGCAAAACCGCTGGTCCGTTTCGCTGACGGAGAAATCCGCCGACGTACCGGACGCGGCGGCGGGACGCCGGTCAGGGAAAAATAGTTTGTCATCTAACTGAAACAAATGTCTGCCATTAGCCTTGGCCGGCGGGACCTGTTGCCGGCAAAGCGGCTTGCGGTTTCGCGGCATGATGCCGATTGTCAATTCGCCGTCCGCCGTTATTGTGACCGGCCGGCGCGGTCGAGATGAGGGAATGACCATGGCCAAGGCTGACAAGGCGGCGACGATGAGCCGGCTGCATTCGGCGGCGCGGCTCGCTCGCACGGCGCTCGCCGCGCGGCTGCTCGCGCACGGTTTCTATGCCGGACAGGACCAGATCATGCTGGCGCTCGACCGCGAGGATGGCCAGACACCGGGCAACCTCGCCGAACGCCTCGGCGTGCGCCCGCCGACCATCACCAAGACGATCAACCGCCTGCAGGCGCAGGGCTTCCTGGAGAAGCGCGCCTCCAATTCCGACGCGCGTCAGGCGCACATCTTCCTCACCGATACCGGCCGCGAGACGATCCGCGCCATCGAGAAATCGGTGAAGAAGACCGAGAAACAGGCGCTCAAGGGCCTCGACAAGAAGGAACAGAAGGCGCTGTTCAAGCTGCTGGCCCGCATCGAGGCCAATTTGTCGGCTGAGGAAATCGTGCTGGCCGACGATGACGGCGACGACGCCGAGGACTGATCAGCCGCGCACCAGCGCCGCCCAGCGGCCGGGCGTGACGCCGAACGCCTTCCTGAACTGACGGTTGAGGTGGCTCTGGTCGCTGAAGCCCGTCGCCGGCGCCACCGATGCCAGCGCTTCGCCGGCTTCGATCATGCGGCGCGCCTGCTGCAGGCGGCGCATCGTCTGGAAGCGGTGCGGGCTGGTCGAGAAGACGGCGCGGAAATGGCGCGCCAGCTGGAAGCGGTCCATGCCGGTGACCGCCTCCAGTTCCTGCGACCGGACCAGGCGAAGCGCGTTGGCCTCCAGATGGTCGCGCGCCAGCATCGCTGCCCTGAGCGACGGTCGCGAGAGCGGGCGTTCCGGCTCGCCCGAGTGCCTGGCGAGGCAGTCCGCCAGCCGGACCAGAAAATCGTCGAGCTGGAGGTCTTCCATGGGCGCGTCCAGCGATCCGAGCGCGCCGAGCAGCGTCTTGCGGAAGGACGGGTCGCTGACGACGCCGTCCCTGACGAAAGGCAGCGCCCGGCCGCGGCGGGCGAGGCTGCCGGCGACCAGTGACGGCTCCAGGTAGAGCATCCGGTAGCGCAGGCCCGCTTCGGTTGCTGCGCCGCCGTCATGCACCTCGTCGGGATGCAGCACGATGATCTGCCCCGGCAGGCTGCGGCGCAGCGCCCCGCGATAGCGGAACGCCTGCACGCCCTCGATCGTCAGGCCGATGGCGTAGGTGTCGTGCCTGTGCGGATCGTAGGCGTTGCCGGAGAACCATGCCTCGATCCGTTCCATGCCACCGGACGCCGGCGCCGGGACGATGCGGTCGCCTGCGCGGTCCGCGCACAAACGTCCAAGACCTGTCTGGGGTCGCATGTCTAGAGACACCGCCATCGCCATTCACGGAGTCTCCCATGTTCGATACCAAGATTGCAATCGTCCTGCGCGAAGACCTGGCGGTCTGGCAGAAGCTCAACGTCACCGCCTTCCTCGTCAGCGGCATCGTGGCGCAGTTTCCCGCTGTCATCGGCGAGCCGTATCGGGACGCCGTCGGTAATTTGTACAATCCGATGTCGATCCAGCCGGTCATCGTCCTGTCGGCCGATCAGGCTGGATTGTCGGCCATTCACCGCCGCGCGCTGGAGCGTGGCGTGACGACGTCGCTCTACATCGAGGAGATGTTCGCGACCGGCCATGACACCGCCAACCGCGCCGTGTTCGCCGAATTCGATCCCGACAGCGCGAAGGTCGTGGGGCTGGCTTTGCGCGCCGACCGGAAGCTGGCCGACAAGATCACCAAAGGCGCGAAAATGCACGGCTGAAGGCCCTCTGCCGGGGCGTGCGGGTCGACAGGCCGCCGCCGGCAAAAAAGCTTTGAATTGGCCGGCAAGGATGGCATAAGCCTTTTTAAACTGTTTAAAAAGCGGTGGGGGAGGCTGCGCGCTGGCACAGAAGATCAAGCTGTCGACGATCGCGGACGCGCTCGGCGTCTCCACCGCCACCGTTTCCCTGGCGTTGCGCGACAGCCCGCTCGTGGCGGGCTCCACGCGCGAGCGCATCAAGGACCACGCGCGCGAGATCGGCTATATCTACAACCGCCGCGCCGCCTCGCTGCGCACCTCGCGCTCGGGCATCGTCGGCGTCGTGGTGCACGACATCATGAACCCGTTCTACGCAGAAATCCTGCGTTCGATCGAGCACGAGCTCGACCGCAGCCGGCAGACCTTCATCCTCTCCAACCACTACGACCAGCTCGACAAGCAGCGCATCTTCATCGACACGCTGCTGCAACTCGGCGCCGACGGCGTGATCATGTCGCCGGCGATCGGCACGCCGGCCTCCGACATCATCACGGCCGAGACGAACGGGCTGCCGGCGGTGCTGATCGCCCGTGATGTCGAGGGCTCGCATGTGCCTGTCTTCCGCGGCGACGACGCCTACGGCACCGCGCTTGCCACCAACCACCTGATCTCGCTCGGCCACCGCCGCATCGCCATGATCGGCGGCACCGACCAGACCTCTACCGGCCGCGACCGCTACCAGGGCTATGTCGACGCGATGGAGGCGGCGGGACTCGAGGTCAGGCCGGCATGGCGCATTCCCGGGCCGCGCACCAAGCAGGGCGGTTTCGAGGCGGCCGGCCAGTTCCTGGCGCTGAAGGACAAGCCGACGGCGGCGTGCTGCTGGAACGACCTGGTCGCCATCGGCCTGATGAACGGCATCGCCCGCGCCGGCCTCGTGCCGGGCGTCGACATCTCCGTCACCGGCTACGACGATCTCGAGGAGGCGGCGATCGCCACGCCCGCGCTGACGACGGTCTGGAACGGCCAGCGCGAGGTCGGCCGCCGCGCCGCCAGCGCCTTGCTGGACAAGCTCAACGGCCAGCCTGTCCACCTGTCGCAGGACCTCATCAAACCCGAACTGCATGTGCGCCAGTCGACCGGCCGCCCGTTGCAGGGCTGATCTCCAACCGCCACCGACAATAACGAAAGGGTCCTTGAATGACCGATCTGCGCTCCGTCACGATCCTGATTCCGGGAAAGCTGCATGGCCATTCGGTCGCGCGCATCCGTGACACCTTCAATCTCGTCGAGCTCGATCGCATCGATCCGGCGCTGATCGGCGAGGAATTGAAGGCGTCCGTGCGCGGCGTCGCCGCCTCGCCGGCGATCGGCGGCGGCATGATCGACCGCGCCTTCATGTCCGCTCTGCCCGGCCTCGAGATCGTCGCCAATTTCGGCGTCGGCTACGACGGCGTTGACGCGCGCTGGGCCGGCGAGCACGGCGTCGTCGTCACCAACACGCCGGACGTGCTGACCGAAGAGGTCGCTGACACCGCCGTCGGCCTTCTCATCAACACGGTGCGCGAATTGACGAAGGCGGAGGCATGGCTGCGCGACGGGCGCTGGAAGCGCGACGGCAACTATCCGCTGACGCCGCTGACCCTGCGCGACCGCAAGGTCGGCATCTTCGGCATGGGCCGCATCGGCCTTGCCATCGCCAAGCGCCTGGAGGCGTTCGGCCTGCCCATCGCCTATCACAACCGCCGCCAGGTGGAGGGGCTGGATTACGCTTATCACGATACGCTGGAGGGGCTGGCGTCCGCCGTCGATACGCTGGTTTCGGTAGCGCCCGGCACGCCGGCGACGGCGAAGGCGGTGAATGCGAAGGTGCTGTCCGCGCTGGGACCGGACGGCGTCTTCGTCAATATCGGCCGCGGTTCGACCGTGGACGAGGCGGCGCTCGCGGCCGCGCTTTCAGACGGCACCATCGCCGCGGCCGGGCTCGACGTCTTCGCCGACGAGCCGAACGTGCCGCAGGCGCTGCTCGACGCGCCAAACACCGTGCTCTTGCCGCATGTCGGCTCGGCGTCCGAATATACGAGACGCGCCATGGCCGATCTCGTCGTCGACAATCTGATCGCCTGGTTCGGCAAGGGAAAGCCGCTGACGCCCGTTGCCGAGACGGCGAGTGTCCCCGCCCGCCACACTGATTAACGCCGGCGGCGCCCTTTTAACGGACCGTTAGCCATAAGGCGGCATCCTGTCTCGGAACTTTTCGTTCGGGACTGGGCATGAAGCTGCTTTCCATATTGGCCGCCGGCGTCGCGCTCTATGGCGGCACCAATTTCTTCCAGGCGCCCGAGCCGGCGCTTGGGTCGACGACAGCCGCCGCCCGCCAGCCTCCGGCCGGGATCGTCTACCGGTTGACGGCGGACGGCAGCGAAAGCTGCCTGGTGACGCGCGGAAAAGCGCTGTCTCCCGGCACGTTCGCGATCCGCCCGGCCGCCGATTGCGACGCGCTCCTGCCCGGTCTTGCGCGCGCCGCCGTCTGGCGCGAGACGGAGGACGGGACGGTCGCTTTCGATCGCGACGACGCTACCAGGATGATCGCGTTTTCCGTCGCCGATGGCGATGGATACCTGTCCTACGCACCTGCGACGCCGTTGCTCCAACTGGCGCGGAAATAGCCGGACGGTCGTGCGGAAAGGCCGCTCGCCTATTCGGCGGCGGTGCGCGCGCCGAGCCGTGCGCCCGCATGCGCCCTGACAGCGTCGCCGAAAGCGCGGAAGATCGTCGCCGAGGCGCTGTCGGAATTCACCCAGTATTCGGGGTGCCACTGCACGCCGACGGCGAAGGCGCGGGCATCCTTCACGGACACCGCCTCCACCGTGCCGTCCTCCGCGACCGCCTCGACCTGAAGCTTCGGACTCAGCCGCTCCACGGCCTGCCGGTGCACGGAATTGACCATGATGTCGCCGGCGCCGAACACGCCGGCAAGGCAGCTTCCCGGCTTGATCGAAACCGGCTGGCGGATGGCGAAGCGTTCGTCCTGCCTGTCGCTGGCCGGCGCCCGATGGTCGAGCGAGCCGGGACGGTCCTGGATTTCGGTGGCGAGCGAGCCGCCGAGCGCGACGTTCATCTCCTGGATGCCGCGGCAGATGGCGAGCAGCGGCACACCGCGCTCGATCGCCTTGCGGATCAGCGGCAGGGTGGTCGCGTCGCGAGCTTCGTCGTAGGGGCCGTTGGCCTCGGACGCGTCGCCGCCGTAGAGCGACGGGTGCACGTTGGATTTCGATCCCGTCAGCATGACGCCGTCGACGGACGACAGAAGCTCGTCGAGGTCGAGGCGGTCGCCGAAGGAAGGCACCAGCACCGGAAACACGCCGGCGCCCGAGATAGCCGCTTCGAGATATTGCTGCGGCGCCGCATGCCACGTGTAGTTCTCGAACTGGCGGACATCGGTGGAAACGGCGACGAGCGGCTGAAGCATGATGGCTCCGGTGAAGAATGCGACTGCTTTGCCTGTAAAATAGGCGATTGCAAGGCTGATTGCCACGGCAAGTTTTCGCGATCGATCTCCGGGAAATGAACCAAAGTCGCATGTGGCGGGCAGAACCTTTCCGGCGGACGCCGCGCTTGTCCGTGTGCGCTGGACTCGGTCACTTCCGCGTGTATTGTTCGCGCTGGAGACGGCTAGGAAATCAAGGATTTCCGGGCTATGGCGCGTCCGGTTTCAATTGGGAGGAGTATTTCATGGATCGTCGTTCATTCATTCGCAAGGCTGGTGCCACCGGCGCAGGGGCTGCGGCCGTCGCGACGACGCTGGCGGCCCCGGCCATCGCGCAATCCAACCCCAAGGTCACCTGGCGGCTGACGTCGTCCTTCCCGAAGTCGCTCGACACGATCTATGGCGGCGCCGAAGTGCTGTCGAAAATGGTTTCGGAAGCGACCGACGGCAATTTCCAGATCCAGGTCTTCGCCGCCGGCGAACTGGTCCCCGGCCTGCAGGCGGCCGATGCCGTGACCGCCGGTACGGTCGAGGCAGCGCACACCGTCTGCTATTACTTCTGGGGCAAGGACCCGGTCTGGGCGCTCGGCTCGGACGTGCCCTTCGCGCTCAACGCGCGCGGCCGCAACGCCTGGCAGTATCACGGCGGCGGCATCGACCTGTTCAACACCTTCCTCGCCAAGCAGGGCCTGTTCGGCCTGCCGGGCGGCAACACGGGCACCCAGATGGGCGGCTGGTTCCGCAAGGAGATCAACACTGTCGAGGACTTGAAGGGCCTCAAGATGCGCATCGGCGGCTTCGCCGGCAAGGTCATGGAAAAGCTCGGCCTGGTGCCGCAGCAGCTCGCCGGCGGCGACGTCTACCCGGCGCTGGAGAAGGGCACCATCGATGCGGCCGAATGGGTCGGCCCCTATGACGACGAGAAGCTCGGCTTCTACAAGGTCGCGCCCTACTACTATTATCCCGGCTTCTGGGAAGGCGGTCCGACCGTGCACTTCCTGTTCGCGAAGGACAAGTACGAAGCCCTGCCGGCCGCCTACAAGTCGCTGCTGCGCACCGCCTGCCAGGCTGAAGACGCCGACATGCTGCAGAAATACGATTACCTGAACACCAAGGCGATCAAGTCGCTCGTCGCCAACGGCGCCAAGCTGAAGCCGTTCAGCCAGGAAATCCTGGCCGCCTGCTTCGACGCCGCCAACCAGACCTATGACGAGATGATGGCCTCGAACGCGGACTTCAAGACGATCTGGGAATCCATCGTCGCCTTCCGCAAGGAGGCCTATCTGTGGGATCAGGTGGCCGAATACAATTTCGACACCTTCATGATGATCCAGCAGCGGGCCGGCAAGCTGTAGGCCGCACGCGTCGTCCCGATACGAAAACCCCGGAGCGGTGCTCCGGGGTTTTCTTTATATCGCGCTGCAGGCGTCGAGGAGGTGCAGGCCTGCTCAGTTGAAGTTCGGCGGCTGCGAAAGATCGGGTGTCGCCGGTGCTGTCTGCGGTGATGGCGCGGGCGCGCCGAAGTTCGGCGGCTGGGACAGGTCTGGTGTCGCTGGAGTTGCCGGTTGCGCAGGTGCTCCGCCGAAGCTCGGCGGCTGCGAAAGATTGGGCGCGGCCGGCGCCGTCGGTGTCGCACCGCCGTGCGGTGCGGCTGGCGCGCCGAGGGGTGGCAGCGAGAGGCCGGGCAGGTCCGGCATCTTGATCTCGATGGCGCCGGGATCGACGACCTTGCCCTTGTAGCGCAGCACCATCTGCGGAAACAGCAGGGTGATGGCCACCATCAGCACCTGGATCAGCAAGAAAGGCACGGCGCCCCAGTAGATCTGGCCGGTCGTCACCGGCGCGATCTGCTGGCCGGTGATGCGGTCGAGATAGGGCACGCGCGCGGCGACCGAGCGCAGATAAAACAGCGCGAAGCCGAAAGGCGGGTGCATGAAGGAGGTCTGCATGTTGATCCCCAGCAGCACCCCGAACCAGATCAGGTCGATGCCGAGCTTCTCCGCCGCCGGCGCCAGCAGCGGCACGATGATGAAGGCCAGCTCGAAGAAGTCGAGGAAGAAGGCGAGGAAGAACACCAGGAGGTTGACGACGACGAGGAAGCCGAGCTCGCCGCCAGGCAGCGAGACCAGCAGGTGCTCGACCCACAGGTGCCCGTTGACGCCGTAGAAGGTCAGCGAGAAGACGCGCGAGCCGACCAGGATGAACAGCACGAACGACGACAGCCTTGTCGTCGAGGCCAGCGCCTGCTTGACGACGTCCAGCGTCAGCCGCCGCTTCGCCGCCGCCATGACGAGCGCCCCGACCGCGCCCATGGCGCCACCCTCGGTCGGCGTGGCGATGCCGAGGAAGATCGTGCCCAGCACCAGGAACACTAGCGCCAGCGGCGGGATCAGCACGATGACGACCTGCTGCGCCAGTCGCGACATCATGTTGAGGTTGAGCGCCTTGTCGAGGATGGCGACGATGTAGATGGCGATGATGCCGACCGCGGCGGCGAGGATGTCGGCGTTCTCGCCGTGCGCCGGTTCGAGGTAGCGGTAGGCGCCGTAGGCGATGGCCACGGCCGCCAGCAGCGCGAGCAGGAGCGAGGTGATGCCGTGGCCGAGCGTGCGTGCTTCCGCCGGCAGGGCCGGCGTCCAATCCGGCCGCACGATCGAGACGATCAGCACATAGCCCATGTAGAGGCCGGTCAGCACCAGGCCGGGGATCAGCGCGCCGCTATACATGTCGCCGACCGAGCGGCCGAGCTGGTCCGCCAGCACGATCAGCACCAGCGACGGCGGGATGATCTGCGCCAGCGTGCCCGAAGCGGTGATCACGCCGGAAGCGAGCCGCCGGTCGTAGCCGTAGCGCAGCATGATCGGCAGAGAGATCAGGCCCATCGCGATGACGGAAGCCGCCACCACCCCGGTCGTCGCGGCCAGCAGCGCGCCCACCAGGATAACTGCGTAGGCCAGGCCGCCGCGGATCGGACCGAACAATTGACCGATCGTGTCGAGCAGGTCCTCGGCCATGCCTGAGCGTTCGAGCACGATGCCCATGAAGGTGAAGAACGGGATCGCCAGCAACGTGTCATTGGCCATGACGCCGCCGTAGAAGCGGTCGGGAAGCGCGGTCAGCAGCGGCCAGGACAGGTTGATCGAGCCGGCCGAATGGGGCGCCAGCCAAACGCCGAGGACGAAGAAGAGCAACCCGTTGGCGGCGAGCGAGAAGGCGACGGGATAGCCGATCAGAAGGAAGACGATCAGCGAGACGAACATGATCGGCGCCATGTTCTGCGCGATGAGTTCCATCATCGGCGCGCCTCCTCGCTCTCGACTTCCATTTCGAGCGGCGGATGCGTCGGCTCGAACGGCGTCGGGTCTTCCAGGCGGCCGGTCATGACGGCGATCTTCTTGATGATTTCCGAGATGCCCTGCAGGGCCAGAAGCAGGAAGCCGGCGAGCAGCATCGCCTTTGCCGGCCAGATGATGAGGCCGCCCGCATTGGTCGACATCTCGCCGCTTCCGTAGGATCTCAGCACGTAGGGAACGAGATAGTAGACCATCAGCAATGTGAACGGCATCAGGAACAGGAGATGGCCGATCAGGTCGATCCAGTGCTGCACGCGGCGCGACCACCGGCCGTAGACGATGTCGATGCGGATATGTTCGTTCTGCTTGAGCGTGTAGGCGGCTGCCAGCAGGAAGGCGGCCCCGAACAGATACCATTGCAGCTCGAGCCAGGCGTTCGACGATTCATTGAAGGCCTTGCGGATGATCGCGTTCCCGGCGCTGACCACGATCGAAACGAGGATCAGCCAGGAAACCGACTTGCCGACGAATTCGTTGAGACGGTCGATGCCGCGGGACAGAGCGATAAGCCCTTCCATCCGTATCCTCCCATAGGCTGTCGCTCCCAGCCCCTTGTTTCTTGGAAGCGTCGTGGCCCAACCCTATGCCGTGGGTGGCCACAGCGGTCAACATCGAGAGGCCCGCAAATCCGGTGAGAATTGTCGGCCCGAGGACAGGCGGCGCTGTCGTCGGTCGAAAGGCCCACGCGCCGGGAAAGGATCAGGGCAGGCTTGCCGTGCGGCCGTCGCGCCCGGCGCCGATCAGCACAAGCAGCGCGACCAGGAACAGGAACATCCACACGTCGCGCCACTCGATCGGGAAATAGCCTGCCCACAGCGATTCGGCGAGGCCGAACGCGGCGCCGCCGAAAGCCGCCCTGACCGGCGACAGATAACCGCCAACAGCGGTGACGAACAGGATCTTCAACCCGTACACCAGCCCCGTGCCGAACGAGATGTTTCCGTAGTAGAGGCCGGCAAGCACCCCGGCGAGGGCCGCCGTCAGCCCGCCGGCCAGCACGGACTTGCGGAACACCGCGCGCGTATCGACGCCGCAAAGCCGCGCGGCATGCGGATCGTCGGAGACGGCCCGCCATTCGCGGCCGAAGCGGGAGCGGGCGAGCATTCCGTGAACGCCCAGCACGGCAGCCACGACGAGCGCGCAGTTGATGAGCTGGATGACGGTGAGCGTGACCTTGAAGCCGGAGCGCTCGACGAACACGACAGGGTGCGCCAGAATCGGCGACAGCCACATATCCTTCGTGTCGGCGGCGATGCGCGCGAGTTCGCTAAGCACGAGCAGTACGCCGAGCGTCGCCGCGACGACGGTGTTGGCGGAGCGGTCGGCCAGCGGTTCGAACACGGTGCGCGACAGCAAATAGCTGACAAGCAGGGCATAGGCGAAGGCCAGCGCGATGCCGAAGGCGACGGTGACCGGCAGCGTCAGCCACAGCACCTGCCAGCCAAAGACGGCGGCCAGGATCATCGTCTGCCCGGCAAAGGCGAAGATTGCGCCATGCGCGAGGTTGGTGCGGTGGAGCACCCCATTGGTCAGCGCGTAGCCGCAGGCGAGCAGGGCATAGAGCGCGCCGGTATGCACGCCGTTCAGAACCTGCTGCAGGAAATAGAGCATGGCCGATCCGCCGGCGCGGACCGATCCGCGCTCCCGTCAGGTTTGCACCGGCGAATCTAACTTGTCAAACGTCATTTACAGGTTAGTCTAAGAGGTATGACGGTCTCCTGGATCCCTCATCGCTTTGTGGGCGGCATTCTGGCGCTGGATACGGCCAACACGGTCGTTCTGCGCGGCGACGCAACACGGGCATTCGACCGCTTCGCGGATGCGGCGGAAATTGCCCGCTTCGCTGAAGCTGCAAGCATTTTTCGTGCTGCCGAGCTGGGCGGCAGGCCGCTGGCGGCCGATGATCCGCACGCCGTCGCGCCGCTCGTCCTGTCGATCCGCGAGACCACGGACCGTCTGTTTCGCGGCGCCGTGGAACACAGAGCGCTGGCCTGCGATGATCTGGCCGCCTTCCTGCGCGCCTGCGCCGACGGCCTGGCGCGAAGCGATAAAAGGCTTTGCGCGCCGGAAAGGCCGTTCGGCGATCCGTCTACGCCGCTCGCCTTCGAGGCGGCGCTGGCCGTCTCGGCGCTGTCGCTGCTCGCGGCAGGCGCCCTGGCGCGGCTGCGCATCTGTCCCAACTGCAACTGGCTCTTCATCGACCGGAGCCGCAACGCCAGCCGCCTGTGGTGCGACATGGCGGTGTGCGGCAACCGGCGCAAGGCGAGCCGGCATTACAGGCGCCGCAAGGCGGCGCAGGAGGTCGAAGATGTCTAGCAGGGTTTCACGCGCCGTCGTCGGCGCCGCCGTGCTTTTTGCCGCCATGGTCCTCGGTGCCTGTCGCGACACCGGCAAGGAAGCGCTCTACGAGATTTCCGGCCGGCTGTTCGAGTTCAACTATCGGCTGGCACGGGCCACCTACGTCATCACGCTGCATCCTTTGCGGCCGGTGGGCGAGGGCAATGTCGCGGTGGTCGATTTCGAAAACCCGGCCGGCGGCGATCCGCTGGTCGTGGAGCAGAAAATCTGGCCCAAGCTGCCGCATCTGACGCTGACCAGTCCGCCGCTTACCTGCGTGGTCAAGGACAAGCCTTATGCGGTCGCCATCCACATAAAGGACAAGGACGGCGCCGTGCTGCAGGAACTGAAGACCACGCTGATATCGAACCAGGACCAGACCGACCTGCCGGACGCGCCGCTGGTGACAGGCTCGCGCTACGTCCTCAACCCGGTCCTTGCCGGCCATCCCGACGGCAGGCTGCCGAATGCGCCGAAACCCGACTGCTCCAAGGCGGGTTGAGACGGCGAAAAGGCGGAAGGCCTGCCATCGCTAGCCGACGCCGCGCGGACGTGGCGCAGCCGAAATCGTTTGACCTCATTGCCAAGGGAAGGAAGAGTGGACGCCGAACTCGACGCAGGCTGCTGCTTCGAAAGCCGCCTACGCAGAGGAAGGTTCGATGACGCTGCACGACGTCGCGCTCGACGACAAATTCGATCTTTCCAAAGAGCGTGTCTTCCTGTCAGGCGCACAGGCGGTCGTGCGCATGCTCCTGATGCAGCGCGAGCGCGACCGGCAAGCGGGGCTGAACACGGCAGGCTTCGTCTCCGGCTATCGCGGCTCGCCGCTCGGCGGGCTCGACCTGCAACTGTGGAAAGCGAAACGGCAGCTTGCGGCGTCCGATATCGTCTTCCAGCCGGGGCTGAACGAGGAACTCGCAGCCACCGCCTGCTGGGGCTCGCAGCAGGCGGAACTCACCGGCGAGGGGCGCTACGACGGCGTCTTTTCCATCTGGTACGGCAAGGGGCCGGGCGTCGACCGCTCGGGCGACGTCTTCCGCCACGCCAACCTGGCGGGCTCCTCGAAGCATGGCGGCGTGCTGGCGTTGATGGGCGATGACCATATGGCCGAATCGTCGACCAACGCCCACGCCACGGAATACCATTTCGTCGATGCCATGATCCCGGTCCTCAATCCCGCCGGCGTGCAGGAGATCATCGACTACGGCCTTTACGGATTCGCGCTGTCGCGTTTCGCCGGCCTGTGGGGCGCCGTCAAATGCGTCAAGGACAACATCGAATCGACGGCGAGCGTCGATGCCGCGCTGGACAGGGTCTCGATCGTCCTGCCCGAATTCGACATGCCGCCCGGCGGCCTCAACATCCGCAACGAACTGGACATGCTCGGCCAGGAGGAGCGGCTGCACGAGGCCAAGCGCGCCGCGGCCGCCGCCTTCATCCGCGCCAACGGTCTGAACCGCACGATCTATTCCGGCGGCGCCAATCCGAAGCTCGGCATCGTCACCGTCGGCAAGAGCTATCTCGACGTCCGCCAGGCGCTGGAGGACATCGGTATCGACGAGGCGACCGCCAACCGCATCGGCGTGCGCCTCTTCAAGGTCGGTTGCCCCTGGCCGCTCGATTTCCAGCATGTCGCCGATTTCGCCCGCGGCCTCGAAACGGTCGTCGTGGTCGAGGAGAAGCGTTCGCTGATCGAGGTGCAGCTTCGCGAGAACCTCTACGGCAGCGCCATGCAGCCCGCCATCGTCGGCAAGAAGGACGAAGGCGGCGACTGGCTGTTTCCCGCCAAGGGCGCGCTCGACCCCAACGATATCGCCGTTGCGCTCGGCGAGCGCATCCTGCGCACCATCGGCCCCTCGGAGGAGATCGCCGCCCGCGTCGCCGGTCTCAGGCAGTTCCAGGCGATGCTGGCCGACACGCAGGACGTCGGCGCGCGCGCGCCCTATTTCTGCTCCGGCTGCCCGCATAATTCGTCCACCAAGGTGCCGGAAGGGTCGCTCGCCGCCGCCGGGATCGGCTGTCATTTCATGGCACTGTGGATGGACCGCTCGACGCAGGGTTTCACCCAGATGGGCGGCGAGGGCGCCCAATGGGTCGGCCAGGCGCCGTTCACCCGGCGCGGCCATATCTTCCAGAATCTGGGCGATGGCACCTACAATCATTCCGGTTCGCTGGCGATCCGCTTCGCGCTCGCGAGCGGCACCAACATCACCTACAAGATCCTCTACAACGACGCCGTCGCCATGACCGGCGGCCAGCCGCACGAGGGCGGTCTCACCGTCGACGCGATCGCCCGGCAGGTGCGCGCCGAGGGCGTCGAGCGCATCGCCGTGGTGACGGACGAGCCGGGAAAATATGCTGGTAGCCTGACGTTTCCCGCTGGCGTCACCATCGGTCATCGCGACGATCTCGACCGCATCCAGCGCGAGTTGCGCGATGTCGAGGGCGTGTCGGTGCTGCTCTACGACCAGACCTGCGCGGCCGAGAAGCGCCGCCGCCGCAAGCGCGGCGCCTACCCCGACCCCGACCGGCGCGTCTTCATCAACGAACTGGTGTGCGAAGGCTGCGGCGATTGCGGCGTCCAGTCGAATTGCGTCTCCATCCAACCCGTCGAGACCGAGTTCGGCCGCAAGCGGCGTATCGACCAGTCCTCCTGCAACAAGGATTTTTCCTGCGTGAACGGCTTCTGCCCGTCCTTCGTGACGGTGCATGGCGCGAAGGTCAGGAAGGCCGAAGGCGTCGCCGGTTCGGCCGATCCGCTGAAAGGCGTGCCGGAGCCGGCACCGTTCCCGCTGGGGCCGGCCGGCTGGGCGGCGATCATCGATGGTGTCGGCGGCACCGGCGTCGTCACCATCGGCGCGATCCTCGGCATGGCCGCGCATCTGGAAGGCAAGGGCTGCGGCATGATCGACATGGCCGGCCTCGCCCAGAAAGGCGGCGCGGTCTTCACCCATGTGCGGGTCGCGACGACGCCGGCCGACATCCACGCCATCCGCGTCTCCGCCGGCAAGGCCGATACGATTTTGGGCTGCGACCTCGTCGTCTCGGGAGCGCGGAAAGTGCTTGGCGCCGCGCGATCCGGGCACACTTTGTTCGTCGCCAACACCGCCGAGGTCATGCCGGGCGATTTCGCCCGCTCGGCCGATTTCTCCCTGCCGACAGAGCGGCTGAAGAAGGCGATCCGCGGCGCCGTCGGCGAAGAGAAGGCGCATTTCTTCGACGCGACGCGCGCCGCCACGGTGCTGTTCGGCAATTCCGTCGGCGCCAACATGATCCTGCTTGGCTTCGCCTTCCAGAATGGCGGCCTGCCGCTGTCGGCCGCGGCGATCGAAAAGGCCATCGAACTGAACGGACAGGCGGTCGCCATGAACCTCGCCGCGTTTCGCTGGGGACGCCGGGCGGCGCACGAGCCGGATTTCGTTCGCGCCACGGTCGAGCGCGCGGGCGAAACGCCCAGACCGCTGGCCGAGACGCTGGACGACATCGTTGCGCGCCGCGTCGCCTTCCTCACCGCCTATCAGAACGGCGCCTATGCGCGCCGCTATGCCGAACGCATCGCCGCTCTTCGCGCCGCCGAGGCGGCGGTGTCCGCCGGTTCGACAATGGTCGCCGAGGCTGCCGCCCGCAACCTGTTCAAGCTGATGGCGATCAAGGACGAGTACGAGGTTGCGCGGCTCTACACCGATGGCGCCTTCGCCCGCGACCTGGCGCGGCAGTTCCAGAGTTACGACCGGCTCGAGTTCCATCTCGCGCCGCCCGTCTTCGGCCGTCGCGACGCCGACGGCCAGCCCCGCAAGACCAGTTTCGGACCGTGGATGATAAAGGGTTTCCGCCTGCTTGCGGCGCTGAAGGGCCTGCGCGGCACGGCCTTCGACCTGTTCGGCCGCACATCGGAACGGCGCGCCGAGCGCGCCCTGCTCGACCGCTATGAGCAGGACCTCGAGACGATCCGGACCGGCCTCACGCCAGATCGCATCGAAACCGCCGCCGCGCTGGCGTCGGTGCCGGCGCTTGTGCGCGGCTATGGCCACGTCCGGCTGGCCGCGATGGAGAAGGCGGCCGGCGAACGCGCGCGCCTGCTCGAGCGCTTCACCGCTGCCGGTGGGCAGGCGACGCTGCACGCCGCCGAGTAGCAGGCCTGCCGGCTTGCAAACGCATCCCGCCATTGGCTTTTGCGCTGGCCGCAAACGGCACGTCTAAGCCTTTCTTAAGGCCCATATGTCATAACAAGGCGTAGCATTGGGCCGCCGAAATGGGCAAACCGAAGATCGAAAACATCCCGGCGGATGTTTATATCCAGTTTGTGCGGTCGTTGTTCGACAACGCCCAGATGCTGGTTATCGGCGGCGCCTGCTACTGGATCCTCTGCCTGATGATCTATCTGCGGACGAACAATCCGCTGTTCCTGGCCCTGTCCTTCATCCTCCTTTCCGTCAGCCTCTTCCGCTATTTCGGCATCCGCACCTTCCACAGGCTGGGCGGAACGATCGCCAGCGTCGAGGAGGCGCGGCAATGGGAGCGCAGCTATATCCTCAAGGGCAGCCTGCAGGGACTGGGCCTGGGAACGCTGTGCTTCCTGTCCATCTATGTCTATCCCGATCCGTTCGCGGAACTCGCCGCCATGTCGCTGACGCTGGCGACGCTGGTGACGGTGGTCGGCCGCAACTACGGCTCGCCCGTCATGGTCCGCATCTTCTCGGTCACCTTCATCGGCCCTGCGGCGCTGGCGCTGCTGCTGCGCATGGACCTGCCCTCCGTCTCTCTCGGCCTGATGATCATTCCGATGACGTTCATCACCGTCAACAGCGCCGACCACGTCCGCGACGTGCTGTTCTCGGCGGTCATCGGCCATAAGCAGGCACGCAAGCTTGCCCACAGGTTCGACCGCGCGCTGAACACCATGTCGCACGGGCTGATCATGCTGGGGCCGGAAGGCAAGGTGGTGGTCGCCAATGCCGAGGCGGCCAGGTTGATGTCGCTCGACGGTCCGGACGCGCTGCTTGGCCGTTCCATCCACTCCCTGCTGCTGCGCGGCGTCGCCGGCGGCATGCTGGCGTCGAAGGACTGCCGCTATGTCGAGGCGCAGCTCACCCGCGCGCTCCGGGAGGGCCGCAATCGCAAGGTCCTCGTCCCTTTCACCAACGGCCAGTACTATGAGTTCTCGGCCCGCGAAGGCGATCAGGAACTTGGCGTCATCACCTTCGAGGACGTGACGTCGCGCGTCGAGGCGGAAGAGAAGATCCGCACCATGGCGCGCTATGACAGCCTGACGGGCCTGATCAACCGCGCCTATTTCCACGAGACTGTCCTGGAGGCGATGGCCGGAGGGGATCGCGACCGCCTGTGCGCGATCGCCGTCATCGACCTGGACGATTTCAAGAGCGTGAACGACACGCTGGGCCATCCCGTCGGCGACGGCCTGCTTTATGCGGTCGCCGAACGGTTGGCGGTCTTCTCCGAGGACGGCATTCATGTCAGCCGCTTCGGCGGCGACGAATTCATGCTGTTCTTCGACCGCGTCGAGGACGAGAGCCAGTTCTCGATGGCAATGGACGAGATATTTGCCGGCCTGCAGGGCCAGGTCGATGTCGCCGGCCACGACCTGCGCATCCAGGCGAGCGCCGGCGCGGTCATTTCGAAGGTCGACGGGGCCGGTGTCGACGAGATGATCGTCAAGGCGGATCTGGCGCTCTACAAGGCCAAGGAACTCGGCAAGAACGGATGGCGCCTGTTCGAGGCGGCGATGGACGCCGCCTTCCGCAACCGCCAGCTCATGAAGGCGGACCTGCGCAGCGCCGTCGAAGCCAAGGCGTTGCGCGTGGTCTACCAGCCCATCGTGTCGATGGAGACCATGCGCATAGCAAGCTGCGAGGCGCTTTGCCGGTGGGACCACCCCGACCTCGGGCCGATCTCGCCGGCCATCTTCATTCCGCTCGCCGAGGAAATGGGCATCATCGCCGATATCAGCACCTTCGTGCTGGAGGCCGCCTGTCTGGAATGCGCCAAATGGCCGGAAGCCACGACTGTTTCGGTCAATCTCTCGGCCAAGGATTTCCGCAACAGCGATGTCGTCCAGAAGGTGCGCGACGCGCTGGCCCTGTCCTCGCTCGCCGCTCACCGGCTCGAGATCGAGGTGACCGAGACGGCCTTGCTCGACGACAAGTCCTCGACGCGCGATCTCGTCGAGCAGATCCGGGGGCTGGGCGTCCGCATCGCGCTCGACGATTTCGGCACCGGCTATTCCAGTCTGAGCTATCTGCACAAACTGCCGCTGGACAAGGTGAAGATCGATCGCTCGTTCCTTGTCGACATGGCGCAGAACACGCGCTCGCTCGAACTGCTGAAAGGCATCGTCAGCCTGTCGCGACCGCTCGGTCTGCAGGTGACGGTGGAGGGCGTCGAAACCTTCGAACAGCTCAAGATCCTCGCTCTTCAGGTCAAGCCGGACCTGGTGCAGGGATTTCTGTTCGGCGCCGCCCTCAGTGCGTCGGGCATAGAGACCATGTCGAACGTGACCTGGCCTTTCCAGAACCAGGTCAAGGCGCTGAACACAGCGTCCGCCCGCCGTTAGGGAATTTTGCCGCCGGACGGAATCAGCCGCCCCCGCACGCCCCGGTCAAGGACACCAGGCTGGAGCACAGGCTGCGTCCGGCGCAATGCCCGCCGGCCAAGCGCCGTCGTCGGACATGATCCGTACGAAGAAAAGGTGCTGGCGTTGTCGACGCCTGCCGCAATCGAAGGCGCGGCATCGTTAAGGTTAACCGAAGGTAAATAGGATCTGCGGCAGTTTCAGCTTGTCTCGAGACCCATCTGGAGTAGCGTTGCTTCAGGCGGACTTCGAGGGCAAGCAGACATGAGTACCGAAGGGCAAAATGTGTCGTCCGCGGCACAGGGTGGATCGGCGTTGAATCGGTCGATCATGCAGATGCTGGAGCATGTCGAATACAGGCTCGTGACCGGCGGAGAGGACCTGGAGGAAATCTACCGCCTCCGCTATCAGTCCTATCTGCAATCCGGCATGTGCGGTCCGATCGCCAGCGGCATGTTCGAGGATCGATGGGACGATCTGCCGAACTCCTACCGGTTCGGCGTGTATTATGACGGCCGGCTCGTCAGTACGCTCAGGCTGCATTACATCTCCAGCGAGCATCCCTATTCGCCGTCTGTGGACGCCTATCCCGAAATCCTGAGGGAGCGGCTCGCCAGAGGCGAGAGTTTCATCGACGGGACCCGCTTCGCGACCGATCCTTTCAGCGCGCCGGCTCCGGGCGTCCTGCCTTTCCTCACGCTCAGGCTCGGCATGGTGGCTTCGTCCTATTTCGGCCAGACCGCGGTGCTGACGCCGGTCAAGGTCGAGCATTCCGCCTACTACCACCGCATCTTCCATGCCGAGCAGAAGACCGAGGGCAAGGTGTTTCCGGGCGTTCTGGCGCCGATCGCCCTGTTCGAAATCCCGTGCGGCGAGAACCTGCGCCAGACGCTGGAGCGGTTTCCGTTCTTCAAGTCGACGCCGATGGAGCAGAGGATGATGTTCGCCAATCCGGCGATCAACAGGCTGACGCCGCTCTCTATCGTGCCGACGGCCAAATATCTGCGCGAGGCCGCCTGACGGTCTGGCGAACGCCGACGCGCCGGCGGCAGGCACCTTTCAGGGAGCTTTTTGCCTCCACGTTCGTTTCCCTGCCGGCTCGATCGCGTGTGTCGCGATGGACCTGTCTGCGAAAGGAAAGACCATGACCGTCTCGGCCATCACGCTCACGCCCCTGATCTCGCTGATCGCCGGCGTGCTCATTCTCGTCATGCCGCGCCTGCTCAACTACATCGTGGCGATCTATCTCATCGTCGCGGGCCTGCTCGGCCTGTTCCCGCATCTGGCCGGCTAGCCTAGGTTGGTACGGAAGCGGGCTCGGCCTGTGCCCGTTTCCAGGTTTTCATTGCCCGCTTTCAAGTTTTCATTGATTGAGTTCCCTGGTGATGCGGCAATAGCGCCATTGCCCTTGTGCCGGCTTTTCGCTATTTCGCTTCAGAGCTTTTTCCGGAGGGGTACAGCATGGCCGACCACACGCCGACCGGTCCAGTCGAACTGGGCGCCGAGATGGACTATGCCGAGCACGATCGGACCTACCGCGGTTTCGTCGGGCTCGCAAAATATGGCTCGCTGGTCGTCGCCGCCATCCTGATCTCGATGGCGTTCGGCTTCTTCACCGCAGCCGGCTTCATTTCTTCCTTCATTCTCTTCGTCATCATCTGCGCCGTCGGCGGCTTCATCCTGCGCTAGCTCTCTATGCCGGCCGGGAATCCGGCCGGCGCGCAGTCCATGCCCCGCGAGCGAGAGTTCCAACCGAAAGGACAAGGCGGTGGGACAGACAGTCTTCATTCCCCGTGAGGTTGACCCAACGGAAGGTCGCGTGGCGGCTTCGCCGGAAACGGCGAAACGGCTGGTCGGGCTGGGATTCGACGTCGTCGTCGAGGCCGGCGCGGGCGCCGACTCGCGCATACCCGACGAGGAATTCGCCAAGGTAGGCGCCGCGATCGGCAAGGCCGCCGACGCCGGCAGGGCGGATGTCGTGCTCAAGGTGCGCCGCCCGACCGACGCGGAACTCAAGGGCTACAGGAAGGGCGCCGCCGTGCTCGCCACGATGGACCCTTATGGCAACGATGCGGTGGTGGCCGCGATGGCGAAGGCCGGCATCACCGCCTTCGCCATGGAGTTCATGCCGCGCATCACCCGCGCGCAGGTGATGGACGTGCTGTCCTCGCAGGCCAACCTCGCCGGCTACCAGGCGGTGATCGACGCCGCCTACGAATACGACCGGGCGCTGCCGATGATGATGACGGCGGCCGGCACCGTTCCGGCGGCGAAAACCTTCATCATGGGCGTCGGCGTCGCCGGCTTGCAGGCGATCGCCACGGCGCGCCGCCTCGGCGCCGTCGTCACGGCGACAGACGTCCGGCCGGCGGTGAAGGAGCAGGTGCAGTCGCTCGGCGCGAAGTTCCTCGCCGTCGAGGACGAGGAGTTCAAGGCGGCCGAAACGGCGGGCGGCTACGCCAAGGAAATGTCGAAGGACTACCAGGCCAAGCAGGCGGCGCTGACCGCAGACCACATCGCCAAGCAGGACATCGTTATCACCACGGCGCTGATTCCCGGCCGTCCGGCGCCGAAACTGGTGTCGGCCGCCATGGTCGCGTCGATGAAGCCGGGCTCGGTGATCGTCGACCTCGCCGTCGAGCGCGGCGGTAATGTCGAGGGCGCGGTTGCCGGCAAGGTCGTCACCACCGCCAACGGCGTCAAGATCGTCGGTCACCTGAACGTCGCGGGCCGCATCGCCGCTTCCGCCTCGCTGCTCTATGCCAAGAACCTCTACGCCTTCCTGGAGACGATGGTCGACAAGGAGACGAAGCAGCTTGCCATCAAGCGCGACGACGAACTGGTCAAGGCGACCATGCTGACCGACGCCGGCAAGGTGGTGCATCCTGCCTTCGCCAAGGCGGCTGAGCCTTACGAGGAGCCGGCGGCGATCCCGGCGAAGACCCTTGTGGCCGACGCTGCCGCGAAGCCCGCGGCGAAGAAACCGGCGGCGCGCAGGACTGCGGCCGTGAAGAAGCCTTCAACCGGTAAGGGGACTGCGTGATGGACACCCTTCAGAAAGCCCTCGACCAGCTCGACCAGGCGAGCGCCGCCGTGCGCCTCGCCGTGCAGGATTTGGCCCATGCGCCCGGCGGCGCGGCCGATGCGGCGGGCGCGGCCGCGCACACGCTGTCGGGCGGTGCGATCGACCCCTTCGTCTTCCGCTTTGCCATCTTCGTGTTGGCGATCTTCGTCGGCTATTACGTGGTCTGGTCGGTGACGCCGGCGTTGCACACGCCGCTGATGGCCGTCACCAACGCCATCTCCTCGGTGATCGTCGTCGGCGCGCTGCTGGCCGTCGGCGTGTCGGCGGCGGGAGCTGCCACCGGCTTCGGCTTCATCGCGCTTTGCCTGGTGTCGGTGAATATCTTCGGCGGCTTCCTGGTTACCCAGCGGATGCTCGCCATGTACAAGAAGAAGGAAAAGTGACGTGTCGGTGAACCTCGCTTCCTTCCTCTATCTCGTCTCCGGCATCCTGTTCATCCTGGCGCTGCGCGGCCTGTCGCATCCGACGACCAGCCGTCAGGGCAATCTCTACGGCATGGTGGGCATGGGCATCGCCATCCTCACCACCCTTGCGCTGGCCGTGCCGTCGCCGGGCGGCTTCGGCTTGATCGTACTGGGGCTGGCCATCGGCGGTGGCGTCGGCGCCTATGTGGCGAAGAAGATCGCCATGACCTCGATGCCGCAGCTCGTCGCGGCGTTCCACTCGCTGGTCGGCCTCGCCGCTGTCATGGTGGCGGCCGCCGCGATCTACGCGCCGGCCTCCTTCGGCATAGGCACGCCGGACGACATCCATTCGCAGGCGCTGGTCGAGATGAGCCTGGGCGTCGCCATCGGCGCCATCACCTTCACCGGCTCGGTCATCGCCTTCCTGAAGCTCGACGGCCGCATGTCCGGCAAGCCGATCATGATTTCCGGCCGCCATGTCATCAACGCCGTGCTCGGCATCGCCCTCGTCGTGCTGATCGTACTGCTGGTCGCCACCGAGGCCAAGCTGGTCTTCTGGCTGATCGTGCTGCTGTCGCTGCTGCTCGGCGTGCTGCTCATCATCCCGATCGGCGGTGCCGACATGCCCGTTGTCGTGTCGATGCTGAACTCCTATTCCGGCTGGGCGGCGGCGGCGCTCGGCTTCACGCTCGGCAACCTGGCGCTCATCATCACCGGCGCGCTGGTCGGTTCCTCCGGCGCGATCCTGTCCTACATCATGTGCAAGGGCATGAACCGCTCCTTCGTCTCCGTCATCCTCGGCGGCTTCGGCGGCGAGACTTCCGCCGCAGGTGCCGACGACGGCATCGAGCGCACCGTCAAGCAGGGCTCGGCCGACGACGCCGCCTACCTGATGATGAACGCGCAGAAGGTCATCATCGTGCCGGGCTATGGCATGGCGGTCGCCCAGGCGCAGCACGCGCTGCGCGAGATGGCCGACAAGCTGAAGGCCAACGGCGTCGAGGTGAAATACGCCATCCACCCGGTCGCCGGCCGCATGCCCGGCCACATGAACGTGCTGTTGGCCGAGGCCAACGTGCCTTACGACGAGGTGTTCGAGCTCGAGGACATCAACTCCGAGTTCGCGCAGGCCGACGTCGCCTATGTCATCGGCGCCAACGATGTCACCAACCCGTCCGCGCGGGATGACAAGTCGAGCCCGATCTACGGCATGCCGATCCTCGACGTCGACAAGGCGCGCACCTGCCTGTTCGTCAAGCGCTCGCTCGGCTCCGGCTACGCCGGCATCGACAACACGCTGTTCTACAAGGACGGCACCATGATGCTGCTCGGCGACGCCAAGAAAATGACCGAGGAGATCGTCAAGGCCATGGACCACTGATCCGCAGTCTGCTCCTCGACAAAAGAAGCCCGACCATCGCCGGGCTTCTTCGTATCTTGGGTATGGAGCGCCCGCTCAGCGATCGCTGACGAACACCGCCTCGTCCTCGTCGCGCTGCATGCCGCCGAGCGCGGCGGCCACGCTGGCGATGAAGGCGCCGATGACCAGCGACAGCGCGCCGACCAGCGCGAAGGTCGCGCTTGCCTTGCGGGCGGTGTCGGCAGCCTGTTGCGCCTTGGTCCTGGCGTCTTCGGCCTTGGCGAGAACCGTATCGACGCGCGCCTTGGCGTCGGCCTCGGAAAGCCCGGTGCGGGCCGCGACGAGCTGCGCCAGATAGGTCTTGTCCTCGTCCGGAATCTGGCCTGCCGCCGCGCCCTCGACCAGAATGCGCGATGCCTGCGCCGCCGCCTCCGCATTGCCCTCCGCGCCCGGCGCGGCGAGCCTCGCCGGATCGGCGGGGCGGAACAGCGAATCGACGAAATAGCCGGCCGCGTCGCTTGCGGTTGAGGAACCGCCGGCGCTGGCGGCACCGGTCGAGGCGGCCGTGGCCGCCCCGGAAGCGATGCTCGAAGCCGCCCGTACCCCGCCGCCGATCACCGCCGTCAGCGCCGAACCGAGCACGAAGACGACGAGCAGCGTCGCGAGCGCCCAGGCGAGAAACCCGTGCGCTGTGTCGCGAAAATACGTCTCGTCGGTGTGGACCCCGACCCACCGGGTCCTGAGCCGTCCGGTCAGGTAGCCGCCCGCCGCCGAAGACAGCCACTGAACGACGACCAGCCATACGGCCGTGGAGACAGCGACAGTGGTAAGTCCGGCGCTCTCGCCTGACCAGGGCGACACCATCGTCAGCCCGATGCCCGAGCCGATCAGCATGAGGATGAAAGTGAGCGTGGACGCCACCAGTGCGCCTGCCACGATCGGACCCCAGTTGATCGCGGAAGAAGCCGACTCTTCCGACGCCGGGAATGCTTCGACCTCTACGGTTGAAAACGTCGTCATCTCCGCTCCCTCAGTGCCAGAATAGCAGGATCAGGATGATGACAGGGATCGGCACGCCGAGCAGCCAGAGCAAGATACCGCGACCCATGGAAAACCTCCGCCTTTTCATGTTGATGGTGCCTGACAATGCGGCTGAGGCGGGTTTCGTTCCATCGAGGTGCACCGGATCCGCCGCACGCGAGGGAGGAGCCTGCGAGGGACACTTGGCGGCCCGGCGTCGTGGGTCGGTCCGGTTGCATCGGTGCCGTTGCGGAGTGAAGATGGCCGCATGGAAGCGGCTGGATTTCCAAGGCTCACGACACCCAGGCTCGTGCTCCGGGCTCCGGAAGAGCGGGACATTCCGGCGTGGTTCGCGCGCGCCACGGACGTCGAATCAGCGTCGCTTGCCGGCGATCCTGCTCCAGCCGACATAAGCGCCGGCAAGCGATGGCTCGCCCGTTCGCGTCGGCGGTTTCTGGATGGGAAGGCGATCCAGTGGTCCATAGATCACGATGGGGTCGCTGGCGCGATCGGGACGATCACGCTGTCTTTCGATGCTGTGTATGCCGAGGCGGCGACCCTGGGATTTGTATTGGGGCGCGCGCACTGGGGGCAGGGGCTGGGCACCGAGGCGGCGCGCGAAGTCCTCCGCTACGGCTTTGAAACGCTGTCGCTTGAACAGGTGACGGCCGAGGCGGTGGAACGCAATCCGGCGTCGCTGCGATTGTTGGCGAAGCTCGGCTTCAGACATGTCGAAAGCTTCGTCGACGAGTCGGACGGCGAACGTTGCGAGCGCTTCGCCCTCGACGGAAACGGCCGATCGTCACGCCTGGCGGGCCATATGTCGCCGGGTTTCTAGAAAACGCCGGCCGGAGCGGCCGCTCCGGCCGCCCGAGAAAGGGTGCTCACACGTCCAGGTTCGCCACCGACAGCGCGTTCTCCTGGATGAACTCGCGCCTCGGTTCCACCTCGTCGCCCATCAGGCGCGAGAACAGGGCGTCGGCTTCTGTCGCCTCCGATATCCTCACCTGCAGCAGCGAGCGTACGTTCGGGTCGAGCGTGGTTTCCCAGAGCTGCTCGGCGTTCATTTCGCCGAGGCCCTTGTAGCGCTGCATGGTCAGGCCCTTCTTGCCGGCGTTGAAGACGGCGTCGAGCAGCGCCATCGGCCCCGAGATCGTCTCGGATGCCTCCTTGCGCCTGAGTACCGGCGGCTGGCCGTAGACCTCGCCGAGGCGCGCCGCAAAGCGGTCGATGGCGCGCGCGTCGGCCGAATTGAGCAGGCTCATGTCGAGCGCGACATGCTCCTTCACGCCGCGCACGGTACGCTCGAAGATGTAGCCGCCGGGACCTTCGTTGGAGGTGGCGGTGCGGCCGCTCCAGCCGCGCTCGGTGTCCTCGGCGATCAAGTCGAGGCGCTCGGCGATCTTCTGCGCCATCGCGCCCGCGCGGCCGAGATCGTCGAACAGCGCCGGGTTGAGCCCGCCGGCGATCGCCGCCTGTTCCACCACGGCGCGGTTGTAGCGCGTGTGCAGGCCGTTGATGAGCTGGCGCACCGCCAGCGCGTCGTCGATCGTGGCGCGCAGGTCCTGTCCGGCGCGCACCTCGCCGCCGCCCAGCGTCAGCGAAGCCTCGTCCAAGCCCGAATCGATGAGATAATCCTCGAAGGCCGCCTCGTCCTTCAGGTATTGCGAGCTCTTGCCGCGCGTCACCTTGTAGAGCGGCGGCTGGGCTATGTAGAGGTAGCCGCCCTCGACCACTTCCGGCATCTGGCGGAAGAAGAAGGTCAGGAGCAGCGTGCGGATGTGGGCGCCGTCGACGTCCGCGTCCGTCATGATGATGATCTTGTGATAGCGCAGCTTCTCGATGTTGAACTCGTCCTTGCCGATCGAGGTGCCGAGCGCGGTGATCAGCGTGCCGATCATCTCGGACGACAGCATGCGATCGAAGCGGGCGCGTTCGACATTGAGGATCTTGCCGCGCAGCGGCAGGATCGCCTGGTTCTGGCGCGAGCGGCCGCCCTTGGCCGAGCCGCCGGCGCTATCGCCCTCGACGATGAAGATTTCGGATTTGGCCGGGTCTCGCTCCTGGCAGTCGGCCAGCTTGCCGGGCAGGGAGGTGATGTCGAGCACGCCCTTGCGCCGCGTCAGTTCGCGCGCCTTGCGCGCCGCTTCGCGGGCGGCGGCGGCCTCAACAACCTTGCCGATCAGCGTCTTGGCCTCACCCGGGTGCTCCTCCAGCCAGGTGCCGAGCGCCTCGTTGACGAGGCTCTCGACCACCGGGCGGACCTCGGAGGAAACCAGCTTGTCCTTGGTCTGGGAGGAGAATTTCGGATCCGGCACCTTCACCGAGAGCACGGCGGTCAGGCCCTCGCGGCAGTCGTCGCCGGTCAGCGTCACCTTTTCCTTCTTGGCTATCCCGGATGTTTCGGCATAGCCGTTGACCTGTCTGGTCAGCGCGCCGCGGAAGCCGGCCAGATGCGTGCCGCCGTCGCGCTGCGGGATGTTGTTGGTGAAGGCGAGCACGTTCTCGTGGTAGCTGTCGTTCCACCACATCGCGACCTCGACCGTGATGCCGTCGCGCTCGCTGCTGATGGCGATCGGTTTGTCGATCAGCGGTTTTTTCGCCCGGTCGAGATATTTGACGAACTCCTCCAGCCCTCCCTCATAGTGCAGTTCCTGCACCTTGACGTCGGCATGGCGCTTGTCGGTCAGCACGATGCGCACGCCGGAATTCAGGAAAGCGAGTTCGCGCAGCCGGTGCTCCAGCGTCGCATAATCGAACTCGGTCACGCCCTTGAATGTCTCGGTGGAGGGCAGGAAGGTGATTTCGGAGCCGCTGCGGCCCTCATAGGTGCCGGGCTGCCTGTCCTCGACATAGCTGCCGGTAACGGCGAGCGGCGCGTCGGCGTCGCCGTTCGAGAAACCCATCTCGTGGATCTTGCCGTCGCGGCGGATCCTGATCTTGAGCCACACCGACAGCGCGTTGACCACCGACACGCCGACGCCATGCAGGCCGCCGGACACCTTGTAGGAGTTCTGGTCGAACTTTCCGCCGGCGTGAAGCTGGGTCATGATGACCTCGGCCGCCGAGACCCCCTCGCTCGGGTGCAGGTCTGTCGGGATGCCGCGGCCGTTGTCGATCACCGTGCAGGAGCCGTCGGGATTGAGGATGACGCTGACGAGGTCGGCATGGCCGGCCAGCGCCTCGTCGATGGCGTTGTCCACCACCTCGTAGACCATGTGGTGCAGGCCCGACCCGTCGTCGGTGTCGCCGATATACATACCCGGCCGCTTGCGCACCGCATCCAGGCCCTTGAGAACCTTGATGGAATCAGCGCCGTAACCGGCGCTCTCGCCGTTGCCGTTTTCTAGCTCGTCGCTCATGCACTGCTTTCAAAAATATGTCGAAAGGGGCGCGCGGCCAATGCCGCCGAATCGCACGCCTGCGGAGACACCAGATATAGGCTTTTATGACCGCATTTTAAAGGTTTAGAGCCCGATCTCGGGGTTTTCCAAAGTCTTCCGGGCAGCACAGGGCCGCGACGGCGCCGCTCGCCCGAAAAGCCGGACTGTAAACGCCGGCGATCGGAGGCCGGCCGCCCTGAGGGCGGCCGGGACGAAGGGTGGACGGACCAGTGCGTCAGGCGGCCGGCTGGCGCATCGGCTTCATGGCGACGCTCCAGCGGTGGAGTTCGTCCAGCATCGTGGTCGCGCTGGTCGCAGCCATGTCGTTGGGCGTGAAATGGCCCTTGTCGTCGAGGTGCTGGGCGAAGGCCGGCAGGACGATCGCCTCGGGGATCGGCATGACCTTGAGCGTGGTCAGCAGCGGCTTCAGCGATTGCACCGAACGCATGCCGCCGGAAATGCCGCCGTAGGACAGGAAGCCGGCCGGCTTGTAGGCCCATTCGCGCACGAGGTAGTCGACCGCGTTCACGACCGAGGGCGGCGCGAAATAATTGTATTCGGGCATGACGAAGACGAAGGCGTCGGCGGCGCCGACCGCCTGCGACCAGGCCTTGGTGTGCGCTTTCTCGTACTTGCCGAGCCGGGGATGGTGCGGTTCGTCCAGGATCGGCAGGTTGAACTCGACCAGATCGGCGAGGACCGGCTCGAACTTGCCGTGCTCGTCGGCGGCGGCCCGCAGCCATTCTGCGAAGACGGGCCCGACGCGACCGGGACGGGTCGAGCCGACGATGATGGTGAGGCGATGTTTCAAGACGGGTCTCCTGACGGTATCCAATGGTGACCGTGACCTATGACAGCGAGCCGCCGTCGGCAAGCAGGCATGTCGAGGAAACCAACGCCTTTCGGTAGACGGATCGTTCGTCTTTGCCGAACAAATCGCCGGAGGATTGCATCGGGACGAGTATACAACGAGCGCCGCACCCTCCCCACAAGGGGAGAGGGACTTTGCTACGGTGCTACGGTGCGCCAACGCTGGCGATCTTGGGCGAAACGGCAATGTCGGCGTCTCCTTCCCCCTTGCGGGGAGGGGTCAGGGGTGGGGGTGCGGGACGAAAAATTCCATATGCGATGCCCTTGCCTCAAAGAAGCAGGGTCATGAAAACCGTAGTCCGATCAGTCTCAAGCCGCCACATGGACGCCCGTATCCGGTGCCATTACAATGGCGGAAAGGCCGATTTCATGGACACAAAGCCCGCCCCTTTCGTTCCGCCAGCGCCGAGACCGCGCACGACGCCGCCCTCGACGTTGGAGATGATGCGCATCGTCTACCGCAATCCGCTCGAATTGTGGGGCGAGCCTTCCTACAACGAGCCGTGGATTTCGGTGACCGGCGTCGGCGGGCCGCTGGTCATCGCCAACGATCCGGCGCTGATCCGCCATGTGCTGGTGGACAATGCGAAGAACTACAGGATGGCCACCGTTCGCCAGAAGATCCTGCGCCCGATCCTGCGCGACGGGCTGCTGACGGCCGAGGGCGACGTCTGGAAGCGCTCGCGCAAGGCGATGGCGCCGGTCTTCACGCCGCGCACCGTCTTCGGCTTCGCGCCGGCCATGCTGAAACGTTCGCTCGATTTCGCCGACCGCTACCAGGACGGCAGCGTCTCCGACATCGCCCACGACATGACCATGCTGACCTACGAGATCCTGGCCGAGACGCTGTTCTCGGGCGAGATCGCGGGCGAGGAGGGGACGTTTGCGCAGGACATCGATCGCCTCCTGGAAACCATGGGCCGCGTCGACCCGCTCGATCTTCTGCGCGCGCCCGACTGGCTGCCGCGCCTCACCCGCATCCGCGGCCGCAAGGTGATGGCCTATTTCCGCGGCGTCGTCGCCGAGACGATCCGGCAGCGCGAGGACCGGCTGAAGCGCGACCCGGAAGGCGCGCCGCAGGATTTCCTCACATTGCTGCTCCGGGCGGAAGGCCCGCAGGGCCTGACCCGCGCCGAAGTGGAGGACAACATCATCACCTTCATCGGCGCCGGTCACGAGACCACGGCGCGCGCGCTCGGCTGGACGCTCTATTGCCTGGCGGAGGCGCCGTGGGAACGCGAGCCGGTCGAGCGCGAGATCGACGCCGTGCTGGCGGCCGAGCCGGACCCAACCAGGTGGCTCGACCTGATGCCGCTCACCCGCGCCGCCTTCGACGAGGCGCTGAGGCTCTATCCGCCGGCCCCCTCGATCAACCGCGAGCCGATCGAACCGGAAACCTTCCGGTCGAAATCGGGACAGGAGCTTTATATTCCGCCGAAGGCTGCCGTGTTGGTGATGCCCTGGGTGGTGCATCGCCACCGCAAGCTGTGGCCGGAGCCAGACGCCTTCATCCCGGCGCGGTTCCATCCCGCCAACCGGGAGAAGATCGACCGTTTCCAGTATCTGCCCTTCGGCGCCGGACCCCGTGTGTGCATCGGCGCTTCCTTCGCCATGCAGGAGGCCGTCATCGCCTTGGCCGTCCTCCTGTCGCGCTTTCGCTTCGATACGATGGAGGAGACGAACCCATGGCCGGTGCAGAAACTGACGACCCAGCCGCAAGGCGGCCTGCCGATGCGCGTGACGAGGCGGGCAGGGGCGTGAGCGGGGACGCGGACCGGCGCTGCGTCAGCGTCCGCATCGCCGGGCACGTGCAGGGCGTCGGCTTTCGCGCCTGGACGGCCAGGCAAGCCGACGGGCTCGGCCTCGAGGGATGGGTCGGCAACCAGCAGGACGGCTCGGTCCATGCGATGATCGTCGGCAGCGATCAGGCCGTCGCGGCCATGCTGGAGGCCTTCATGCATGGCCCCGATTTCGCGACGGTCACGGACGTGATGTGGCACCAGACCGACGAGCCCGACCTGTCGGGGTTCCGCATCGTGTCGTAAGCATCTTGATTGGCGTCATTCTGGGGCCGCGCAGCGGAACCCGGAACCCAGTCCGCCGGCCTTGCTCGTTCAATCCGGAATTCTCAGCGTTCCGCCCTGGATTCCGGGTTCCGCTACGCGGCCCCGGAATGACGGCTTATGCGTGAACGTCTCCGAACCTTCAACCGTCCCACGGCCGAGGCAAGCAGACGCGAGGGTACGGTTGTGGCTACCCCAAAAAAAGACAGCCCTTCCTCCGTCACCCGTTCCGCCCCTGAAAGATATTCTCCACATGTACCGGCCAGCGCCAGGGCAGCACGGCCACCATGTCGAAGCGCACGGAAAGCCGTCCGTAGTCCGGCTGGCGCGACAGCCACAGGTCCGCCGCGCCTTCGATGCGCCGTTCGGACTCGCGCGCGATCGCCTCCATCGCTGCGCGCAAGGTGGGCCGCGCCTTCACCTCGACGATGAGCACGAGGTCGCCCCGGCGCGCGATCAGGTCGATCTCGCCCAGCCTCGTCCTGTAACGGCGGGCGAGGATGCGGAACCCCTTCGCCATCAGGGCAGCCGCCGCCAGCCATTCGCCGCGATGGCCGCGCCGGTAGGATTTGCGCCGCCTGGCGGTCGTGGCGTCAGCCATCGCCGTGTCGTCGGCCGCCGGTCGGCTGGTCGGCCGGTTTTTCGCCATCCGCCTTGAGTTCCAGCAGCCGCCGGTAAAGCGCCTGCTTCGGCAGGCCGGTCATCCTCGCCGCCTCCGCCGCCGCCTTCGAGGCCGGCATCTCGGCAGCCAGCGAGGCCAGCAGCGCGTCGACGTCGCCGGCGTCCTGGTCCTTGGCGAGCGGAGGTCCGACACAGATGACGATCTCGCCCTTCGGCGTATCGGTTTGGCCATAGTGGGCCGCGAGGTCCGCAAGCGTGCCGGTACGCGTTTCCTCGAAGGTCTTGGTCAGTTCGCGGCCGACTGCCGCCTGGCGCTCGCCGCCGAGACATTCCGTCATCGCGGCCAGCGTGTCCGCGACGCGCCGTGGCGATTCGAAAAAGATCAGCGTCGCCGGCACCGGCGACAATTCCTTGAGACGCGTCGCGCGTTGGCCTGCCTTCACCGGCAGGAAGCCGGCGAACAAGAAGGTGTCGGACGGCAGGCCAGAGGCCGTGAGCGCGGCGAGTGCGGCCGACGGGCCGGGCACCGGAACGACCCGGATGCCTTTGTCCAGTGCCTCGCCGACCAGCCGGTAGCCGGGATCGGAGACGAGCGGCGTGCCGGCGTCGGAAATCAGCGCCACGCTCTGCCCGGCTTCGATCGCCTCGATCAGGCGCGGCCCGGCCTCTGCGGCGTTGTGTTCGTGATAGGCGGTGGTGCGGCGGCGGATGCCGTAACGCTCCAGAAGCACGCGGCTCACCCGCGTGTCCTCGCAGGCGAGGACATCCGCCGCGGCCAGCGTCTCCAGCGCCCGCAAAGTGATGTCGGACAGGTTGCCGATCGGCGTCGCCACAAGGTAAAGCGCGGCGGGCAGGGCGCGCGCCGCCACCTCGGTCCTGCCGATCAGATAGCTGTGAGGTCTTTCTTCGTCGGCCATGGTATCCTCGCCCATGCCTGTTTGCCACGGCTGAGGGCCTGTTGAAAGGCTTCAGGATATGCGCTCAGCGCGCCAGATCCGCCACCACGGCGTCCAGCACGATCATGCCGGCGGGCGTGGCGCGCAGGCGCGAATTGCCGACGGGCGCAACCAGCCCTTCCTCCTGCAGGATGGCGAGCCGCGACGACGAGAGCGGCCGCCCGGCATAGGCTTCGAAGCGCGCTAGGTCGATGCCTTCGGCGAGCCTCAGCCCCATCAGCAGGAATTCGTCGGCCTCTTCCGAGCGCGTCAGCACCTCGCCGTCGACGACGCCTTGTCCCTTCGCCTCGACGAGACTGGCCCAGGTCTCCGGCATCTTCTCGGTGATCGTGACGATTCGGCGTCCGTTCTCCACGAAGCGGCCGTGCGCGCCCGGCCCCACGCCGACATATTCGCCATAGCGCCAGTAGGTCAGATTGTGCCGGCTTTCGGCTCCCGGCCTGGCGTGGTTGGAAATCTCGTAGGCCGGCAGGCCGCGCGCGGCGGTGATGGCCTGCGTCACGGCGTAGAGTTCCGCCGCGTGCTCGTCGTCGGGCATGGCGAATTTCTTCGCGGCGTGAAGCGCATGGAAGGGCGTGCCTTCCTCGATGGTGAGCTGGTAGAGCGACAGATGGTCTGCGGCGTGGCCGATCGCTTCCTCCAGTTCGGCGGCCCAGTCGTCCGGCGTCTGGCCGGGGCGGGCGTAGATCAGGTCGAAGGAAAGGCGCGGAAAGATGTCGCGCGCCAGCCCGATCGCCTTCAGCGCCTCCTCGACATTGTGCAACCGGCCGAGGAACTTCAGGTCGCGGTCGTTGAGCGCCTGCACGCCGAGCGACACCCGGTTGACGCCGGCCGCCCGGTAGCCGCGGAAGCGTTCGGCCTCGACAGAGGAAGGGTTTGCCTCCAGCGTGACCTCCGCGCCGGCGGCCACGGTCCAGTTGGACGCGATCGCATCGATCACGGCGCCGACCGTCTCCGGTTTCATCAGCGAAGGCGTGCCGCCGCCGAGGAAGATCGACGTCACCTCGCGCGGCCCGCTACGCGCGCGCATCGTGGCAAGCTCGGTCGCGAAGGCGCGGGAGAACCGCTCCTGATCCACCGGCTGATGGCGGACATGGCTGTTGAAATCGCAATACGGGCACTTCGCCGCGCAGAACGGCCAATGGACATAGACCCCGAAACCGGGCGTGCGGTCGAGGATCAACTGAACGTCTCCAGGAGACCGGAGCTTTCGTTCTGCAAAAGCAGACTACCCCCACCCCTAACCCCTCCCCGCAAGGGGGAGGGGGAGCTGCCGCATGCCAGGAATCCCCCTCCCCCTTGCGGGGAGGGGTTAGGGGTGGGGGTAAATAGCGTCGATAGGAGCATATTCAGGCCGAACCCAGCCGCGCCTCAGCGAATTTCTTGAACGCCCGCGCCCTGTGCGACAGCGCTTCGGCGTCTCCCGGCTTCCAGCCGTGTTTCTTCTCTGCCGTCATCTCGCCGAAGCTCTTGTCGTAGCCGTCGGGCACGAAGACGGGATCGTAGCCGAAGCCGAGCTCGCCGCGCGGCGGCCACACCAGCTTTCCTTCCGCCTCGCCGCGATAATATTCCGCCTCGCCGTCCGGGAAGGCCAGGCAGATGACGGCGACGAAGCGGCCGGTGCGCTGCGCCGGCTCGGTCGCGCCGGCCTTTTGCAGCGCGTCCTCGGTTTTTTGCATCGCCATGCCGAAATCGCGGCTGCCGTCCGGCTTCTCGGCCCAGTTGGCGGTATAGACGCCGGGCGCGCCGTCCAGCGCATCGACCACCAAGCCGGAATCGTCCGACATGGCCGGCAGGCCGGTGGCTTTTGCCGCGGCGAAGGCCTTGATGTAGGCATTCTCCTCGAAGGTCGTGCCGGTCTCTTCCGGTTCCGGCAGGCCGTATTCCCTGGCTGACTTCGCCTCGAAGCCGAACGGCGCCAGAAGATCGGCGAATTCGCGCAGCTTGCCTTCATTGTGGCTGGCGACGACAAAGCGTTTGCCTTCGAGAGGGTGCATCATGGTCTCCGGACTTAAAGGCCCCAGATTTTCGGTTCGGCGAATTCCAGCGAATTGCCGGATGGGTCGCGGAAATAGATCGAGCGGCCGCCTTGTTCCTGGCCCGGTTTGGGCGGCCAGTGGAAATCGGCTTCGATGGCGACGCCACGCTCGCCCAGTTTCGCTTTCCAGCGCTTGATCTCATCTTCCGTCGCTGCAAAGCACAGATGTCCCTCGCCGGCTGCGCCATGCGGCGGCACCGGCAGCTTCGCATCGGGGGAGGGCGGTTCTCTCGTCGCCTCGGCGTTGAACAGCAGGAGCACGCCCGCGCCACAGCGGAAGAACACATGCCGGCCATCCGCCCTGGCGATCCGCTCCAGCCCGAGGACATCGGCATAGAACGCCTCGGCCGCATCGAGGTCGGCGACGTAGAGGGCGGATTCGAGGATGGCGGAAGGTTGCATCTAGATCCCCACGGATCGAGGAACCTTACCCCCGCCCCTAGCCCCTCCCCTCAAGGGGGAGGGGGATTTGGCGTGCGGCAGCTCCCCCTTGAGGGGAGGAGCCAGGGGTGGGAGTGTGTGGTAGGACGTCGGAAAGTTCATCGACCGATCTACGAAACCGCCAGCTTCTGCAAATCCACCAGCCGCGCGATGCCCTTCTTGGCCAATCCCATCAGCGCGGAAAACTGCTCCTCGGAAAATGGCTCGCCCTCGGCCGTGCCCTGGATTTCGACAATCCCGCTTTTGCCGGTCATGACGAAATTGGCGTCGGTGCCGGCCGACGAATCCTCCAGATAGTCGAGGTCGATCACCGGCTGGCCGTCATGGATGCCGCAGGAAATGGCGGCGACGTGGTCCCTCAGCACCCTGTCCACCTTGACCATCTGGCGCGCCTCCATCCAGCGCAGGCAGTCGTGCAGCGCCACCCAGCCGCCGGTTATGGAGGCCGTGCGCGTGCCGCCGTCGGCCTGGATGACGTCGCAGTCGACCGTGATCTGAACCTCGCCCAGCGCCTGCATGTCCACCACCGCACGCAGCGAGCGGCCTATCAGGCGCTGGATTTCGAGCGTGCGGCCGCCCTGCTTGCCGGCCGACGCCTCGCGGCGCATGCGGTCGCCGGTCGAGCGCGGCAGCATGCCGTATTCGGCCGTCACCCAGCCCTTGCCGGAATTGCGCATCCAGCCCGGCACCTTCTCCTCCAGGCTCGCCGTGCACAGCACATGCGTGTCGCCGAATTTCACCAGGCACGAGCCTTCGGCGTGCTTGGACACGCCGCGCTCGAAGGAGATGGCGCGCATTTCATCGTTCTGGCGCTTGGAAGGACGCATCCGGGTCGCTCTCTGTTCTGAATCGTGCCGGGCTTGTAGCCCCCCCGCGCAGACGGCGCAAAGGAAAACCGCCCGCGCTTGCGCCGCCTGTGCCCAGGTCTATATCCTTGTCTCGGAGGTTGACCGATGACGAAGCCGATCACGGATCCCATCTTTCAGGCCGCGGCGCTGCAGTCGCCCGCCTTGCAGTCGCTCGACCAGCGCTCGCGCGAGATCTTCCGCCGCATCGTCGATTCCTATCTGCACGACGGCGAGCCGGTCGGCTCTCGCTCGCTCTCGCGCATCCTGCCTTCGTCGCTGTCTCCGGCCACGATCCGCAACGTCATGAGCGACCTGGAGCATCTTGGGCTGATCTACGCGCCGCACGTCTCGGCCGGCCGCCTGCCCACCCAGCAGGGCCTGCGCTTCTTCGTCGACGCCTTCATGGAACTGGGTGATCTGGCGGATGAGGAGCGCCGTGTCATCGAGACCCAGATCAAGGCGTCCGGCGAGGGCGCGTCGCTGGAGCATATGCTGACCGAGGCCAGCCAGATGCTGTCGGGCATGTCGCGCGGAGCCGGTCTCGTGCTGGCGGGCAAGAGCGAGGCCGCGCTCAAGCATATCGAATTCATCCAGCTCGAGCCCGGCAAGGCGCTGTGCGTGCTGGTGTCCCAGAACGGCGATGTCGAGAACCGCATCGTCGAGTTGCCGCCCGGCGTCACCGTCTCGCAACTGCACGAGGCGTCGAATTTCCTCAACGCGCACATCCGTGGCCGCACGTTGTCGGAAGCGCGCGGCGAGATCGAGCGGCTGAAGGAGGAAACCCGCCAGGCGCTCGATTCGCTGTCGCAGGACTTGGTGGAAAAGGGCCTTGCGGTATGGGCCGGCGCCGACAGCGGCCTGCCGGCACGGCTGATCGTGCGCGGCCGCGCCAACCTTCTGGAGAACGTCACTGCGCAGGCCGATATCGAATTGCTGCGTCATTTGTTCGACGACCTGGAGACGCAGGACGGCCTGATCCAGCTTCTCGACGTGGCCGAGCAGGGCTCGGGCGTGCGCATCTTCATCGGCTCGGAGAACAAGCTGTTCTCGCTCTCCGGTTCCTCGCTGGTGGTCGCGCCCTACCGCGACAAGGATGCCCGCGTCATCGGCGCGCTCGGCGTCATTGGCCCGACAAGGCTGAACTATGCCCGCATCGTGCCGATGGTGGACTATACGGCGCAACTCATCTCGCGCATGCTGCGTTGACCGACAGGCCTGCCGCGCAAGGAGCAACATCATGGCGTTCGAATCGATCAAGGCTGAAATCGACCTGCTGCTGGCCGCCATGATCAACCAGCCCGAGGACGCGCGCGAGATTCGCGAGCAGGTGCGCGAGAAGCTGAACGAATTGCGTGCGATGGGGATGCCGCTGCCGGCAGATCTGGTGGCGCTGGAATCGAAGCTCGATCGCGCCGAGGACGGCGACAGCGACGACTGATCCTTCGGCGGGCGCATCCGAGCTTGCCCTGAACGCAAGGGAGAGCAGCGTGAAAACAATCGCCCTGGCAATACTGGCTTCCTTTGCATTTGCCGGCTTCGCGAGCGCCCAGCAGCAAGCGAGCCCCCTGCAGGGAAAGGACGCCTTCGGCGGCTGGCGCGACGACAAGCCGGGAGTGTGGCGCCTGATCCGGCCCGGCGATCTGACCGCGCCCGATCTCGGCGGCTCGGCTTCCAACAGCGCGGACAAGGTGGCGGTGCCGCAGGCGGCCGCTCCCCGACTGCCGCAGGGGTTCTCGGCGACCATGATCGCCTCCGGCCTGCGCGGCCCGCGCGTCGTGCGTGTCGCGCCGAACGGCGACCTGTTCGTCGCCGACAGCCGTGCGAACCGCGTCCTCGTCTATCGTCTGGACGGCAGCGGCAAGGTCGCCGAAAAGGGAACCTTCGCCGATGGCCTGCGCCAGCCTTATGGCATTGCCTTCCATCCAGCGGACAGGCCGGAATGGGTCTATGTCGCCAATTCCGACAGCATCGTGCGGTTTCCCTATCGCGACGGCGACCTGAAGGCGTCCGGAAAACCCGAGACGATCGTGTCCGGCATCCCGGCCAACCATCACTGGACGCGCGACATCGTCTTCTCGTCCGACGGCAGGACGCTTTACCTGTCGGTCGGGTCCGGCTCCAACGTGGCCGAAGGCATCGGCAAGGCGCCCGAGGGCGGCATCGGGGCATGGGCGGCCGGCGAGGCGCCGGGAGCCGCGTGGGGATCGGAACAGGGCAGGGCCGAGGTGCGCGCCTACGATCCGGACGGCGGCAACGGCCGCGTCGTGGCGACGGGCCTGCGCAACTGCTCGGGCATGACGCTGCAACCCGCCACCGGCGCGCTCTGGTGCGTCGTCAACGAGCGCGACGGGCTGGGCGACGACCTGCCTTTCGAATACGCCACCAGCGTGAAGCAGGGCGCGTTCTACGGCTGGCCCTGGTACTATATCGGGTCCAACGAGGATCTGCGCCATGCCGGCGCGCGGCCGGACCTCGCTGGCAAGGTGACCGTCCCGGACGTTCTCATACAGGCCCATTCCGCGCCGCTCGGCATCGCCTTCTACCAAGGCAGCCAGTTTCCGGCGGAGTATCGCGGCGACGCCTTCGTCACCCTGCACGGCTCCTGGAACCGCGGCACGCGCACCGGCTACAAGGTCGTGCGCCTGAAGTTCGACAATGGCAGGCCGACGGGCGCCTATGAGGATTTCATGACCGGCTTCGTCGTTTCCGATGCCGCCGTCTGGGGCCGGCCCGTCGGCGTCGCTGTCGCGAAGGACGGCGCGCTGATCGTCACCGAGGACGGGTCGGGCACGATCTGGCGCGTGGCTTACAATGGTAAGTAAAAGCTAACCGAACTTGCGCCGCGCCTCCAGCGCCAGCCCCATGCCGACGCTGCCGAAGCGGTCGCCGTCGACCACCCGCGCCTGCGGCACCAACTGAAGGATCGCCTGCCGGGCCGCCGGAATGGCCGTCGAGCCGCCGGTCAGGAACACGGCGGTGATGTCTCCGGCGCTCAGCCCCGCATCCTCGATCGTCGCCGAAACGGTGGCGGCGACGCGCTGCACCGCCTGCGCGATCGTCTGGTCGAAGTCGCGCCGGGTCAGGCGAGGGGTGGCAATGTCGTAGGGCATCGCGATCACCGTCTCGTCCGCGTCGGTCAGCGCGATCTTGGCCTGCTCGACCGTGCCGGCCAGCGCATGGCCCAGCCGATGGTCGACGATGGTGATCATGCGTTCGACCAGATCAGGTCGCGCCGCCTCGAAGCGGATTTGCCTGAGGTCGTTCATCGCCTTGGGCGTATAGAGCAGGTTGATGCGGTGCCAGGTGGCGAGGTCGATGAAATAGCCGGCAGGCAGGTTGCGCTTGCCGTCCTTGGTCGGCGTCAGATAGCCCAGTTCCGGCATGACATGGGCGATCGATACCAGCCGGTCGAAATCCGTGCCGCCGATATGCACGCCGCGATTGGCGAGGATATCGTCCTTGCGGTCGGCGGCCCTGGCGCGCTCCGGCGAAACGCGGACGATGGAGAAGTCGGAGGTGCCGCCGCCCATGTCGACGATCAGCACCGTCTCCTCGCCGCGCACGGCCTGCTCGTAGTCGAGCGCCGCCGCGATCGGCTCGTATTGGAAGGCGATGTCGGTGAAACCCTGTGCCCGCGCGGCCTTTTCCAGTTCGTCCTGCGCCTTGCGGTCGGCGTGCGCGTCGTCGTCGACGAAATGCACGGGGCGGCCGAGGACGGCGCTTTCGAAAGGCGCTTCGGCGAAAGCCTCGGTGCGGCGCTTCAACTCGGCGATGAAAAGCCCGACAATGTCGATGAAGGCCATCGACCGCTTCTGGATGCGCGTCTTTTCATTGACCAGCGAACTGCCGAGGACGCTCTTCAGCGCCCGCATCAGCCGCCCTTCCACGCCATCGGCATAATTGGTGATCGCCTCGCGGCCGAAACGGGCGCGGTCGCCGTCGAAGGAGAAGAAGATGGCGCTGGGCAGCGTCGTCTCATCACCTTCCAGCGGAACGAGGCCGGCGCGCTCGTCCTGCGCCAGGCCGACGGTCGAATTCGACGTGCCAAAATCGATGCCGCCGATGACTGTTCGCATCGTCTCGTCCCGTCCTGTCTGGGAAGTCCCGTCGGTGGAAATGCCGGCGGCGGGCGCCGGGGTGCCGCGCCTAACCCGAACGGGCGCAAATGTCGAGACCGGCCGCCGGGTAAGGCGACGAGGCGCTGCTCGCCAGACAGCGACGGTAACGCAATTCGAATCCGTCCGCCTGAGGCCGCTGATGCTCGTGTTGCTTGTTGTTTGCGACAAAAAATACTGCAGAAGAGTTATTTTATAGAATATTGTTCCTTTGAAGTGACGTTTTCAGTACGTCCCGCACTCGGATTTTGCCACCCCCGACCCTATCTTCGGCCGAAACAATCCTGCCTGCCAAACCTTGGGGGAGCGAAGCCATGACCCAATCAGCCAATTCCGGCCCTGTCCCCGGCCGTGGCCGCGTCTATGCGTCCATCACCGAGACGATCGGCGACACGCCTCTTGTGCGGCTCGACAGGTTCGCCGCGGAGAAGGGCATCGTCGCCAAGCTGATCGCCAAGCTCGAATTCTTCAACCCGATCGCCTCGGTCAAGGACCGCATCGGCGTGGCGATGATCGAGGCCATGGAGGCCGAAGGTCGCATCGCGCCCGGCAGGACGACGCTGATCGAGCCGACCTCCGGCAACACCGGCATTGCGCTCGCCTTCACGGCAGCGGCGAAGGGCTACAAGCTGATCCTCACCATGCCGGAGACCATGTCGATAGAGCGGCGCAAGATGCTGGCGCTGCTCGGCGCCGAACTGGTGCTGACCGAGGGCGCCAAGGGCATGAAGGGCGCCATCGCCAAGGCCGAGGAACTGGTGTCCTCGCTGCCGGACGCCGTCATTCCGCAGCAGTTCGAGAATCCGGCGAACCCTCAGATCCACCGCACCACGACCGCCGAGGAGATCTGGAACGACACGCATGGCGGCGTCGATATCGTCGTGGCCGGCATCGGCACCGGCGGCACCATCACCGGTGTCGGCCAGGTGCTGAAGAAGCGCAAGCCCTCGGTGCAGATCGTGGCCGTGGAGCCGGAGGCCTCGGCCATCCTGTCGGGCGGACAGCCCGGCCCGCACAAGATCCAGGGTCTCGGCGCCGGCTTCGCGCCGAAGGTGCTCGACACCTCGATCTATGATGAGATCGTCAAGGTTTCCAACGAGGACGCGGTGGCCAATGCGCGCCTCGTCGCGCGGCTGGAAGGCGTGCCGGTCGGCATCTCTTCGGGCGCCGCCTTGCAGGCCGCCGCCGTCGTCGGTTCGCGCCCCGAGAACAAGGACAAGACCCTCGTCGTCGTCATTCCCGATTTTGCCGAGCGCTATCTCTCGACCGTCCTGTTCGACGGCCTGGGCTGACCGCTCACACGGTCAGCCGGTCCCGCCGCTGCTCAAGAAACCGGCGCAAGGCCGGGTCGGGCTCCAGCGCGATGGCGCGCGTATAGGCTTCGCCCGCATCGGCGCTGCGGCCGAGCCTTTCCAGCACGGCCGCGCGCGCCGCGAAATAGGGCTGGTAGCCGGCCAGTTTCGGATCGCTGGCAAGCGAATCCAGCAGGTCGAGCGCGGCCAACGCATTGCCGGTTTCGGCCAGCGCCGCCGCCCGGTTGATGTCCACCACCGGCGATGGGGAAAGCACCGCAAGCATCTCGTAGAACTGCCGGATCGCCGGCCAATCCGTTTCCCCCGTCAGCCGGCGCGCTGCATGCGCGGACTGGATCGCCGCCTCGATCTGGAAGCGGCCGATCGTCCCCGACTGTCCGGCGCGGGTGAGGATCTGCTCCGCCTCGTCGATCATGGAGATGTCCCACAGGCCGCAATCCTGGTCGGCGAGCGGCACGAAATCGCCGCTCGCGTCGCGGCGCGCCCGGTTTCGTGATTCGGCATGGAGCATGAGCGCCAGAAGGCCGAGCGCCTCCGCTTCGCCCGGCATCAGCGCCACCGCGACGCGGCCGAGCCAGATCGCCTCTTCCGCGAGATCGCGGCGCTGCGCGTCGGTGCCTGCCGGATCGGCCCAGCCTGTCGAATAGGCCGCGTAGATGGCCTCCAGGACGGCGTCGAGCCGGTCGCCGAAGTCGTTTTGCTCAGGCACGTGGAAGGGAATTCCGGCGTCCCGGATCCTGCCCTTGGCCCGCACCAGCCGCTGGCTCATCGTTGCCGGCGGCACCAGGAACGCCTGGGCGATGGCGGCGGCATTGAGGCCGAAGACCGTCTGGAGCATCAGCGGCGCGCGGACCGCCGGATCGATCGCCGGGTGGGCGCAGACGAACATCAGCCGGAGCCGTTCGTCGGGAATGTGGTGCCCGTGCATGTCGGCCTCCGCTTCCTCGGCCAGCAGTTCGAGATGGGCCTGCCCGGCGCTGGCCGTCGCCCGCCGCCTTGCCGCGTCGATCCCGCGCCTGCGCGCCACTGCCAGCAGCCACGCTTCCGGCCGGTCCGGGATTCCGGCCTTCGGCCACCGCCGCAACGCTTCGGCGAAGGCCTCGGCCAGTGCGTCTTCCGCGCCCGCCACATCGCGGGTGCCGGCGGCAAGATAGGCGACCAGCTTTCCGTAGCTCTGCCGGGCGGCTTTTTCGGCGGCCGCCCGCGCAGCCGCTTCGGCTGGGTCCCGCATCAGCCGGCCTGCAATTCCCAGACCGGCCTGACCTCTATCGTGCCGCGCTCCGCGCCGGGACAGCGCGAGGCCCACGAGATCGCGGCGTCGAGATCCGGCGCCTCGATCATGTAGAAGCCGGCCAGCTGCTCCTTCGTGTCGGCATACGGCCCGTCGATCACGTTCGGCTTGCCCCCGGCGGTCCGGACCGACGTGGCGAGCCGGGTCGGTTGCAGCCTGTCACCTGCGAGAAACGCGCCGGCGTCCTTCATGGCCTGCGTGTAGATGGAATAGGCGGCCGACATTTTGGTCACCGCCTCCGGCGGCGCGCTGCCCATGGCGTTTTCGTTGCCGTAGATCAGAAGCATGTAGCGCATGAGTTCATCTCCGGGTTGGGGCCGCATTGTCGTCGGCCGCTACGATGTCGCGCGACGCCCCGCTGTTTCGACGACGAGACGAAAATTCTTTGCAGCGCCCGCGCCATACGGCAAGAGAGGAGAGGGGTGCGTTGTCGCATTGGCCGTTGGCATTGCGGTGCCGATAGCGGACAATGCCGCCTTTCGGTCCGCGCGCGAAAACTGTCTGGAGGATCATGAGTGCACGTTCAGCCTATCTTGGCGCTCTTGTCGTCGTTGCCGTGCTGGCGGCGGCGGTGCTTGCCTGGTTCGGCGCGATGGAAGCCGGCAAGCGGCGCCTGCTGACCCAGATGGATTCGGAACTCGCCGTGCTGGTGCGCTCGGTGGACAGCGAGATCGAGCGCTTCCGCTATCTTCCTTCCGTCATCGCGCGCGACGGCCGCATCCGCGCAGCACTTGCCTCCCGCTCGGCCGGCGATATCGAGGCAGCCGACCGCTATCTCATGGACATAAGGACGGACTCGCATGCCGCCGAACTCTATGTGATGGCCGCCGACGGGCTCACGATCGCGGCCAGCAACTATGCCGAGCCGTCCAGCTTCGTCGGCGAGAACTACCGTTTCCGGCCCTATTACCGCAATGCGCTGGACAGCGGCGCGGGCCGTTACTACGCGGTCGGCGTCACCACCGGCGAACCGGGTTATTTCCTGTCGTCCGCCATCCGTGAGAAGGGCCGGATCATCGGCGTCGTCGTGGTCAAGGTGGACATGCGCCCGCTCGAGCAGACATGGTCGCGGGCCGGCACCTTCGCCGCCGTCTCCGACCGTGACGACGTCGTCTTCCTGACCGGCCACGGCGAATGGAAATATCGTCCCCTGCATCCGCTGTCGGTGCAAACGCTTTCCGAGATCGCGGCGACGCGCAAATATGACGGCGTCGACCTCGCGCACGCCACGCCGATCTTCACCTCCGGCAGGACCGGCGAGGTCATCGACATCGCGGAATCGGGCGGCGCGCATCTGCTGCGCTCCGTCGAGATGGCGCCCGACGGCTGGCGGCTGTGGACGGCCTCCAGCCTGGCGCCGGTGCGCGCCAACGCCTTCCTGTTCGCCCTGATCGCGGCGCTGGCCGGTATGCTCGCCTCCGGCGTCGGCCTCTATCTGCGCCAGCGCCGGCTGCTGCTGCGCGCCAAGCTGGAGCAGCATGAACTGCTGGAACGTCGCGTCGTCGAGCGCACCGCCGAGCTCAACCGCGAGATCGAGGAACGCCGCCGCACCGAGGAGGAGCTGCGCGAGACGCAGGCTTCGCTCATCCACGCCGCCAAGCTCGCCGCGCTCGGGCGCATGTCGACGGCGATCGTGCACGAGGTGAGCCAGCCGCTTGCGGCGATGGAGAACACGCTCGCTTCCACCGGCCTCCTGGCCGAACGTGGCGAGACCGGAGCCGTCGCCGGCAAGGTCAGGCAGGCGCGCGACCTGGTGCGGCGCATCCAGCGCACGGTGAAATCGCTGAAATCCTTTGCCCGCAACGAGCCCGAGCGGCTGGAAACCGTGGACGTGGACCGCGCCGTGGCTGCGGCGGTGGAGGTCGCCTCGCATCGCTTCACGGCCGGAAACGTCGATCTTCGCGTCGAGACGCTGGCCGTTCCCGCCGAGGTGCGCGCCAACGCCGTCCGGCTCGAGCAGGTGGTCCTCAACCTCATCGCCAACGCGCTGGACGCCGTGGCGAAACGCGAGCGGCCCGCTATCCGCATCATCCCCGAGCGGATGGACGGCAAGATCCTCATCCATGTCGAGGACAACGGTTCCGGCATCGACGAGTCCGTGCGCGAGCGCATCGCCGAGCCGTTCTTCACCACCAAGGTCGGCGGCGAGGGGCTGGGGCTCGGCCTGTCGATCTCGCGGGCCATCGTCACCGAGATAGACGGCTCGCTCGACTTCCGTTCGATAGCGGGCGAGGGCTGCACCTTCACCATCACCTTGCCCGAGGCCGTCACGGCCACGGCGGAGGCCGCCGAATGAGCCTGGGAAGCGTGCTGATCGTCGACGACGAGGAGACCATGCGCCAGTCCACGGCCGAGTGGCTGACGCTGAGCGGTTTCGAGACCGACACGGCCGCCGATGCCCACGCCGCGCTGGCGCGGCTGGCGCAGCGGCGCTTCGATGCGCTGGTTTCGGACGTGCGCATGCCGGGCATGGACGGGGTGGCGCTGCTCAACGCCGCGCTTGAGGCCGATCCCGGCCTGCCGGTGGTGCTGCTCACCGGTCACGGCGACGTGGCGCTGGCCGTCGAGGCGATGCGCGCCGGCGCGCACGACTTCCTCGAAAAGCCCTATGATGCCGACCATCTGGTCGCCGTGCTGCGCCGCGCCGTGGCGACCCGGCGCATGAACGACGAGCTGGAACGGCTGCGCGAGAGCGCCGGCCCCGACATCGAGCAGCGCTTCGTCGGCGTGTCGCGCGCGGCCGCCTCGGTGCGCGAGCGCCTGACGCAGCTGCGCGACCTCGACATCGACGTGCTGCTGCGCGGCGAAACGGGCGCGGGCAAGGAGGTCGCCGCGCGCGCCCTGCACGATCTCGGCAAGCGGCGGCACCGCCCGTTCGTCGCCATCAACTGCGCGGCCGTGCCCGACACCATCTTCGAAAGCGAGATGTTCGGGCACGATCGCGGCGCCTTCACCGGCGCGGCGGCGAAGCGCGTGGGCCGCCTCGAGCACGCCGACGGCGGCACCGTCTTCCTCGACGAGATCGACGCCATGCCGTTGCCGCTGCAGGCCAAGCTCCTGCGCGTCATCCAGGACCGGATCGTCGAGCCGCTCGGCTCGAACCGGCAGGTGCCGGTCGACGTGCGCTTCGTCGCCGCCACCAAGGCCGATCTCAAGGCCGAGAGCGATGCCGGCCGCTTCCGTTCGGACCTGTATTTCCGCCTCTCGACCGTCGAGGTGGCGATCCCGCCGCTCGATCGCAGGCGCGACGACATTCCCTTGCTTTTCCGCCATTTCGCGGCCGACGCGGCGGCTCGCCATGGATTCGACCGGCCGACCCCGCCGCCTGCGCTGCTGGCGGCGCTCGCGGCGCGCGACTGGCCGGGCAATGTGCGCGAGTTGAAGGCTGCCGCCGAGCGTTATGTGCTGGGCCTGCCGGTGGAAGCGGGCGAAAGCCTCGGCATGGACGAGGCAGCGTCCCTGCCCGAGCGCGTCGCCGCCTTCGAGGCGCAGGCGATCCATGCGGCCCTCGACCTTTCCGGCGGCAATGCGCAGGCGGCCGCGGATCATCTGCGCGTCCCGTTGCGCACGCTCAACGAGAAGATCGCGCGCTATCGCTTGCGTCGGCGCGCCGCCTCCTGAGTTCGGCAAGATTCCGCCGAAACGTCCGCCGGACGGGCGGAATTTCGCCGCAATTCAGCCGGGCGGCAATCGGCCCGGATTTTCAATTCATTGAAAGGATTGAATTTTTCTTGGATTTTTCCACTTGGCACGCAACCTGCAAAGTCGCAGGGTGGAGGCATGTCCGTATTGGGCATCGTTGAATCGAAAGGGAGGACTTCCATGAAGCACCATATCAGAAACCTGTTCGTCGCCGGGGCCGTCGCCCTGTCGCTCGGTACCGGCGCCTTCTCCGCCGGAGCGAGCGAGTTCATCAACGTGCTCACCGGCGGCACCAGCGGCGTTTACTATCCGCTCGGCGCGGCGCTGGCGAAAATCTACGGCGACAAGATCGAAGGCGCCCGCACCCAGGTGCAGGCCACCAAGGCCTCGGTCGAGAACCTCAACCTGTTGCAGCAGGGCAAGGGCGAGATTGCTTTCGCGCTGGGCGATTCGGTACAGGCCGCGTGGGAAGGCAACGAGGAGGCCGGCTTCAAGAAGAAGCTCGACAAGCTGCGCGGTATCGCGGCCATCTATCCCAACTACATCCAGATCGTCGCCTCGAAGGACAGCGGCATCACCGACCTCGCCAGCCTCAAGGGCAAGCGCGTCTCGGTCGGCGCGCCCAAGTCCGGCACCGAGCTCAATGCCCGCGCCATCCTGGAAGCCGCCGGTATGAGCTACAAGGACCTCGCCAAGGTCGAGTATCTCGACTTCGGTGAGTCGGTCGAACTGATCAAGAACCGCCAGCTCGACGCAACGCTGCAGTCCGCCGGCCTCGGCGTGGCGTCGATCAAGGATCTCGCCACCTCGCTTCCGATCACGGTCGTCGCCGTTCCCGCCGCCATTCCCGAAAAGCTCGGCGCGCCGTTCATCGCCGCGACCATTCCGTCGGGCACCTATGAAGGCCAGACGGCAGACGTGCCGACGGTCGCCATCACCAATATCCTGGTGACCCGTTCCGACGTCTCGGACGAGGAAGCCTACCAGATGACCAAGCAGCTCTTCGAGAACCTCGACACCATGACGGCGGCGCACAAGGCGGCGACCGCCATCAAGCTGGAGAACGGGCCGAAGGGCCTGCCGATCCCGCTGCATCCGGGCGCCGAGAAGTACTACAAGGAAAAGGGCCTGCTGTAAGGATGGAGTGAAGCGGCAAAGCCTTGCCGAATTTGGCAGGCTAGCCGCTTGAAGAATACCCTCTCCGTCGCGCTTCGCGCGCCACCTCTCTCCGCAAGCGGGGCGAGGAGCCTGGGCTGGAGAAGCGCCGGCGTCGCGGCAGCGGTTCCTCGCCCCCACGAAGTGGGGAGAGGTGGATCGGCGAAGCCGAGACGGAGAGGGGATTGCGTCTTTTGCGATCGTATTGTCGCTGGCGACAGATGCGGCGCGTCGTCCAAATTTTGCATCGCCATCAGGTCCCTGGGGAGGAACCATGACCGAAACTGCAACTCATACGCCTCCGGAAGGCGCGGCCGTTTCGGTCCACGACCCGTTGGCCGAAACCTTTCCGCCGACGATCGAAGGGCGCATCCTCTTCTGGATCGCCGTCGCGTTCTCCGTGTTCCAGTTGGCGACGGCAGCCAGCCTTCTCAATCTGCCGAGCCAGCAGGTCCGCGACATCCATCTCGGCTTCCTGTTGCTGCTCGTCTTTCCGCTGCTGGCGACGCTGCGCGGTGCGAGCCGGCCGCTGCGGACCTGCGCCTGGGCGCTCGGCATCGCCGGCATGGCGGTGGCGCTCTATCAGTTCACCCAATATGAAGCGCTGATCCTGCGCGCGGGCGAGCCGCTGCCGATAGACACGGTCGTCGGCGTCATCTCGCTGCTGGTGCTGTTCGCCGCCACCTACACGCTGATGGGACCGGCGCTGCCGATCATCTGCGGCATCTTCCTGCTCTACTGCCTGTTCGGCGAATACCTGCCTGCTCCGTTCGACACGCGCGGTTACGATTTCTCGCAGGTCATCGACCACATGGCCTTCGGCACCGAAGGCATCTACGGCACGCCGATCTACGTCTCGGCGACCTACATCTTCCTGTTCATCCTGTTCGGTTCCTTCCTGGAACGCGCCGGCATGATCCGCCTCTTCACTGATGTCTCCATGGGTCTGGTCGGCCACATGCGCGGCGGTCCGGCAAAGGTGGCGGTCATCTCGTCGGGTTTCATGGGCATGATTTCCGGCTCGGGCGTCGCCAACGTCGTTACCGTCGGGCAGTTCACGATTCCCCTGATGAAGCGGTTCGGCTATCGCGCCGCCTTCGCCGGCGGCGTCGAGGCGACCTCCTCGATGGGCGGCCAGATCATGCCGCCGGTGATGGGCGCTGTCGCCTTCATCATGGCCGAGACGCTCGGCGTCGAATACCGCGAGGTGGTCAAGGCGGCCGTCATCCCGGCGATCCTGTATTTCGCCTCGGCCTTCTGGATGGTCCATCTGGAGGCTGGCCGCGCCGGCCTCGTCGGCCTGCCGCGCGCGCAACTGCCTTCGGCGGCGCGGGCGCTGACGGAGCGCTGGTATCTGCTGCTGCCGCTGGCGGCGCTCGTCTACCTGCTGTTTTCGGGCTACACGCCGCTCTATGCCGGCACCATCGGCTTCGCCATGACGGGCCTGCTCATCCTCGGCGGTTCGGTGGCGCTCGGCCTGCCCAATATGGTGCTGAGGGCGATCTTCTGGATATTCCTCGGACTGGTCGCGGCATCCTTCTTCAAACTCGGCATCTGGGCCGTGCTCGCGGCGGCCGCGGTGCTCATCGTCATCAATCTGTTCATCAAGGGCGGTCTGGCAACGCTCGCCGCCTGCCGCGACTCCCTGGCCGAAGGCGCCAAGACGGCGCTGCCGGTCGGCATTGCCTGCGCCATCGTCGGCATCATCGTCGGCACCATGACGCTGACGGGCATCGCCAACACCTTCGGCGACTACATCGTCTCGATCGGGAAATCGAGCCTGATCCTGTCGCTGATCCTGACTATGATCACCTGCCTGATCCTCGGCATGGGCATCCCGACCATCCCGAATTACATCATCACCTCGACCATCGCCGGTCCGGCGCTTCTGTCGCTCGGCATCCCGCTGCTGGTCAGTCACATGTTCGTCTTCTACTTCGGCATCATGGCGGATCTGACGCCGCCGGTGGCGCTCGCCTGCTTCGCGGCGGCGCCGATCGCTAGGGAAAGCGGGTTGAAGATCGCCATCGAGGCGATCAAGGTGGCGGCGGCAGGCTTCGTCATCCCCTACATGGCCGTCTACACGCCGGCGCTGATGCTGCAATCGGGAGGCGCCTTGGAAGCGTCCATCGGCTTCTATCCGGCGGTGGTCTACATCGTGTTCAAGACATCGCTCGCTATCGTGCTTTGGGGCGCGGCGGTCGTCGGCTACCTGCGTACGCATCTCACCTGGTGGGAGCGGCTGCTGGCCACAGTGGCGGCGTTCTCGCTGATTGCTGCGGTCCCGATCTCGGACCAGATCGGCTTCGCGCTGGCCGTGGTGTTCTTCGGCCTGCACTGGCATCGGACCCGCGGCATGTCCGACAAGGCCGCCGCTCCGGACGGTGCGTGACGATGGGGTTCTGCCTGCTCGCGGCGGGCAAGACCACGGTCTATGCCGCGTCGGCCTTCACGCTGGCCTGGACCCATTCGGTGGAGAAGACGCGCTGGGAAGAGCACTGGCGCGTCACGCCGGCCGGTCTGCAGGTGGTCGAGGCGCGCATCCAGGGGTCTGGGGCGGGCATGGACCCGCCCGACGGCTCGGTCTTCAAGGATGGCTGGTGGGTCTACCGGCCCACGGTGGGGCCGCAGAAAAGGCTGGTGCTCGCCGCCTCAGGGGCGACGGGCGGCGGCTGGACGCTGTGCGCGGAAGATCGTTGCGCGGTGATCGGCCGTCGGGCGGCAGACCCGACTGTCGTGACGGCTTGTGACGGTCATGATCCCTAGGCGGCCCGGTCAGTGGGCGCCGATGGTCGTGCCGCGGCGCGCGCAGGCCGGTCCGGGGCCGCGCATATAGTGGCGCTCCGGCCGATAGGTCGGCGAAATGAATTCGCGCATGGCGGCGATATAGAAGGCGATGTGCTTCAGGATACGCATGTGAACACCAGTCCCTGTCCCGTTTTCGGAGTCCCTTCCGAATTGCCAGGTATCGTAGTTCAAAGAGGTGAATCCCCCGTGAATACGATGTTAATTTTCTCTCCGAAATCAGTCACTTCGTGGCGGGATTGCGGCGAACTGGCGGTCTTTCCGTGCCCGTCGCCGGCTTTCGTTCCGCTGTGGTTTTTGGATCACATGGGTTTCGTGTGCGTGTCGCCGCGAGCGGCGGCGCGTATCTGCCGGAGCGGGTCCGGACGGGTTGGAGCGGCCGGGATCGGCCCCCCGCGCGAGGGCCGTTTCATTGGCTTCCTTTTCGCTTACACTCGGCGCGATAGTCAGGCTTTCATGGAACCGGAGGCGTTCTTTCCCGTTGCGGAGGCAATCCCGCCTGTGAAGCCCGCCCGTAAGGAGAACCTGTCATGGCGCCGCGTCCGGCCTGGAAAGGCTATCTCAAGCTCTCGCTGGTGACCTGTGCGGTCGAACTGACCAACGTGGTCACCCATGCGGAGAAGGTTTCATTCCATGTGCTGAACCGCGACACCGGCAACCGGGTCAAACGCATCTATGTCGATGCCGAGACCGGCAAGCCGGTGGAGAACGAAGACGAGATCAAAGGCTACGAGGTCGAGGGCGGCGACTACGTCCACATCGAGGAGGACGAGATCGAGGCGGTGCAGGTCGACTCTTCCAACATGCTTTCCCTCGACGGCTTCGTCGACAAATCCTCCATCCAGCAGATCTATCTCGACACGCCCTATTATCTCGCGCCCGCCGACAAGGTCTCCGAAGACGCTTTCGCCGTCATCCGAGAGGCGATGTCCGCGAAGAAGAAGGCGGGGCTGGCGCGCATCGTGCTCTATCGCCGCGAGCGGCCGGTCGTCATCGAGCCGCTCGGCAAGGGCATGGTGCTGACCACGCTGCGCTATGACAGCACCGTGCGCCAGCCAGATACCGTGTTCGACGAGATCAAGACAGTGAAGCTCGACAAGGAGATGATCGATCTCGCCCAGCACATCATTGACAAGAAGGCGACCAAATTCGATCCCTCGAAATTCGACGACAAGTATGAGGAAGCGCTGATCGAGCTGATCCGCGCAAAGAAGGCCGGCAGGAAGGCACCCAAGGCCAAGGCTGCCGCCAAGCCGTCCAACGTCGTCAACCTCTTCGATGCGCTTAAGAAGAGTCTTGCGGCCGACAATGACGAGAGCGCGCCTGCTGTGAAGGCGACGAAGGGGGCAAAGAAAAAGGCGCCGGCGGCGAAGAAGGCCGCGCCGAAGAAGAAGTCGGCGTGACCCTATGCCGGTACGCTTGCGCCGACCCCCATCCCTAACCCCTCCCCTCAAGGGGGAGGGGGACTTGGCATGCGGCAGCTTCCTCTCCCCCTTGAGGGGAGGGGTTAGGGGTGGGGGTATCTTTGCCTGATAGCCTCGTAAAATACCGCGCCAAGCGCGATTTTTCCAAGACGAAGGAGCCTGCCGGCAAGGTGCCGCGCCGCAAGGCCGCGAAGGATGGCGGCGGCATCTTCGTCATCCACAAGCATGCGGCGACGCGCCTGCATTACGATCTGCGCCTCGAACATGACGGCGTTCTGTGGAGCTGGGCGGTGACGCGGGGGCCCAGCCTCGACCCGCACGAGAAGCGGCTGGCCGTGCATGTCGAGGACCATCCGATCGACTATGCGCCCTTCGAGGGCACGATCCCGAAAGGCGAATATGGCGGCGGCTCCGTCATCGTCTGGGATGAGGGCACCTGGACGCCGGAGCACGACCCTGCCGCCGGAATGAAGAAGGGCCATATCGACTTCGAGCTGCATGGCGAGAAGCTGACCGGCAAATGGCATCTCGTGCGGCTGAAGCCCCGTCCCGGCGAGAAGAAGGACAACTGGCTCCTGATCAAGTCCGACGACGCGGCCGCGCGACCTGGCGAGGACATCCTCAAGGAGCGTCCGGAATCGGTGAAATCCGGCCTGACCGTCGAAGACGTCGGCGAGGGCAAGGCTGCCAAGGGCGAGAAGCCGAAAGTGTGGCACTCCAACAAGCCCGCGACGGCCAAGGCGAAGCGGGAGATGGCGGCGAAGCTCGATTTCGTCGAGCCTGCGCTGGCGACGCTGGAGCGCGACGCGCCGCCCGGCAAGGAATGGCTGCATGAGGTGAAGTTCGACGGCTATAGGATGCAGGCACAGATCGCCGGCACGGAAATCCGCCTGCTCACCCGCACCGGGCTGGACTGGACGGAGCGCTTCGGCGCGGAAATCCCGGAAGCGCTGGCTGCGCTGAAATGTTCCGACGCCATTCTCGACGGCGAGATCGTCGTGCTCGCCGACAACGGCGTGTCCTCCTTCTCCCTGCTGCAGGCCGATCTTTCGGCCAAGCGCACGAACCGCATGATCTACTATGTGTTCGACTTGCTCCGGCTCGATGGCGAGGATTTGCGCGGCGAGCCGCTGGTGGAACGCAAGCAGCGGCTGTCGGAACTGTTGGACACCCTGCCCGACGATGCGGCTGTGCGTTTTTCGGACCACTTCGTGGAGCCGGGCAGGGTCATGCTCAAGCATGCCTGCCGCATGGGGCTGGAAGGCGTTGTCTCCAAGCGCGCGGACGCGCCTTATCGCTCGGGCCGCACAGGGGCCTGGATCAAGTCGAAATGCACGCAGAGGCAGGAATTCGTCATCGGCGGCTACCTGCCCTCCGACAAGACCGGGCGCGGCCTGCGCTCGCTGCTGGTCGGCTATCACGAAGGCGGCAAGCTGCACTATGCCGGCCGCGTCGGCACCGGCTTTTCCACCAAGGCGGGCGACGATCTCAGGAAGAAGCTGGACGGGCTGAAAGCGAAGAAGTCGCCTTTCGCCGGCAAGGTCCCCGGCGGCAAGGGGTTGGTGTGGGTCGAACCGGACCTCGTCGCCGAAGTGGAGTTCCGTTCCTGGACGGCCGACCGCATCATCCGCCACGCCTCTTTCCAGGGCCTGCGCGAGGACAAGCCGGCCGACGAGGTCGTGCAGGAACAACCCGCCGACACCAAGGGCAAGGCGACGCGCAGCAGGGCGACCGAAAGCGGGCCGGCAGACGGCGGGTCTTCAGCGAAGTCCGCAGCGAAAGGGAAGGGGACATCCCAAGTGAAAACCTCGATCAAGCTCACTCATCCGGAAAAGCTGCTGTGGCCGGACGAGAAAGTATCGAAACAGGACCTGCTGGAGCACTACGACCGCGTCTGGCCGCGCATGGAACGGTTCGTCGTCAACAGGCCGCTGGCTTTGGTGCGCGCCCCGGACGGCGTTGGCGGGCAGCGGTTCTTCCAGAAACACGCTTCAGCGGGCATGAGCGACACGATATTCAAGTCGAAGGACCCGGAAGACAACGAGGAAATCCTCTATGTGAAGGATTTCGACGGCGTCGCGGCGCTGGTGCAGATGGGCGTGGTGGAAATCCACATCTGGGGCTGCACGGTGGACAGGATAGACACCCCCGACCAAGTCGTCTTCGACCTCGATCCGGACGAGGGCGTCTCGGTCGACGACGTGCGCCGGGCCGCGCTGGATATCCGCGACAAACTGGAAGACCTGTCGCTGCCCACCTTCGTCAAGACCTCGGGCGGCAAGGGCTATCACGTCATCGTGCCGCTGAAGCCGTCGGCCAAATGGGACAAGGTCAAGGATTTCGCGCACGACTTCGCCCGCGCCATCGAGCAGGCCGAGCCGGACCGCTTCACCGCCACGCTGTCGAAAAAGGCGCGCACGGGCAAAATCTTCATCGACTATCTGCGCAACGGCCGTGGCTCGACCACGGTGGCGCCCTATTCCTCCCGCGCCAAGAAAGGCGCGACCGTCTCCATGCCGGTGACGTGGAAGGAGGTCGAGGCCGGCGTGGCGCCCAACGCCTTTCCCATCGGCGACGGGACGACGCTGAAACGCCTTGCCGGCGACGATCCCTGGAAGGATTTTTTCGAGAAGGCGAAGGCGTTGAAGCTATAGGTTCCACCGCCGCGCACCCCCACCCCTAACCCCTCCCCACAAGGGGGAGAGGGACTTTGCGGCAGCGCCACAGATCGCCAACATGGGCGATGTTCGGTGAAACGGCGGCGTCGGCGTCTCCCTCCCCCTTGTGGGGAGGGGACAGGGGTGGGGGTGTGCGACGCCTGTATTCAGGGGGACAAGGGGCTTCGTAGCCGCAACAGGGAGCGGACGTTCACCCCAAGAACACCCGTTCGAATTCCATCCTGCCCTTCGGCGAGAACGTCACCACCCGGCTGTCCTTCTCCCGCCGTGCCCATTTCTCGGCGAGGATCTTGTCGAGGATGGCAGCGCCCAGCGTTCCGGCCAGGTGCGAGCGGCGCACGCTCCAGTCGAGGCAGGCGCGGCAGACCGGGCGCCGGGATTTCCTGCCCGCCTCGACGTCGATGCCGATGGCGGCGAAATGCGTTGCGCCGGTCCTGCCGAGCCCGATGGACCCGCCGTCGCGGACGAGGATTCTTCTCTCGACCAGCGAATCCAGCATCCTGACCGCGTGCTCGCCGGCAAGGTGGTCGTAGCAGACGCGCGCTTCGCGCATCTTCGGTTCGCGCGGACCGGGCCTTGCCCGCTTGGGGCCGACGCCTGCCGCGACCCCCATGATCGCTTCCAGCATCGAGGCCACCTGCGGCCCGGCGAGGCCGTAGTAGCGGTGCCGGCCCTCGCTGGCGACGGTGAGCAGCCCGCCCTCCATCAGCTTGGTCAGGTGCGAGCTCGCGGTCGAGAGCGTCACGCCGGCCTCCAGCGCCAGTTCGCTGGCGGTCAGCGCTGCCCCCGCCATCAGCGCGGTCAGCATGTTGGCGCGGGCCGGATCGCCGACCAGGCTGGCGATGCGGGCGATGTCGGGGCCGTCCTTCAGGCTGTCATTCATTGTTCGATCTCCATCGAAGCATACTCGCCAACAAACCACTATTCTGGCGGTGGATCAAGAAGAGGTATCCACCATGTCCGCCCGTTCGATCGACCACATCGCCGCAACCGGAACTCGCGGCATCGTCGCCTTCCTGCTCCGCACGCTGGCTGTCTGGGCCGGCCGTCGTAAGCAGCGGCTGGACCTCGCCGATCTCGACGATCACCTGCTGCGCGACATCGGCGTGACCCGGCAGGAAGCCCGCCGGGAATGCGCGAAACGGTTCTGGCGCGGCGACTGACCCTACCGGCTCCAGACAAATGACGTTTCGATGCCGATCAAACTGTCCCCGATATGACGAAGGAGAAACCGCAAATGTCCATCACCTGCTTCATCCGCTACGAGATCGACCCGTTCAAGCGGGAGGCGTTCGAGGAGTATGCCCGCAACTGGGGTCAGGCCATCCCGTCTTGCGGTGCCGACCTGATTGGCTATTTCGCGCCGCATGAGGGGTCTGCGACGACGGCCTACGGCGTCTATACCATCGACAGTCTTGCGGCCTACGAGGCCTACCGCCAACGGCTGCGCGAGCATAGGCTTGGCCGGGAGAATTACGAATTCGCGCGGCGCGAGCGCTTCATCCTGAAGGAAGACCGCATCTTCCTGAAGTTGGCCTCGGCGCCCCATGCAGCGAGGATCGAACTATGATCGCGGTCATTTTCGAAGTGCAGCCTGCCGAGGGAAAGCGCGACGCCTACCTCGGTATCGCCGCCGACCTGCGCCCCATGCTGGACGGCATCGACGGCTTCATCTCGATCGAACGCTTCCAGAGCCTCGCCGACCCAAATCGCGTGCTGTCGCTCTCCTTCTGGCGCGACGAGGACGCGGTGAAGGCCTGGCGCACCACCGAGGAACACAGGCAGGCGCAGAAGGCCGGCCGCGGCGGCGTCTTTTCCGGCTACCGGCTGCGCATCGCCCATGTGGTGCGCGACTACGGCATGACCGAGCGCGCCGAGGCGCCGGCCGACAGCCGGGTGCTGCATGGATAGGTCGCGCGTCAGGCGCTGCCGATCAGCACGCCCGTCGCGAACACCAGAGCACCGCCGAGCACCACCTGGAAGGCGGCGCGCCAGAACGGCGTTTCCATGTAGCGGTTCTGGATGAAGGCGATCGCCCAAAGCTCGAAGAAGACCACGACCACCGCGACGCTCGTCGCCGTCCAGAAGTCCGGGATCAGGTAGGGCAATGCGTGTCCCAGCCCGCCGAGCGTCGTCATCACGCCGTTGGCGATGCCGCGCTTCAGCGGCGATCCGCGCCCGGACAGCTTGCCGTCGTCATGCGCGGCTTCGGTGAACCCCATCGAGATGCCGGCGCCGACGGCGGCCGACAGGCCGACCAGGAAGGTGCTCCATGTGTCCTGCGTGGCGAAGGCGGCGGCGAAGATCGGTGCCAGCGTCGAGACCGAGCCGTCCATCAGTCCGGCCAGCCCCGGCTGCACATAGGTGAGGATGAATTGCCGGCGCTCGCTCTCGCGCTCTTCTTCGGCCACGTCCTGCGGCACATGCTCCTTTTCGAGATGCGCGGCGAGGTTCTCGTGGCCCTGTTCGGCGGCGGCGAGGTCGCCGAGCAGCTTGCGGGTCGAGGCGTCGGCGCTGCGCTTGGCCGCCTCGAGATAAAAAAGGCGCGCCTGCCGCTCCATCTCCTCGGCCTGGCCGCGAACCTTGTCGATGCCCAGCGGCCGCACCAGCCAGTCCGGCTTGCGCTCGTAATAGCCTTTGACGTGCTCGCGCCGGATCAGCGGGATGGTTTCGCCAAAACGCTTGCGGTGAAGCTCGATCAGCGCGTCGCGGTGGCCGTCCTCTTCCTTCGCCATGGCCTCGAACATGCCGGCCGAATGCGGAAACTCCTGCCGCAGGCCGTCCGCATAGGAGCGGTAGATGCGCGCGTCGTCCTCCTCGGACGAGATGGCGAGCGCGAGGATTTCCTGCTCGGAAAGCGAATCGAAGGAGCGGCGGCCGAAGCCGAAGACGCGGGAAAGCATGACGGCAAATCTCTAGTTTAGAATAATTCTAAACTATGACTCCAGAAGCCGGCCGTCAATGTAGACACGCGCACGACGATACCTTTATCGATATAAAGCATGGGCTTTTTATCGCCGAACGTTCGCCTATATAGTGAAGCTTGTTCCGTTTCCCCCGAGGACACAGCCGTGACAGCCAAACACAAGCAGCAATTCGACCCGAAGCCCGTTCTCGACCTGATCGCCTCCATCGAGGCGGACCTGCAGCGCCTGAAAGCGATGATCGAGCAGCAGGCCGAGAAGTTCGATCCGGCCAACCCGCACAACAAGACGTCGGACGGCAAGCTGACGGAGGAAGGCGTCGAATGCTGCTACCGCATGTTCGACGAGGGCAAGTCGCGCTACACCGTGGCGCAGCAGATGAAGATTTCCTTCGCCGCCGCGACCCATCGCTTCAACCAATGGCGCAAGGTGGGGGGCTCGAAGCGTCAGAAGACGCTGCTCGGCTGAGCCGCGCGCGGGCGATCGGCGGCCTGTCGCGTTGCGGTTGGCGAAGCATCACATCTTTTGACTGGTGCATTCGCCGGCTTGAGGAAATGATGCGTCGCCCGCAATGGAATCGCCCCGCATGACCGATCTTCCCGATATCGCCGCCATCCATGACGCCGCACGGCGCCTTGCGGGTCTCATCGTCGAGACGCCGCTGTTGGAATCGCCTGCGCTCAACGAGCGCTTCGGCGGACGGGTGCTGTTCAAGCCCGAGACCTTGCAGCGGACCGGATCGTTCAAGTTCCGAGGCGCCTACAACAAGATCGCCTCGCTTTCGGACGCGGAACGGGCGAGGGGGGTGGTCGCCTTTTCTTCGGGCAATCATGCTCAGGGCGTGGCGGCGTCGGCCGCGCTGTTCGGCATCCGCGCCGTCATCGCCATGCCGGTCGATGCGCCGGAGGCGAAGGTCGGCAATGTGCGCCGCATGGGCGCAGAAGTGATCCCGTTCGACCGCTTCCGAGACGACCGTATGACCGTCGTCAGGCGCTGGCTCGACGAAGGCATGGTGCTGGTGCCGCCTTTCGACGACCCGGCCATCATCGCCGGCCAGGGCACGGTGGGACTCGAACTGATGCGCCAGGCGAAGGCTTTGGGCGTAACGCCCGACGCCGTGGTCATGCCCTGCGGCGGCGGCGGGCTGGCCGGCGGCATATCGATCGCGGTGAAGGACGCTTCCGCGTCCACCGAGGTCTGGGCGGCCGAGCCCGAGCATTTCGACGATACGCGCCGCTCGCTCGCCGAGGGCCGCCGCGTGGCGAACGATCCCGGCCATGACTCGATCTGCGACGCCATCCTGACGGCGGAGCCGGGCGCCATCACCTTCGAGATCAACCGCCGCACCCTGGCCGGCAGCGTCGCCGTGTCGGAAAAGGCGGTGGCCGCCGCCATGCGCGACGCCATGGCGGGCCTCAAGCTCGTGGTCGAGCCGGGCGGCGTGGTGGGGCTGGCGGCGCTCGCCTCCGGTGCCATCGCTACCGAAGGCAGATGCGTGGTCGTCGTGCTCTCCGGCGGCAATGTCGATTTCGCGACCTATGCACGGCTGATCGCCGAGGCGGCCTGAAGCGGCGCTTCGGCTCAGTCCAGCGTGCGCCGGAAGCGCAGCAGCGCAAGCGTGGCGAACACCACCACGAAGCCGATCAGCCACACGATCTCGTTGGCGACGGCCGGGAACTGCGCACCCTTGAGCATCACCGCGCGGATGATGCGCAGGAAATGCGTGAGCGGGAAGATCTCGCCCAGCGACTGCGCCCAGCCAGGCATGCCGCGATAGGGGAACATGAAGCCCGACAGCAGGATCGACGGCAGGAAAAAGAAGAAGGTGAGCTGCATGGCCTGCATCTGCGTGCGCGACACGGTCGAGATCGTATAGCCGAGAAGCACCAGCCCGAGCACGAAGATGAGGATGCTGGTCAAAAGCAGCGGCAGCCCGCCGACGAAGGGCACGAAGAACAGCAGCTTGGCCGCGATCAGCACCACCACCACCTGCACCGCGCCGACCACAGCGTAGGGCAGCACCTTGCCGAGCATGATCTCCAGCGGGCTCGACGGCATGGCGAGCAGATTCTCCATCGTGCCGCGCTCGGTCTCGCGCGTCAGCGCCATCGCCGTCATCATCACCATCGTCATCTGCAAAATGACGCCGAGCAGGCCCGGAACGATGTTGTATTGCGAGATGCCTTCGGGGTTGTAGAGCCGGTGCACCACCACGTCGAGCCGGCTGGCAGCGTTCTCTTCGGCCGCGGCCTGCATGCCCTGTGCCCGCAGCAGCGCCTGGCCGGCGACGGTGCCCAGCGTCGAGATGGCGCCGCTGGCGGCGGCCGGGTCGGTGGCGTCGGCCTCGATGAGGATCTGCGGATGGTCGCCGCGCTGGACCCGCGTGCCGAAATCGGCCGGAATGGTCACCACGAAGGCGACGTCGCCGCGCGCCAGCAGGAGATCGGCTTCCGCCTCGGTCTCGGCGATATGGTCGAAGCGGTAGTAGTTGGTGTTCTCCAGCGCCGTCACGATGGCGCGGGTGTACTGGTCGTTGCTCATGGCCAGAAGCGCCGCCGGCAAGCTCTTCGGGTCATTGTTGATGGCGAAGCCGAACAGGATAAGCAGCATCAGCGGCACGCCGAGCATCATGGCGAAGGTGACGCGGTCGCGCCGCATCTGGATGAATTCCTTGGCCAGCAGCGCCCCGAGCCGGGAGAAGGAGAAGATGGTGTTCATGAGGCTGCCCCGTTGAGAGCGCGCTTCTCCGCGTAGGCGGCAGGGCAATTGTCTTCGGCGGCGCACCCCCACCCCTGTCCTTGCCGGGGCGAGCCACGCGTCTCGCCCGTCCTGCGGACCCCCACAAGGGGGAGGGAGACGCCGACATCGTCGTTTCGCTCAAGATTGTCGATGCGTCGCGGTGCCGCTGCAAAGTCCCCCTCCCCCTTGTGGGGAGGGGTTAGGGGTGGGGGTGCGCCGTCGGAAGAAAGGATCGAGCCGTGCGTCCTCATCCCATATTGTCCTTCGATCCCGACATGAACTGGATGAAGACGTCCTCCAGGCTGGTTTCGCCGGGCTCGACCGTTACCCCCTTGTGCTCCTTCTCCACGTCGGCCAGTGCGGCCTTCAGCGCCTTTTCGTCCGAGCCGACGACATGCAGCGTCGCGCCGAACGGCGCCACCTGGTCGACGCCCGGCTTCTTACGCAATTCGTTCGCCACGTTCTCCAGGCGCGGGCCGTGCACGACGAAGGTGGTCAGCCCGGCGTTCCGCACCACCTCCTCCACCGTGCCGGTGGCCAGCATCTTGCCGTAAGAGATGTAGGAGATGCGGTGGCAGCGCTCCGCCTCGTCCATGTAGTGGGTGGAGACCAGCACCGTCAGCCCGCCGCCGGCGAGCCGGTGGATCTCGTCCCAGAACTCGCGCCGCGCCTTGGGGTCGACGCCGGCGGTCGGCTCGTCGAGCAGCAGCAGCTTCGGCTTGTGCATGATGCAGGCCGCCAGCGCCAGCCGCTGCTTCCAGCCGCCCGAAAGCGTGCCTGCAAGCTGGTTCTTGCGCGAGGTCAGGCCCAGGTCCTCGAGCGTGTCGGCCACCTGCTTCGCGACAGGTTTCAACTGGTAGAGCCGGGCGACGAACTGGAGGTTCTCCTCGATGGTCAGGTCTTCGTAGAAGGAGAAGCGCTGCGTCATGTAGCCGACCTCGCGCTTGATCTTCAGCTCGTCCTTGCGGATGTCGAAGCCGAACACCGTGCCTTCGCCCTCGTCGGGGGTCAGCAGGCCGCACATGATGCGGATCGTCGTGGTCTTGCCCGACCCGTTCGGCCCGAGGAAGCCGACGATCTCGCCTTCCTCGACCGTCATGGTGACATGGTCCACCACGGTCCTGTCGCCGAAGCGCTTGGTGAGGTTGCGGACGTCGATGACGTTCATGGCAGCCGACCTGCGGTCGGCAAGGCATTAGGGGAGTAGAGCATTGGGGCAATAGGAAGATTGCCACCGCAGGAGAGGGAAGCAAACATATTGCCCTATTCCCCTACTGCCTTATTGCCGTCGCCCGACAGTTCCACATCCACGATCTGCCCCGGCTGCAGCGGCCCGGCGCCGCCTTCCGGCTTGGCCTCGACCAGGTAGACGAGCTTCTGGCGGTTCTCCAGCGAGTAGATGACCGGCGGGGTGAATTCGGGATCGGGCGAGACGTAGGAGACGCGCGCCCTGATGTCCGGCCCGCAGCCGTCACAACGCACGCTGATCTCGCTGCCGACCTTGACGGAGGAGAAGGCGGTCTCGGGAATGAACAGGGTCAGTTTCACCGCGCCGTCCGGCAGGATCGACAGCACCGGCGCGCTCGGGCCGGCGGTGTCGCCCGGATTGCGGATGACGTCGTCGACGCGGCCGGCCGAAGGCGCCGCCAGCGTGCGTTTGGATAGCCGCCAGCGTGCCTCGTCCAGCGCCGCCTCGGCCTGCTTGACCTGGTTCTCGGCGGCTTTGATCTCCTCGGGCCGCGCCGGCAGCCTGGCGACCGCGAGGTTCGCCTCGCTCTGGCCGATCGCCGCCTGTGCGACCTCCACGGAGGTGGTGGCTTCGTCGAGTTGCGCCTGGGTGGAGATGCCGCGTCCGGACAGGTCCCTGGTGCGCGAAAGTACCCTGTCCGCCTCGTCGGCCTGTGCTTTGGCGGACCGCACGCTGGCCTCCAGCACCGCGATCTCCTCGGGGCGCTTGCCGACCTTGAGGTTGGCGAGCTGCGCCTGCGCCTCAGCCAAGGCGGCTTCGGCCTGCGCCACGGCGATCGTCGCGTCGTCCTTCTCCAGCGTCACCAGTTCCTGGCCCGGCTCCACCCTGTCGCCGCGCCGGACGGATACGGCCTCGACCTGCGCCACCTCGGTCGGCGCGAGCAGCACGTAGTCGCCCTCGACATAGCCGACCGCGAAGGGCGCAGCCGGTGCGCAGGCGGAAAACAGGGTGGCGGCAAGCGGCAGCGAACAGAGGAAACTCATGGTCTTGTCCCTTTGCGCGATGCGAGGATCGCCAGGAGGTTGTCGCGCGTCACGTCGAGGATCTTTTCCGCCTCGGCGTCGCCGATGGCGTCCCAGCCCATGCGCCGCAGCACCACCGCCTGGCCGATGCGGAAATAGAGGACCTGTCCGATCATGGTGAAGACGGCTATGCGGGTGCGCTCCGATTCGGCCGGCTCGCCCGTCGCCTTTTCCCATATCTCGCAAAGGCGCTCGTGCGTGGGTGCGAAAACGCCCTCGTAGATACGGTCGAGCGCGGCGGACGGATTGGCCATTTCGCGCAGCATGAACTGCACGATCTCGCCGGCTTCCGGTCTTGCCACCATGAAGGCGACCATGCGCTCCAGCGCGACGACGAGCTGGCTCCCGGCCGTTTCTGCGGTCATGGTGTCGGCCACGGCGGTCTCGCCTGGACCGAGCGCTTGGCTGGCGATCGATTGGATCGTTTCGACGATCTGTTCCGCGACGGCCGCCCGCAAGCCTTCCTTGCCGCCGAAATGATAGGCGATGGAGCCTATGTTGGCCCTCGCCGCTGCCGCGATCTCGCGCGTGGACGTGCCCTCGAAGCCCTGCTTCCCGAACAGTTTCAGCGCCGCCCTGATCAGGGCGATCCGGGTCATGTCGGCGGGCGAGGCGGGTTGCCTGCCGGTTGAGCCTGCGGGGCGGAGTGGGGTGGCCATCCACGTAAGTTGATCAATCGAATGATTAAAGTCAATGCCCATGACCCTATCATACGGCGGCGACGCGGTCTCGTATTGCAGACCGGTTGATTTGCGGCCCCGGCCACGCTTTAGTTCGGCCGATGGCCAAGGAAATCGAACGCAAGTTCCTGGTGCAGGGCGACGCATGGCGCGGGGCGGTGGAATCCAGCGCGCTCATCGTCCAGTTCTATCTTGCCATTTCGTCCGAGCGGTCGGTCCGCATCCGCATCAAGGACGGCCGAACCGCCAGGCTGACGCTGAAATTCGGCTCCGACACGCGCATCCGCGACGAGTTCGAATACCCGGTGCCGCTGGATGAAGCGCGCGAGATGATGCAGTTCGCCATCGGCACGCTCATCCGCAAGACGCGCCATAATGTGCGCCATCAAGGCTATCTCTACGAGATCGACGTGTTCAACGGCGATCTCGACGGGCTGATCGTTGCCGAACTCGAGACTGCCGACACCGTCGAAGACGGCCGCCTGCCCGGCTGGCTCGGGCGGGAGGTGACGGGAGAAATCCGTTATTCCAACGCCTCGCTCGCGCTGAACGGCTTTCCGGAGATGACCGCGTGAGCTTCCGCATCGCCCCGCAACGGTTTTTGCGCGTCGGGGCGATACCTGTTGCCGGCAACGAAATCGGCAGGCGCGCGCGCCGGGTCCGGGCGTCATTGCCGGCCCGCTCATGACCGCGCCCGTCGACACGCTGCTCGACCGCATCGGGCGCTGGCTGGCGGGCCGCCTTCAGGACGAATCCTCCGGCTACGAGCCCTACACGCCCTCCGATCCCGAAACGCTGCGCCGCGTGCTCCAGCCGGGCGACGTGCTGCTCGTCGAGGGCAACCAGAAGATCTCGGCGGCGATCAAATACCTGACCCAGTCGACCTGGTCGCACGCTGCCCTTTATGTCGGCGACGCAATGCCCGAGCCCGAGGACGGCTCGGAACGGCCGCGCCTGATCGAGGTGACGCTGGGCGAGGGCTGCGTTGCCGTGCCGCTGTCGCGCTACAGCACCTACAACACCCGTATCTGCCGGGCGAGCGGACTCGGGCCGGAGGATCGCGCCGCCGTCGTTTCCTTCATGATCGGCAAGATCGGCCTCAGATACGATCTGAAGAACATCCTCGACATGCTGCGCTATTTCTTTCCGACGCCGCCGGTGCCGGTGCGCTGGCGCCGCCGCATGATCGCCTTCGGCTCGGGCGATCCGACGCGGGCGATCTGCTCGACACTGATCGCCGAGGCCTACGAACGAATCCGCTATCCGATCCTGCCCGAAGTCACCCATGCGCCTGGCCGCGCCTCGGCAAAGTCGCGCTATTCACGCGGCGAGATCCTGCACATCCGCCACCATTCCCTGTTCACTCCGCGGGATTTCGATCTGTCGCCCTATTTCCTGATCGTCAAGCCGACCCTGGAATACGGCTTCGACTACCGCCGACTGCACTGGAGCGAGGACGAGATCGCGGTTGCCGCCGCCAAAGCCGCCGAGACAGCGGAGCCGCCGGAACCGGCGCCGTGACCGACCAGGGCTTTCGGCAAGTCTCTCGGTCGGGTGGGACGGACTCCTAATGGCGCTTGAAATACTGCACCTCGCGTTCGTGCTTTTCAGCCGCCTCGCGCGTCTTGAACGTGCCGAGATTGCGGCGCTTGTGGGTCTTCGGATCGACCTTGCGTGAATAGAGCCGGTATTCGCCGGATTTGAGCTTGCGGATCATGGCGGTCTCCTTTCAACCGATAACCTCGCCATGCCCGCGCCGGTTCCCGGCATTGCCCGGCTGAGGAACAACGCGCCGTCCATCCCGGCCGGTTTGGCCTGTCCGGTCCGTGCGCTATAAAAAGCCTGTCAAATCTGAGTCTCCCGACAATGCGCATTCTTGCCATCTGCGGAAGCCTGCGTGCCCGCTCGTCCAACCTCGCCGCGCTGCAGGCGGCGCGGCGGCTCGCGCCTGCGGGCATGGACATCGTGGTTTTCGACGGTCTCGCAGGCCTGCCGTATTTCAATCCCGACATCGATACCGACACGCCGCCTGTATCGGTGAAGGCGCTGCGCGAGGCGGTAGGGGCCGCAAATGGCCTGCTCGTCTGCAGCCCCGAATATGCGCGCGGCGTCGCCGGCGTCATGAAGAACGCGCTGGATTGGCTGGTATCGAGCTCGGAGTTTCCGGATAAGCCGGTAGCGGTGATCAACGCGTCGCAGCGCGCCACCGACGCCGACGCGGCGCTCAGGCTCACCCTCACCACCATGTCGGCCCGGCTGGTGGAGGACGCCTCGATCACCCTGCCTCTGCTCGGTCGCAATCTCGATGCAGAGGGCATCGTCGCCGATCCGGACCTGTCGGCGCAGTTGCGCGGGGCGTTGGAGACCTTCGCCGCGGCGATCGGCCACGGCTGAAAGCAGGCCGGGAAAGCGGTGCTACGCCTGCTCCGCGCGCGCCGCGCGGCGGCGGCGCTCGCCCTTGCCCGTCTCGACGATGCGCACCCGCTTCACGCGGCGTGGATCGGCGTCGAGCACATGGAACTCGAAGCCGGGAATGGCCTGCACCACTTCGCCGCGCGCCGGCACCCGGCCGAGCGTATTGAAGATCATGCCGCCGATCGTATCGACGGATTCGCCATGTTCGCCGGCCGCGAAATCGCCACCGATCATCTCGGCGACATCGTCGATCTCCGCCCGGCCGTCGACGATATAGATGCCGTCGCCGGCCCTGGTGATCATCGGTTCGTCGTCGTCGTGCTCGTCCTCGATGTCGCCGACGACCATTTCGACGATGTCCTCAAGCGAGACCAGTCCGTCGGTGCCGCCGTATTCGTCGATGACCAGCGCCATCTGCGTGCGCGCGGCCTGCATGCGCGCCATAAGGTCGGACGCCAGCATGGAGGGCGGTACGAAAAGCACCGGCCGGATCAGGCCTAGGTCGCCGATGGTGCGCGTCAGGTCCACCTGGGCGAGGTCGAGCGCCACGGCGGCCTGCGCCTTGCGGCCGCGCCCCTTCTTCGCGGTGGCGGTGCGGGTGATATGGGCCAGCACGTCGCGGATGTGGATCATGCCGCGCGGATCGTCCAGCGTCTCGGCATAGACGGGCATGCGCGAGTGGCCGGACTTTTCGAACAGTCCCATCAATTCGCCGAGCTTCGTGCCGATCTCCACGCCCTCGATGTCGGCGCGCGGCACCATCACGTCCTCGACGCGGACCTCGCGCAGCCGCAGGATGTTGTTGAGCATGGCCCGTTCGCCGGGCGAGAAGGATTCGGCGTCGCTGGTCCCCGTCTCGGCGAGCGCGCCGGCGATCTCCTCGCGCAGGCTGGTACCGTTGCGCTGCCGGAACAGGCCGAGGAGGCGGTCGAGCAGCGAGGGGCCGGCGGCGGGCTCGTGGGCCGCAACGCTCGTGCTGGTACTCGGACTGGAAGGGTCTTCCGGCGCTTCGGAAGCTTTGGGCGCGCTGCCGGCGTCTGTACGGGCGGCGGCGTCTTGTCTCTCGGTCATCGTCTTTCGATCGGTTGGACTTCGTAGTTACGCATAAGGGTCGGGAATGGCAAGCCTCGCCAGCACGCGGCGCTCCAGCGCCTCCATCTCCTCCGCCTCCGCGTCGGTCTCGTGGTCGTAGCCCAGCAGATGCAGCAAGCCATGCACTACCAGATGGCTGATATGGTTCTCGAACGGCTTGTCTTCCAGTGCGGCTTCGCCGGCGACGGTCTCTGCAGCCAGCACGATATCGCCGAGCAGCGGCGGCAAGGGTCCGGATTTCGTCTCGGGAAAGGCGGGAAAGGACAGCACGTTGGTCGCCTTGTCCTTGCCGCGCCAGCCGGCGTTCAGGTCTCGGATATGGGCGTCGTCGGTGAAGATCACGCCGAGTTCGGATTCGCCGGGACGGGCAGGGGACAGTTCGGCGAAGGTCGCGGTGATTGCATGCTCGACCAGGGCGGCGAGAGTGGCCTCCTCAGGCCAGTCACCGGCTTCGACGGTGAGGTCGAAATCGATCGGAGAGTTTGGCTCAGCGGACATGGCAGCCCACCAAGAGCAGCGTTTGCGCACCCCCACCCCTAACCCCTCCCCACAAGGGGGAGGGGGACTTGGCATGCGGCAGCTCCCCCTCCCCCTTGTGGGGAGGGGTTAGGGGTGGGGGTGCGGCGCCGGCATTTATAGGTGCGCAGACAGTATCCATAAAAGGCATCGGAAAAGAACCGATCCTCACCCCTCTGCGCCCAGCCCGCGCGCAACCTTGCCGTCGCGATCGTAGGCCCGGACGATCTCGGCGACCAGCGGGTGGCGCACCACGTCGGTGTCGTTGAAGCGTACGGTGACGATGCCGGGCACGCCGTCGAGCACGCGCAGCGCCTCCACCAGGCCTGAGCGCGTGTTGGGCGGCAGGTCGATCTGGCTGGGGTCGCCGGTGACGATCATGCGCGAGTTTTCGCCGAGCCGCGTCAAAAACATCTTCATCTGCATGGTCGTGGTGTTCTGCGCCTCGTCGAGGATGACGGCGGCATGCGCCAGCGTGCGGCCGCGCATGAAGGCGAGCGGCGCGATCTCGATGACGCCGGCGCCGATGGCGCGCTCGACCTTGTCGCCCGGCATCATGTCGTAAAGCGCGTCGTAGAGCGGACGAAGGTAAGGATCGACCTTCTCCTTCATGTCGCCGGGCAGGAAGCCGAGCCGCTCGCCGGCCTCGACGGCCGGGCGCGACAGGATGATGCGCTCGACCATGCCGCGTTCCAGCAGCATGGCGGCGTGGGCGACCGCCAGATAGGTCTTGCCGGTGCCGGCCGGGCCGATGCCGAAGACCAGCTCGGAGCGCTCCAGCGCGCGCATATAGGCGTCCTGGTTGAGCGAGCGGGCGTAGATGGTCTTCTTGCGCGTCGCGATCTGGGCGGCGGAAACCTTGCCCTTGCGCTCCAGCGTCGGCAGGGTGAGCTGGTCGTCGGCGGCGACCGCCATGCGCACCGCGCCGTCGACGTCGGACTGGCCGATGTCGGCGCCCTTCTGGAGGATGGCGTAGAGGCTGTCGAGCGCGCGCCGCGCCTGCTCGGCAGCCGTGGACGAGCCCTTGATGGTCAACTGGTTGCCGCGCGAGCGGATATCCACGCCGAGCTTCTGCTCCAGCCGCGCCAGGTTCTCGTCGAACTGGCCGTAGAGCGCGCTGGCCAGCCGGTTGTTGTCGAAGGTGAGCACGATATGCGCCATGTCCGACGCGCCGGAAGACGTCGCCGCCGAAGAGGACGCTCCCGACGACGGCACTGACGGTGCGAGGGGAGGCGCGTTCTTCAATTCGGCAGGGCTCAACCGTCTCTCCTGTCTGGCCCGCCCTCAGGCGGGCACGGCATGCAGGCTGTTGAAGCCCGCTTCCATGATTCGCACATCGATAATGTCGCCGATTCCACCGGCCTTTTCATCAACAATCACCGGCTGCAGCCAGGGCGAGCGACCGACCCGCTGGCCCGCCTGCCGGCCAGGCTTCTCGATCAGGACCGGCATCGTCCTGCCGACCATGGAAACGGTGAAGGCCTGCTGCTGGTCCACCAGCAGCGCTTGCAGCCGCTGCAACCGCTCGTCCTTCACCTGTTCCGCCACATGGCCATCCATCTCGGCGCCGGGCGTGCCGGGGCGAGGCGAATATTTGAACGAGAAGGCCGAGGCATAGCCGACCTCCCGCACCAGCCGCAGCGTGTCCTCGAAATCGGCGTCCGTCTCGCCGGGAAACCCGACGATGAAGTCGCCCGACAGTGCGATGTCAGGCCGCGCGGCGCGGATGCGCTCGATCAATCTCAGATAGTCCGACGCGGCATGTTTGCGGTTCATCGCTTTCAGGATGCGGTCCGAGCCCGCCTGCACCGGCAGATGGAGATAGGGCATCAGCGTTTCAAGGTCGCCATGCGCGGCGATCAACTCGTCGTCCATGTCGCGCGGATGGCTGGTCGTGTAGCGCAGCCGCGCGATGCCGGGGATTTCAGCCAGCCTGAACAGGAGCCGTCCCAGGCCCCATGCCTTGCCGTCCGGCCCTTGGCCATGCCACGCATTGACGTTCTGGCCGAGCAGCGTCACCTCGCGCACGCCCGCCGCCGCCAGCCGCTCGGCCTCCGCCACGATCTGCTCGACGGGTCGCGACACCTCGGAGCCGCGCGTATAGGGCACCACGCAGAAGGTGCAGAACTTGTCGCAACCTTCCTGCACGGTCAGAAACGCGGTGACGCCGCGCTTCGCTACCACCGCCTTCTTCGGCGCGGGCAGGTGCTCGAACTTGTCCTCGATGGCGTAATCTGTCTCCACCACCCGCGCGCCGCCGCGCACGCGAGCAAGCACGTCGGGCAGGCGGTGATAGGTCTGCGGGCCGACGACGAGGTCGACGGCCGGCGCGCGGCGGATGATCTCCTTGCCTTCCGCCTGCGCCACGCAGCCGGTGACGCCGATGGTCAGCGTCTTTCCCTCCAGCGCACGCTCGGTCTTCAGGTCGCGGATGCGGCCGAGTTCGGAATAGACCTTCTCCGCCGCCTTCTCGCGGATGTGGCAGGTGTTGAGGAGCACCAGGTCGGCGTCCTCCATCCGCTCGGTCGCGGCATAGCCGTCCGCCGCCAGCGCGTCGGCCATGCGCTGCGAATCGTAGACATTCATCTGGCAGCCATAGGTCTTGATGAAGACCTTGCGGTCCCTGTCGTCGCCTGTTGTGTCGTCGCCCGTGGCCGCTGCGCGGGCTGGCGTCCGGTGTGTCGTTGGCATATCCATGCGGCGGCTTCTATCGCGTTTTGGCGGGCAGGGACAACCGATTCCGCCGCTTTGGCGTCAGCCTTGCCGCCCGTTCCCGCGCAACGAGGCTTCCAGCATGTCCCTGACGCGGGCTTCGACCAGCCGCGCGGTCTCCTTGCGGTTCGACCGCGCATCGAAGATCACCGGCTCGCCGAAGCGCACTTCGGCATCGACGGCACCGGCGCGCAGCAGTCCCGAAATGTGTGGCAGGAGGTCCTGGTCGCCGATCCAGCACAGCGCCATGCGTCCGGCCCGGCCGAGCGGAAGTCCCTGCCGCGCGGTATAGGCGATCGACACCGGCTGAATGGCGATTTCGGCATGCCCGCCTTTCCTGGCACCCGTCTGTCCGGTCCCTTCCTCTCCGGCTTCTTCCCGCCCGCCCGCGCTCTGCCTGAGCGCCATCGTCGCGGCGCCGAACAGGGTGCTCTTGAAAGGCAAGAGCGCGTTGCCGTCGCCTGTCGTACCTTCGGCGAAAAGCACCATCACGTCGCCGTCGTTGAGGCGTCCCGCGATCTCGCCCGCCTGGTCGCCGGAGCGGTGCCGGCGCTCGCGCTCGACGAAGACAGTGCCTTGCAGCGTCGACAGCCAGCCCATCAGCGGCCATCCTTCCATCTCCGATTTGGCGATGAAGGAAACGTCGGCAATGGAGCCGAGCACACCGATATCGGTCCACGATACATGGTTGGCGGCGATCAGCAGCGGCCGTCGCGCGGCCGGCGACCCCACGACATGGACCCGGATGCCCAGCGCCTTGAGCACACAGCGATGCCAGAGCCTTGGCAGGCGGTGCGGGTTGCCGATGCCGGTCTTCAGCACAACCGCCTGCGCCAGCGCCAGCACCAGCGTGCTTGTCGCAGCAAAGACCACCGCCAGCCCTGTCCTGAGTTTTCCGATCATTGCGCTTCCGAAGGTCTCGAAACAGCGGCGGCTGCGTCCGGATCACCCCCGCCCTTGACCTTGCCGGAGCCGGCTCGTCGTCTCGCCCGTCCTTCGGATTCCCATAAGGGCAGGGCAATCGCACGGAGCGATGCACCCCCACCCCTAACCCCTCCCCACAAGGGGAAGGGGGATTTTGTGACGGTGCTACAGCGCGCCAGCGCCGGCGATCTTGGACGAGACGGCAGTGTCGGCGTCTCCCTCCCCCTTGTGGGGAGGGAATAAGGGTGGGGGTGCGGGAGCGTCGAAAATTCAATATGCGATTGCCCTGTCCACCCCCCCTTGAGGGGAAGGGGTAGGGGTACATCGCCATATGCAAACGATGAGATGTTCAATTGCAATCGTCCTGCTTGCCTATCGCGGCTAGCGGAGATCGCGCCGCATGACAAGCGCGCCGGTCGGGCCGTGCTCGACGGAACGGTAGTAATTCGGCCGGTGGCCGACCTGGCGGAAGCCGAAGCGGCGATAGAGTGCGATCGCGGCCGCGTTGGTCTCGTCGACCTCGAGGAAAAGCGCCTCGGCACGGTCGCCGTGCAGTTGCCGCAGCACCGCGTCCATCAGGCGCCAGCCGATACCCTGGCGGCGATGCGAACGGGCGGTCGCCACGGTCAGGATCTCGCCTTCGTCCGCTGCGAGCCGCGCCAGAACGAAGCCGACGATGCCGGCGCGCGGATTGCCCACTTCCCTCGCCGCGAAGCCGAACACCGTGTCCTGTTCGAGCAGGCTGGCGAATTCGGCTTCCGACCACGGCCGCACGAAGTCCTCCTCATGCAGGACGGCGATGGCGGCCGCGTCGTCGACGGTCAGCCGCTCCAGCGCATAGTCCCGGCCGCGCGGCGAGAGGAAGGGAATGCGCATCAGCCGGTTCCGGTTTCGTGGGGCGAACCGGACGCGCATGAAGAGAGCAGTCCGGCACCCCCACCCCTAACCCCTCCCCACAAGGGGGAGGGGGACTTGGCGTGCGGCAGCTTCCCCTCCCCCTTGTGGGGAGGGGCTAGGGGTGGGGGTAAGCGGACCATGGAGCGGGTAGCGCCGCTCATCCCCCGACCCTCGGCAGCACGAAGCCGGCCTGCGGTTTGGCGTCGGCGTCGCGCAGGTAGAGCGGCTTCGGCTTTTCGCCCGGACCCTTCCCGGCAGCGAGCCGCGCATAGGTCGCGATATCGGCCGTCGCCGCGAGTGGCCCCAGGTCGAAGGGATGGCCGGCCGCCTCGCTGATGCGGCGCGCGGCGGTTCCGGTCAGTACGGGCGGCGCTCCTGCGGCGGAAATCATGGCCACGGCCTCCTCCAGCGTGATTGCCGCCGGACCGTAGCGCAAAACCGCCAATTCATCGTAAAGCGCGGCGTGGATGTCGCCACGCCCGCCGTCGAGCGCCGCCAGGATGGCCCGACCCGCAAAGTCCTGCCGCGCTTCTGCCGCCAGCGCTTCGAGCGTCGTGACGCCGATGGCCGGAATTTTCAGCGCCAGCGCCAGGCCGCGCGCGGTGGCGACGGCGACGCGGATGCCGGTAAAGGAACCGGGGCCGACCGAGACGGCGACGGCGGTGAGGTCGGCAAAGATCTTGTCGGATTTTTCCAGCGCCTCTTCGATGACCGCCATCAGGTGCTCGGCATGACCCTTGCCGAGGTCGCGCACCTCGCGGCCGAGTTCCCCGGCGGCGTCCGCGTCATACACGCAGGCGGCGCAGAGATTGGCGGAGCAATCGATGGCGAGAATCACCGTCTCCCCTCCCACTTGAGGGGAGGGTGGCCCGCGCAGTGGGTCGGGAGGGGTAACCTCCACCTTGCCAACGCAAAAAGAGACCGACGCTCTGTCGCGCCCCCCTCTGTCCCGCCGGACATCTCCCCCACAAGGGGGGAGATCGGCAGCTTCCGCCTGTCCGCTTTTCCTGCAACGCTGGCGATTGGCAAAGGCCGACGCAAGGGCTGATCTCCCCCCTTGTGGGGGAGATGTCCGGCAGGACAGAGGGGGGCAACGTCGAGCGCCGTCATCTCAGACATGACTTCAAAATCGGCCGCTAGGCCATCTTCGCCTTCAACTCCAGCCGCCTCTTGTGCAGAACCGGTTCCGTATAACCATTGGGCTGGACCCGCCCCTTAAAGACGAGGTCGCAGGCCGCCTGGAAGGCGATCGAGGCATCGAAATCCGGCGCCATCGGTCGGTAGAGGGGATCGCCTTCGTTCTGCCGGTCCACCACCGCCGCCATGCGCTTCATCGTCTCCATCACCTGCGCCTCGGTGCAGACGCCGTGATGCAGCCAGTTGGCGATGTGCTGCGAGGAGATGCGCAGCGTGGCGCGGTCCTCCATCAGGCCGACATCGTTGATGTCCGGCACCTTGGAGCAGCCGACGCCCTGGTCCACCCAGCGCACGACATAGCCGAGGATTCCCTGCGCGTTGTTGTCGAGTTCCTTCTGGATGTCGTCGGCCGTCCAGTTCGGCCACACCGCCACCGGCACGGACAGGATGTCGTCCAGCTTCGCCTTCGGCCGTGACTTGAGCTTGTCCTGAACGGCATGCACGTCGACCTTGTGGTAGTGCGTGGCGTGCAGCGTGGCGGCGGTGGGCGAGGGCACCCATGCGGTGTTGGCGCCGGCCTTCGGGTGCGCGATCTTCTGTTCCAGCATCGCCGCCATGAGGTCGGGCATCGCCCACATGCCCTTGCCGATCTGGGCGCGGCCTTCCAGCCCGCATTCCAGGCCGGTGTCGACGTTCCAGTTCTCGTAGGCGCCGATCCACGCTGCCTGCTTCATGTCGCCCTTGCGGATCATCGGGCCGGCTTCCATCGAGGTGTGGATCTCGTCGCCGGTGCGGTCGAGGAAGCCGGTATTGATGAACACGACGCGGTCCTTCGCCGCGCGGATCGCCTCCTTGAGGTTGACGGTGGTGCGCCGCTCCTCATCCATGATGCCCATCTTCATCGTGTTCGGCTTCATGCCGACCAGCTTCTCCGCCCGGTCGAAGATCTCTGCAGCGAAGGCGACTTCCTCCGGTCCGTGCATCTTCGGCTTCACCACATACATGGAGCCTGCGCGGCTGTTGGCATGGCGGCCGTTCGGGCCCCCAGGTCGACCCACGTCGTGCAAGGCGATCAGCGCGGTGATCGCCGCGTCCATGATGCCTTCCGGCACTTCCGAGCCGTCTTCCAGCAGGATCGCGGGATTGGTCATCAGGTGGCCGACATTGCGCACCAGCATCAGCGCCCGGCCCGGCAGCGTGAGCGTGGAGCCGTCGGGCGCGGTGTAGGCGCGGTCGTCGTTCAGCCGCCGCGTCATCGTGCGGCCGCCCTTTTCGAAGGTCTCTTCGAGATCGCCCTTCATCAGGCCGAGCCAGTTGCGGTAGACCGCCACCTTGTCCTCGGCATCGACGGCCGCGACCGAATCCTCGCAGTCCTGGATGGTGGTGACGGCCGACTCCAGGATCATGTCGGCGATGCCGGCCGGATCGGTCTTGCCGATGGTGTTGGCGCGGTCAATCACGATCTCGACATGCAGGCCGTGGCGCGCAAGCAGCACGGCGTCCGGATGCGCCGCGTCGCCCCGATAGCCGGCGAACTGCGCGGCGTCCTTGAGTGTCGCGGTTCCCGTCCTGGTAGCGACTTCGAGTGCGTCTTTAGCAATCTTCAGGCCGGTCGCATCGGCCCATTTGGCGCCGTCCAGCGGCGCGGATTCGTCGAGGAAGCCCTTCGCCCAGGCGATGACCTTCTCACCGCGCTTCGGATTGTAGCCCTTGCCCTTCTCCGCGCCGTCGCTCTCGGGGATCGCGTCGGTGCCGTAGAGCGCGTCGTAGAGCGAGCCCCAGCGCGCGTTGGCAGCGTTGAGCGCATAGCGCGCATTCATCACCGGCACGACGAGCTGCGGCCCGGCGACGATGGCGATCTCCGGATCGACATTGTCCGTCTCGACCGAGAAGGCCGGACCCTCGGGCAGCAGATAGCCGATCTCAGTGAGAAAATCCTTGTAGGCGGCGAGGTCGCTGGGCGCGCCGTTGGCGCGATGCCAGGCGTCGATCTTCTCCTGGATGTCGTCGCGCTTCTTCAGCAGCGCCCGGTTCTTCGGCGCAAGGTCGTGGACCAGTTCGGAAAAGCCGTTCCAGAAGGCGTCGGCGTCGACGCCGGTTCCGGGAATCGCCTCACCGGCGACGAAGGCGTGGAGCTCGGGCGCGATGCGTAAGCCGGCGATCTCGATGCGATCGGTCATTTGGTCTCACTTCCAGGACGTAAGAATGGATGCCGGCCTTTGGCATGGCGGCCCGTTGCGGTCAATTCGGCTAAGGTCCCACGCCATCGTTCAAACCGCAATGCGCGGCCGGCCGGAGGCGGTGGCCACGACATGGGCTTCGATGAACATGCGCTGGCCTTCGATGGTCGAGACCTTGAACTCGGTCGCCACCTCGACCTCGGCGTCATCCGCGCCGGCCTCACTGGCGCGGCTGGTGGCCAGGGCACGCATCTCGGCCTCTGCGGCCGCTATCGCCGGCGCCTCCTCGTCGAAATCGTGCATGCCCCGTGCGGTTGAGAAGCGGAACAGCCCTTCCTGCGGCTGGCTGACGCGGATTTCGGCCGTGACCCTGACCTGGCCGACCACGGCGCCCAGCGCGTTGGCGACGTCGGTGTCCACCGGCACGATGCACTCGTTGCCGAGCAGGGCCGGCAGTCCGGCGTAATGCAGCGGCGCCGACGCCCCTAGCCCGATCACCGGGCGGTCCAGCGCAACCTTGAGGCGCACGATGCCGTCGTAGGAATCGACCGCGCGCTGCACCAGCGCATGCGCCACGGTTGCGGCGCCGTCCAGCCCGTCCTCGGCGAAGGCGGTTTCGAGGATGTATTCGGCCGACCAGCGCGTCAGCGCCCTCAGCACGCGCTCGCAGAACGCTTCCGGCGAAGCGGCGACGAGTTGGCCGCGGCCGTCGCGCTTGCGGGCGAAGAGTTCGGCGCCGAGCGCCGCCGCCTCCCGGTTCCAGTTCGCCTGTTTGCCCAGCACATGCGCGGCATCGGACGGCGTGAAGCCGGAAACATGCACCAGCCCGCGCGCCACCAGCCGCTTCAGCGTCGCGTTCTGGGCGTTGGAGGACAGCAGAAGATCGATCGGCTGCGGCACTTCGGTGATGTCGGCGTAGAGCCGCGCTTCCGACTTGCCGAGCCCGGCGGCATAGCGCTCCGGAATGCCTGTGCGGAAGGCGAAGCGGGCGTCCATGCGGCCGGCGTTCGGCGCCCGCAACTGGCGTTCCAACTGGTCGGTCACCGTGCGGCCGTGCTGCGCGGCCGCCAGCGACAGCGGCACCAGCCGGCGCGGCCCGAGCACCAGCCGCGGATCGAGCGCGCCCTCCTGCAAGGCCACTTCCGAATCGCCGCCGAGGCCGAAGGTGCGCATGGCGACCGCCTCGACCATGGTGCGGTAGCCGCCGACGGTGGCGCCTTCGGGGTCCAGCCGCGGCCGGCCCTTGTCGAGCACCGCGACGTCGGTGGTGGTGCCGCCGATGTCGGAGACCAGCGCGTCGTCCAGCCCGGTCATGTGGCGGGCGCCGACGAGGGAAGCGGCGGGACCGGACAGGATCGTCTCGATGGGTCGCTGGCGCGCGAACGCCGCCGATACCAGCGCGCCGTCGCCGCGCACCACCATCAGCGGCGCATGGATGTTCCTCGCCTCCAGGAACCCTTCGGTCGCCGCCACCAGCCGGTCGATCATGGCGATCAGCCGCGCATTGAGGAGCGTCGTCAATGCCCGCCGCGGCCCGCCGAGCTTGGCGGACAGTTCATGCGAGGCGGTGACCGGCAGGCCGGTCCTGGCCCGGATCAGGTCGCGCGCAGCAAGCTCGTGCTCGGGATTGCGGGTGGCGAAATAGCCGCAGACGGCAAAGCCGGACACGCTTTCCGCCAATTCAGGCAACACAGCTTCCAGCGGCGAAAGATCGAGGTCCGCGGCATCGCCGTGGACGTTGTGGCCGCCGGGGCAGAACACCACCGGGTCGGTGCCGAGCGCGCTCTTCAGCCCGTCGCGGGCGAGATCGTCTTCCGCGAAGCCGACCATCACCAGCGCGACCCGTCCGCCTTGCCCTTCCACGAGGGCGTTGGTGGCGAGCGTGGTCGACATCGACACCAGCTTGATCGCCGCCGGATCGACGCCCGCCTTTTCCAGAACTGCGTCGACCGCGCCGGAAATGCCGACGGCGAGGTCATGCCGCGTGGTGAGCGCCTTGGCTTTCGCAAGCACCGTGCCTTTCGGCCCACCTGCCTCGCTCCAGAGCGCTGCGTCGGTGTAGGTGCCGCCGGTGTCGATGCCCAGGAAAATGGGACCGGGGGAGATCGGACCGGGAAGGGGCGCGGCGGAAGCGGGTCGGGCGGCGTCTGGCTGAGCGGTCATTTCCTGCGGCATTGCGGGCGTGGACGATGACCGGCTTTAGACCATCCCGACGCGCTGCGGAAGCGCTCTTGGCTAGGCCAGTTACGCTGTCGGGCGGCCCGCCCGCCAGGTTGGCTGCGCGACGACACCGGCGTTTGTACGCCTATCTTGCCAAATCCTCTTCCTCCCGGCTGAGCGGATGGATGCGTGGATCAGGCGGCTCTACCGGCTCCACCCGCGGTGCGGGCGCGACTGACTCTATCTGCGCCGGCGGCACAGGCCGGGAGGAGGCGCAGGCGGACAAAAGGATGAGCGGAATCAGCGCGAGCAGGCGAAGCATGGCGCGGCAGGATTAGCGCGAGGATGGTGGCGGGAGGAAGGCGGTGGCCACCGCGCTGATCTGGTTTGTGTGTTCTGCTATTCCGCTGCTTCGTTGGGTCTTCCGGGCAGTCGCGCCTTCTGCCAATCGCCCTGCGCAAGAACTTGGCTGGCATGCAAAATCTCTATTCCGATCATGCGACCTTCTGCGTCTACGTCGTAAATGAAGGGGCCAGCTTCCTCGGTGTGGTCAATCTTGCCGCGCCCGAGATAAATGTAGACGGCATCGGCTTCCGGATCGTAGGTCATGTCAATCATCGGCCGCTCCTCGCGCCTCTGTCGAATGTCACTGTTATAACACGGATCGCGCTTTCGGTCTCCACGCATACCACGCGCAGGATGCGGCCACCGAATTCCGGGACCGGAGCGAAACGACGTTCCGCAGACGGGTCGCGTGGCTCCGGTTCGATCCAGTCGGCGTTACGGATCGTGCGCTCGATCCATTCCAGCCGGATTCTACGTTCGTGCATTTTAGTTTCAGCGTGGTGGGTCAGGATGAGCTTCTTCAAGGTCTCTGCCTACCTCCGCCCTGCAGTTCCAGCGCCGCGCCGGGGCGGGTCCCGCTGCCTCCGGTAGCTCCCGCCCTTTCGAAGCCTGTCATCGATCCGCCGGATCGATGACTTGGCGCCGCGCTTCGCTTGGCGCCAACCGGCTTCTCAATCCCCCATCTTCAGCGCTTCGATGAACGCCGCCTGCGGGATTTCCACCTTGCCGAACTGGCGCATGCGCTTCTTGCCCTCTTTCTGCTTGTCGAGCAGCTTGCGCTTGCGGGTCACGTCGCCGCCGTAGCATTTGGCGGTCACGTCCTTGCGCAGCGCCGAAATGGTCTCGCGGGCGATGATGCGGCCGCCGATGGCCGCCTGGATCGGGATCTTGAACATGTGCTGCGGGATCAGCTCCTTCAGCTTCTCGCACATGGCGCGGCCGCGCTTTTCCGCCGCCGTGCGGTGGACGAGCATGGACAGCGCGTCCACCGGCTCGTCGTTGACCAGGATCGACATCTTCACGAGGTCGCCCTCGCGGTAGTCGGTCAGGTGGTAGTCGAAGGAGGCGTAGCCCTTGGAGATCGACTTCAGCCGGTCGTAGAAGTCGAACACCACCTCGTTGAGCGGTAGGTCGTATTGCAGCATGGCGCGCTTGCCGACATAGGAAAGGTCCACCTGCACGCCGCGCCGGTCCTGACAGAGCTTCAATATGCCGCCGAGATAATCGTCGGGGGTGAGGATGGTGGCGCGGATCCACGGCTCCTCGATGGAAGAAATCTTGACCACGTCCGGCATGTCCGCCGGGTTGTGCAACTCCTTCACCGTGCCGTCGATGAGGTTCATGCGGTAGACGACCGAGGGCGCGGTGGCGATCAGGTCGAGGTCGAACTCGCGCTCCAGCCGCTCCTGGATGATCTCCAGGTGCAGCAGGCCGAGGAAGCCGCAGCGGAAGCCGAAGCCGAGCGCGGCCGAGGTCTCCATTTCGTAGGAGAAGGAAGCGTCGTTGAGGCGCAGCTTGCCCACCGCCGCGCGCAGATCCTCGAAATCGGCCGCATCGACGGGAAACAGGCCGCAGAAGACGACGGGCTGCGCCGGCTTGAAGCCCGGTAGGGCCTTCGCGGTCGGGCGGCGGTCCTCGGTGATGGTGTCGCCGACGCGCGTATCGGCAACCTCCTTGATCGAGGCGGTGATGAAGCCGAACTCGCCGGGGCCGATCTGGTCGGCCTGTATCATCTTGGGCGTGAAGAAGCCGGTGCGCTCCACCGGGTACTTCGCGCCGGTGCCCATCATGCGGATGGTCTGGCCCTTCTTGAGCACGCCGTCGATGACCCGCACCAGCACGATGACGCCGAGATAGGCGTCGTACCACGAATCGACCAGCATCGCCTTGAGCGGCGCGGACGCATCGCCCTCGCGCGGCGGCGGCAACTGGTGGACGATCGCCTCCAGCACGTCGGGGATACCGAGGCCGGTCTTGGCGGAGATCTCGACGGCTTGCGAGGCGTCGATGCCGATGACCTCCTCGACCTGCTCCTTGACGCGCTCGGGCTCGGCTGCCGGCAGGTCGATCTTGTTCAGCACCACGACGATCTCGTGGTTGTTGTCGATCGCCTGGTAGACGTTGGCCAGTGTCTGCGCCTCGACGCCCTGCGAGGCGTCGACCACCAAGAGCGAGCCTTCGCAGGCCGCGAGCGAGCGCGATACCTCGTAGGCGAAGTCGACGTGGCCGGGCGTGTCGATCAGGTTGAGGATATAGGTCTCGCCGTCCTTGGCGGGGTAGGCGAGGCGCACCGTCTGCGCCTTGATGGTGATGCCGCGCTCGCGCTCGATGTCCATCGAGTCCAGCACCTGCTCCTTGCCGGCCATCTCGCGCGCGTCGAGCGCGCCGGTGAGCTGGATGAGCCGGTCGGCGAGCGTCGACTTGCCATGGTCGATATGGGCGACGATGGAAAAGTTGCGGATGTTCTTCAGCGGCGTGGTCATTCTGGTCCTCTGCTGGGCGCGGCCTATAAAGCATTCGCGCCCAAAGGGGAAACCGGTTTTGCATTTGCGAACGCGGCAAATGGGCGGCGGGCAATTCTGGCAGCTAGGCGGGCGGCGTTCCCTCCATCACCGTCTCCCGCCCCCGTGATGCGGGAGACGGCGTAATCGACCGTTAAATCTTTAAGCGTTCCCTTAGCGATGTGGTTGCGGCTGATGTGCTACTGGCAGCCTGAACAGGTGAAATATGCCTCGGGGGATCGCAATGTCCGGCCTGAAAAAAGGCTTTCTGAAATCCAGGGACGGCTCGTTCGCGCCGGCGCTCGCCGTCGCGATGGTGCCGCTGGTCGCGGCCGTCGGCATGGTGTCCGACTATTCGCGCGGCACGGCCGAAAGGACATCCATGCAGAGCGCGCTCGATGCGGCGTCTCTGTCGATCATGACGATGTCGAAGGACACGGCCAAGGCGGACCGCCAGAAGGCGCTGCAGGCCGCCTATGTGCTCAACGGCGGCAACGGCACGGCGACCCTCGGCGATTTCGATATCACCGCCGATGGCACCTCCACGATGACTTCCTCCGCAAGCTACGCCATGCCGACCGACTTCATGTCGATGGCCGGAATCAACACGGTGGCGATCAGCGTCGCCGCCGCCGCGCGCAAGAACCCGGCGCTGGTCGAGGCGGCCTTCAAGATCAACAAGGTCTCTGGATACTGGAACAAGACCATGACGCTTTACGGCGTCGAGTTCGGCGAGACCGATCCCAAGCCGCTGATGCAGATCACGTACGAGTATAACGGCAACGGCGGTTCCAAGGGCTACGGCACCACCACTGTCTATACGCCCAACAAGAACGGCAAGTTGAAGACCGTTCAGCAGCAGCAGAAATGCACGAGCGCCAGTTCCTGGGATTCGGTTCCCGCCGGCTCCTTCGTGGATGGCAACAGGTTGGTCACCTGCACCTTCACCAAGGGCGACGGAACAGGCGCCACTATCGACGTCAGCCAGATGAACACGATGTATCTGGAAATGAACGTACCTTCGGGCAATCCCAAGCTCCTGAAGACCAATGATCCGGCCACGTCGGACCGCCTCTATATCGACGGCGTCGAATCGCCGGCCAACAAGACCGTCGACATCTTCTCGGCCGTGCCGTGCGGCAATACCAGCACGCAAGCCTGGGAGGACGGCGGCAATGCGGTTCCCGCTCCCGTCAGCAATGCCGACTTCTTCTACGACGTCACCGGCAAGTGCAATTTCAGCCAGCGGCCTTCGGAAGTTGCGCTGACACGGTAGCACCCGCCTGCACAGCAGCGTCGGGCGACCGACGCAAGGCTTGCCAGATAAAGCGCCGTCCGGTTTCCGGGCGGCGTTTTCGTTTGGTATGGCCGCCGCCTCGACCTTGCGGATCACGAAGCGGTGATCGCTGTAACGCCCGCCACGTCCGCCGCGAACCGGTGGCAATCGAGGTCGCGACGGCCTCCGAGCGAGCGGAGACATCCATCATGAAGGCTGCCGGCAGACGTCTCTTGGGGCGTATCCTGATTGGAACGGGCCTTGCCCTCGCAGCCGTGTCGGCGACCGGCGCGGTTCGCGCGCAGCCGCTGACCGTCGTCGAGCTGTTCACCAGCCAGGGCTGCTCGTCCTGTCCTCCGGCCAATGCAAACCTGATCAGGATCAAGGACCGTCCAGGCGTGCTGGCGCTGTCCTTCAACGTCACCTACTGGGACTATCTCGGCTGGAAGGACACTTTCGGCAAGAAGGAGTTCACCGAGCGGCAGGTCACCTATGAGCCGGCGCTCGGCGAATCCGGGCCGTTCACCCCGCAGATCGTGGTCAACGGCGCTGCCGATACGGTCGGCAACGAGCTTTCCAAGATCGATGCGCTGCTGGAGCGCGGCCCGGCGGCCGAAGGCCCGTCGCTGCGGTTTGCCAAGGATGCGATAGAGATCGGAGCAGGCGCGGCCCCGGCCGGCGGTGCCGATGTCTGGCTGGTGCGCTACCGGCCCGGCGTCGTCCAGGTCCCGGTCGCCCGCGGCGAGAACCGCGGCCACACGCTGGGCCACGCCAATGTCGTGCGCTCGCTGGTCCGCCTCGGATCGTGGACCGGCGCAAAGGCCGCGCTGCCCTTGCCGTCCGGCGAGGGCGGGCTGGCGACGGCCGTTCTGGTTCAGCATCACGACGGCGGCCCGATCCTGGCCGCCGCCGCGGCCGAATAGAAGTTCGATGCCGGCGGTCGTTCTCCGAGAGGGACCGGTGGCACGGAGAGGGCCGTTTCGCGGCCGAACCCAGGAGGCCCGCGGAAAGAGCGCGCCACAACGCAAGAGGAGACCGACATGACCATTCTGACCGCCAAGACCCTGCCGATGCTGGCCTTCGCCGCTTTCGCCGGCCTGTCCGCCCTGTCTGGCGCCGCCTTCGCCGACGACGCCATGAAGCCTGCCGGCGACGCCATGAAGTCGGACGGGGGCATGATGAAATCGGACGATGCCATGATGAAGTCCGACTCCTCGATGAAGGCCGATGAAGGGGCGATGGCCGCCTGCAAGGAAAAGGCCGGCATGGAAAGCGACCAGATGAAGAAGGACGAAGCCATGAAGGCCTGCGACGACATGGGCATGAAGTCGGATTCGATGGGCTCCGACGCCATGAAGTCCGGCGACGCCATGAAGCCGGCGCAGTCCAACTGATATCCGCTTGATGCGCCCTTGAGGGCGTCTCGCCGGCGCCGTTCTTCGATGCACGGCCCCTGATGCACGGCATCGTGACGCGCGCCGGCGCCGTTCCTGGCCTACAATGCAATACCTCCTGAACTCGATGGAGCTTCGTCATGACCGCGATCAAGTTTCTGAAACGTCCGAACTCCGGATTGGCGCGCGGCGCCCTTGGCCTGTTCGCCCTGTCGGCCGCGGCCCTTGCGCTGTGGCAGGCGCCGGCCCTCTCGGCCGAGGAGGCGGTGAAGATTCCTCCGCCCGCCATTGACGAGAAGGCGTCGTCGGGCACCGAGACGGCGGTGCTGGCCGGCGGCTGCTTCTGGGGCGTGCAGGGCGTCTTCCAGCATGTCGACGGCGTTTCCGATGCCGTCTCGGGCTACACCGGCGGGGCAAAGGACGACGCCGAATACGAGACCGTGGGCACCGGCCGCACCGGCCATGCGGAATCGGTCAAGATCACCTACGATCCCGCCAAGGTCACCTACGGCAAGCTGCTGCAGATCTATTTCTCGGTGGCGCACAATCCGACCGAGCTGAACTACCAGGGGCCGGACTACGGTACCCAGTACCGCTCGACCATCTTTGCCGCCAATGACGAGCAGAAGAAGATCGCCGAGGCCTATATCGCCCAGCTCGGCAAAGGCAGGCTGTTCGGCGAACCGATCGTCACCACCATCGAGACCGGCAAGACCTTCTATCCGGCCGAGGCCTACCATCAGGACTTCCTGACGCTCAACCCGACCTACCCTTACATCGTCTACAACGACCTGCCCAAGGTCGCGGCCCTGAAGCGGCTCTTTCCGAACCTCTACCGCGACAAGCCGGTGCTGGTGATGGCGCAGAACAAGAGTTGAGGCGCCTCTTTGGGCGCCTTCTCGATACCTGTTCAGGTGACGGCGTACCCCCACCCCTAACCCCTCCCCGCAAGGGGGGAGGGGGACTCTGCGGTGGAGCCACATGCGTCAATGCTGGCGATCTTTGGTGAAAGGGCGGTGTCTGCGTCTCCCTCCCCCTTGTGGGGAGGGGACAGGGGTGGGGGTGCTCGACGGCCGGAAGCCCGCCTGCCAGGGTTGTGACAAGCGCCAGGGCCGGTCGCCGGAAACTCCAGCCTCTCACGCCACCGCAAGAAACCGCGCCTGCCCGTTGCCGAGGAAGCAGGCCTTGTCGAACAGGCCGAGGTCGAGCGGGTTCGGCAGCCGGATATCCTCCAGGTCCGGCAGGTCCTTCGCCGCCGGGTCGTAGCGGCGATCGATCTGCGACAGGAAGGCGATTGTCAGCCCTCGCGTCCGTGCGAAAGCGCGCAACATGCGGACCTGCTCGCCGAGCCCCGGATTTGCCCGCCGCTGGTCGAGCAGTTGCAGATAGTCGATCACCGCGACATCGCCGCTTGCCGCGGTGGCCAGCCGGTCGATGACATGGCCGGCGCTGACGGCGTCCGAGGCGTCGATCTCGAACAGCGGGGCAAGCGTCGTCCAGTCCGCGTCCAGCCTGTCGAGGCGCTCGCGCACCTCGCGCTCGGTATACTCCAGCGTGAAGAAAAAGGCGCGCCGGCCGAGGCGCGTGGCCTCGATGGCAAGCCGCAGCCCCATCAGCGTCTTGCCCTGGCCCGGCCGGGCGCCGATCAGGAGCAGATTGCCCGGTTGCAGCCCGGCAAGGAAACCTGCTGCCGGTTCCGGCTGCGAAGCCCTGGCGGCAAGCAGGCTCCAGCGCGCAAAGCCTTCGCGGGCGGCGATGCGGTCGAGCGCGGCATGGAGCGGCAGGCGCAAGTCGCGCGACAGGCGTCTGGCTTCGTCCTTGAGCCGATGGACGGGTTTGGACAGTTTCATGGCAACCTCCTGTTGCGAGCCGGTCACGCAATCCCCCCTCATGCTTCGAGCTCAAACAGTTGGTCGAGAGTTCGGATCGCCCCGTGCGTCAGGCACTTCCCGATGGAGGGAGGCGGCGCGGGCCACGCCGGAATCAACGCCGAAAGTCTAGCGCAACGCCGGGAGAGGGCAAGGTCGTGGTCAGTCCAGCCAGCCGCCGGAAAAGCCGGCGCGGCGCAGGCCCCGGACGACGTGCGGGCAGGACCGCATCAGCGTCCACAGGAAGTCGGAGCGGTGGTTCTCGATCATCAGCGCCATCGGCCCCTGGTTGATGCCGATATGGTCGGGCGCCACCCAGCCGCGGCGATGGCCGTCGGCGGCCGGCAGCGTCGGGTTGAAGCTCGACGTGAAGCCGTAGGGATTGTCGTCCTTGAGGTCGAGCGCGTGGAAATGTTGCAGTGCCGGCACCACGATCTCCGGCGCGAAGGGCAGCGAGGCGGCGGTCGCCCAGGGCGACAGCGTGCCGTCATCGGGGCCGTGGGGAACGCCGCGCGCCAGATAGCCTGAGAAGGTGCGCTCGCGCCCCGCGATCCGGCGCCTCAGCGGTCCCGGTCCGTCGCTGGCGCTGATGCCCCAGCAATTTTCGCCATAGCCGGCAAAGCCGCGCGGGTTGCGGATCGCATAGTCGCGCTGGACATAGGTGGCGGTGCGGCTGTTTTCGAAATAGTCGCTGCCGCGCTCACGCATGAAGGCATCGCGGATGCCGCGGAAATCGATCCAGATATGCGAGAGCTGGTGGATGAAGAGGGGGCCGGCGTAAAGGAACTCGCGCCCATAGACGCGTTTCCAACGGTAGCCCGACAGCCATGCCTGGTAGCTCTCCTGCGGCAGCGGATGGGTCGGCGAGCCGAGCCCCAGTATATAGAGGATCAGCGCCTCGTCGTAACCCTGCCAGCGATAGCGCAAAAAGCCCCTTTCGGGCCGCCAGCCATGCGTGACCATGGCACCGCCGTTCTGCGCCCAGCGCCAGTCGGCGCGGCGATAGAGGTCGTCCGCGATCCGCCGGATTTCGGCTTCGTCCGGATCGTCCTCGCGGAAATAGGCGGCTGCGGCGAGCACGCCGGCGAGGAGCAGGGCGGTATCGACGGTGGAAAGCTCGCACTTCCAGACCCGTTTCCCCGTCTGCATGTCAAGGAAGTGGTAGTAGAAGCCCTTATGGCCGGTGGCGTCGGGCTCGGGGCCATGCGGCGCGTCGCGGAAGAAGCGCAGCGTGGCCAGCGTGCGGGCGACCGCGTCGGCGCGGCTCATGAAGCCGCGCGCAACGCCGACCGGATAGGCGGTCAGCGCAAGCCCAGTCGCGGCGATCGAGGCCGGGGCGCCCGGCGCCGTGCGATCGGCCACCAGTCCGTTCTGCGGATTGGCTTCCTTGGCGAAATAGTCGAGCGAGAGGCGCTGGAGATCGCTGAGAAGCGCGTGCTGCGCCTGTTCGGTCGAAGCGTCCATCCGGTAATTCTGGCAGACTTCTCCCGCGTCCGCAGCCTCTCGTTCCACAATCCTGCGTGAAGTGCTGGCCTGCGTGAAGTGCCAGCCTGCGTGAAGTGCCAGCCTGCGTGAAGTGCCGGCCTGCGTGAAGTGCTGGCCCGCGTGAAGTGCCGGCCCTGCGTGTAGCACCGGCTGCTGTGAAAGGCAGCCTCAGCGCGACCCCTGCGCTATCGCAGGCTCTGCGGCTCGGCGCTGACGGGATCGAACTTGATTTCCACCTTGGCGTTGTCGGTGGTGTAGTAGGTCACCTCATAGCCGCCGTCGTCCCACTCGACCTCGTGGATGTAGCGGAAGTCGGGCCGCTTCTCGACCTTGGCGATGATTTCCGACAGCTTCTTGGCGTTCGGCGGCGGGAAGCGCGAGGCATCCTGCGCAAACGCGGTTCCGGCGAGAAGCATGGAAGCGACGCCGGCGGCGGATACGATCTTGAGCATGTTTTCCCTCATATGGTCTTCACGGAAATTGGATCGGATGTCTCTTCATTCCGGCTCGTAGCGCGTGCCGATGCCGGACATGTCGCGGCGCAGGGCCTGTTCCTCCTCGTCGTCTGGCAGCGCCTCGTCGCTGTCCTGATCGGGATTGTCGTCGTCCTCCTCGGGAAGATCGCCGTCAACCTCGATGCCGGACCGCACCGCGCTTTCGATGCCGTCGCCCGCGTCGCCGTCACCTTCCGTCATTTCGTCATCGGGCGCCGCGCCTTCAAGGCTTTCCCAGTCCTGATCGGTCATTTCGGGCGCATCGTCCTCGATGCCTGCCTCGATGCCGGACCGGTCGCCGCGCGGCCTGTCCCTGTCGAAACGGTCGCGATCGACCGGCTTTCTCAAAGGTCCCATGGAAATTTCCTTCGCTCGCGTGATCCCTTTCAACTACGCCGCCGCCTGTTCGTTCCCCGCTGCGGCATCATGGACGGCGCCTGGCGCGGAACCAAACCGGTCGGGCCGTCTTGACCAGGATGACAGTCATTCGATGGAGGCGACCATGAGACCGATCGTCATGCTTGCGGTTCCGGTGCTCCTGTTTTCGGCGCAGACGGCCGGCGCCCAGACGGGCACCGGTTCGCAACCCGCGCCCGCTTCGCCGTGCCAGGCCGAACCGGATGCGAACACCAACACCGGCAACGACAATGGCGGTGCTGGCGCGTCAGCGGGGCAGGGCAACCGCTCCGGCGGCCTGAGCGGGAAACTCGACCCGTGCAACGGCGTCCTCAAGCCACCGCCGACGGGCGACGAGGGCATGACCGAGCCGGCCCCGGACCAGGGCAAGACGCCGATCATCAAGCCCGGCCAGGTCAGGCCGCAGGCGCCGAAGCAGTAGATAGACGCGATCCGGAGCGACCGGTATGGTCTTCCTGCCCGGATGGGCAGGACTGGCGAGATATGTCAGGAAGGGCATTGAAACCGGGTTGTGCCGACCGACATTCAGCGGCACAAGGCATTCCCCTTTTTCAAAAAGCCCTTTCGTCCCATGTCTTCCGTCATCTCCATTTCCGGCGTCTCGAAAACCTACGCCACCGGCTTCACGGCCCTCAAGGACATCAACCTCGACATCAGGCGCGGCGAGATCTTCGCGCTGCTCGGTCCCAACGGCGCCGGCAAGACGACGCTGATCTCGATCGTCTGCGGCATCGTCAACCGTTCGGGCGGGACCGTCACGGTGGACGGCCACGACATATCGAGCGACTACCGCGCGGCGCGCGGCCTGATCGGGCTGGTGCCGCAGGAACTCACCGTCGAAGCCTTCGAAACGGTCAGGAACGCGCTTTCCTTCAGCCGCGGCCTGTTCGGCAAGCCGGCCGACCCGGCCTTCGTCGAGCAGGTGTTGAGGGACCTGTCGCTGTGGGACAAGCGCGATTCCAAGATCATCACGCTGTCCGGCGGCATGAAGCGCCGCGTCATGATCGGCAAGGCGCTGGCGCACGAGCCGAAGGTCCTGTTCCTCGACGAGCCGACAGCGGGCGTCGATGTCGAATTGCGCAAGGACATGTGGGCGCTGGTGCGCCGGCTGCGCGACAGCGGCGTCACCATCATCCTCACCACCCACTATATCGAGGAGGCCGAGGAGATGGCCGACCGGGTCGGTGTCATCAACAAGGGCGAGATCATCCTCGTCGAGGACAAGACCGAGCTGATGCGCAAGCTCGGGCGCAAGCAACTCGTGGTCGAACTGCGCTCGGCGCTCGATACGATACCGGAACAGCTTTCGCAGTACGGGTTGGAGCTTTCGCCCGGCGGCGACGCGCTCACCTACACCTACGACAATCAGGCGGACCGGCCGGGCGTCGCCTCGCTGCTGCGCGACCTGGAGGCGGCCGGCGTTCAGTTCCGCGACATCGACACCAAGGCAAGTTCGCTGGAAGAAATCTTCGTCTCGCTGGTGAGAAAAGAGCCATGAACCGTCAGGCAATATGGGCGATCTACAAGGTCGAGATGATGCGCACGCTGCGCACCATCCTGCAAAGCGTCGTGTCGCCCGTCATCTCGACATCGCTCTATTTCGTGGTCTTCGGCGCGGCCATCGGCTCGCGCATTTCCGAGATCAACGGCATCAGCTACGGCGCCTTCATCGTGCCGGGCCTGATCATGCTGTCGCTGCTGACGCAGTCGATCTCGAATGCGTCCTTCGGCATCTATTTCCCGAAATTCGTCGGCACCATCTTCGAGATCCTGTCGGCGCCGATTTCCTATCTGGAGATCGTGGTGGCCTATGTCGGCGCCGCCGCCACCAAGTCGGTTGCGATCGGCCTCATCATCCTGGCCACCGCTGCGCTGTTTGTCGACCTGCATATCCAGCACCCGGTCTGGATGCTGGTGTTCCTGATCCTGACGGCCGTCACCTTCTCGCTGTTCGGCTTCATCATCGGCATATGGGCCGCGAGCTTCGAGCAGTTGCAGCTCGTGCCGCTGCTGATCGTGACGCCGCTTACCTTCCTCGGCGGCTCGTTCTATTCGATCGACATGCTGCCGGGCATCTGGCGCACGATCACGCTGTTCAACCCGGTCGTCTATCTGGTGAGCGGGTTCCGCTGGGCGTTCTTCGGCATTTCCGACGTGTCGGTCTCCGTCAGCCTCGGCATGACGGTGGTGTTCCTGCTTGCGTGCGTGGCGGTCATCGCCTGGATATTCAGGACCGGCTACAGGCTGCGCACCTGACTCCCGGACGACACCCGGCTCTCAGGCCGAATTCTGCTCGGGGCGCCTGAAGGCGAGCGCGGAAATCAGCATGGCCTTGTCGGTCATGCCGCCCTCGTAGAGCGCCAGCAGCGTCAGCGCCACTTCGCGCGCCTCTTCGGTCTCGGGAACGATGTTGCGGCGACTGCAGACCTCGTCGAAGACGCTTTGGAGGCGCGATACGTCGACCGGCCTCAAAAGGCCCCTGTCATGGATGGGCTTTGGCATCTTTCGGCTCCGATACCGAAACGCGTGATAGCGAAATAGGGCGCTCACCTCTATCGGACCAGACTTTCGCGGGGCTTTCCAGGCGACATCCGCACCGCACCCTCTTGACCGTGGACGCGGGTTCGGAAAGAAGCGTGGCGATAGGGCGGTTTTCCGAGGCGCGTCGCGCGCTTTCAAAATCGGCCTGTACGCTTCAGTCATTCTGGTTTCGCGCATGCCCCGGTCCCTGAGCCGGTTCCGCTGTCGGCGGGCATGCCTGGAGGGCACTTCCGTGAGTCTGTTCGGGCTGGCGCAGCTTGTTGTCTCGACCGTCATCTTCCTGCTGGCCGCGACCGCTGCCAAGCAATGGGGCCTGTCGCCGAGCTTCGGCAAGATCGTGCTGACGCTGGCGCTCTATTCGCTTGGCAATCTCGTGATGCTGCGGCTGATCCGCGAGTTCGGCATGTCGATCTCCTTCAGCCTCTCGGCGGTCATCCAGCTCGTCGCCGTCAATATCGTGGCGATTGCCTTCTACAGTGAGCGCATAGGTGCGCTGCAGGGCGCCGGCGTCGTCTTGGCGATCGCGGCGGTAGCGCTGATCACGCTCGGCCCCTATCTTCAGGGACGATGACGACACCCTCCGACCCCGAAACGCCGCCCTCGAAAAGCGGAGCGTGGCTGCCGCGCTGGATCGAGCTTGACATCCTCCTGGCCTGCCTGGCGATCGCCGCGGGCCTGTGGGCGCTGGTCGGGCTGATGGACGTGGCTTTGGCGTCCGCACCGGATGATTTCGATACGCGTATCCTGCTCGCCTTCCGTCAGCCGGGTCACCCCGACATCCCGATCGGCCCTCCCTGGCTCGAAGGCGCGGTGCGCGACATCACAGCGCTGGGCAGCGTCAGCGTGCTTGTCCTCATCGTCGCGGCGACCGTGATCTATTTCCTTCTGGCGGCACAGGCACGCACCGCGCTGTTCATCTTCCTCGCGGTCGCTTTGGGCCAGGGTATTTCCAGCCTGCTGAAATTCAGCGTCAGCCGGCCGCGCCCCGAACTCGTGTCGCATCTGGCGACGGAGACATCCATGTCCTTTCCCAGCGGCCATGCGATGCTGTCGACGGTGACCTACCTGACCCTCGGAGTGCTTGCTGCCCGCTTCCTGCGCGGCCGCGTCACGCGGATTTACGTACTGTCGCTGGCGATCCTGGTGACGTTGATGGTGGGCGTCAGCCGGGTCTATCTCGGCGTCCACTGGCCGTCGGACGTGCTGGCCGGCTGGTGTGCCGGCCTCGTCTGGGCTTTGCTGTGTTGGCTGGCGGCCCGATTCCTGCAGCGTGGGCGCATCGTCGCCGAGGAAGAGGACTAGTCAGGTTTTGTTTATCGATACTAATGTTTGACACATCACTATGACAACAATATACATTGATCTTGCAGACTCAAACGGGAGTGCTGACCGGTGATCACGGCTGCGCAGATGCGCGCCGCCAGGGCGCTGGCTGGCATCGACCAGAAAACGCTCGCCGAGCGCGCCGGCGTGTCCTTGCCGACCATCCAGCGGATGGAGGCGAGCGAAGGCGTGGTGCGGGGCGTGGTCGATACGCTGGTGAAGGTCATTCAGGCACTCGACGAGGCCGGGGTGGAACTCATCGGCGAGAACCAGTCCAGCGAGCGCGGCGGACGCGGCGTGCGGCTCAAGGGCAGCGCGTAACGGCATTTCCGTTTCGAGTCGGCGTCCCAGTCGCGACGGCGACCGCCGACCTCCAGCCGCAGCAGGCTTCAGCCGACGATCCCGCCGCCATCGGTCCGGAAGGCAGGCGATGAGCGATATCAGTCAGGCGCGAAGCGGGCAGGCGGCAACAGGCCAGGCACCAACAGGACAAGTACCAACAGGTCAGGCGCGCGCGACCTTCGCGGAGCTGTTCACCCCGAAACTGGTGACGGTGCTGCGCGAAGGCTACGGCGCGGCGCAATTGCGGGCCGATCTCATCGCCGGGCTGACCGTCGCCATCGTGGCGCTGCCGCTTTCCATGGCCATCGCCATCGCCTCGCACGTCGACCCGGCGCGCGGCCTCTACACCTCCATCATCGGCGGTTTCCTGGTCGGTGCGCTCGGCGGCAGCCGCTTCCAGATCGGCGGGCCGGCCGGCGCCTTCATCGTGCTGGTGGCCTCGACGGCTGACCGCCACGGCCTCGACGGGCTTCTGCTGGCCACGCTCATGGCCGGCGTGTTCCTGATCGCCGCCGGTTATCTGCGGCTCGGGACCTATGTGAAGTTCATTCCCTATCCCGTTACCGTGGGCTTCACCGCCGGCATCGCCGTCATCATCTTCGCCAGCCAGCTGCACGACCTGTTCGGCCTGACGTTGCCCGGCAAGGAGCCGGCCGATCTCGTGCCGAAACTGGAAGCGTTGACGGGCGCGGCCGGCACGGCCAATCCGGCGGCGATCGTGCTGGCCGTGCTGACCGTGGCCATCATCGTCGGCCTCAAGCGATGGCGGCCGACATGGCCGGGCCTGCTCATCGCGGTCGCGGTGGCGTCGCTGGCGGCGGCCATCCTCCATCTTCCCGTCCAGACCATCGGCAGCCAGTTCGGCGGCATCCCGCGCAGCCTTCCCGAGCCGGCGTTGCCGGCGTTGAGCCTCGACAAGGCGGTCGCCGTTCTTCCCGACGCATTCTCCTTCGCGCTGCTGGCCGCCATCGAGTCGCTGCTGTCGGCGGTCGTTGCCGACGGCATGACCGGCCGCCGCCACCGCTCGAACTGCGAACTGGTGGCGCAGGGCGTCGCCAATATCGGTTCGTCGCTGTTCGGCGGCATCTGCGTGACCGGCCTGATCGCGCGCACCGCGACCAACATCCGCGCCGGCGCGCACGGCCCGGCGTCCGGCATCTTCCATTCCCTGTTCATCCTGCTGTTCATGCTGGTCGCCGCCCCGCTCGCCAGCTACATCCCGCTGGCCGCGCTGGCCGGCGTGCTGGCGACCGTTGCGTGGAACATGGTCGAAAAGCCGGCGGTGGCCGCGCTGGTGAAATCGTCGCGCGGCGATGCGCTGGTTCTGCTGGCGACCTTCGCGCTGGTCATCTTCCGCGACCTGACGACCGGCATCGTGGTCGGCTTCGCGCTGGGCGCGCTGCTGTTCATCGGCCGCATGGCGCGCGAGGTGGCGGTCGAGACGCATGTGCCGCCGGTCGCCGAGGACCGCGCCGACGACGACAGTGACGGCGCCGGCGGCGCGCGCGCCGCCTACGATCCGGCCAGCGCCGCCGACCCGGATACGGTGGTCTATCGCATCTCCGGCGCCTTCTTCTTCGGCGCGGCGGCGACCCTGGCGAATGTGCTGGACCGCATCGCCGACCGGCGGCACAATTTCGTGCTCGATTGCTCGGGCGTGCCGTTTATCGATTCGACCGCCGCTAACGTGATCGAGGGCGTGGCCAGGAAAGCCGCGCGCGAAGGCGTGCGCTTCGTCATCGCCGGCGCCTCCCAGCAGGTCGAGCACATGCTGGCCACCCACGGCCTCGGCAGCGACCCGGCCGTTTTCGCGCCGAGCGTGGCGGTCGCCCGCGAGCGGCTCAAGGCGGACGGGACCGCACCGAATGTTTCCTCCGTCGGCCACGCCTGACCAAGCACGAACCGGCAGGACGCTTCCTCAGGAGGCCGCCTGACCGGCCGCTCCGCGAAAATTGAGCGCGAAAGTCGGGGATCGGCGCGTCGGCGCGGTTTGGGGGCGGCGCGCCGGCTGATACAAATCAGGCGGTGATTCGCGGGACCTTGGGACGGCTTCATGCAGCGCCTTGCCGGCCGGATAATTCTGTTGTGGGGCTGGCGCCGGTCCCTGGCGGCGTTCCTTGCCGGCGCCCTGCTGGTCCTGGCGCAGGCGCCTTATGACTTTCCGGCTGTCGGGTTCGTCTCGTTCCCGGTGCTGGTGTGGCTGCTCGACGGCGCCACCGGCGATGCGTCCGCCGGGCGGCTGAGGCGCCTGCGGCCCGCCTTCGCTGTCGGCTGGTGGTTCGGCTTCGGTTACTTTCTGGCGGGCCTATGGTGGATAGGCTCCGCGCTGCTGGTCGAGGCGGACGAGTTCGCCTGGGCCTTGCCGCTCGCCGTCGTCGGCATCCCGCTGGTGCTGGCCTTCTTCTACGCCGTCGCCACGGCGCTGGCGCGCCTGTTCTGGAGCAGCGATATCGGCAGGATCGCCGCACTCGCCTTCGGCTTCGGCGTCGCCGAATGGCTGCGCGGCTTCCTTTTCACCGGCTTTCCCTGGAATGAGGTCGGCTATGCCGTGATGCCCGTACCGCTGCTCATGCAGGGCGTGTCGGTGATCGGCATGGTCGGCATGAACGTGCTGGCCGTCGTCGTCTTCGCCCTGCCGGCCCTGCTGGCGGGGCGGCGCCATCTGCGCCTCGGTATCGTCCTCTTCGTCGTTCTGATCTGCGCCGATATCGGCTTTGGTTGGTTCCGGCTTACGCAGCCCGAGCCGGCGGCGTCCCGCAGCCTCGACGTCCGCATCGTCCAGCCGTCGGTCGACCTGTCGGAGAAGTGGGACGCCGCGGTGCGCGACCGGATCTTCAAGACCATGCTGACGCTTTCGGCGCAGAAACCGGATCTCACCCATGCCGAGCCGCAGCTCATCCTGTGGCCGGAAACGTCGGTGCCTTTCCTGTTCAACGAGCGCCCCGACGCGCTGACGGCGCTCGGCGACATGCTGAAGCCCGGCCAGTTGCTGCTGGCCGGCGCCGTGCGCGAGGAGAGCGGGACGGGGGCAGAGGACCGCTACTACAATTCTGTGGTGGCCATCGACGACACCGGCCAGATCGTCGATGCGGTCGACAAGGTCCATCTGGTGCCGTTCGGCGAATACCTGCCGCTTTCAGGACTTCTCGAGCGGCTCGGCATCGAGCAGTTCGTCGCCGGCCCGATGGATTTCTCGGCCGGCGCGGCGCGCCACGCGATCACCGTTCCGGGCGGCGTCAAGGCCGTGCCCTTCATCTGCTACGAGGTGATCTTTCCGCGACTGGTGGCAGTTGACGTTACGTCAGGCGAGCTTATTGTAAACGTCACCAACGATGCGTGGTTCGGGGACACGCCGGGGCCTTACCAGCATTTCAGGCAAGCCCAGGTCCGTGCCGTCGAAAACGGCATACCGCTTCTGCGGGCGGCCAACACCGGCATATCGGCGGTGGTGGATCCGCGCGGCAGGATCGTCGATGCCCTGGCGATCGATGCGAAAGGCATTCTGGATGTGCGCGTGCCCGTCGTGCGGCAATGGGTCGTCTCGGCTGACCAACGCCGTATTAACGGGTTTGTTCTATTGCTCGTCCTTGCCCTTGCGGCAGTTGCTCTAAATGTAAGGCAGCGGCTACCGCTGAATTGACAGGGGGTATATTAGAAACTCATACTGTAGTGTCTGGTTTCTCTCGAAGTCGGTCGATTCATGGGCTCGTGGAACCGCCGCGCGCCCATGAATGCATGAAAAGAACACACAGCCGGAGACAAATTCGGCGAGGGAAAAAATGGTAGAAGAAAACAAGAAGAAGCCTAACCCTATCGACACGCATGTGGGCAGCCGGATCCGGCTACGCCGCAACATGCTGGGGATGAGCCAGGAAAAACTGGGCGAGAATCTCGGTATCACATTCCAGCAGGTCCAGAAATACGAGAAAGGCACGAACAGGGTCGGCGCAAGCCGGCTTCAGGCGATCGCTTCCATCCTGGGCGTGCCTGTCGCCTTCTTCTTCGAGGATGCGCCGGGACAGGACACCGCCGCCGGCGGCTTTGCCGAAGAATCGCCCACCGCCTTCGCGGTCGAATTCTGCTCGACGCCGGAGGGGCTGCAGCTCAATCGCGCCTTCTACAGGATCGCCGATCCGAAGGTGCGCCGCCGTATCGTCGACCTCGTGAAGTCGCTTTCCGACGACGAACCGGACTGAGCGCCGCCTCCTGGCGCTGCCGGCCGAATGCCGGCGGCGCCGGCACGGCCTGTGTCATCCCGTTACGCATTTTGCATGCCGAACGCTTGAGCCAGCCGGGCCATTCGTCTTGACGAGGCGTGGCCCGGCCCGGTAACACGTGCCCCGCCTTGGCCGGCAGCCCGCCGGCCTCTTTCAAGTGGGGACACCCGTGACGCGGCAAAACTATCTCTTCACCTCGGAATCCGTCTCCGAGGGACATCCCGACAAAGTCTGTGACCGCATCTCCGACGAGATCGTCGATCTGGTCTATCGCGAAGCCAGGAAAACCGGAATGGATCCGCGCGACGTTCGTGTCGCCTGCGAGACCCTCGCCACCACCAACCGCGTCGTCATCGCCGGCGAGGTACGCATTCCCGAAACGCTCTTCAAGACCGACAAGAAGGGCAACAAGGTCATCAATCCCGCCAAGTTCAAATCGGCTGCCCGCAAGGCGATCAAGGCCATCGGCTACGAGCAGGACGGCTTCCACTGGAAGACCGCCAAGATCGACGTGCTCCTGCATCCGCAGTCGGCCGATATCGCGCAGGGCGTCGACAACGCCTCCGACCGCCAGGGCGAGGAAGGCGCTGGCGACCAGGGCATCATGTTCGGCTACGCCTGCACCGAGACGCCCGACCTGATGCCGGCGCCGATCTACTACAGCCACAAGATTCTCGAACTGCTCGCCGCCGCCCGTCACGAGGGCAAGGGCGAGGTCGGCAAGCTCGGCCCCGACGCCAAGAGCCAGGTCACCGTCCGCTATGAGAACGGCAAGGCGGTGGAGGTCACGCAGATTGTCCTGTCGACCCAGCATCTCGATGGAAGCTGGGATTCGAAGAAGGTCCGTCAGGTCGTCGAGCCCTACATCCGCGAGGCGCTCGGCGATCTCAGGATCGCTCATGACTGCAACTGGTACATCAACCCGACCGGCAAGTTCGTGGTTGGCGGCCCCGACGGCGACACCGGCCTCACCGGCCGCAAGATCATCGTCGACACCTACGGCGGCGCGGCCCCGCATGGCGGCGGCGCCTTCTCCGGCAAGGACACCACCAAGGTCGACCGGTCGGCGGCCTATGCGGCGCGCTACCTCGCCAAGAACGTGGTCGCGGCCAAGCTGGCCGATCGCTGCTCGATCCAGCTTTCCTACGCCATCGGCGTCGCCCAGCCTCTGTCGATCTATGTCGACCTCTACGGCACCGGCAAAGTCGACGAAGCGGTGCTGGAAAAGGCCCTGCGCGAGGTGATGGATCTGTCGCCCAGCGGCATCCGCAAGCATCTCGACCTCAACAAGCCGATCTACGCGCGGACTTCGTCCTACGGCCATTTCGGCCGCAAGCCCGGCCGCGACGGCTCGTTCTCCTGGGAGAAGACCGATCTGGTCAAGGCCCTCAAGGAAGCCGTCACGCGCGAGCAGGCGCTCGCCGCCTGACCGGAAAAATGGCCTCGCCAGCGCAAGAGCATCCGAGCCGCGCCAGCGAGGCCTTTTTCGGCCGCCGGCGCGGCAAGCCGTTGCGGCCGGGCCAGGCACAGGCGCTGGAGGCGGGACTGGCGCGCTACGCCGTCGACCTCGGCCAGCCGGCTCCGGCCGATCCCGGCGTGCTCTTCACCGCGCCCGTTTCGACCGTTCGCCTGGAGATCGGCTTCGGCGGCGGCGAGCACTTCCTTCATGAAGCCTCGGCGCATCCGCAGACCGGCTTCATCGGCGTCGAGCCTTTCGTCAACGGCATGGCCAAGACGATGGCCGCGCTGGCGCGCCAGCCGCTCGACAACGCCAGGGTCTATCACGACGACGCCACGCGACTGCTGGACTGGCTGCCGCCGGCGTCGATCGACTGGATCGACCTGCTCTATCCCGACCCGTGGCCGAAGAAGCGGCACTGGAAGCGCCGTTTCGTCGGTCCCGCCAATCTCGACCGCTTCGCCCGCGTGCTGAAGCCCGGCGGAAAATTCTGTTTCGCCTCCGACATCGACAGCTACGTCAACTGGACGCTGCTTGCCTGTCGTCGCCATGATGCGTTTTCCTGGCGGGCAGGCGAGGCCGTTGACTGGAACGAGCCTTATCCCGGGTGGCCGGGAACGCGCTACGAGGCCAAGGCCCTGCGCGAAGGCCGCCGTCCCGCCTATCTGACCTTCATCCGGCGATAGAACCGTTACGCGGTTGACAAGGTCCCGCCGCCAAAGCTTATCTGCCCATGCGCCGAATGTTTGCGTGCGGACGCGAAACGACGGATTGCCGAGGGAGCGGTCCGGCAGAGGCGGCGGATGATTTGGTTTTCGTCTTTTTCAAGGGAGAGAATTCAATGCGTAAACTATTGTCGGCGTTCGCCGGATTGACGTTGCTGGCAACGGGGCTGGCGACGGGCCATGCCCTTGCCGCGGACTACAAGATCATGGCGCCGGCGGCGCCGGGCGGCGGCTGGGATCAGACCGCGCGGTCGATGCAGGCGACCCTGCAGGACGAGAAGATTTCCGGCAACGTGCAGGTCACCAACGTGCCCGGAGCCGGCGGTGCGATCGGCCTGGCGCAGTTCGTCAACCAGGCGAAGGGCGACCCCTCGCAACTGATCGTCAGCGGCTATGTGATGCTGGGCGCGCTGCTGACCAACAATTCCCCCGTCACCCTCGACCAGGTCACGCCGATCGCGCGCCTGACCGGCGAATACGAGGCGATCGTGGTGCCTGCGAATTCCGACATCAAGGACCTGCAGGGCCTGGTCGAGAAGCTGAAGGCCGATCCGGGCGCCGTGGCCTGGGGCGGCGGTTCGGCTGGCGGCACCGACCACATCACCGTCGGTCTGATCGCGAAGGCCTCCGGCGTGGATCCGACCAAGATCAACTATATCGCCTTTTCCGGCGGCGGCGAGGCGCTCGCGGCGATCCTCGGCGGACAGGTGACGGCCGGCATTTCCGGCTACAGCGAGTTCGAATCGCAGGTCAAGGCCGGCCAGCTGCGCCTGCTCGGCATCTCGTCGGACGCCAGGATCGACGGCATCGACGCCCCGACCTTCAAGGAAGCGGGCACCGACGTCTCGATCCAGAACTGGCGCATGGTCGCGGCCGGACCGGACCTGACGCCCGAGCAGAAGGCGGCCGTCAGCGCCGATATCGAGAAGATGGCGAAGTCGGCGACATGGCAGAAGACGCTCGCCGACAAGGGCTGGGCCGACACGTACCTGGCCGGCGATGAATTCGATGCCGAGCTGAAGAAGGACACCGAAGCTACCGAGACGATCCTCAAAGACATCGGCCTGGTGAAATGAGCGAGAGCGACGGCTCCACGCGCCGCCCGGATCGGGCGGCGCTTGCCATTGCCCTGGGGCTGGCCGTCGTTTCGATCGTCATGGCGTGGAGCACCTCGACCATGTCGGGCGCCGCAGGCTATGCGCGCGTCGGGCCGGCGACCGTCCCCTACGTCGTGGCGATCTGCCTGTTCGCGCTGGCCGTCTGGACCGCAATTGCCGCCTGGCGGGGCGAGTTTCCCGAACGGGAGCCGCAAAGCCTGCCGCCAGTGCTTTGGATCGTCGGTGGGCTGCTCGCTCAGATGATCCTGCTGAAGCCGGTCGGCTTCTCGATCGGCACGGGGCTGCTGTTCGCCGCCACGGCCCGCGGCTTCGGGCGCGGTCCGTTGTGGAAGACGATCCCCATCGGCATCGTCCTGTCGCTGGCCATCTGGGTGCTGTTCGCCAAGGGGCTGCAACTGTCCCTACCGGCCGGCCCGATCGAGCGTCTGATTTAGCTGAAAGAGGGGAGGGGCCGGGGTGGATACATTTGCCCTTTTGGGAGCGGGATTTCTGACGGCGCTGCAGCCGCTGAACCTGCTTTACGCGGCGATCGGCGTGACGCTCGGAACCGCCGTCGGCGTGCTGCCCGGCATCGGCCCGGCCACTACCGTCGCGCTGCTGCTGCCGGTGACCTACAAGCTCGATCCCGGCGGATCGCTGATCATGTTCGCCGGCATCTACTACGGCGGCATGTACGGCGGATCGACGACCTCGATCCTGCTGAACACGCCTGGCGAAAGCGCGTCGATCGTCACGGCGCTGGAAGGCAACAAGATGGCGAGGGCGGGCCGGGGCGGGCCGGCGCTTGCCACCGCGGCGATAGGCTCCTTCGTCGCCGGGCTGATCGCCACCGTCGCGCTCGCCTTCATCGCCCCCTGGATCGTGAAGTTCGCGCTGTCCTTCGGGCCGGCGGAATATTTCGCGCTGATGGTGCTGGCCTTCGTCACCGTGTCGGCGGCCTTCGGCGATTCGGCGCTGCGCGGCCTCAGCGCGTTGTTCGTCGGCCTGACGCTCGGCCTGATCGGCATCGACCTCCAGACAGGACAGGCGCGCCTGACGTTCGGCATCCCCGATCTGCTCGACGGCGTCGAGGTGACGACGCTGGCCGTCGCCATGTTCGCCATCGGCGAGACGCTCTACGTCGCCGGGCAGGGCGAATCCGGCCCCGGCTCGGTCGAGAAGGTCCGCGGCTCGGCGATGATGACGGCGCAGGACTGGGCGCGCTCCTGGAAGGCCTGGCTGCGCGGGACGATCATCGGTTTCCCGATCGGCGCCATGCCCGCCGGCGGCGCCGAGATCGGCACGTTTTTCTCCTATGCTGCGGAAAAGCGGCTCAGCAAGCATCCCGAGGAGTTCGGCAACGGCGCCATCGAGGGCGTCGCAGGGCCGGAAGCGGCCAACAACGCCTCCGCCGCCGGCACCCTGGTGCCGCTCCTGACGCTCGGCCTGCCGACATCGGCCACCGCCGCCATCATGCTGGCCGGTTTCCAGCAGTTCGGCCTCCAGCCCGGGCCGCTGCTGTTCGTCAACAACGCCTCGCTGGTCTGGGGGCTGATCGCCAGCCTGCTCGTCGCCAACTTCATGCTTCTGGTGCTCAACCTGCCGATGGTCGGTCTGTGGATCAAGCTGCTGGAAGTGCCCAAGCCGTGGCTCTACGCGGGCATCCTGCTGTTCGCCACGCTCGGTACGATCGGCGCCAATCCCTCGAGCTTCGAACTGGCGATGCTGCTTGTCTTCGGCCTGCTGGGCTACATGATGCGGCTGTTCGGCTATCCGATCGCGCCGGTGGTCGTCGGGCTGATCCTGGGCCCGCTGGCCGAGCAGCAACTGCGCCGCGCGCTGGCCATCAGCCAGGGCGACCCCACCGCGCTGTTCCATTCCTGGATCGCTGTCGTGCTGTGGGCGCTTGCGGCCGGAGCCGTGCTGTTGCCGATCTACCTGCGCTATCGCGGGCAGGGCAAGGTGCTGGCCGCGATGAGCGGCGACGACGACTGAGAATTCCCGCAGGCGCGCTTTCGCGGCGCGGAGGTCTTCGGGGGGATGTGCGGCCCGGCAGCGGGAAAGCCGCCGGCCCGTGGTGGTTTCAGCGAAGTCGCATGTTGTCGAAGGCGGTCGGTGCTATGCCCAGCGTATGCAGGTCGCTGGCCTTGGGCCGACGGCCTGCTTCGACCGCCGCCGACACGGAAACGGCGCTGTCGAACACGGAGAGGAAATTGCCGATTGCCGAAAATCTCGCCCGCTTCTTCATGATATTGGCCTTTCGTGATTCTGCATTGCAACAAGATGTGTGCGCTGCAACATAAATAGGGACGGGGAAGCGCGGCCAAAACCGCCGTTTGCGCACACCGGCCGTGCGTCGGGCGCAAGGCTTCGCGCAGGTTTCGGCGGCCCGCTTTCGCCGAGGCTTGAATCGGTGAGCATGATCGTCTATATCGGCATCAAATTCTTGGTCGGTATGACGAAGAGTGGGTCCACCCGGTCCCGCTCTTTTTTATTACCCGCCGACCTCGGGAGACCTGGTTGCAGTGACGGCGACGCCGAATCCGAATGCTGAGGACGACCGCATCATCCGCGAAAGCGGCATCGATGCGCGCATCGCCATGATCGTCGAGCCGGTCATGCGCGCCATGGGCTTTCGCCTGGTGCGCGTCAGGCTGCTGGGCCAGAACGGCCTGACGCTGCAGATCATGGCCGAGCGCGAGGACGGCACCATGGATGTCGAAGGCTGCGAGGAAGTCAGCCGCGCCGTCTCACCCGCGCTCGACGTGGACGATCCGATCGAGAAGGCATACCATCTGGAGGTCTCGTCGCCCGGCATCGACCGGCCGCTGGTGCGCAAGTCCGACTTCGCCGCCTGGACGGGCCATCTGGTGAAGATGGAGACCGCGACGCTCGTCGCCGACCGCAAGCGCTTCCGCGGCCTGATCGAGGCAAGCGGCGAGGACGGCGTCACCATCCGCCGCGACCAGGCGGCCTATGGCGAGGCGCCGACGCTGCTGGTGCCGTGGGACGCCATCGCCGAGGCGCGGCTGATCCTGACCGACGACCTTATCCGCGACGCGCTGTCCAAGGACAACCGCGCCCGCAAGGAAGCCAGGAAGCATCACGACGACGAGGAAGACACCGGCGTCGAAGAGGCTCCGGCACAGAACTGATTTGGATTTTTGAGCGGCCGCGTCGCGCGGCCCCGTTCAGGGAGAAAGACATGGCAGTCAGCGCCAACAGGCTGGAACTCCTGCAGATCGCCGATGCGGTCGCGCGGGAAAAGTCGATCGACAAGGAAATCGTCATCGCCGCCATGGCCGATGCGATCCAGAAGGCTGCGCGCTCGCGCTACGGCCAGGAGACCAACATCCGCGCCGACATCAACCCGCAGACCGGCGAGATGAAGTTGCAGCGCTTGATGGAAGTCGTTGAGAACGTCGAAGACTACGCGACCCAGATCGCGCTGTCCTCGGCGCGCGAGCGCAATCCGGACGCGCAGGTCGGCGACTTCATCGCCGAGCAGCTTCCGCCGATGGATTTCGGCCGCATCGCCGCCCAGTCGGCCAAGCAGGTCATCGTCCAGAAGGTGCGCGAGGCCGAGCGCGACCGCCAGTACGACGAATACAAGGACCGCATCGGCGAGATCGTCAACGGCACGGTCAAGCGCGTCGAATACGGCAACGTCATCGTCGACCTCGGCCGCGGCGAGGCGATCATCCGCCGCGACGAGCTGATCCCGCGAGAGAACTACAAATACGGCGACCGCGTCCGCGCCTACGTCTACGACGTGCGCCGCGAGCAGCGCGGTCCGCAGATCTTCCTGTCGCGCACCCATCCGCAGTTCATGGCCAAGCTGTTCACCATGGAAGTGCCGGAGATCTACGACGGCATCATCGAGATCAAGTCGGTCGCCCGCGATCCGGGTTCCCGCGCCAAGATCGCGGTGATTTCCCGCGACTCCTCGATCGACCCCGTCGGCGCCTGCGTCGGCATGCGCGGCTCGCGCGTCCAGGCCGTGGTCGGCGAGTTGCAGGGCGAGAAGATCGACATCATTCCGTGGTCTCCTTCGGCCGCGTCCTTCATCGTCAATGCCTTGCAGCCGGCGGAAGTCGCCAAGGTGGTGCTCGATGAGGATGCCGAGCGCATCGAGGTGGTGGTTCCCGACGACCAGCTCTCGCTCGCCATCGGCCGTCGTGGCCAGAACGTGCGCCTCGCCTCGCAGCTCACCGGCTGGGACATCGACATCCTGACCGAGGAAGAGGAATCGCAGCGTCGCCAGAAGGAGTTCACCGAGCGCTCCAACCTGTTCATGGAAGCGCTGGACGTCGACGAAATGGTCGGCCAGGTGCTGGCTTCGGAAGGCTTCACCTCCGTCGAGGAAGTCGCCTATGTCGAGCCCGACGAGATTTCCTCGATCGACGGTTTCGACGAGGACACGGCGACCGAAATCCAGACCCGCGCCCGCGAGCATCTGGAAAAGGTCGAGGCCGAGCAGGACGCCGCGCGCAAGAAGCTCGGCGTCGAGGACGAGTTGCGCGAGATTCCCGGCATCACCACCGCCATGATGGTGTCGCTCGGCGAAGACGGCGTGAAGACGATCGAGGATTTCGCCGGCTACGCCGCCGACGACCTCGTCGGCTGGAAGGAGCGCAAGGACGGCGAGACCAAGGTCTTTCCGGGCGTTCTCGCCGATCACGGCGTCTCCAAGGCCGATGCAGAGCAGATGATTTTGGCTGCCCGTCTCAAGGCCGGCTGGATTTCCGAAGAGGAAGCCCAGACCGAAGCCGCCGAGGCTGCGGAAGCCGAAACCGTCGGCGCCTGAGATGAGACGGATCGGGGCCGCCCTTGGACGAAATGAACGATCGCACCTGCATCGTCACGCGAAAGACCGCCGCGCCGGATGAATTGATCCGGTTCGTGGTCGGTCCGGATTCGTCCGTCGTCCCCGATCTCAAGCGAAACCTGCCCGGCCGTGGCTGCTGGGTGGGCGCCGACCGTGCCACGGTTGAAAAGGCGGCCCAGAAGAACCATTTCAGCCGTGCCTTCAAGCGGCCGGTTGCCGTGCCGCCGGATTTGGGCGGCATGGTCGATTCCCTTCTGGTGAAATCGACAGCGGGCGCGCTGGGACTGGCGCGCAAGGCCGGTCAGGTCGTGCTCGGCGCCGCGAAGGTCGAGGCGGCGGTCCGGTCCGGCAAGGCCTCGCTCGTGCTCCATGCCGTGGAAGCGGCCGAGGACGGAGTGCGCAAGATCGCCCAGGCCCGCCGGGCCACCGTTCATCTCGGCGGCCCGGCCATCCCTGCCTACAAACTTTTTTCGCAGGCCGAATTGGGTTTGGCATTCGGGGCGACAAATGTGATACATGCTGCCGTTCTCGCGGGTGACGCGGGCAAGGCGGTTGGGAAGCGCATGGTTGCGCTCGACCGATACCGGGGCGGTTCCCCGGACGATCTGGCAATGCTTGCGGCCGTTGCCGGCGACGAAGACGCCGCAGAGGATGTGGAATGAGTGATACGAAATCGGGCGACGACAAGACGCTGAGCGTAACGCCCAAAAAGACGCTGACGCTGAAGCGCCCGGGTGTGGAGCAGAGCACCGTGCGGCAGAATTTCTCGCACGGCCGCACCAAGCAGGTCGTCGTCGAGACCAAGCGCAAGTTCGTCAAGCCGGGCGAGCGGCCCGAACCTGCCCCGGTCTTCACGCCGAAGCCGCAGGCGAGATCTGCCGCGCCTGCCCCCGTTGCGCAGCAGCCGGCAGCCGAACCGCAGCAGCCGCGTCAGACGCCGCCCGAACGGCTGGTACTCAACGAATTGTCGCGCGACGAGATGGAAGCCCGCCGCAGGGCGCTCGAAGGCTCCGTCGCCCGCGAGCAGGAAGACCGTGTCCGCGCGGCCGAGGATGCCAGGCGCCGCGCCGAGGAAGAGGAGCGCCGCCAGCGCGAGCGCGAGGAGTCCGCGCGCCGTCAGGCCGAGGAGGAAGCGCGTCTGCAGAAGGAAGCGGAATCGCGCAAGCGCGCCGAGGAAGAGGCGCGCCGACGCGCGCCGCAGACCGCCGATGGCGCCGAGGAAGAGGAGAAGCCGCGTAGCCGCGGCGCATCGTCCCTGCCGCCGCGCCGCCTTCCCACGCCGGAGGTTCCCAAGCCGACGCGCACACGCGAAGACGATCGCCGCCGCGGCAAGCTGACGCTGACCTCGGCACTGTCGTCCGAGGACGGGGATTCGGCGCGCGGCCGTTCGCTCGCCGCCGCCCGCCGCCGACAGGAGAAATTCAAGCGCGCCATGCACAATGAGCCGCGCGAAAAGGTCATGCGCGAGGTCACCATTCCAGAAACGATCACCATCCAGGAACTCGCCAACCGCATGTCGGAACGGGCGGTCGACATCGTCAAGTTCTTCATGAAGCAGGGCCAGATGATGAAGCCGGGCGACGTCATCGACGCCGATACGGCCGAGCTGATCGCCACCGAATTCGGTCATACGGTCAAGCGCGTGGCCGAGTCCGATATCGAGGAAGGCCTGTTCAATATTCCCGACCGGCCGGAGGATCTGGTATCGCGCCCGCCGGTGGTCACCATCATGGGCCACGTCGACCACGGCAAGACCTCGTTGCTCGACGCCATCCGCCAGGCCAATGTGGTGTCCGGCGAGGCCGGTGGCATCACCCAGCATATCGGCGCCTACCAGGTCGAGAGGAACGGGCAGAAGATCACCTTCATCGACACGCCCGGTCACGAGGCCTTCACCGCCATGCGTGCGCGCGGCGCCCAGTCTACCGACGTGGCCATCCTGGTGGTCGCGGCCGACGACAGCGTGATGCCGCAGACGGTGGAATCCATCAACCACGCCCGCGCCGCCAGAGTGCCGATCATCGTTGCCATCAACAAGATCGACAAGCCCGGCGCCAACGCGCAGAAGGTGCGCACCCAGCTTCTCCAGCACGAGATCGTGGTCGAGGAGATGGGCGGCGAGACGCTCGACGTCGAGGTCTCCGCCAAGACGGGTGCAGGCATCGACAAGCTTCTGGAAGCCGTGCTGCTGCAGGCCGAGATCCTCGACCTCAAGGCCAATCCCGACCGCACCGCCGAAGGCGTGGTCATCGAGGCGCGCCTCGACAAGGGCCGCGGTCCGGTCGCCACCGTGCTGGTGCAGACCGGCACGCTGCTGCCGGGCGAAATCCTGGTGGCTGGCAACGAATGGGGCAGGGTGCGCGCGCTGGTCAACGACCGCGGCGAGCATGTGCCCGAGGCGCCGCCGGCCATGCCGGTCGAGGTGCTCGGCCTTCAGGGCACGCCGCATGCCGGCGACCGCTTCGCCATCGTCACCAACGAGGCGCGCGCGAGAGAGATCACCGAGTACCGCCAGCGGCTCGCCCGCGACAAGGCGGTGGCCAAGCACGCCGGCCAGCGCGGCTCGCTCGAGCAGATGATGTCGCAGTTGCAGTCGAGCGGCCTCAAGGAGTTCCCGCTCATCGTCAAGGGCGACGTGCAGGGCTCCATCGAGGCGATCGATGCCGCGCTGGAGAAGCTCGGCACCGACGAGGTCAGGGCGCGCATCGTCCATTCGGGCGCCGGCGCCATCACCGAGAGCGACGTGACGCTCGCCGAGACGTCGGGAGCCGTCATCATCGGCTTCAACGTCCGCGCCAACGCGCAGGCAAGGACCGCCGCCGAGCAGGCGGGCATCGAGATCCGCTACTACAACATCATCTACAACCTCGTGGATGACGTGAAGGCGGCGATGTCGGGCCTGCTGTCGCCGGAGCGGCGCGAGACCTTCATCGGCAATGCCGAGATCCTGGAGGTGTTCAACATCACCAAGGTCGGCAAGGTCGCGGGCTGCCGCGTCACCGAAGGCAAGGTGGAGCGCGGCGCGGGCGTGCGCCTGATCCGCGACAACGTCGTCATCCACGAAGGCACGCTGAAGACGCTCAAGCGCTTCAAGGACGAGGTGCCGGAGGTTCCCGTCGGCCAGGAATGCGGCATGGCGTTCCAGAACTACGAGAACATCCAGGTCGGCGACGTCATCGAGTGTTTCCGCGTCGAGATGGTGACGCGCACGCTCTGAGTTCGAGCACTTTGCAGAGTCCGGGCGGTGGCCGTGAAGCCGCCGCCCGCTATATTTGAAACCTCCGGCGCGGTTCCATTCCATGCCGGGTTTCAGGATTGAAAGATGGCCCGTTCCCATAATTCCGGTCCCTCGCAGCGCGTCCTGCGCGTCGGCGAGCAGGTGCGCCACGCGTTGGCCGAGATGCTGCAGCGCGCAGAGGTGCGCGACGACCTGATCGAGGCGACGGTGATCTCGGTGTCGGAAGTGCGCATGTCGCCGGACCTGAAGATCGCCACCGCCTTCGTCGCGCCGATGGGCGCCAAGGACGATGCCGCCGTGGTCGAGGCCCTGAACCGGCACGCGAAGTTCATCCGCGGCCGCATTTCGCCGGCGCTCAGGCAGATGAAGTACATGCCCGAGTTCCGCTTCCGGCTCGACACCAGCTACGACAATTTCCAGAAGATCAACGAGCTCCTGCATTCGCCCGAAGTGGCGCGTGACCTGGAGCACGACGACGACAAAGAGGACTGAATGGCCCGTCGCGGCAAGAAGAAGGGCCGGCCGGTTTCCGGCTGGGTGATCCTGGACAAGCCGGTCGGCATGGGCTCGACCGAGGCGGTCTCCAAGGTCAAGTGGCTGTTCCAGGCCGAGAAGGCAGGCCATGCCGGCACGCTCGACCCGCTGGCGTCCGGCATGCTGCCGATCGCGCTGGGCGATGCGACCAAGACGGTGCCCTATGTCCAGGACGGCGCCAAGATCTACCGCTTCACCGTCGCCTGGGGCGAGGAGCGTTCGACGGACGACCTCGAAGGGCCGGTGACGAACAACTCCGACAAGCGTCCCTCGGAAGCGGACATCCGCGCCGTCATGCCGAAATACACCGGCGTCATCATGCAGACGCCGCCGCAGTTCTCGGCCATCAAGATCGCCGGCGAGCGCGCCTATGACCTGGCGCGCGGCGGCGAGGCGGTGGACATCCCCGCCCGCGAGGTCGAGATCGGCCGTCTCGACATCGTCAGCCACGACGGCGACCGGACGGTCTTCGAGGTCGAGTGCGGCAAGGGCACCTATGTGCGCAGCCTGGCCCGCGACATGGGCCGCGACCTCGGCTGCTACGGCCATATCGCGGACCTGCGCCGCACCGAGGTCGACCCCTTCACGCCGGACGATTTCGTCACCGTCAAGGAACTGGAGACGGCGCGCTTCGGCGAGGCCGGCCAGCCGCAGGAGGGCGACCTGCCGATGGATTTCGCGGCGATCGACGGTCTCGTCATCGATACGGTCGCGGCGCTCGACTGCCTGCCGCAGGTCGCCGTCAGCGACGATACGGCGACCAAGATCAGGCTCGGCAATCCCGTCATCGTGCGCGGCCGCGACGCCCCCGTCGAGGCCGACGAAGCCTGCGCCACCGCGCATGGCCGCCTCGTCGCCATCGGCTCCATCGAGCGCGGCATGTTCAAGCCGCGGCGCGTCTTTGCCGGATAAGGCGTTGGCCCTAGATTGACCGGTGAGTCGGGAGACGGAGCGGTCATGGCGAAGACGGGCGAGAAGAAGCGCAGGGTTTTCAAGACACGCCGCTCACCGGTCGGTGCCTCGCCGGGCACGCTGATCGCCGATCCCTCGGCTGAGCCGACGCGCCTCACACTGACGCTGATCTCGGCCGCGAAGTCGAAGACCATCCGCAAGGCCGCCATCGGCGACGTGGTCAAGAACCTCGACCACTGGCCGGTGATCTGGCTGGATTGCACCGGCCTCGCCGACATTCCCCTGATCGAGGAGATCGGCAAGACCTTCGGCCTGCATCCGCTGGCGCTCGAGGACGTGGTCAATACCGGCCAGCGCCCGAAGGTGGACTTCTACGACGACCACGCCTTCATGACGCTCTCGATGATCGACGACGTGTCCACGCTGCGCTACGAGCAGGTCTCCGTTTTCTTCGGCGAGAAATTCGTCCTCACCTTCCAGGAGCACGAGGGCGATCCGTTCGACCCGGTGCGCAGGCGCATCGACAGTCCGGCGCCGAACCGTCTGCTCACGCGCGGCGCCGACTACCTTGCCTACGCGCTGATCGACGCCATCGTCGACAGCTACTTTCCGCCGATCGAAGCCTCGGCCGAGGTGGCGGACAGCATCGAGGACGCCATGCTGCGCTCGCCGCACAAGCAGCAGATGACCGAGCTTCAGCAGATGCGCCGCTCCATCAACATGCTGAAGGGCGTGCTGTGGCCGCTGCGCGACGCGCTCGCCACCCTGATCCGCAACGACGCGCCCTATGTGCAGGCCGAGACCAAGGTGTTCTTCAACGACACGCTCGACCACGCCATCCGCCTGATCCAGATGGTCGAGACCGAGCGCGACACCATGAGCGGCCTGATCGAGATGCACCTGTCGCTCTCCCAGGCGCGCACCAACGACGTCATCTCGCTGCTCACCATCGTCTCGGCGATTTTCATCCCGCTGACCTTCCTGGTCGGCGTCTGGGGCATGAACTTCGACCCCGACGCCTCGCCCTGGAACATGCCCGAACTGCGCGCCTATTACGGCTACCCGGCAGCACTCATCTTCATGGCCGCGGTGGCGCTCGCGCTGGTCGGCTTCTTCAAGTGGAAGAAATGGCTGTGAGCCTTTCTGCTTGAGGGGAAGCCCATTGTGTAAGGTGCCGCCCCTCTCCGTCTCGGCTTCGCCGAGCCACCTCTCCCCAGAGGGGCGAGGAACCGGAACCCGCGAGCGGCCTGCCTTTCCAAACCACGCTTTCTTTGCAGGAAGGTGCCTCGTTTGACGATTGGCGATAGAGGCTGGCCCCTCCACCCCTAACCTTGCCAGGGCGGAGCCAGTACCCCCACCCCTAACCTTGCCGGGGCGGGCCACGGGTCTCGCCCGTCCTTCGGACCCCCGCAAGGGAGGGGAATCCGGGCGCGCGGCAGTTCCCCCTCCCCCTTGTGGGGAGGGGTTAGGGGTGGGGGTACGGCGCCCACCAAACAGAATGCAGGCACACCCCGCCCGTCACGACGTGTCCCGCCGCTCCAGCGCCCACCAGCAGAGCGAATGCGCATGGGCGAGCACCGCGTGGACCTCGTGTTCCCGCCGCCGGTTTCCAGGCGGCAGGGCGCCGGGCGGACGGCCCGGCCTGAGCGGCCGGCGAAAACGGCCGCGCTCGCGCATGGAGGCCTGCCGCGCCCGCCAGCGCGCGAAGCGCAGCGTCTGGCCCGGCAGATCGTCCAGCGCGCGCCCGAGCGCGTCGAGCCTCAGCCTCAGCCGCGTGGCGTCGAGCGGATCGTGAGGCGCCGGCGGCGCGGGGAGTGGAAATCGCGGCGCCGTCATGCCCGGCGCCCAAAGGCGCGGAAGGGTCGTCGGTCGCACAGGCGCGGCGCTGCGAAACGGACGGGTCATCGGGTCGAGCAGCGGCAGCGAAAGCCGCCGTGGGGCGGGAAGGGCATCCGGCTGGCGCGGCGATGTCGGCCGGAAATGGCGCTTGCTCCGAACCTCCACCTGCTGCACCGGCCCGCGCCACCGCGGAACTGTTATGGCATCGCCGTTTCCGAGCGGCGTCGCGCCATGTCCCGTTTCGCGCGCCTCGGGCGTCGCGGTCATCGCCATTGCGATGATCAGCCGCCGCGCCGCCGATTCCGCCGGCCTGAGCAGCCGCAGGATGGCCCGGTGCAGATGGCGCGGCAGGGTAGGGCGGAGTTCCCCTCCCCCTTGCGGGGAGGGGTTAGGGGTGGGGGTGTCGGGCTGAGAATTACCCCCACCCGACGCTTCGCTTCGACCTCCCCACAAGGGGGAGGTGAAAGTGGCCGCGAACCCGGCCATGGCGACGAGCGAGACAAGGATGCGCTTCAGCGCCTCGACGTTCCTCTCGATTCCCGCCCGACTATCCAAACCTCGCTCCTTTCACGCGGCGGGATTATCGCAGGGGAGGAGAGGGTGGGGATAAAAAGGGCGTTCGAGATGGCGTCACAGGTTGAATGTCGGCCTCCGACCTCATTGTCGCCGTTCTGGGCGCTTCCGCCGCCGCCCGAAAATTGCCATTCGCTCGGTTCCCATGGACGGCGGAGCCGGGGCTGTATGCGGAACGGCAGCTTCTACAAATGCCACCGCGAGGCGGACTGTCAGCAGACGGCCCCCGGTGCGTCTCGAACGCCGAAATGCGTCATGCTGTTAACCGATAAGGCACCTGATATGCTGACGGACTGTCAGGCTTTTGTGAAAAGCGACGCAGGAGTTCGAGGGTGGTCGCCGCTGAGGCGGCACGCCCGTAGCGGTACCCCTGGCCAAGTATGCAGCCGAGGGATGCCAGTTTGTTGGCCTGTTCCTCAGTCTCGATTCCTTCGGCAATGATCTTCATATCGAGCTTATGTGCCACTTCGATCAACCCTTCGACGATTACCAGGCTCCGGTGGTCTTCAATCATGCGGTCGACAAATGATTTGTCGATCTTGATGATGTCCACGGGGAAGTTCAGGAGATGGGTAAGCGAGGCGTGACCGGTGCCAAAATCATCGAGCGCAACACGCATTCCTTTGGCCCGCAGATTTTCCGCTGCTCGGGCGATGTGATTGTCGTGACCGCCCATAAAAACCGTTTCGTTGATTTCCAGGATGACATGCTCGAGCGGGACGTTGGCGGCTGCGAACTTCTCTACGATCCGGTCTTCGAGACCGCCTTTCTGGAAGTCTGGGCTCGCAACATTAATGCCGACATGCTGGAGTGAAATACCGCTGTCGAGCCAGGCTCTTACGTCAGCGGTCACCTCCGACAGCATCTGCATCGTCAGGTTGTCGCCGATACGCGGGTCCGAGATGGCTTCGTGAAACTCGTTGGCCGGTACAATCCGCCCCTCCGGGGTACGCATGCGCACCAACGCCTCCACGCCAACGATCTCGGCAGTGTCGATCCGCACGATCGGTTGATAGGCCGCGAAGACGCGGCCTTCGGATAGTGCGTCGCCGACCTCACGTATGGTTTGAATCCTACGTGTGATAGCCGTGCGCATCCCGGGCACGAAGGGAACGAAACCGCCTCTGCATTCCGCCTTTGCGTGATAGAGGGCAAAGTCGGCGTTCTGGTACAAGGTTTCGGCGTCGATGCCGTCGCATCCGTAAAGTGCGCCGCCGACGGTCACGGAAGAAACGATCGTGTGTTCGCCATACTGGAATGGCATACTGATCGCTTCGATCAACCCATGTGCCGCCTTGGTCATCTCGGATGCCGTGCTGCAACCCGGCACGACCACGGCAAATTCGTCACCTCCGATACGAAAGACCTCGACAGCGATCGGCGCGGTTTTGAGACGCAGCGCGGTAGTACGCACCAGCATGTCACCGCCGGCATGTCCCAACGTGTCGTTGATCTCCTTCAGATGATCGAGGTCGATCAACATCAGAGCGAAAGATTTTGGAGTTGCTCCCGTCAGTTGTCCGATACGGAGATTGAAGCTGGCGCGGTTAGGTGCTCCCGACAAGGTGTCCACGAACGCCAGTTCATGCATGCGCCGCCGGTTCTCGTCGTGTTCAATGGCGATACTGCAAATATGAGTGCAGCGCGCAACCACTTCCCTTTCGACGTCCGTCGGCCCTCGGGGGGTAGGAAAATAAAAGGCGAAAGTCCCGACGACGCGGCCGTCCCGAGCCTTGATTGGACTGGACCAGCAGGCCTTCAAGCCAAGCGGGAGTAAAAGCGACCTGTAGTCGTCAAAAAGCGGGTCACACTCGATATCCGTGACTTCCACTGCCATGCCGCGATACGCCGCCGCGCCACAGGAACCAATGTCAGGCCCGATCGGAATTCCGTCGATCGCCCGCGAGTACTGCTCTGGAAGGCTTGGACCTGCAAGCGTCCGCAGCCTGCCATCTCTATCGACGGTGAGAACCGAGCAGATAACATCTGCGGCTATCGTCTCGGCCTGCCTGCAAAGATGATCGGTGACCGATGCCAGCGGCTCCCCGTAGGCTACCTTCTCAAGAATATCCGTTTGCAAGGCAATCAGCGATTTTGCCGGGTGGTCAACCGCCATTTCCGCTCTCGCCGAGTGCGGTATCTTAGTCATACTCCCATTGTGCGTAGGCTTTCTTAAAGAGAGCTCAATTCAATCAAGAAATTATCTTCAACTTGTCTATAAATGGGCCTTGGGTTCATTAGGGAGATTAAGGCATCCCACCGGTCGGCCTGACGACGGCTTTCGCGGAGTGAGTGCGGGAGGCTGTCAGTCCGCATTCCACCCCTCAGCCGCCGTCCAACCCCTCCCCCCACGAAATCCCCCTATCTTTTCCGCCCCAAATACCCTATATGCGCCGCAACATCGCGAAAACGCGCATGTTTTGCATCGGCCTTTGCTGGACGACATCCCGGCTCAAGGCGTCCCGTTTCCTCCATTCGAGAAAGGAAAAGCACGATGTCGATCACTGCTGAACGCAAACAGGAATTGATGGCGCAGTATGCCACGGCCAAGGGCGACACCGGTTCGCCGGAAGTCCAGGTCGCCATCCTTTCGGAGCGTATCAAGAACCTGACCGAGCACTTCAAGGACCACAAGAAGGACAACCATTCCCGTCGTGGCCTGCTCGCTCTCGTTTCCCAGCGCCGCAGCCTGCTTGACTATCTCAAGCGCAAGGACGAGGCGCGTTACCAGACGCTGATCGAAAAGCTCGAACTGCGTCGCTGACCCTTTGGCCGGCGGGCTCTCCTGAGGAGGGTCCGCCGGTCGCGCATGCGGGCCTAGGCATCTGCCGGCCCGAACCCGGTTCCCGCCGCACCATTGCGCGGAGCCGCCCATGGACGGTCATGGGGCAGGATTGCAGGACGCCCGGACGCACCAAAGGTGCCGACAGCCCGGACCTCCCGTTGTCTTGCCCGTGGCTGCCCGAACGAAGCCAGCAGGTTGGGACCGCGTCGCAAAGGGCGGCGGCGGCCCGGCCGCATTATGCAAGGACAAGACATGTTCAATCACCACAAAGTGGAAATCGAATGGGGCGGGCGTCCGCTCACCCTGGAGACCGGCAAGATCGCCCGCCAGGCCGACGGCGCCGTGCTCGCCACCTACGGCGAGACCGTGGTTCTCGCCACCGTCGTTTCGATGAAGGAGCCGAAGCCCGGCCTCGATTTCTTCCCGCTGACGGTCAATTACCAGGAAAAGACCTTCGCAGCCGGCAAGATCCCCGGCGGCTTCTTCAAGCGCGAAGGCCGTCCGAGCGAGAAGGAAACGCTGACCTCGCGCCTGATCGATCGCCCGATCCGCCCGCTCTTCGCCGACGGCTACAAGAACGACACCCAAATCGTCGTCACCGTCGTCCAGCATGATCTGGAGAACGACCCCGATATCCTCGCCATCGTCGCCACATCGGCGGCGCTGACGCTGTCCGGCGTGCCGTTCATGGGCCCCATCGGCGGCGCCCGCGTCGGCTACATCAACGGCGAATACGTGCTCAACCCGCACATCGACGAGATGCCGGAATCGAAACTCGACCTGGTCGTCGCCGGCACGTCCGACGCGGTCATGATGGTCGAGTCCGAGGCGAAGGAGCTGTCCGAGGACGTGATGCTCGGCGCCGTCACCTTCGGCCACAAGGGCTTCCAGCCGGTCATCGACGCCATCATCAAGCTGGCCGAGGTCGCTGCCAAGGACCCGCGCGACTTCACCTCGCCGGATTATTCCGAGCTCGAGGGCGAGATGCTCAAGGTCGTCGGCGACGAGCTGCGCGACGCCTACAAGATCACCGACAAGCAGGCCCGCTACGCCGCCGTCGACGCCGTCAAGGCCAAGGTCAAGGCCGCGTTCGCCGCTCCGGAGGGCGAGGAGGCGAAGTACACCTCCGAGCAGATCGGCACCGTGTTCAAGGAACTCCAGGCCAAGGTCGTGCGCTGGAACATCCTCGACACCTCCTCGCGCATCGACGGTCGTGATTTGAAGACGGTCCGTCCGATCGTCTCCGAAGTCGGCGTCCTGCCGCGTACCCACGGTTCGGCGCTGTTCACCCGCGGCGAGACCCAGGCGCTGGTCGTCGCCACGCTGGGTACCGGCGAGGACGAGCAGTTCGTCGACGAGCTGACCGGCACCCGCAAGGAAACCTTCCTGCTGCACTACAACTTCCCGCCCTATTCGGTGGGCGAGACCGGCCGCATGGGCTCTCCCGGCCGCCGCGAGATCGGCCACGGCAAGCTCGCCTGGCGCGCCGTCCATCCGATGCTGCCCTCGGCGGAGCAGTTCCCCTACACGCTGCGCGTCGTCTCCGAGATCACCGAGTCCAACGGCTCGTCCTCGATGGCGACCGTCTGCGGCACGTCGCTGGCGCTGATGGACGCGGGCGTTCCGCTGTCCAAGCCGGTGGCCGGCATCGCCATGGGCCTGATCAAGGAAGGCGAGCGCTTCGCGGTGCTCTCCGACATCCTCGGCGACGAGGACCATCTCGGCGACATGGACTTCAAGGTGGCCGGCACCGCCGGCGGCATCACCTCGCTGCAGATGGACATCAAAATCGACGGCATCACCGAGGAGATCATGAAGGTCGCGCTCGGCCAGGCCAAGGACGGCCGCCTGCATATCCTCGACGAGATGGCCAAGGCCATCACCGAGGGCCGCCATGAACTGGGCGAGTTCGCGCCGCGCATCGAGGTCATGCACATCCCGACCGACAAGATCCGCGACGTGATCGGCTCGGGCGGCAAGGTCATCCGCGAGATCGTGGAAAAGACCGGCGCCAAGATCAACATCGAGGACGACGGCACGGTCAAGATCGCGTCGTCGAACGCCAAGGAGATCGAGGCGGCCAAGAAGTGGATCCACACCATCGTGGCCGAGCCGGAAGTCGGCGAGATCTACGAGGGCACGGTCGTCAAGACCGCCGACTTCGGCGCCTTCGTCAACTTCTTCGGCCCGAAGGACGGCCTCGTCCACATCTCGCAGCTTTCCAACGAGCGCGTCGCCAAGACCACCGACGTGGTCAAGGAAGGTGACAAGGTTTGGGTCAAGCTGATGGGCTTCGACGAGCGCGGCAAGGTCCGCCTCTCCATGAAGGTCGTCGACCAGGCGACCGGCAAGGAGATCGCCAAGGAGAAGAAGTCCGAAGGCGAGGAAGACGCCGCCTGATCGGCGCTTTCCGGCAGTCTTTCGATGGGCGTGGCCGCAAGGCCGCGCCCGTTTTCATTTGGCCGCCGGCGTGAACCGAAGTTCGATTGCTGTTAGGTGTCGGTCATGGCCGATGATGCGCTGAAGACGCTTTTTCACCCCTTCGATGCCGGTTCTCTCGAACCGCAGCGACAGGAAGACCGTGTGCTCTTCCTCGGCGCCGCGCCGGGTTTTCGCCTGCCGCAGGGCTGGGCGGCGCCGGTCCGCGCTGTGCAAGGCTTCCGTCCGGATTTCCTGGCGCTCGAGCGTTCGGGCCTTACGGTTACGCCACGGCCCGAAGAGGAGGGGTATGACGTGGCCTTGATCCTCGCCGACCGCCATCGCGGACAGAACGAGTTGCGCATCGCGGAGGCCGTCGGGCGCACGAAGGAAGGTGGGCTGATCGTCGTCGCCGGCGCGAAGGACGACGGCATCGCCAGCCTGCGCAAGCGTCTGGCCGGGCTTCTCGGGATCGAAGGCGCGCTGCCGAAATACCACGGCCTTGCTTTCTGGTTTCGCCGCGAGGGCGGGGCAGGGGAGGCTGCCCTGGCGCTGCGTGCCGCCAATCCGGCCCTGCTGGTCGAGAACCGCTTCCATACCTTGCCGGGCATGTTCTCGCACGACCGCGTCGACGCCGGGTCCAGGCTTCTGGTCGAAAACCTCCCCGCCGACCTGTCCGGCGCCGTGGCCGATTTCTGCGCCGGATGGGGTTTTGTCGCCGCCGAGGTCGCGGCCCGATGCCCTGCCGTATCGGCGCTCGATCTCTACGAGGCGGATTTCGAGGCGCTCGAAGCGGCGAAGCTGAACCTCGCCGCGACGCCGCAGCGGAAGGAATTCTTCTGGACCGATCTGCTGGCCGAACCGGTGGAGCGGCGCTACGACACCGTCGTCATGAACCCGCCCTTCCACAAGGGCCATGCCGCCGATCCCGGCATCGGCGCAGGCATGATCCACGCGGCGGCGAAGGCCTTGAAGCCGGGCGGACGGCTGGTGATGGTGGCGAACCGGCAGCTGCCCTATGAAGCGGTGCTGAAGACCTGCTTCGCAAGCTCGGGCGAGGTCGCGCGCGATTCCGGCTTCAAGGTGCTGTCGGCGCGCCGCTGATCGGCGGCGTGCCGGCCCGCCGCGACGGGGCTGCGCTCAATGCAGGTTCGCGACCCGCAGCGCCTGCTGCCTGTCCGGCCGGGCGGCATCCGGCCTAGGGGCATCCGACCCAAGGGCATCCGGCATGACGACAGGATGGGCTTCCTCGATCTTGATGAGCGGCGCGGCCCGTCCGTAGAAATTGCCCTGCACCACCTGGCAACCAGCTGCCTTGAGCAGCGTCGCCTGGTGCTCGGTCTCCACGCCTTCGGCGATGGTGCTGACGCCCAGCGCGCGCGACAGGCCCACGATGGTCGAGACGACGGCACCTGAGCTGGAATCCGAATCCATGCGGCTGACGAAGGACTTGTCGATCTTGAGCTTGCGGAACGGAAAATCGACCAGATAGCTCAGGTTCGAATAGCCGGTGCCGAAATCGTCCACGGCGACCGAAACCCCCATTTCCGCGAGGTTCTTGAGAATATCGGCGGCATGGTCGCGATCCTGCATCATCGCCGTCTCGGTGACTTCCAGTTCAAGGCGGTGCGGATCGATGCCCGATGCAGCCATGATGGACCGAACGAGGCCGATGAAGTTCCTGCCCATGAACTGGGCGGCCGAGATGTTGACGGCGACGAAGCAGTCCTGCGGCAGGTAGCGCGCGTCGTTGCACGCCTTGCGCAGCACCCATTCGCCGATCGGCAGGATCATGCCGGTCTCCTCGGCGATAGGGATGAACTCCATCGGCGCGATCATGCCGCGCTCGGGATGGCGCCGGCGGATCAGCGCTTCGTAGCCGACGACACGGCCTGTGGGCAGGTCGAACTGCGGCTGGTAATGCAGGTCGAAGTCGCCGCGCTCGAATGCGGTATGGAGTTCCGATTCGATCCATTGGCGCTGGTCCGCGACCTTGCCCATGTCGGGATGGAAGATCGCCCAGTTGCCGAGGCCACCGGCGCGCGCATGCTGGAGCGCCAGGTTCGAGCGGCGCATGACGAGGATCGGGTCCACGCCGTCCTTCGGCATGGCGACCAACCCGGCCGAGATGCTGATCGACTGGAGATGGGTGGTAAGCTGGTACGGACGCGTCGTCTTTTCGATGAGATTTTCAATCAGCTCTTCCATCGGCGCCGTTACGAGATGGTCCGGATAGAGCAGGGCGAATTCGCCTGCGCCGATGCGCCCGACGACGACGTCGTCGGGAAGACCGCTTTTCAACCGCCGGGCAAAGAGGGCCACCAGCTCGTCGCCCGCCGTATAGCCGATGGCGTCGTTGATCTGCTTGAAGCGGTTGATGTCCAGGTCGATGAGATAGATCGGCTTGCCTGTCCGGATCGTTTCGGCCGCCGCCTCGGCGATGCGCCCGATCATGGCGGCGCGCGTGAACGTGCCGGTCAGCTTGTCGAAATTGGTCTCGTTGTAGACATATTCCGCGGATTCATCGACGCCGGCGAAGAACGACATGGCGCCGCCGGCGGCGGCCAGGGCGCAGAGCGCCGCGATGATGCCGACGATGGAGGACGCCGGCATGCCGGCGAGGCCGTCGCCGAATCCGAATTTCAGCCCCCAGATGCCGAGCAGGAAGCTGCCCGTGCCGGAACTGGCGATGGTCAGCAGCCTGAAGAGAGGCGTGCGGCTCGGATTCCGGCTCGCGGACATGCTTGAAGGTCCCTGCGCAACGGGACTTTCTAACAGCAAAACCCCTACCAACAGGTTTCTGTCACCGCGCTCTCAACCTGAGCGCGAAGACGGCAGGTGCCGTCAGTCGTGTGCCTCGTCCATCCGCTTCAATTCGCTCAGGGTCGGCATGGAAACGATGTGATAGCCCGAATCCACATAATGGATCTCGCCGGTCACGCCCGAGGACAGGTCGGACAGGAGATAGAGCGCCGATCCGCCGATCTCGTCGATCGACACGTTGCGGCGCAGCGGCGAATTGCGCTGCTGGTAGCCGAACATGTACCGGGCGTCGGAAATGCCCGCGCCGGCCAGCGTGCGCACCGGCCCGGCCGAAAGGCCGTTGATGCGGATGCCGCGCGGGCCGTAGTCGTTGGCGAGATAGCGCACGCTCGCCTCCAGCCCCGCCTTGGCCACGCCCATGACGTTGTAATTGGGCATCACGCGCACCGAGCCGGCATAGGTCAGCGTGAGCATCGATCCGCCTTCGGGCATCAGCGCGGCGGCATGGCGCGCGACTTCCGTGAAGGAGTAGCAGGAGATCACCATGGTGCGCACGAAGTTGTCGCGCGTGGTGTCGGCATAAAGCCCCTTGAGCTCGTTCTTGTCAGAGAAGCCGATGGCGTGGACGAGGAAATCGATGCCGCCCCATTCTTGTCTGAGCGTCTCGAATGTCGCGGCGACGGAGGCGCTGTCCTCGACGTCGCAAGGAACGACCAGCGAAGCGCCCGCCTGCTCGGCCAGCGGCTTCACCCGGCGGCCGAACGCCTCGCCCTGATAGGTGAAGGCGAGGTCGGCGCCCTGTTCGCGCAGCTTCTTCGCGATGCCCCAGGCGATCGAGTGATCGTTGGCCACGCCCATCACGAGACCGCGCTTGCCTTGCATCAATCCGGTCATGGCAACGGCCCCTATGCAGCGTAGCGCTGGAAGACCAGCGTTGCGTTGGTGCCCCCGAAGCCGAAGGAGTTCGACAGCGCGGTGTCGATCCTGGCATTGTCGATGCGCTTGCGCACCACCGGCATGCCTTCGAATTCGGGGTCGAGATTTTGGATATGGGCGCTTTCGCCGATGAAACCGCCCTGCATCATCAGGATGGAGTAGATCGATTCCTGCACGCCGGCCGCGCCCAGCGAATGGCCGGTCAGGGACTTCGTGGAGGCGATGTGGGGCATCTTGTCGCCGAACACCTCGCGGATGGCGCCCATTTCCCTGCTGTCGCCCACCGGCGTCGAGGTTCCGTGGGTGTTGATATAGTCGACCGGACCCTTCACCGTCGCCAGCGCCTGGCGCATGCAGCGCACCGCGCCTTCGCCGGAGGGCGCCACCATGTCGTAACCGTCGGAGGTCGCACCGTAGCCGACGATTTCGGCGTAGATTTTCGCGCCGCGCGCCTTGGCGCGCTCCAGTTCCTCAAGAACCAGCACGCCGGCGCCGCCGGCGATGACGAACCCGTCGCGGTCGACGTCATAGGCGCGGGACGCTACCGCGGCGTTGTCGTTGAACTTCGACGACATCGCGCCCATCGCGTCGAACAGGTCCGACATCGTCCAGTCGAGATCCTCGTGACCGCCGGCGAACATCACGTCCTGCTTGCCCCACTGGATCAGTTCGGCGGCGTTGCCGATGCAGTGCGCCGAGGTCGAGCAGGCCGAAGAGATCGAATAGTTGACGCCGTGGATCTTGAACCAGGTGGCGAGCGTCGCCGACGCGGTGGACGACATCGCCTTCGGCACCGCGAAGGGGCCGATGCGCTTCGGCGAGCCGTTCTTCAGCGTGGTCTCGGCCGCTTCCACGATGGTGCGGGTGGACGGTCCGCCGGAGCCCATGACGATGCCGGTGCGCTCGTTGCTGACGTCGCCTTCCTCCAGCCCCGCATCGGCGATCGCCTGGTCCATGGCGACATGGTTCCACGCCGCGCCCTGCGACAGGAAGCGCAGCGCGCGCCGGTCGATCATCGGCGTCGGGTCGAGCGTCGGCGCCCCCCAGACCTGGCAGCGGAAGCCGTGCTCGGCGAAGGAGGGCGAGAAGGAAATGCCGGATTTCGCGTCGTAAAGCGAGGACTGCACCTCGTTGGCGTTGTTGCCGATGGACGACACGATGCCGAGGCCCGTTACGACGACTCGTCTCATGCTCTCGCTCCTCGTGAGGGGCCTGCCGCTCAGGCGGCCGGCTGTTTCGACAGGCCGACCTTGAGGTCGGTGGCCGCGTATATGGGATCGCCGTCCGCCTTCAGCCAGCCGTCGGCGATGCCGAGAACGAGGCGGCCGCGCATCACGCGCTTGAAATCGACGCCGTATTCCACCTTCTTCACCGAAGGCGTCACCATGCCCTTGAACTTCACCTCGCCGGTGGAAAGGGCCATGCCCTTGCCCTCTTCGCCCAGCCAGCCGAGGAAGAAACCTGTCATCTGCCACAGCGCGTCGAGACCGAGGCAGCCGGGCATGATGGGATTGCCGATGAAGTGGCAGGGGAAGAACCAGAGGTCCGGCTTGATGTCGAATTCGGCGCGGATGAAGCCCTTGTCGAAGGCGCCGCCCGTCTCGCTGATCTCGGTGATGCGGTCGAACATCAGCATCGGCGGCGCCGGGAGCTGGGCGTTGCCGGGTCCGAACAGCTCGCCGCGGGCGCAGGCAAGCAGTTCCTCGTAGCCGTAGCTCGACTTCCGTTCAGCCATGAATTTTCTTCTCCCCGTCTGACCGGCGAACAGCACGCCGCGTTCGGCCCTTACCTAACACGGTCCGCTTGCGGCCGGAAACCGACGTTTGCGATTAGCCTGCCGGTCGGGCCGGGTCAATGCGCGCTATTGATCGTATTCGGGCGACGGAATATATCTGGCCCATACCGGTATGGCGTCTTTCGCCGAGTAAAGCGGACGTTGAAGAGAAGTTGATGGATTCGAGCCAGCCAAGGCACAGGAACCCGATCGACAAGCAGGTGCGCGACGCGGGTCTGCGTCCCACCCGGCAGCGCGTCGCGCTGGCCGAGCTGCTGTTCGCCAAGGGCGAGCGTCATCTGTCGGCGGAGGAATTGCACGAGGAAGCGGCCGCCGCCGGCGTTCCGGTCTCGCTCGCGACCGTCTACAACGCGCTGCACCAGTTCACCCAGGCCGGCCTGCTGCGCATCCTGTCGGTGGAAGGGTCGAAGACCTATTTCGACACCAACACCTCCGACCATCACCATTTCTTCGTCGAGGGCGAGAACCGCATCTTCGACATCGAGACCGGCCCGGTCGCCGTCGGCAATCTCCCCGAGCCTCCCGAAGGCATGGAAATCGTCAATGTCGACGTGGTGGTGCGCCTGCGGCCGAAACAGCGGCGCTGATCCGCGGCCATGCCGGTTGCGGCTTCGGCAGGCCGGTGGCCTGATCGCCCGGGCTCAGCCGTTCGGTATCGGTCCCGCGATCAGTCCTTGACCTTCTCGCCCGGATAGGCGCCCCAGAGCTGTGACTGGTTGAGCCAGCCCGTATGGCCGCCGAGCGTCATTTCGCACCATTCGCCGTTGCAGGACTTGATCGTTCCCATCACGCCGGGCTCGATCAGCGCGACCACGGACGCATCCTTGTCCGGCTCGCTGAGAAGCTTGACGTGGTCGGCCTTGTCGCGCTGCCAGGGCGTGATGAGCGCCGTGCGCTTGCCCGACAGCAGCGACTGGTTGACCCAGCCCTCCGCGCCGTCGGCGTCGCGCACCTTGCGCCAGGTGTCGTATTCCTGGACGATCTCCATCGGCAGCCCGGCCTTTGTGTACATCCAGTCGACCGAATAGTTCAGGCCGGGTCCGATCCGGGAATTGACGCGTCCCGATTTCAGGCTGACGAAGCGCGGCAGCGGCAGGCCGCTGGGGCCGAGCGTCACGGTCTGGGCGGCGCTCTGGGCCGAGACCTGCGGCACGCCCGTGACCATTCCCGCGAGGACGGCGCCGAGAAGAAGACGATACGACGCTGAACCGGACACTCTCGTTTCCTTTGCTTGCTGGGCGGGCCTGGCGGAGCCGGCAGACGCCCCTTTTTCTTTGTCTTCCGTCGCCCCGCTTGTTACATGAGGCAAACGGGCTGCGACCGATTTCCAGTTTGGCCCGTCTTGGTTAAAGAGGTCTCAACAGACCCGAATCCGAGGGTGGGAATGGCCGGCAAGAAGAAACCGCTCGTCGTCATCACGCGCAAACTGCCGGACCCGGTCGAGACGCGCATGCGCGAACTCTTCGACGCGCGCCTCAACGTCGAGGACCGCCCCATGACCCAGCCCGAGCTGGTGGCTGCGGTGAAGGAGGCGGACGTGCTGGTGCCGACCATCACCGACACGATCGACGCCGCCCTGATCGAGCAGGCCGGCGACAATCTCAAGCTGATCGCCAATTTCGGCAACGGCGTCGATAAGGTCGACGTCGCCGCCGCCGCCAAGCGCGGAATCACGGTCACCAACACGCCGAACGTGCTCACCGAGGACACCGCCGACATGACGATGGCGCTGCTCCTGGCCGTGCCGCGCCGGCTCGCCGAAGGCGCCAACGTGTTGCCGGGCGAAAAGAAATGGACCGGCTGGTCGCCGACCTGGATGCTCGGCCGCCGCATCTGGGGCAAAAGGCTCGGCATCGTCGGCATGGGCCGCATCGGCACGGCGGTGGCCCGGCGCGCCAAGGCCTTCGGCCTGTCGATCCACTACCACAACCGCCACCGCGTCATGCCGGCGCTGGAGGACGAGCTGGAGGCGACCTACTGGGAAAGCCTCGACCAGATGCTGGCGCGCATGGACATCATCTCGGTCAACTGCCCCTCGACGCCGGCGACCTTCCACCTGCTGTCGGCGCGGCGACTGGCGCTGATGCAGCCGACCTCCTATCTGGTCAACACCGCACGCGGCGACATCATCGACGAGGAAGCGCTGATCAAGCTCCTGCAGGACGACAAGATCGCCGGCGCCGGCCTCGACGTCTACGAGAACGAGCCGGCGCTGAATTCAAGGCTTCTGAAGCTCGCCGCAAAGGGCAAGGTGGTCCTCCTGCCGCATATGGGCTCGGCAACGCTGGAAGGCCGCATCGACATGGGCGAGAAGGTCATCATCAACATCCGCGCCTTCTTCGACGGCCACCGCCCGCCGGACCGCGTGCTGCCGTCGCGGGCTTAGATCTTCGCCGTTCCCCTCGCTGGGAAGGGCAATCCATCGTATTTGGGTTGCACTGGAACCTGGCCGTGGCGCACCCCCACCCCTGACCCCTCCCCACAGGTGGGAGGGGATTCAGGCCTCGCCATCTCGCTCGAAGCAATTCGGGCTGGCGGGCGGAGGCTGGACCGCAGAGTCCCCCCTTGTGGGGAGGGGTCAGGGGTGGGGGTGCGACGCCATATGCGATGGTCCTTCCTTTGTTGCCAGCCCCTCGCCGTCGACGGTCACGCTCTTTCCGCGAAACGGTTCGAACCGGCTCCGATCCATCCTCACCGCCATCGGCGTCTCCCAGCCCATTTCCCGCGCCACGATCAGGCCGAGCAACAGGATGGCGTCCGGCTCGTGCAGCACCAGTGCGGCCGGCGCGTGACCGTTCTTCACCAGTTCGAGCAGCACGGCGGATGCGGACGACGAGCCGATCGTGCCGGGCAGGAACAGCACCTTTCCCGCGACGGTTTCGCCATGCTGCGGATGACGCACGTCGGCGATGCGGCCCGTCTTCGGATCGACGCCGCCCCAGAAGCTGATCGGTGCGGAAAGGATGAGGGCCTCGCCGGTGGCGAGTGTGCCGGGAACCAGGATTTGGGGGGCGATGTTCCGGTCCTGGCTTTCGTCTTCGTGTTCATAGTCTTTGTGTTTTGTCTCAGATAGCGCACCCCCACCCCTAGCCCCTCCCCACAAGGGGGAGGGGGATTCCTTCTCCGCCGTCTCGCTCGAACCTGATGCAGGCTGTCGACGATGGGCCGAACCGAAAAGTCCCCCTCCCCCTTGTGGGGAGGGGTTAGGGGTGGGGGTGCGCCGGTTGTTCAGTTCAGGCACGGCATCCGAAAACACCGGCCGGCCCGCCACCGCGCTCTCCACGCATTCCGCCAGCGAGCCGTACACCACGCCGTAGCCCGTATTGCCCGGCGCATAATGCGCGAATTTTCCCGAATTGGTCATCAGCACGCCGCCTCCGGGCAGGTCGGGCAGGATCGGCGTCACCACCACGCAGGTGTCGGCGACGACGACCACGCCGGTCGCCTCCAGCGCCTTGCGCCGGCCGTTCCTGTCCAGGTCGGCCAGCGCGTAGCGGCCAGTACAGGCGTAAAGCGGCACGGCGAGCTTCCTGCCGGCTATCAGCCGCTCCAGTGCCTCGAACTCCGTCGCCGACAGATGCGGACTGCCGATGGCGACGGCATCGATCCGTTCGGCCCCGCCGGCAGTCGAAAGGCCGCTGCGCGCCGCCGCCACCATCTCCGGCGTGACGCGAATGACAGCCTCCGGCGTGTCGCCGCCCAGCGCGGTTTCGGCATCCGGCGCCTCGGGCGTCACGCTGGCGATGTGGAACAGGCCGACCGCGCCGGAGGACGCGGCCGCGGCGCCGAAGGCTTTCAGCGCGTCTTCGCCCGGATGCGCGTCCACCCCCGTCACCACGCCGACGGCGCTGCCGGTCTCGCGGCCATAGAGGCTGCCCAGCACCGGCCATGCCGCTTCCGAAGCCAGAAAGGCGCGGGGCAGGGCGGAGACGTCGAACACCAGCCGCGCCCGGCGGTTTTCCGGCCTGTGCAGCCCGTAATCGGGCGCGCGCCCGGCGATCGCGCAGGCGATGTCGAGGAAATCGCCATAGCGATTGGTGCGCGCCCCGAGCACCGAATTGCAGAACACCACGGCGTTGGATTCGCCCCAGGCGGCGTCGGTTCCGCGCGCCGGCCGGTGCCCGGCCTGATAGGGCGCGCAGGTCCAGCTCGGCTCGCAGCCGAGCGCGCGGTAGGCACCCATCATGCGCTGCGCCATGTCGCGCTCGTGCCCTTCCAGCCGCACCTTCGAGCAGCCCGTGAGGTCGAGCGCGCCGACATTGAGCGTAGCGCGCACGGCGACCGTCGCGCGCCCTTGCACCAGCTTTTCGGCGAACAGCGTGCCGGAATCGCCGTGATAGAGCGCGCCGTCGATATGCGCCGAGGCTATTCGAATCAGCCGCGGCGCGCCGAGCAGCCGCGCGGCCTCGATGACGATGCGCATGGCCATCGCCGCGCCGTCACCGTCCCGTCCGGCGGCGACGGCCTGCTCCTGCGGCGTCAGCGCGAGGCTCACGGCCGGCGGCTCCTGTAGCGGATCGTGTCGAAGCGGGTGGCCAGCGCGTCGTAGAGCAGCAGCTGCCCGACCAGCGGCTCGCCGATGCCGGCGATCAGCTTGATCGTCTCCATCGCCTGCAAGGTGCCGATGACGCCGGTCAGCGCGCCGACGATGCCGGCTTCGGCACAGGACGGCACGAGGCCCGCCGGCGGCGGCTCGGGAAACAGGTCGCGATAGGACGGGTTGGGCCTGCCGTCTGCTCCCGCTGCGAAGGGCATCAGCACGGTGATGGACCCGTCGAAGCGCCCGACCGCCGCATGGACCAGCGGCTTCCGCGCCGCCGCGCAGGCGTCGGCCACGGCATAGCGCGTCTCGAAATTGTCCGAGCCGTCCACGACGATGTCGTAGTCGCCGACGAGGGCAGGGGCACTGTCCGTCGTCAGCCGCTCTTGGTGAAGTTCGACGGTGACATGCGGGTTGATGCGCCCGATCGCCACCTTTGCGCTCTCACCCTTCGCCGATCCGACGCTTTGCGTGTCGTGGATCACCTGCCGTTGCAGGTTGGACAGGGAAACCGTGTCGTCGTCGACGATGCCGAGCGTGCCGACGCCGGCGGCGGCGAGATAGGCCAGCACTGGCGCGCCGAGCCCGCCGGCGCCGATCACCAGCACGCGCGCGCGCTTCAGCTTCTGCTGCCCCGCCCCGCCGATTTCCGGCAGCACGATATGGCGCGCATAGCGTTCGAGTTCTTCATCGGAAAGCGGAGGAGGGGGTATGGTCATGGGGCGAACCATAGAATGCTGTTCCGGTTCTGTCAGGAGCAATGGGTATCAAGTGGCTTGGCCTTGCCTGAACTTCCTTCTGCCACCTCTCCGTCGTTCTCGTGCGAACCTCTCCACCCTCTGAGGCAATCGCATTTGGCGATGCACCCCCACCCCTAGCCCCTCCCCACAAGGGGGAGAGGAACTTTGCGACGGCGCTACAGAGCGCCAACGCTGGGGATATTAGGGCGAAAGTGGTGTCGGCGTCTCCCTCCCCCTTGTGGGGAGGGGCTAGGGGTGGGGGTGCTGGACGGCCGGGTTTAAGGAGGTGAACCCGCAATGAATCAGTACCCTTCCGTCGGCGAAACCGCGCCATGTCCCACGGTCAGGAACTGCGCCCGGCCCTCGAGGCTGGAGAACAGGGCGGCGTCGGTGCCGGTCATGAAGGTCTGGCCGCCGAGGTCCTCGATGATGGAAAACAGCGCCGCGCGGCGGCCGGCGTCGAGATGGGCGGCGATCTCGTCGAGCAGCAGGATCGGCACCATGCCCGCCATCTCGCCGGTCAGCCGCGCATGCGACAGCGCGATGCCGACCAGCAGCGCCTTCTGTTCGCCGGTGGAACAAAGCTCCGCCGGCATGTCCTTCGGCCGGTGCCGCACCATCAGGTCGGAGCGGTGCGGCCCGTCCAGCGTGCGCCCGGCGGCGCGGTCGCGGGCGCGGCCATGCGCCAGCGCCTGGCGGAACTTCTCCTCGATCTCGACCGCCGGCAACCGGCCGGCATCGGCTTCGAGGTCGCCGGCAATGCCGATGTCGGCCTGCGGGAAGGGGCCGTCGGAGGGCAGTTTTTCGATTATTGCCGCCAGCAGGCGCACCAGTTCGGCGCGCGCGGCCGCGATCGCCACGCCCGTCTCCACCATCTGCGCCTCGATCGCGTCGAACCAGTTGTCGTCGCGCGAGCCTTCGGCCAAAAGCCGGTTGCGCCCGCGCATGGCCTTCTCGTAGTCGAGCGCGCGTTGGCCGTGCTGCGGGTCGATCGCCAGCACCAGCCGGTCGAGATAGCGGCGCCGGTCACCCGCCGGGCCGCGGAACAGCGAATCCATCGCCGGCGTCAGCCAGGCCACGCGCAGCCATTCCAGCAGCGCGTCGGCAGAGCGCGCCGATGCTGCGTTGATGCGCACCTTGCGCCCGCCATCGCCCGCCGCCTCGCCGCCGCTCACGCCGGTGCCGATCTCGACGTCGCCCGCCTCGCTCTCCAGGCCGGCGTGCACGGCAAAACCGCTGTCGCCGCCCTCGCGCGCGATCTCGCCATAGGCGGCGCGGCGCAGGCCACGGCCGGGCGTCAGCAACGACACGGCTTCGAGCAGATTGGTCTTGCCGGCGCCGTTGTCGCCCGTCAGCACAACCATGCCGGGCGACAGGTCGAGAGAAAGCGCCGCGTAGTTGCGGAAGTTGCTCAGCGTCAGGCGCGTAATGTGCGGGGCGTGCACAGGGATCGCGGGCTACACCCGCATCGGCATGAGAACGTAGAGCGTGTTCTCGTCGCTGGTGTCGTAGATGAGCGTCGGCGAGCCGGCGTCGGCGAGCATGAACTTGGCGTCGCCGCCGGCGAGCTGGCTCGCCACGTCCAGCAGGTAGCGGGCGTTGAAACCGATCTCGAGCGGATCGGAGGAATAGTCGGCCGCGAGTTCTTCGGTGGCGCTGCCGGAATCGGGGTTGTTGACGGCCAGCGTCATCTGGCCTTCCGTCATCGACAGCTTGACCGCGCGGCCGCGCTCCGAGGAGATGGTCGAGACGCGGTCGACGGCGGCGGCGAAGCTCTGCCGGTCGATGATCATCTGCTTGTCGTTGCCGGTCGGGATGACGCGCTGGTAGTCGGGGAAGGTGCCGTCGATCAGCTTGGAGGTCAGTACCACCGAGCCGATAGTGAAGCGGATCTTGGTGTCGGACAGTTCCGTCGTCACCGCGACGTCGGGATCGTCGAGGAGTTTCTGGAGTTCGCTCACCGTCTTGCGCGGAATGATGACGCCCGGCATGCCTTCCGAGCCGGCCGGCGCTTCCATCTCGGCGCGCGCCAGCCGGTGACCGTCGGTCGCGACCGAGCGCAGCTTGAGCTTTCCGCCGGCTTCCACGGCATGGAGATAGATGCCGTTGAGATAGTAGCGTGTCTCCTCCGTGGAGATGGCGAACTGGGTCTTGTCGACGAGCGTCCTGAGCGCCGTCGAATCCAGCCGGAAGATGTGGGAGAACGAGCCGGCCGAAAGTTCGGGGAAATCCGACTGCGGCAGACACTGCAGGCGGAAGCTCGACCGGCCCGACGTCACCGTCATGGCGTTGCCGTCCTCGTCGGTTTTGAGCATGACCTCCGCGCCTTCGGCCAGCTTGCGCACGATGTCGTAGAGCAGGTGGGCGGGCACGGTGGTGGCGCCGCCTTGCTCGACCTTGGCCGGCGTCGCCTCGGTGATCTCGAGGTCGAGGTCGGTCGCCTTCATCTCGAGGCTGGCGCCGTCCGCCGAGAGCAGGACGTTCGACAGGATCGGAATGGTGTTGCGCCGCTCCACCACGCGATGGACGTGGTTGAGGGACTTCAAAAGGTTCGACCGTTCCAGGATGACGCGCATGACGACAGGCTCGCTTCGACTGACAAAGCGGGTCTCCGGCATGCGGGGTCCCGCGACTTGCTTCCAACTCGTTCGAAATTCCGGTCAGACTGACAAGAAAACCCCTTGAAAAGCAAGCCCGCGACGCCGGTTGCGACCGAACGCGCGGGCTTTGTCGGGGATAACCGGCGCGGCGATGCCCGGCCGTCGCCGGTTGTCGTCCAGGACGCCTGCGAAAGCCCCTCAGGCCTGGTCGTTGATCAGCCGCCGCAACAGCTCCAGTTCCTGCGCCAGCGTGTTGTCGGCGCCCGACAGGCCCTCGATCTTGCGCACCGCGTGCAGCACAGTGGTATGGTCGCGGCCGCCGAAGCGCCGGCCGATCTCGGGGAGCGAACGCGGCGTCATCACCTTGGAAAGATACATCGCCACCTGGCGCGGCTTGACGATGGTGCGCGTGCGCCGGTTGGACAGCAGCTCCGTCTTCGACACGTTGTAGTGGCGCGCCACGATGCGCTGGATATCCTCGATGCGCACCCGCTTCGGCTCGCCGCTGCGGTAGATATGGCCGAGGATCTCGTCGATGCGCTCGACCGTGATCTGCTCGAAGGACTGGCGGAACAGCAGCTGGTTGAAGGCGCCTTCAAGTTCGCGCCCGCTGGCCGTCACGGTGCGCGCCACATGCGCCAGGATGTCCTCGCAGATGTCGAGCGAAGGATCGTCGGTCTTGGCGGCCGCCAGCCTCAGCTTCAGCATGCTGAGGCGCATGCCGTAGTCGGGCGCGGCCATTTCCAGCGCGACGCCGCCATTGAGGCGCGAGCGCACGCGCGGCTCCAGCGACTCCAGCTCGGACGGCGGCCGGTCGGCGGCCACCACCACCTGCTTGGCGCTGTCGAGCAGCATGTTGATCAGGTGGCAGAACTCGTGCTGGATCGACTTGCCCTGCAGGAACTGCATGTCGTCGATGATCAGGAGGTCGATGTCACGCAGTTGCTCCTTCAGCGTCAGCGCGTTGTTGTCACGGATGGCGGTGGCGAAGCGCCACATGAAATACTCCGCCGTCAGGTAGACGACGCGCGACTTCGGGTTCTGCTTGAGCGACTCCGCGGCGATCGCCTGCAGAAGGTGGGTCTTGCCCAGCCCTACCGAGGCATGGAGGAACAGCGGATTGAACCGCACGGCGCTCGGCGCCTGCTCGGCCACGGCCTTGGCCGCCGCGAAGGCGACGCGGTTCGACGGGCCTTCGATGAAGGAGGAGAAGGTGTAGCGGCCGTCGAGGGGCGAGCCGAGGACGCTGTGGCGATGCTCGCCGCTCTCGGCCCCGCCATGCAGCGCCGGTGCGCGATCCTGCCTGCCGCCGAGCGTGCCGGTGGCGAGCGCCGTCTGCGCCTTGCTGGCGATCTTGCGGGCCGGCGCCGGTTCGACGTCGATCGCCTTGGTCTGGCGCGTCGCGGTGCGCACCACGATGTCGACCTTGAGGATGTCGGGGTCTTCGTGCTTCCACAATTCGGCGATCAGGTCGCCATAGTGGCCGGTGATCCAGGAGCGCAGGAACGCCGTCGGCACGGACATGCGCACCACGCCCTTGGAGGCTTCGGCCAGCTTCATGCGGCCGAACCAGCTGGAATAGACCTCGCTGCCCAGCCGCGCCTTCAACTGCGTCCTGACGCGCTCGAACCGGTGATCGGCCTCGCTGCCCGCGTTGTTTCCTTCCGCCATGTTCTCAACAAAAGCGAAGTTGCCGCCTGTCTCCCTGCCGATAGCGTTCTGCATTGTGTTCCTCGTTTTTCTTGCCTCGTCCGCCGAACCGTCGGGCTTATGCGCCCGCTCTCTTCCGGCACCTGTCGACCGTGGCTCCCGCCGCCGCTGGCGAAAAGCCGCTGCCATGTTTCACGCGCCGCCCGCGAAGCGCGGCGCGTCGGTGGGATCAAGGCGCAACAAAACCTCCGGCGAATGCCGGTCGAAATGCCGCCAAGGTACTTACGGACCCCCTGATCCCCACGCATGTCGAAAGGCACACCCCACCCGTTCACGGACTTTCGTCCGCGCCACAAACGTTACCGATTTTGGCTGGGTCGAGGGCCAACGGCCCGTCCCTTTCGATGGACCGACACTACAAAAATCGCTGTGGAGAGGGCAAGGTCGGGTCTAACGGATTTTTAACGAATCTGGTTAGCCTGAGAGGTCTCCGATCCGTCCTGCCGGCGACTGCCCGAGACAAAGCTCTTGTGATTCAAAACCTTTTTCCCGGAATGTGAAAAAGCGCGCCCAGGGCAAAAAATATTTTAATATTTTTCTTGACACGGAATTGTCCCCTTTCCGTCACACCCGCCGTGAGTAACTTGTGGATGACCTCTCGTAACAAATTGAAAATGCGATAGTTTTTCTGCCGCGGATTACCTCGGGCAGGCGCGATCAAATGTAAGGAATTTTGAATATGCCGGCAAAATTCCGGGCCTGTCCGGGACGGCGCTTCAGCGGGTCTTGCGGCTTAAAATTTTAAGTCCTTGCCGGCAAAAGAAAAACCCGGCGCGAGCGCCGGGCTTCCTGAAATTCGAATATGCTGCGAGGCGGCTCAGGCGCTCAGCGTCTTGACCCTGTGAGCGAGTCGCGAAACCTTGCGGGACGCCGTGTTGCGGTGCAGCACGCCTTTGGTGGCGGCGCGCATCAATTCCGGCTGTGCGGCTTTCAGGGCGGCTTCCGCCGCGGCCTTGTCGCCGGAGGCCAGCGCCTCTTCGACCTGGCGGACATAGGTACGAACGCGCGAGCGGCGGTTCTTGTTGATCGCGGCGCGACGGGCGATCTTGCGCGTTGCCTTTTTGGCCGACGAGGTATTGGCCATGATGCCTCTCTTCCGATCTCTTCTGGGGTGGCCGCGCGGCAGGCCGCAAGGCGCAAAAAACAAACGGGCAGCCACGGGCCGCCTCGGTTGGTGCGGCTTATAGTGCAGCTTGATCGACGCGTCAACGCCGACAGGCGCCTTTTTGCGGACTCGCGGTGGGGCAAGTCACCCCACTCCGGTTTACTTCGCAAACGACCTCTCCTCTGCCGAGCGAAGGGCTATCGCATATGAAATTTTCATCGAGGGTCGCGGACAGGAACCCCACCCCTGACCCCTCCCCTCAAGGGGGAGGGGAATTTTGCGGTGCTGCCACAATCCACCAACGTTGCCGATCTAAGACGAAACGGGGTGTCGGCGTCTCCCTCCCCCTTGAGGAGAGGGGTCAGGGGTGGGGGTACAACGCCATATGCGATAGCCCTGCCGTCGAACGGGGGAGAGGTAGCCGCGAAGCGCACGGAGCGGGGGGTCGGATCGCCGTCACAGTTCCGGATTCAGGAACACGATGACTGCCCCGTCCCGGTGAACCCTACCGGTTGCGGAATTCCGGTTTGCGCTTCTCCACGAAGGCCGCCATTCCTTCCTTCTGGTCCTCCAGCGCGAACATGGAGTGGAACAGGCGCCGCTCGAATCGCAATCCCTCGGCGAGCGTCGTCTCGAAGCTGCGGTTGACCGCCTCCTTGGCCATGATGACGGCCGGCAGCGAGAACTCGGCGATCTTCTGCGCGGCTTTCAGCGACTCGTCGACAAGATCCGCCGCCGGCACCACCCGCGAGACCAGGCCGGAGCGCTCGGCCTCGGCCGCATCCATCATGCGCCCGGTCAGCACCATGTCCATCGCCTTCGACTTGCCGACGAAGCGCGTCAGGCGCTGCGAGCCGCCCATGCCGGGCATGACGCCGAGCGTGATCTCGGGCTGACCGAATTTGGCGCTGTCGGCGGCGATGATGAAATCGCACATCATCGCCAGTTCGCAGCCGCCGCCGAGTGCATAGCCGGCGACCGCGGCGATGATCGGCTTGCGTGCCCGCGTCAGCTCTTCCCAGCCGACGAAGAAGTCGCCAAGATAGGCGTCCACGTAGGTCTTGGCCTGCATCTCCTTGATGTCGGCGCCGGCCGCGAAGGCCTTTTCGGACCCGGTGACGACCATCGCGCCGACGCTCTCGTCGGCGTCGAACGCCTGCACGGCCGCCACGAGCTCGGCCAGCACCTGCGAATTGAGCGCGTTGAGCGCCTTCGGCCGGTTGAGCGTGATCAGGCCCACCTTGCCGCGGGTTTCGCTGATGATGGTCTCGTAGGCCATGCCCGGTCCTCCGTCTTCGGTTTTTCTCGGCCTACATCACTTCTGGCAGGTGCGACAATAGAATGTGGAGCGCCCGGACTGGACGATCCGCTCGACATGGCCGCCGCAGCCGGGGGTAGGGCAGGGCGCGCCCTCGCGGTCGTAGACGGCGAAGGAGTGCTGGAAGTAGCCGAGCGAGCCGTCCGCATGGGCATAGTCGCGCAGCGACGAGCCGCCCGCCGCGATCGCATCGGCAATGACGGCGCGGATCGACGTTGCCAGCGCGTCCGCCATCTCGCGCGACTTGCCGCTCGCCTTGCCGAGCGTGCCGGCGGCCCTGAGCGGCGACAGATGCGCCCGCCACAGCGCCTCGCACACATAGATGTTGCCGAGCCCTGCGATGGTCGTCTGATCGAGCAGCGCCGCCTTCAGCGGGGCCTTGCGGTCCTTCAGCATGGCGGCGAGGTGGGCACCGTCGAGACTGTTGCCGGTCGGTTCGATGCCGAGATCGCGCAGCATCGGATGCTCGTCCGGCGGTCCTTCTGAAAACAGCATGAAGCCGAAACGGCGCGGATCGTTGAAGACGATGCGGGCCGGCGGGCCTTGTCTCGGCTCGACATGGAACACGACATGGTCATGCGCGGCGTTCCTGGAGCGCTCGTGATGGAACGTGCCCGGCTGCCGGCTGTCCTGGTCCTGCTCGATGCGGAACGATCCCGACATGCCGAGATGGCAGATCAGCACCGGACCGCCTTGCAGATGGACGAGCAGGTACTTCGCGCGCCGCCCGAGCGCCTCCACGCGCTTGCCCTCCAGCCTTGCGGCGAAACGGTCGGGCAGGGGAAACCGCAGGTCGGGCCGGCGCGCCTCCACCCGCACGATGCGCGCGCCCTCCAGCACCGGCTGCAATCCGCGCCGGACGGTTTCGACCTCCGGCAGTTCAGGCATTGCCGCGCAGCGTGTTCAGGAAAGAGGTGCCGTGCTTGCCGGCGGGAATTCCCAGATGCTCGGCGACCGTTTCGCCGATATCGGAGAAGGTGGGCCGCAGCCCGACGTCGCCGCCCTTCATTCCGGGCGCGATGCCTATGACGGGGATGCGCTCGCGCGTGTGGTCGGTGCCGCGCCAGGTCGGGTCGTTGCCGTGATCGGCTGTCAGCACGAAGAGGTCGCCGGGCTTCAGCATTTGCAGCGCCTCGGGCAGGCGCCGGTCGAACGCCTCCAGCGCCGCCGCGTAGCCCGGCACGTCGCGGCGGTGGCCGAATTCGGTGTCGAAGTCGACGAAATTGGCGAACACGAAGTCGCCGTCAGCGGCATCGGCGATGCCCGTCAGGGCGTGATCGAACATGGCCATGTTGCCGGCGCCCTTGCGCACCTCCGAGATGCCGCGATGGGCGAAGATGTCGCCGATCTTGCCGATGGCGATGACCTTGCCGCCCTGTGCGACCACCCGGTCGAGCAGGGTCGGCTCGGGCGGCGGCACGGAAAAATCCTTGCGGTGAGGCGTGCGAATAAAGGTCTCGCGGGTCTCGCCCACGAAAGGCCGGGCGATCACGCGGCCGATATGCAGCGGGTCGCACAGGCGCCGCACCACCTTGCAGAAATCGTAGAGGCGCTGGAGCCCGAAATGCTCCTCATGCGCGGCGATCTGCAGAACGGAGTCGACGGAAGTGTAGCAGATCGGCATGCCGGTGCGGATATGCTCCTCGCCGAAATCCTCGATGACCGTCGTTCCCGGCGCGTGGCGATTGGCGAGGATGCCCGGCACCCCGCCCTCCCGGATCATCGCTTCCGTCAGTTCGGCCGGAAAGGCGGGAACGGTGTCGGGGAAATACCCCCAGTCGAAGCGGGCCGGCAGGCCGGCGATCTCCCAATGGCCGGACGGCGTGTCCTTGCCGCTGGACACTTCCTGCGCGGCGCCGTGGAAGCTCGACTCCAGCCGTTGGCCGGTCTCGCCGTCGAAGGAAAATCCGCTGCCCAGCCTGGCGGCGTCCACCAGACCCAGCGCCGTCATGGCGGGAAGACGCAGCGGTCCCTTGCGCAAGCCTTCGCGGTCGCCGCGGCCGGCGGCGCAGGCCTGCGCGATATGCCCGAACGTATCCGCGCCGTCATCGCCGTAGCGTGCGGCGTCTGCTGCGCCGCCGATGCCGAAGGAGTCGAGAACGAAGACGAAAGCGCGCGCCATGCAGGATCATGTCCATGAAACGTGCAAGACATAGGCTCGCCGACTGCGCTTGGCAAATGACGGAGGGGCAGGAGGCGAAGCCGGCTCGGCCTGCCTCGGGATGAATTTGCCGTCCGGTCGTGCCGCGGCGCCCGGGAGGGCGACGTCACTTGTAACAGTCGGAACAGGTGATGGCCGCGGTCATGCGCGGGCGCAGGTAATAGGTCTCGCCCATCGAGATGCTGTCGAATGCGCCGGTCAGGCCGAGGAAGGATTTGTCGTTCGCGGACCAGGTGATGACGGGTTTGTAAGCAAGCTGGCCTTCCACACGCACCAGGAAGGTGTTCTTGACCAGCAGCGAGGCCGGCACGGTGATCTTGCTGTCCTTCGCCTCCGCGGCGCTCGAAGCGCCGTTGACGACCTTTCTCGACCAGTCGACGGTGGCTTTCGGCGAGGCCTCGTCGGAAATCTTGATTCCGGTGATGATGATCGTCGGCTTCGATCGCTGGTAGGGCAGCAGCGTCGAATCGGCGATCTTCATGATCGCGTCGAGATCGTCCTTGGTGACCGCGCCCTGCTGCTGCGTGACGAGGTCGGCGACCATCGAGGAGACGCGGTTCAGCTTCTTGTTGGTTTCGATCGCCTGCGAGGCCTCCATGGTGAGGAAGTACAACGCGAGCAGGATCGGCGCGATAAGGGCGAATTCGATCGCTGCGATGCCGCGGCGATCGCGCCCGAAGCCGGCGACGCCGGCGCGGACCCCCGTGCGAACCCTTGCAAACAGTTCCTGTGCCCCCGCACGAAACGACATCGTCCTGTCCTTTCCCCGCTTCCCGCAAGCTTTCTGAATGCGTCCCAGTCTTGAATGCGCTCTAGTCGTCGAACGGTTCGTTCTGCCAGGTGACGGACGCATAGTGCAGCGTCGCGTTGTCGTTGAGATTGGCCAGCGACTTGGCCATGAAATCGGTCATCACCGGCCATTTGTAGAAGACCCTCAGCATGTTCTTGGTCGTCGACACGCCGGGATCGACGACGAACTGCTTGGGGTCCCTGGCGCCGTTCTTCGTCAGCACGACATCGCCGTCGGCTATCGTGAAGCGCAGGGAGGCCGCGTCCGTGAACGTGTCGAAATGGCGCAGGTCGATCGACAGGCGCTGGGTGCAGCTTTGCCCTGCCATGATGCTCAGCTTGTCGCAGATCAGGTCCTTCAATTGGTCGCCATTGACCTGTGCGGCCTTGAGCTGGCCGGTGCGAAGCTCGCGCGCCACGTCGTCGGTCGCGTTGGCCATGACCTCCTGGCTGGCGAAGGAGATGCAGCTTTCCAATATGGCGAAGACCAGCAGGGCGAAGGGAATCGCCAGCGCGGTGAATTCGATCGCCGTGCTGCCGCTGCGATCGCGCAGAAAGCCGGCGATCCTACGCGTTGCCCTCGACGATCGATTTTCGTCAGCCATGTCCGTTGCCTGTCCCGTTCGACAATGACGGGACTGTAGACGAAACCGATTGAAGTCCGGTTTGGATGGTCGGTAAACTTGCAGGAAGTCCGCTTACGACAGGTTAACCAGCCCGGCCGGCGGGCGCGCGGGTCGCGTCGGCCCGTTATTGTCCCGCGCTCATCTCGGCCTCGGAGGCCTTTTCGGCGTCCGACTTGTAGGAGCTTTCGCAATAGGGCGAGCACGACATCGTCTGCACCTGCGAGCGGCGGTAGATGCGCACTGTGGAATTGCTTCCGCGCGTGACGGTGACCTGCTCATCGATGATGGGGGCGCCGTCCTGGTCGAGGACCACGAGATTGGTGACCCCGAATCCCTTGCCGGTCAGCACCAGCGTCGACGCGTCCTGGACCGCGGCGTCGGCGATCGCGGGATTGCCGACGACGACCGTGTCGGCGGCGCGCGCCAGCTTGACGATCTTGGCCTGGTTCATGACCACTTCGATGCCGGCTTGCGCATGCGCCGGCGCGACCGACAGCGCGGCAATCGCCGCGCCTGCGATCAGGTACGATCTCGAGAAGCTCATCTGCGACCCCGCGACAAAACTGCTCAACGGACAATGAACGAGATTGGTGAACCAAGCGTTAAGCGAAGGGTCAGGGCAGGCAGAACCGGCGCAATTTCAAGCGCGCGGCTCATCGATCCTTAACGGAATTGCGCTAGGAGGAAGGAGAACCGTGATCGCAATCGTCCGGCGGGTACCATGCTCGAAGCGCTGATTTTCGTCGTCTTTCCTTTCTGCATGCTGTTCGCGGCCATCTCGGACGCCCTGTCCATGACGATCGCCAACCGCGTGCCGCTGCTGCTCCTGGCCGCCTTCGCGGTGGTCGCGCCGCTGACGGGAATGGCCTGGTCCGATTTCGGCCTGCATTTCGCGGCAGGCGCCGCCGTCCTGGTCGTGACCTTCGGCCTGTTCGCCCTCGGCGGGATGGGCGGAGGCGACGCGAAATTGCTGGCCGCGACCTCCGTCTGGATGGGGCTGAATTTCTGCCTGCTTCAGTATCTGGTCACGTCGGCGATGCTCGGCGGCCTGCTGACCATCGGTATCCTGGCCTATAGAAAGTCCACCATCGCGGTCTTCACGCGTCACAGCCCGGTCCTGCATCATTTCGCCAACGAGAAGGGCGGAGTGCCCTACGGCATCGCGCTTGGCCTGGGCGGTCTGATTTCCTATCCCGATTCGCCGCTCATGCTGTGGGCCTTGCACCAGCTCGCGAGCTGAGGTCCGACGTATTCTTCAAGAAAAGGGCGGCAAAGGCCGCCTTTTTTGTTGCGGCGGCAATCAGTAGAATTCGTATAAACGTTAAATTAATCACGATCGTAAGCATTGCATTAACCCTAATTTGACGATTGGCGCTGCAATGTCTGGCCTGGCTAGGTGGTTTGCCAGGGGCGAGGTTCGGACAGATGCCAGCATCTCGGCTGATAATATTGAGCGTGGCGGTCGCCGCGGCCGGCGGCGCCGGCTACGTGGCGAAGAAGATGGTGGTTCCCCCGCCGCCGGTGGTGGAGAGCGGCAAGAAGCAGCCGTCGATCCCGCTGCAGGACGTTCTCGTCCTTTCCGGCGACGTGCCGATGGGCACCACGCTGGGCAGCAATATCGGATGGGAGCGCTGGCCGGCCGACAACGTCAACGCCAACTTCATAACGCGCGCCAACGATCCCGAAGCCGTCGACCAGTTGAAGAATTCGGTCGCGCGGGTGGCGATGTACAGCGGTGAACCGGTTCGCCGCTCCAAGCTGATCGGCGAGGGCCAGAGCTTCATGTCGTCGATCCTGCCGTCCGGCACGCGCGCCGTGGCGACGTCGATCGCGGCAGACACCTCGGCGGGCGGCTTCATCCTGCCCAACGACTATGTCGACGTCATCATGACCCGGCGGGCCGACGCCCAGAACGGCGGCGCGTCCTCCGGCTTCATCACCGAGACGATCCTGAAGAACATCAAGGTGCTGGCGATCGACCAGACGATCCAGGAAGATGAGGAAGGCAAGAAGACGCGCGTCGGCCAGACCGCCACGCTCGAGCTGACCCCGCAGCAGGCCGAGATCATCACGGTCGCGCAGCAGATGGCCGACCGCCTGACGCTGGCGCTTCGCCCCATCACCGACGCGCAGGAGAAGGTGACCGACGAGGCCGACTACCTGGTTTCGGGCAACGGCCGCCGGGGCACGGTACGTCTCATCAAATCCGGCGAAATTTCCGAAGTAGGGGCAAGGAAATGAGGTTGAACGCTAAAACGCGGGTCGCGCTGGCCGCCGTCGGCTTGCTTCTTGCAGGCGCCCCCCTGACGGTTTCCGATGCGCTGGCCGCCGGCAAGGCCGCAGTAGGCACCTCCGTGGCGTCGCAGCGCATCAAGCTGGGGCTCAACAAGTCGGTGGTCATCGACCTGCCCGCCGACGCCTACGACATCCTGGTCGCCAATCCGGCGGTCGCCGACGCCGTCACGCGCACGTCGCGGCGCATCTACCTGTTCGGCAAGGCGGTCGGCCAGACCAACATCTTCGTGTTCGGCCCCAACGGCGAGCAGATCGTCAGCCTCGACCTCGATATCGAGCGCGACGTCGCCGGCCTTGAGCGCAACCTCAAGCGCTTCATTCCGGGGTCGGACATCCATGTCGAGCTCGTCAACGACAACGTCGTCCTGACGGGCACGGTCGATACCCCGCTGGACGCCAAGCGCGCCGTCGATCTCGCCAACGCCTTCGTCACCGGCGGCGAGGCGACGACGGGCCAGTATTCGCAGACCGCCGCCGGCGGTTCGGCCGACAGCGGCGTCGACATCAACAACCCGGACTCGACCCGCCAGAAGAGCGCCATCATCAACCTGCTGCAGATCATCGGCGACGATCAGGTCACCTTGAAGGTGACGGTCGCCGAGGTCAGCCGCAACGTGATGAAGCAGCTCGGCGTCAACATGATCGGCAACGGCGGCTCGAACGGCATCACCTGGGGCGCCGTCAGCGCGCAGCAGTTCGGTCTCGGCATGCCGATGACGGGGTCCACCAGCCCGACCTTCTCGCTGGGATCGAGCAACCTCTCCGGCTACCTCAACGCCATGGAGCAGGCCGGTGCCATGAAGACGCTGGCCGAACCCACGCTGACAGCGGTGTCCGGCGAAAAGGCCACGTTCAAGGTCGGCGGCGAGTTCAACATGATCTCGGGCTATACCGAGAACAAGTCGGACGACAACCGCGACGGCGACCCGACCTACAGCCATGAGAAGATCGAGTACGGCATCGGTCTGGAATTCCAGCCCGTCGTCCTGTCGCCAGGCCGCATCAGCCTGAAGGTGAGGACCAGCGTCTCGGAACCGACCAACGAGGGAGCCGTGGTGGCCGGCGGCGGCAGCGTCATTTCACTGCGCAAGCGCCTTGCCGACACGACGATCGAGCTGCCCTCCGGCGGATCGATGATGATTGCCGGCCTGGTTCGCGACGACGTGCGCCAGGTCCTGACGGGCCTCCCCGGCGTCTCCAAGATCCCGGTGCTCGGAACGCTCTTCCGCAGCCGCGACTTCGTCCGCAACGAGACGGAACTCGTCGTCATCGTGACGCCATACCTGTCGCGCCCGGTCGCGCGCAACGACCTGGCCAAGCCGGACGACAACTTCACGCCGGCAAGCGACGGCGCGGGCATGTTCCTTGGCCGCGTCAACCGCGTCTACGGCACCATGCAGACCGACCTGCCTGCCGGGCGCTATCACGGCGTCGTCGGCTTCATCTACAAGTAATGCGGGGAATGGACATGTCTGTTTCAACTTTCAAGGCAAGCGCCTTCGCCGCTCAGCTGAGCGCCGATCGGCTGCGGATATCCGGATTGGTTCTTCCCCTCCTGGCGGTCGGCGCGGTCGCGCTTCTGTCGGGATGCGCCAATCGCGACTCCATCACCGTCGGCTCCGTGCCGGACGACTACCGGACCAATCATCCGATCGTCATTTCGGAGAAGGACGAGCATATCGACCTGCCGGTGGGCGCCAGCGACCGGGGCATGACCAAGTCGCAGCGCGAGACGCTCGCCGGCTTCCTCGACGGCTATGACCGCAGCGCAGCACCCGTGCTGACCATCGCGGCGCCGTCGGGGTCCGCCAACCAGTCGGCCGCGCGCGCGGTGGCGCATGACTTCAAGCGGCTGGCCGTCGCCAGCGGCGTTCGCGCCAACCGCATCGCCATGATCTCCTATGAAGCCTCCTCGGCGGAGCTCTCCGCGCCGGTGCGCGTCGCCTTCGTTTCGATGCGCGCCCAGACCGACAAATGCGGGCGCTGGCCGGCGGACATGCTGGAGACGAGCGAGAACAAGCATTACGCCGATTTCGGCTGCTCCTACCAGAACAACCTCGCCGCCCAGGTCGCCAATCCCGCCGACCTGCTCGGACCGCGCAAGCAGACCGAGATCGATGCCGAGAACCGCGACAAGGTGATCGACGTCTACCGCAACCGGGCGATTTCCGACGAGTTCCTCGGCAATTCCGAGGTCGATTACTAAGCCGCATTTCTCCAAGAGAGAGCAGCCATGAGCAACGTTGCCTACGACGCCGCCGCCGAAGCCGAAGAGACCACCGCGCAGACCGTGGCGGCCATGCAGGCGCTGCGGCCGATCCCGCGCATTTCCGTCCAGGCCTTCTGCGAGACGGAAGGCGTCGCCGGCCCGATCGAACGCGCCGGCGAGGACCGGCGCATGGCGAAGGCGCATCTGAAGGTGCATATGGGCGGGATACCCACGGCGATCGAATTCTACCAGTCGGCGCCGACCCCGAACCTGATCGTGCTGGAATCCCGCGCCGAGCCGAAGGAACTGCTGGCCCAGCTCGGCCGGCTTGCCGAACATTGCGATCCGACCACCAAGGTGGTCGTCATCGGCCACTACAACGATGTCGGGCTCTACCGCGAGCTCATCCGTTCCGGCATTTCGGAATACGTCATCGCGCCGATCTCGATGGTCGACATCGTCAGCGTCATCTCGACCATTTTCGTCGATCCGGAAGCCGAGCCGATCGGCCGGTCGATCGCCTTCGTCGGCGCCAAGGGCGGCGTCGGCTCCTCGACCATCGCGCACAACGTCGCCTGGACGATGTCTTCGCTGTTCAAGTCGGAAGTGGTCGTGGCCGATCTCGACCTCGCCTTCGGCACCGCCAACATCAATTTCGACCAGGACCCGGCGCAGGGCATCGCCGAGGCGGTGTTCGCGCCGGAGCGGATCGACGAGGTCTATCTCGACCGTCTTCTGGCCCAGTGCGCCGAGCACCTGTCGCTGCTCGCCGCGCCCTCGACGCTCGACCGGGTCTACGACTTCGATTCGGAAGCCTTCACGCAGATCATCGACACCGCGCAGCGCAGCGCGCCCATGCTGGTCCTGGACGTGCCGCATATCTGGAGCGGATGGTCCAAGACCGTCCTCATGAAGGCGGACGACGTGGTCATCACCGTCACGCCCGAACTGGCCAACCTGCGCAACGCCAAGAACCTGGTGGACATGCTCGCCAAGCTGCGCCCCAACGATCCCGCGCCGAAGCTGATCATCAACCAGGCCGGCGTGCCGAAGCGGCCCGAAATCTCCGTCGAGGATTTCGCCGAGCCGCTGGGCATCACGCCGATGGCGGTCATTCCGTTCGAGCCGCTCCTGTTCGGCAAAGCCGCCAATAACGGCCGCATGCTCGGCGAGATGGACGCCAAGAGCCCGATCGTCGGCACGATCGGCGAGATCGCGCATGTGCTCACCGGCCGAAGCGAGCTCAAGGCCAGGAAGAAGCCCGGCCTCGGCAGCCTCATCGACAAGCTCAAGCGCAACAAGAAGTGATCCCGTCGAGAAACCGGTAATCGATCATGTTTGGCAAAAGAGGCAATGACGACGGCAGCCGGGCGATCCCGGAGTTCCGGCAGCCCGCGGCGCCCGAACCGGCGCCGGTGGCCGCGCCGGCTGCGTCCGCCGAGGCGCTGACCGTCCCGAGGGCGCCGGCGCCGACGGCGGTTCCCGTCGCGCCGCGGCGTGCCGTCGAGGCGCCGCCGCTCGCCGCCGAGCCGAGGAAGACGCAACGCGAGAAGTCCGAAAGCTACTACGACACCAAGAGCCAGGTCTTTTCCGCGCTCATCGACACGATCGACCTGTCGCAACTCGCCAAGCTCGATCCCGAGAGCGCGCGCGAGGAAATCCGCGACATCGTCAACGACATCATCGCGATCAAGAATTTCGCGATGTCGATCTCCGAGCAGGAGGAACTGCTCGAGGACATCTGCAACGACGTTCTCGGCTACGGACCGCTGGAGCCGCTGCTGGCGCGCGACGACATCGCCGACATCATGGTCAACGGCTCGCGCAACGTCTACATCGAAGTGAACGGCAAGGTCGAGCAGACCGGCATCCGCTTCCGCGACAACCAGCAGCTTCTCAACATCTGCCAGCGCATCGTCAGCCAGGTCGGCCGGCGCGTCGACGAGAGCTCGCCGATCTGCGACGCGCGCCTGCCCGACGGCTCGCGCGTCAACGTCATCGCGCCGCCGCTCGCCATCGACGGCACCGCGCTCACCATCCGCAAGTTCAAGAAGGACAAGCTCACCCTCGACCAGTTGGTCAAGTTCGGCTCGATCTCGCCGCAGGGCGCCGAGGTCCTCAAGATCATCGGCCGGGTGCGCTGCAACGTCGTCATTTCCGGCGGTACCGGCTCGGGCAAGACGACCTTGCTCAACTGCCTGACCAACTATATCGACCGCGACGAGCGCGTCATCACCTGCGAGGATTCGGCGGAACTGCAATTGCAGCAGCCCCATGTCGTGCGCCTGGAAACCCGCCCGCCGAACCTGGAGGGCGAGGGCGAGGTGACCATGCGCGACCTGGTCAAGAACTGCCTGCGTATGCGTCCCGAGCGCATTATCGTCGGCGAGGTGCGCGGACCCGAGGTGTTCGACCTGTTGCAGGCCATGAACACCGGCCACGACGGCTCGATGGGCACGATCCACTCCAACAGCCCGCGCGAATGCCTGAACCGCATGGAATCGATGATCGCCATGGGCGGTTTCTCGCTGCCGCAGAGAACGGTGCGCGAGATCATCGTCGGCTCCATCGATGTCATCGTCCAGGCGGCGCGCCTGCGCGACGGCTCGCGCCGCATCACCCACATCACCGAAGTGGTCGGCATGGAAGGCGACGTGGTCATCACCCAGGACCTGGTCGTCTACAACATCAAGGGCGAAGACCAGAACGGCCGCCTCATCGGCGAGCACGTCTCGACCGGCATCGGCCGGCCGCATTTCTGGGATCGTGCCCGCTATTACGGCGAGGAACAGCGGCTCGCCAATGCGCTGGAAGCGATGGAGAAACGCGCTGACTGAGTTTCCGCAAGGCGCAGGGGCTTTCGCCGATGTTCGGAATTGACACCACGGTCCTGGCATTCGTCGTCCTCGCCGGCTTCAGCGCCGGCGCGGTCGCCTATGCGCTGCTGTTCGGCCGCATCAGCAGCGAGAAGCAGGTCGGCAAGCGCCTCGAGACGATCAAGGCGGCCGAGACCGACCGCGCCGTCGTCAAGGCCTCGCGCGACCGGCTGGCCGAAGCCGCCAAGCGGCGCAAATCCGTGCAGGATTCGCTCAAGGACCTGGATGAGAAGCAGAAGGCCAGGGACGCCAACGTCAAGAAGCCGCCCCTCAAGGTGCAGATCCGCCAGGCCGGCATGAGCGTGACCATCGAGCGGTTCTACATCTACTCGATCGTCTGCGGGCTGGTGCTGACGCTGCTTGCCTACATCGTCGGCGCGCCGCTCATCGTCCTGCCCGGCGTGCTGCTTGCCGGCGCCCTGGGCCTGCCGCGCTGGTTCGTGTCCTTCCGCCGCGCCCGCCGCGTCAAGGCGTTCCTCGAAGAGTTCCCCAATGCGCTCGAGGTCATCGTGCGCGCCGTCAAATCGGGCCTGCCCCTCAACGACGGCATCCGCCTGATCGCCAACGAGGCGCGCGAGCCGGTCAAGACCGAGTTCCGTCGCATCGTCGACTCCCAACAGATGGGCATGTCCATTCCCGACGCCGCGCTGCGCATGCCCGAGACGATGCCGTGCCCGGAAGCGGGATTCTTCGGCATCGTCATCCAGATCCAGAGCCAGGCGGGCGGCAATCTGTCGGAAGCGCTCGGCAATCTGGCGCGCGTGCTGCGCGACCGCAAGAAGATGAAGGCGAAGGTGCAGGCGCTGTCGATGGAGGCCAAGGCGTCCGCCGCCATCATCGGCGCGCTGCCCTTCATCGTCGCCCTTCTCGTCTATCTGACCAGCCCGACCTACATCATGCCGCTGTTCACCACCAATATCGGCCACCTGATCCTGGGCGTGGCCGGGGTGTGGATGTCGATCGGCATCTTCGTCATGCGCAAGATGATGAATTTCGAAGTCTAACGGAAAGAGCAGGCATGTCCTCGCAAGCCATCAAGACCCTGGTCGATCCGTCCTTCCTGATCGCGCTGCTCGTGGCCGTCGCCGTTTTCGCGACCATGATCACGCTGCTGCCCGCCTTCGGCGGCAATCCGCTCAAGGCCCGCATGAAATCGGTGGCGCTGGAGCGCGACGAATTGCGCGCCAAGCAGCGCGCGCGCCTCGCGGCCGAGGCGGATCGCCGCCGCAAGGGCCTGCGCGAGCAGGAATCGCTCGGCATGCGCAGCATCGTCGACCGGCTCGACCTCAGGCGCGCCCTTGCCGACGAAGGCACGATGCAGAAGCTCAGGATGGCCGGTTTCCGCGGCCAGAACCCGCTGACCAAGTTCCTGTTCTTCCGGCTCGTGCTGCCCTTCGTCGGCTTTGCGCTGGCGCTGGTCTATATCATGGTGCTCGGCGGTCTCGCCGAAAAGCCGTTCCTGGTGCGCATGTTCGTCTGCATCGCCTGCGCCTATGCCGGATTCTACCTGCCGGTTCTCTACGTCTCCAACCGGGCGACGAAACGCAAGCAGTCGATCCAGATGGCGTGGCCCGACGCGCTCGACCTGCTGCTGATCTGCGTGGAATCGGGCATGTCCGTCGAAGCCGCGCTGCGCCGCGTCGCCGACGAGATCGGCGTGCAGTCGGTCGATCTCGCGGAGGAGTTCGTGCTCACCAACGCCGAGCTGTCTTACCTTCAGGAGCGCCGCCAGGCCTATGAGAACCTCGCCAACCGCACCGGCCTGGACTCGGTGAAATCGGTCTCGCAGGCGCTGATCCAGGCGGAGCGCTACGGCACGCCGGTGGCGCACGCGCTGCGCGTGCTGGCCGCCGAAAGCCGCGACATGCGCATGAACGCGGCCGAGAAGAAGGCGGCGGCGCTGCCGCCGAAGCTGACCGTGCCGATGATCCTGTTCTTCCTGCCGGTCCTGTTCGCCATCATCCTGGGGCCGGCCGGCATCCAGATCAGCCAGCGCGGCATCTTCGGCGACCAGCACAACACGACCGAGAACAACTCGCAGTAGGCCGGTGCGGCTCGATCAGACCGTTACCGGTAACGGTTGGACAGCATCCTTTCGAGGGCGCGGATGCCCTGGGCCTCGCCGCCTGCAGGACCATGCGGCCGGTCGGACGGGCTCCATCCGTAGATGTCGAAATGCGCCCACGCATCGGCCTTCTCGACGAAGCGCTTGAGGAACAAGGCCGCGGTGACCGATCCGGCAAAGCCGTCCGTGGTCACGTTGTTGATGTCGGCGATCTTGGAGGCGAGCCTGGCGGCGTAGGGCTGCCACAGCGGCATGCGCCACAGCGGGTCCTCCTGCGAATGCGAGGCCGTCGCGACCTCCGCCGCCAGCGCCTCGTCGTCGGTGTAGAAGGGCGGCAGGTCGGGGCCGAGCGCGACGCGGGCCGCGCCCGTCAGCGTCGCCATGTCGATCAGCAGGTGCGGAGCCTCCTCGTCGGCCAGCGCCAGCGCGTCGGCCAGCACCAGACGGCCCTCGGCGTCGGTGTTGCCGATCTCGACGGTGATGCCCTTACGGCTGGCCAGCACGTCGCCGGGGCGGAAGGCATTGGCGGAAATGGCGTTCTCGACCGCCGGGATCAGCACCCTGAGCCGGACCTTCAGGCCCGCCGCCATGATCATCGAGGCGAGGCCCAGCACATTGGCCGCGCCGCCCATGTCCTTCTTCATCAGCAGCATGCCGCTGGCCGGCTTGATGTCGAGCCCGCCCGTGTCGAAGCACACGCCCTTGCCGACGAGGGTCACCTTCGGCGCGGCCTTCGGCCCCCAGGAGAGGTCGATGAGGCGCGGCGCCTGCGCGGCCGCGCGCCCGACGGCATGGATCATCGGGAAATTCTTCTTGAGAAGCGCGTCCCCCGTGACGACGGACACGGTGGCCTCGTGCGCGCGCGCCAGCGTGCGGACGGCCTTTTCCAGGTCGTCCGGCCCCATGTCGCTGGCCGGCGTGTTGATCAGGTCGCGGGCGAGGAAGACGCCGTCCGCCAGCCGCTTCACCCGGTCGCCGTCGGCACCGGCGGGCAGGGCGAGGCGCAGCGCCTTGCCGGGCTTGCGGCCGTAGCGGGTGAAGCCGTAGCCGCCCAGAACCACCGACAGCGCGGCAAGATCCGGATCGGCGGGCGGCTCGGCGAAATGCCACTCGCCTTCGGGCAGGGCCTTCGCCAGCGCTCCGAGCCCCAGATTGCCCTGTGCGGGATCGAGGCCGAACAGGGCGCCGGCCAGCGCGCCTTTTTCGCCGGGAAGAATCAACGCCTTGCCGCTCTCCGCGGCAAAGCCGTTGGCCCGCGCCCACGCGCGCGCATCGTCCGGCATGTCCTCAGTGCCGGAAACGACATGGATGGGCAGCGAGTGCCTGGACTTTCTGGCTATGAGCTCGACGGGCATGGACGTTCCTCGGTGCGCGACTCGGGCATTTTAACGATGCGTTAGGGTTAACAGAATATTTCTCGAACCGGGACAAGGCCGTTTGCGGCCGGAACGGGAACGGAGTGACGTCCATGCGGGCAAGGCGGGTCCGGTTGAGCAGGGGACTATCGGCCACGGCGATCCTGATGGCGCTTGCGCTCGGCGTCAGCGGCTGCGGCACCGACAAGATGTCGACTGGATCGATCGGCCGCACGAGCAGCCAGCCGGTCGAGACGATGTCCAGCGGCCAGATCCATGCGGCGGCCGTCGCGATCGGCCAGACCTACGCGCGCAATCCCAGCGACAAGCGCATCGCCATCAAATATGCCACCGTCCTGCAGATGGACGGCGATGCCGACCAGTCGCTGGCGGTGATGCGCAAGCTCGCCATCGCCTATCCGAAGGATCGCGACGTGCTCGCCGCCTACGGCAAGTCTCTGGCCGCCAACGGCCAGCTCGCGCCGGCGCTGGACGCCGTGCGCCGCGCCCAGACGCCCGAATATCCGGACTGGCGGCTCGTCTCGGCCGAAGGCGCCATTCTCGACCAGATGAACCAGAAGGACGATGCGCGCCAGCTCTACCGCAAGGCTCTGGAGCTGAAGCCGAACGAGCCGTCGGTCCTGTCCAATCTCGGCATGTCCTACCTGCTGGAAGGCGATTTGCGCACCGCCGAGACCTATCTGCGCTCGGCCGCCGCGCAGCCCGGCGCCGACAGCCGCGTCCGCCAGAACCTGGCGCTGGCCGTCGGCCTGCAGGGCCGCTTCGACGAGGCCGAGAAGATCGCCGCGCAGGAACTGCCGCCGGACCAGGCGCAGGCCAACGTCGCCTATCTCCGCTCCATGCTGTCGCAGCAGAACGCCTGGAACCAGCTCAAGAAGGGCGACAAGAAAGCTGCCAGCACCAACTGAGCTTCCGACACCGCGCCGGCAGCGGCGCGCGTCTCGGCCGAAAATGTAACGGAAGCGAAACGTCTTTTCGTCATGGTGGCGGCATGGCGATCACCATGCGTCCCAGCCAGGCCTTGCGACTTTGGCAGCAGGTTCTGCTGGCCGAGGTGCGCGACGACGCGCTCGACCTGACCACGCGCCAGATGGCGATCCTGCTCACCATCTACCTCGACCCGCCGCCGCACACGATCCGCGCTCTGGCGGCGCGGCTCGGCGTCACCAAGCCCGTCATCACCCGCGCGCTCGACACGATGGGGTCGCTCAAGCTGGTGTCGCGCCATCGCGACGAACTCGACAGGCGCAACGTCCTGGTCCGCCGAACGGTCGAGGGTGCGCTCTATGTCGAACGCCTCGGCGATGCTATCATCGCCAAGGCTCTGGGTCTGCCGATCTGACCACATCATCGCCCGAACAGGAAACGCCGTGACCGCCCGCGATCCCCGCCTCCATGCCTATCGACCCGATCTCGCCGATGCCCGCCTGCAGGGCACCGTGGAGGCTGGCCGCTTCGTCGCCGGCCGCCCGGCGCGCATCGGCGTCGCCGTGGCCGACGTGCGCAAGGCGGCGTCCAGCGATGCCGGCGTCAACACGCAATTCCTCTACGGCGACGACGTGCTGGTCTTCGAGACCGAGAAGGGCTGGTCGTGGGTTCAGGGCGAGCGCGACGGCTATGTCGGCTATGTCGCACAGGATCGCCTGGCCGGACGCGACGCGCCGCCGACGCATGTCGTCCGCATGCCGCGCACGTTCCTCTATCCCGGTCCGGACCTGCGCTTTCCCGTCAGCGGCCGTCTTTCCATGGGCTCGCGCGTTTGCGTGGCCGGCGCGGCCGAGACGCGCGGCACGCGCTACGCCGTGCTGTCCTCGGGCGAGGCGGTGATCGCCGGCCACCTTCGCCCCCTCGGCGAGCATGCGGCCGATTACGTCGCCGTCGCCGAAAAATTCCTCGAAACGCCCTATCTGTGGGGCGGGGCCTCCGGTTTCGGCATCGACTGCTCCGGCCTCGTCCAGCTCGCGCTGCACATGGCCGGCTCCGACGTGCTGCGCGATACCGACATGCAGGCGGCCTCGATCGGCGAGCCGTTCGAGCCGGGACCCGGCCTTGCCGGGCTCAGGCGCGGCGACCTCGTCTTCTGGAAGGGCCATGTCGCCATCATGACCGGCGACAGGGACATGATCCACGCCAGCGGCCACACCATGACGGTGGCGCGCGAAGGGCTGGCCGAGGCGGTGGAGCGCATCGGCTATCTGTACGGCGGCCCCACGGGTTTCCGGCGTCTGTAACGTGGGACTGCCCGCCGTCTCCGATACCCCTCAGGAAGGACCGGACGCGCCGCGCTTCAGGTGCTCGTCCAGCCGCGGCATGATCTCCACGAAATTGCAGGGCATGTGGCGATAGTCGAGCTGCGCCTTGAGGATGCCGTCCCAGGCGTCGCGGCAGGCGCCGGGCGAGCCCGGCAGCACGAAGACGAAGGTGGCGTTGACGACGCCGCCCGTCGCCCGCGACTGGATCGTCGAGGTGCCGATCTTGTCGAAGGATATGCGGTGGAAGACCTCGGAGAAGCCGTCCATGCGCTTCTCGAAGATCGGCTCCAGCGCTTCCGGCGTCACGTCGCGGCCGGTGAAGCCGGTGCCGCCGGTGGTGATGACGACGTCGACGCTCTCGTCCTTCGACCATGCCAGCACTTTTTCGCGGATTCTCTCGCGGTCGTCGGTGACGATGGCGCGGTCGGCGAGGATATGGCCGGCGTCCGCGATACGGTCGGCCAGCGTCTGGCCGGACTTGTCGTCGGCGAGCGTGCGGGTGTCCGAGACAGTGAGCACGGCGATGCGGATGGGAATGAAGGCGCGCTTCGCCTCAGTCGTTGCCATGAGCTTCCGTCTCCGAGGCGATGCTTCTGGTCGCCGCCACGAACCAGTCGGGATGGCGCGCGCGCAGCTCAAGCGCCGCCCGCTTGGCGACGTTGCCGGTCTCGAACAGGCCGAAGCAGGTCGCGCCCGAGCCGGACATGCGCGCGAACCCCGCGCCGGCGCGGTTCAGTGCCGCCAGCGCCCGCCCGATCGCCGGCTCGATGGCGCAGGCGGCTGACTCCAGATCGTTGCGCGTCAGCTCCAGCCAGTTGCGCAGGCCGTGGAAATCATGAGCCTTGGGGAGAGGCGGCAGCCCCTCGTTGTCGCGACGGGCGAGTGCCGCAAAAACCTGCGGCGTCGCGATGGCCCGGCCCGGATTGACCAGGACCAGCCCGTGCGCGGGCACATGCGGCACGATAATCAGTTCCTCCCCGATGCCGCCCGCGACCAACGGCTTCGCCGTCAGGCACATCGGCACGTCGGCCCCGAGGCCGAGCGCGATGGCCGCCAGCCTGTCGGCGCCGATATCGATGGCCCACAACCGGCCAAGCGCGCGCAGCACGGCCGCGGCGTCGCTCGACCCACCGCCGACGCCGGACGCGACCGGCAGGTTCTTCTGGAGATGAATGGAAACGGGAAAGGCGGAGATGGCGCGTTTCTTCACGCCCCCCTCTGTCCTGCCGGACATCTCCCCCACAAGGGGGGAGATCACCTGGTCCGCGTTGCTTTTACCACTGTCCATCGTAGCGAAAGGAGCACGAACGGTTGAACTGCCAATCTCCCCCCGTGTGGGGGAGATGTCCGGCAGGACAGAGGGGGGCGCTGTAGAGCACCGGCTTTCAACATACCGCCGAAGCAAATCCCGTGCTCTCACCACCAGATTGCCGTCGTCGGGCGGCACGTCGGCGGCGAACGGCCCCGTCACCGAAAAGCGGTCTTCCACGGCAGGTCGGACCTCTACCCGGTCGCCGAACCGCGTGAAGATCACCAGACTCTCCAGCGTGTGATAGCCGTCGGGCCTCTGCCCGGTGACGTGCAGCGCCAGGTTGATCTTGGCCGGAGCCAGTTCCGTGATCGAGGCGGCGTCCGCGGCCGGCTGGGGCGCGCTCGGCTGGAGAAGGTCGGCGCTCAATCCTTGGCCAGACGGTATTCGCCGGTCTTCGGGTCTTTCACCAGCGTGCCGTTGGCGCCCGTCGCGTGCTGGCGCTCGGTGCGGCGCACCTTGGCGGTCACCCGGTCGGCCTCGCGCACGAAGGAGCGATAGCCGAAATAGGCCGCGGCGCCGACCAGGGCAAGAAAGATCATCTGTGGCATTCAGGGTCTCCCGTGAGACCGGCCCGGATATCCGGGCGATCGTTCGATGGTCAATATCGACATGGTAGCCGTTTCGCGTGGCTTTTCAAAGGCCGAAGCGGCTCCATAGCGCACGTTCTTCCGCCGCATCCATTAGGCCGGATGCGGCGGCCCCGGCGATCGCGCTCGCCGGGGCCTTCTGGCCGAACAGGCCGAAGCGCGAGAGCAGGCCGCGCTGCGCGGTGATCAGCTTGAGCTGCGTCTTCGCTCCGAACCGCTGCTTGAGGGTGGAGCGCATGTCGCCGAGCCCGTCGATCAATCCGAGATCCAGCCCCTTTCCGGCCGTCCAGAACAGACCGGTGAACAGGTCGGGATTGTCTTTCAGCTTGGCGCCGCGGCGTTCCTTCACGAGGTCGATGAAGGTCTGGTGGATGTCGAGCTGGAGCGTCTTCAGCCGCTCGACATCCTCCTTCTTCTCCGGCTTGAACGGATCGAGGATCGACTTGTTCTGGCCGGCCGTATGCACGCGCCGCTCGACGCCGATCTTCTTCATCAACTCGGGAAAGCCGAACGAGGCGGAAACGACGCCGATCGAGCCGACGATGGAGGAGGGGTCTGCGATAATCTCGTCGCCCGCCACAGCGATCATGTAGCCGCCGGAGGCCGCCACGTCCTCCACGAACACCAAAACGCGCTTGTTCTTCTCCTGCGCCAGGTCGCGGATGCGCTTGTAGATCAGCCGCGACTGCACCGGCGAGCCGCCTGGCGAGTTGATGGCGATGGCGACGGCGGGCGCCTTGAAGGCGAACGCCTTCTCGATCACGCCCGCCGTGGTGGCGAGCGACAGAGAGGGCCGAAACTGCCCGCCGCCCGACATGATGGCGCCCTGCAGCCGGATGACGGGAATGGTCACGGCGTCGGAGCGCCAGGATTTCGGCAGCAGGCGATTGAGGAAGCGGCGCACGAGCGGGTTCTCCGGGAAACGGGGCCAAGAGCATGTAGGCATTCGCCGCGCGAGGGCAAGAATGCAAGGCTCGGGTCAGCAGGGCAATCGCATATGGAATTTCCTCAGTTGCCGCCCCGCGCACCCCCACCCCTAACCCCTCCGCACAAGGGGGAGGGGGACTTCTGTGTCATTGCCGCAATGCATCAACGCTGGCGATCTTGGGCGAAACGGTGGTGTCGGCGTCTCCCTCCCCCTTGTGGGGAGGGCAGGGGTGGGGGTGAGCCTGGCCAGGCCATGCGGACATTGGAGCCGGTCATGCGGACGTTGGAGATTGTGATCATTCTCAATTCAGGTCGTCGTTCCGGGGCCGCGCAGCGGAACCCGGAATCCAGAGCGGGACGTGCCAATTCGAATCTGGACGAGCGACGCTGGCGGACTGGATTCCGGATTCTGCTGCGCAGCCTCGGAATGACGCGGACGAAAAGACCGACCTGCGTCGCACGGTCTGAGGAATCCGGTTGCCCGCGGTCTCTCTCGGCGCCTCAGTCGCCGAACAGCGACGCGATACCGTTGTTGATCGCGTCGGCCTGCGCGCGGAAACGGTCGCTGCCGGTATCGTGCAGCATCAAGGGCGGCTGGATGGCGAGCTTGCCGCGGCCGCCGCGCACGCCTCTCAGCACGATGCGGATCGCCGCCCGGTCGGCGCGCGGATGCACGGCCTTGAGTTCCAGATTGCCGAAACGCCCGCCGAGCGCGTCGAGCAGCGCGCCGGCCTGTTCCGGCCGGGCGATGACGGCGATGCCGCCGCGCGGCCGCACGACAGCCGCCGCACTGCGCATCCAGCGCTCGAACAGCCCGTCCTCCATCACATGCGCCTCGCGTTTCAGCGCGTCCGGCGTGGCGCGGTCGGCGTCGGCGTTGAAGGGCGGGTTCATGACGACGAAATCGAACGCATTGTCGGCAAGGCCGGCGGCGGCGCGGGCCTTGCCGGTCAGCGTCACGTCGGCGCGCAGCACGGCGGCGCGGCCGGCCAGATGCACGTTTGCCTCATGCACCAGCGTCGCCTCGGCGAACGCGGCCATCTCGTCCGACCGTTCGACCAGAAGCGCGCGCGCACCGGCGCAGCGCGACAGCACGGCGAGCCCGGCAGCACCGGCGCCGGCACCGAAATCGGCAAGACGCCCCGCGAAGGCGGACGGCACGGCGGCCGCCAGCATCATGGCGTCCATGCCGGCCCGGTGGCCGCGCGCCGCCGGTTGCAGCAGGTGGAAGCGGCCGCGATGGAAGGCGTCGAGCGTATGCGCCGGCAGGACGGGAGCCGGGCTCGACGCTGTCATTTCGGACGCATTTCCTGGCCGATGCCGGCGTCGGTGAGAATGCGCCGCGCCTCGTCGGCGCGGTCGCTCTCGACCAGGATGCGGCGCGGCAGGATGCCGAGCGAACCGTCCATCACGCTCATGTTCTGGTCCGCCACCAGGCAGCCGATGCCGGCGTCGCGCATCAGCGATTCGACGAAGGAGATGATGACGGGGTCGTTGGTGCGCACGAGTTCGATCATAGCCATGAAACTTTCAGTTTGCGGTCCCGCTGTAAATCACGATCTTGCTATCGGCCTTGCGGTTCCGCGCCAATTCGCCACTTGTCGCATGCGGTGCCGCCGCCTAGACTCATTGGGCGCAGCGCGGGCGCGGATCGGACGGAGTGTCGTTGTGGGTGTCGTTGTCAATCTCGGGGACGGAAAGCGGGAGCCCGCTTCCATCAAGCAACTCGTCGATCTGACGGCGGCCGACATGGCGCGGGTCAACGAATTGATCCTGTCGCGGGCGGGATCGGACGTCGAGATGATCCCCGAAGTGGCCAATCACCTGATCTCCTCGGGCGGCAAGCGCCTGCGGCCGATGGTGACGCTGGCCGCCGCGCAGATGTTTGGCTACCAGGGCGACGGTCATGTGAAGCTCGCCATGAGCGTCGAATTCATGCACACGGCGACGCTCCTGCACGACGACGTGGTGGACGAGAGCGATCTTCGGCGCGGCAAGAAGACGGCGCGCATGATCTGGGGCAACCAGGCGAGCGTGCTGGTGGGCGATTTCCTGCTCGGCCAGGCCTTCCGCATGATGGTCGACGTCGGCTCGCTCGACGCGCTCGACATCCTCTCATCCGCTGCCTCCATCATCGCCGAGGGCGAAGTGATGCAGCTTGCCGCCGCCAAGAACCTCGAAACCACCGAGGATGAGCATTTCGCCGTCATCAAGGCCAAGACCGCAGCACTTTTCTCGGCCGCGGCCGAGGTCGGTCCGGTGATCGCAAACGCCTCGAAGACGGACCGCGCGGCGCTGCGTTCCTACGGCATGAATCTCGGCCTCGCCTTCCAGCTCATCGACGACGCGCTGGACTATGGCGGCTCCGCGCAGGATCTGGGCAAGAATGTCGGCGACGACTTCCGCGAGGGCAAGGTGACGCTGCCCGTCATCCTCGCCTATCGCCGCGGTACCGCCGCCGAGCGCGCCTTCTGGACGAAGGCGATCGAGGAGAACCAGACCGACGACGAGGGGCTCGAAAAGGCGATCGGCCTGATGACGCGCCACGGCGCCATCGCCGACACGATCGGCCGGGCCAGGCATTTCGGCGAGATCGCCCGCGACGCGCTGGCGCCGCTGGAGGCGACGCCGCAGAAGGCCGCGCTGATCGACGTGATCGATTTCTGCATCAGCCGGGTGAACTAGGAGCGGGCGCATCCGGTGGCAGGTCGGCGCCGTTCCAACCAACGTAGCCCGTCATTCCGGGGCCGCGCAGCGGAACCCGGAATCCAGTCCGCCGGCCTTGCTGGTATTGGCTCGACCTGTCACCGCTCCACTCTGGATTCCGGGTTCCGCTGCGCGGCCCCGGAATGACGGCGACAAATGACCGAGGCAAGGGTCGGCGTCGCATCAGTAAGTGAGCCTGCCCGTGCGCAGCCTTCTTCCCTTCGGCTTCGGACTTTTTACACGTTTTTTCCGGCCTCTCCGAGTTCCCCGGAACGGCGTCTTTACAGCGCCCATTGGTAGCGCTACCATTCACTGAACGGATGCGATTGGTGAGGAGCACTGCAGTCGCGTCCGGTATAAGCGGGGTCCCTTCGAAGGGTGTCGCGGAAAACCGTTCGGGAGGGAAACGATGGCGTCAGTCACGATCGCCGACGCGCGCAAGTCTTTCGGCTCGGTCGAGATCCTTCACGGCGTCAGCGTCGATATCGACGACGGTGAGTTCGTTACGCTGGTCGGCCCCTCCGGCTGCGGAAAATCCACGCTTCTGCGCATGATCGCCGGTCTGGAGAAGATCTCCGGCGGCACGATCGCGATCGGCGGGCGCGTGGTCAACACCATCGCGCCCAAGGAGCGCGACGTGGCGATGGTGTTCCAGAACTACGCGCTCTATCCGCATATGACCGTCGCCGAGAACATGGCGTTCTCGCTGATGCTGAAGAACGTCGCCAAGGCCGAGAGCACGGCGGCGGTTGCCCGCGCAGCGGAGATCCTGGGCCTGACGCCGCTGCTCGAACGCTATCCGCGCCAGCTTTCGGGCGGCCAGCGCCAGCGCGTCGCCATGGGCCGCGCGATCGTGCGCAATCCGCAGGTGTTCCTGTTCGACGAGCCGCTGTCCAACCTCGACGCCAAGCTCAGGGTGCAGATGCGCGCCGAGATCAAGGAGTTGCACCAGCGCCTGAAGACGACGACGGTCTACGTCACCCACGACCAGATCGAGGCCATGACGATGGCGGACAAGATCGTCGTCATGCATGACGGCGTGGTCGAGCAGATCGGCGCCCCGCTCGAGCTTTACGATCGGCCCGACAATCTCTTCGTCGCCAGCTTCATCGGCTCGCCGGCGATGAATTTCCTGCGCGGCGAAATCGCCGCCGACGGCGCGCCGGTCTTCCAGGGCAACGGCGTTTCGCTGCAACTGTCCGGCGCCGCCGGCATCGACCGCGGAGACCGGGCGGTTCTGGGCATCCGCCCCGAGCACCTGCGCTTGTCCGAGGACGGCTTTCCGGTCACCATCACGGTGGTCGAGCCGACGGGGTCGGAGGTACAGTTGATCGGCCGCACGCCGGGCGGAGAGGACGTGGTCGCCAATTTCCGCGAGCGTCATTCCTTCAATCCCGGCGAGACAATACGGCTGTCCGCCGATCCTCGCCTCATCCATCTCTTTCACGGCGAGACCGGCAGGCGGGTCGAGCCCCGCAAAGGCGCATGAAATCCGGAGTTCAACAGTCCGTAGAAGAAACCAGCAGGAGGAGATCGACATGAAATTCACCAGACGCGACGTCATACGCACGACAGCCGGCGTGGCCGCCGGCGCCATCGGCAGCCGCCTGATCGGTTCGCCGGCCTATGCGCAGGACGCCCCCAAATACACGCCCGAGGAGGGCGCGAAGCTCAGGCTGTTGCGCTGGTCGCCCTTCGTGCAGGGTGACGAGGACGCCTGGCTGGCGATGACCAAGAAATTCACCGATGCGACGGGCGTGGAGGTGCGCGTCGACAAGGAGAGCTGGGAGGATATCCGTCCGAAGGCGGCGGTCGCCGCCAATGTCGGCTCCGGCCCCGACATGATGTTCGTCTGGTTCGACGATCCGTTCCAGTATCCGGACAAGCTGCTCGACGTGACCGACCTGGGCGAATATCTCGGCGGCAAGTACGGCGGCTGGCACGAGGGGCCCAAGAGCTACGCGACCAAGGACGGCAAGTTCATCGGCCTGCCGCTGGCGACCATCGGCAACGCCATCGTCTACCGCGAAAGCTGGGTCAAGGAAGCCGGCTTCTCCGAATTCCCGAAGGACACCGCGGGCTTCCTCGAACTGTGCAAGGCCCTGCAGAAGAACGGCCACCCGGCCGGCTTCACACATGGTCACGGCGTCGGCGACGGCAACAACTACGCTCACTGGCTGCTGTGGAGCCACGGCGGCAAGATGGTCGACGAGAGCGGCAAGGTGGTGATCAACAGCCCCGAGACGCTCAAGTCGATCGAATACGCCCAGGAACTCTACAAGACCTTCATTCCCGGCACCGAAAGCTGGCTGGACGTCAACAACAACCGCGCCTTCCTGGCGGGCGAGCTTTCCGTCATCGCCAACGGCATCTCGGCTTATGAAACGGCAAGGATCAACAAGGACAACGATCCGAAGCTGGCCGAGATGGCCAAGGACATCCGCACCGCCAGCCTGCCGATCGGACCGGTGGGCGAATCCGTGGAACTCTACCAGGTGTCGTCGGCGGTGATCTTCAACTACACGCCGTACCCGAATGCCGCGAAGGCCTACCTGCAGTTCATGTTCGAGGAGCCGCAGATGTCGGAGTGGATCAAGGGCTCGTCGGGCTACTGCTGCCAGACGCTCAAGGCCTACGACAGCAATCCGATCTGGACGAAAGATCCGAACTACGCGCCTTATGCCAAGGCGTCGGCGACGCTGCGCAACAACGGCTATGCCGGCCCGCTCGGCTATGCCTCCGCGGCGACGATGGCCGACTATGTGCTGGTCGACATGTACGCCAAAGCGGTGACGGGACAGGCGACGCCGCAGGAAGCGATGGAAGAGGCGGAAAAGCGGGCCAACCGCTATTATCGGGTCTAGCTCTTCTTCCTTCTCCATAGTCATGGCAAGGCTATCGCATATGGAATTTCGACTGTCGCGCACCCCCACCCCTGACCCCTCCCCACAAGGGGGAGGGGGACTTCCGTGGCGGCGCCATAATGCGCCAGTGTCGGTGATTTCTTGCGAAAAACGAGGCGTCGGTATCCCCCTCCCCCTTGTGGGGAGGGGTTAGGGGTGAGGGTGCGCCGTCATATGCGATTGTCCTGCCGTGAACGGGGATCAGGGGCAGCGCCGGCCTTGCACGTTCGGCGCCGCACCTCGCCGTCCTGCCGGATATCTCTGGTCAGGAATTCAGGGAAGATCAAATGGCCGTAACGACTGCCGCAGCCCCATCGCGCCCCAGCCTGCTTTCGCGCCTGGCCGAAAGCCGCAACGCGCTGGGCTTCGGCTTCATGCTGCCGTCGGCGATCCTGCTGCTGGTCTTCCTGACCTATCCGCTGGGGCTCGGCGTCTGGCTCGGCTTCACGGATGCGAGAATCGGCCGGCCGGGCATCTTCATCGGCCTCGAGAACTATGAATATCTGTGGGACGACAGCGTTTTCTGGCTCTCGGTCTTCAACACCGTGCTCTATACGGTCAGCGCCTCGATCCTGAAATTCATGCTCGGCTTGTGGCTGGCGCTGCTGCTCAACGAGAACCTGCCGTTCAAATCGTTCTTCCGGGCGGTGGTGCTGCTGCCCTGGGTGGTGCCGACGGTGCTGTCGGCCATCGCCTTCTGGTGGATCTACGATTCGCAGTTCTCGGTCCTGTCATGGGCGCTGCAGCAGATGGGGCTGATCGACCACCGCATCAATTTCCTCGGCGATCCGACCAATGCGCGGGCGTCCGTCATCGCCGCCAATGTGTGGCGCGGCATTCCCTTCGTGGCGATCACCCTGCTTGCCGGCCTGCAGACCATTCCGCAATCCCTCTACGAGGCGGGCACGCTCGACGGCGCCAGCCGCTGGCAACTGTTCCGCTATGTCACGCTGCCGTTGCTGACGCCGATCATCGCCATCACCATGACGTTCTCGGTGCTGTTCACCTTCACCGACTTCCAGCTCATCTACGTCCTGACCCGCGGCGGCCCGGTGAACGCCACGCACCTGATGGCGACGCTGTCCTTCCAGCGCGGCATTTCCGGCGGACAACTGGGCGAGGGGGCGGCGATCGCCGTGGCGATGATCCCCTTCCTGCTGGCCGCCATCCTGTTCAGCTATTTCGGCCTGCAGCGCAGGAAATGGCAGCAGGGCGGAGGCGACTGACATGGCCGTGACTGAAACCGGAACGACCAGGGCCGACGACGGCGGCATGGGTTATCTCCAGAGCGTGCCGCGGCGCGTCGTCACGGTCTACCTGCCCTTGCTCGTCTTCGTCTTCGTGCTTCTGTTTCCGTTCTACTGGATGACGATCACGGCGATCAAACCCAACATCGAGATGACCGACTACGACCGGTTCAATCCGCTGTGGGTCGTCCATCCGACGCTTGATCATATCCGCTACCTTCTGTTCGAGACGTCCTATCCGGGCTGGCTGCTCAACACGGTCATCATCTCGACCGCCGCGACCGTCATCTCCCTGTTCGCGTCGGTCTTCGCGGCCTATGCGATCGAGCGGCTGCGGTTCTCGGGGTCGCGGCAGGTCGGGCTGGCGGTCTTCCTCGCCTATCTGGTGCCGCCGTCGATCCTGTTCATCCCGCTCTCGCTGATGGTGTTCAAGCTCGGGCTCTACGACACGCCGTTCGCGCTCATCCTCACCTATCCGACATTCCTGGTGCCGTTCTGCACCTGGCTGCTGATGGGCTATTTCCGCTCGATCCCCTTCGAACTGGAGGAATGCGCGCTGATCGACGGCGCCAGCCGCTGGCAGATCCTGGTCAAGATCGTGCTGCCGCTGTCGGTGCCCGGCCTGATCTCCGCCGGCATCTTCGCCTTCACCCTGTCCTGGAACGAATTCATCTACGCGCTGACCTTCATCCAGTCGTCGGAGAACAAGACGGTGCCGGTCGGCGTGCTGACCGAACTGGTGCGCTCCGACGTCTACGAATGGGGCTCGCTGATGGCCGGCGCGCTGATCGGTTCGCTGCCGGTGGTCATCCTCTATTCCTTCTTCGTCGAGCATTACGTGTCGTCGATGACCGGTGCGGTGAAAGAATAAGGAATAAGGGCCTTTTTTCAGAATCTCCGGGTGCCGGTTTCGGCGCTTTTTCGCCGCTCTGCGCCGATGCCTGTCCGTTTGCCCGGAATGTGAACGGGCCGATATTGCGGCCTCATCCCAAAAAGGCCATGCTTTGTTCCGAAAAGCGGCTTTGATAGGCGGGTTCCCGTCCGAGGGTTCTCGTCCGCAGAAAGGGATACGATGCGGCAAAATCGGCTTCGCTGGGTCTCCGGCCTGGCACTTCTCTCCGTGCTGGCGTTTACGGGCCAGCCGGCCCTGGCCAAAAAGGACGACGCGCCCCCCACGATCACCTCGTTTTCCGGCGCTTTTCTGGCCGCGCGCATCGCCGAAGGCGACAACGATCTCGACAACGCGATCACCTTTTACAAGCAGGCTCTCGCCTTCGCCCCCAACGACACGCAGCTTCAGCAGAACCTGATGCTTTCGCTGATCGCGCAGGGCCGATTCGAGGAATCGCTGCCCTACGCCGACAAGCTGAAGGACGTCGCGGACGTCGAGCGCTTCTCTCGCCTGGCGCTGGCTATCAATTCCTTCCACAAGAAGGATTATGCCAAGGCGCAGTCCTGGCTGAAGCTTTCGCTGGAATCCGATCTCGACAAGCTGATCTCCGGCGTCATGACCGGCTGGGCGATGGAAGGCGCGGGCAAGCCCGCCGACGCCATGAGCCATATCGAGAAGCTGGACGGACCCGACTGGTTCGATCTCTTCAAGTCCTATCACCGCGCGCTCATCGCCGACGTTGCGGGCCTGACGGACAAGGCGGAAGAAACCTACAAGGCGACCATGGACAATTCGGCGGCCGGTGGCGCCGCGCCCGAGACCTGGATGCGCAACGCCGAGGCCTACGCCTCCTTCCTGTCGCGCAAGGGAGACAGGGACGGCGCGCTCGACGTGCTGAGGCAGGCCGACCTGTTCGCGCCGGGCAAGCCGGACATCGCCACGCTGCGCGACAGGATCGAGAAGGGCGAGAAGATCGAGCCGCTGGTGGGCAACCCTGCGGACGGCGCCTCCGAAATCCTGCTCGATCTGGCGACCGCGCTCAACCGCGGCGGCGGCGAGCCCTTCGTGCGGCTTTATCTCGAATATGCGCTGGCGCTCAGGCCCGACAGCGACGCCGCGCTCGTCCAGCTTGCGGCTGTGGCCGAGCAGTTGAAGGACAGCCAGCGCGCCATCGACCTCTATCGCCGTATTCCCGGCAACTCGCCTCTCAAGGAGGTGGCCGACCTGCAACTCGGCCTCAATCTCGCCGATCTCGGCAAGACGGACGAGGCGGTGAAGCATCTCGAAACGCTCGTCGATGCGCATCCCAACGACATGCGCACCTATCTGGCTCTGGGCAGCGTCTATTCCTCGAAGGAGGATTTCCGTTCGGCGGCGACGCTTTACGACCGCGCGGCCGAGGCGTTGAAGACCCCGGCCAAGGCCAACTGGAATATCTTCTACCAGCGCGGCATCGCCTATGAGCGGCTGAAGGAATGGCCGAAGGCCGAGCCGAACTTCAAGAAGGCGCTGGAGCTCTATCCCAACCAGCCGCAGGTGCTGAACTATCTCGGCTATTCCTGGGTCGATCAGGGCATGAACCTCAAGGACGCGCTGGCGATGATCCAGAAGGCGGTCGATATGCGGCCGAGCGACGGCTACATCGTCGATTCGCTCGGTTGGGCCTATTTCAAGCTCGGCCGCTTCGACGACGCCGTGCGCGAGATGGAGCGCGCCGTTTCGCTGAAGCCCGAGGACCCGGTGCTGAACGACCATCTGGGCGACGCCTATTGGCGTGTCGGCCGCAAGCTGGAGGCCACCTATCAGTGGCGCACCGCGCGCGATCTGAAACCCGATCCCGACGTGCTCGCCGCCGTCCAGCGCAAGCTTCTGGAAGGCCTTCCGCCGCTGGAGTCCAACACCGCCCAGGAAGTCCAGAAGCCGAAACCCGCGACGCCTGCTCCGAAGGGGTGAGAAGCGGTTCGGCGGAGCCGAACGCAAAGCCAATTGCTTGGCTTTGCGAGCTTCGAACGCCCCGAGCCTGCGAGGGGCCGGGCGACGGTGGAGATCATAACCGCTGGCCGGACCACTTCGCCCATCGGGCGAATTGAAAGGTCCGGTGGAGCTTTCAAAGCTGATCGAACGCCCGAAGGGCCGGAGCTGCCGCAGGCAGCGGGACCCGACCGGCGTGATGCCGGACTACGGCACGTCGTCGCTTGCGATAGGGCCGCCCTCGCTTTCCAGATTGGCGATGCGCTCGGTGATCGAACGGCTGAATTTCAGCCGGACGCCGACGCCTTGCGATGCCGTTTCGGGCAGGAAGACGGCTCCCAAGTCTTCGAGGGTGGTCTGCAAGGCCGCGGCCGCGGCGCTGTCGGGGACGTCGATCCCCCGTTCGAACAGTTCGATGGCCTTTGCGTCGACGCCAGTCTTTTCGGCCAGCCTGGCGCGGTTGATTTCAACCAGGGCGCGCGCGGCCCTGCAAAGCGATCCGGTGATCATCGCTGCCTCCGTATCAGGGATCATTCGATGAAGGCCTATCATTGCCGGGCCTCGCCGAACAGCCTGCGGCCTGCGCCGTCCGCCGTCGGCGCAACGACGTTCGCTTGACGCCCTCCGGCCCTGCCTCTAGGGAGTGCGGCATCCCTCCGTTGCCGCCGAGACCGCCGTGACCGCCGACCTGCCAGAACACATGAACCCCAAACGCTCGTTCCAGGGGCTGATCCTGACCCTGCACGACTACTGGGCGCGGTATGGTTGCGTCATCCTCCAGCCCTACGACATGGAGGTCGGCGCCGGCACCTTCCACCCCGCCACCACCTTGCGCGCGCTGGGACCGAAGGCATGGAACGCCGCCTATGTGCAGCCCTCGCGCCGGCCGAAGGACGGCCGCTACGGCGAGAACCCGAACCGGCTGCAGCATTATTACCAGTATCAGGTCGTCCTGAAGCCGAACCCGCCGAACCTGCAGGAGCTCTATCTCGGCTCGCTGGAGGCGATCGGCATCGATCCGCTGCTGCACGATATCCGGTTCGTGGAAGACGACTGGGAAAGCCCGACGCTGGGCGCCTGGGGGCTGGGCTGGGAATGCTGGTGCGACGGCATGGAAGTCTCGCAGTTCACCTACTTCCAGCAGGTCTGCGGCATCGAATGCGCGCCCGTCGCCGGCGAGTTGACGTATGGTCTGGAGCGGCTGGCCATGTATGTGCAGGGCGTCGACAACGTCTACGACCTGAACTTCAACGGACGCGAAGGGGCGGACAAGGTCACGTATGGCGACGTCTTCCTGCAGGCCGAACAGGAATATTCACGTCACAATTTCGAATATGCCAACACCGAAAGGCTGTTCCGCCACTTCGAGGACGCCGAAGCCGAATGCAAGGCGCTGCTCGACGCCGGCGCCGATCGTCCCGAAGGCCAGCCCTACAGGATGGTGCTGCCCGCCTACGACCAGTGCATCAAGGCCTCGCATGCGTTCAACCTGCTCGACGCGCGCGGCGTCATTTCCGTTACCGAGCGGCAGAGCTACATCCTGCGCGTGCGCAACCTCGCCAAGGCCTGCGGCGAGGCCTTCCTGCAGACCGAGGCGGGCGGCTTCTCCCTCCAGGCGGAGGCCGCGTGATGCCAGACCTGCTTCTCGAACTCCGCTCCGAGGAAATTCCCGCCCGTATGCAGCGCAAGGCGGCGGGCGACCTGAGGAAGATGGTGACGGACGGTCTGGTCGAGGCCGGCCTGACCTATGAGGCGGCGCGCGAATACTGGACGCCGCGCCGGCTGGCGCTCGACATACGCGGCCTGACCGCGCGCTCGAAGGACGTGCAGGAAGAGATCAAGGGACCGCCGACCAAGGCGCCGGAACAGGCCGTTCAGGGTTTCTTGCGCAAGGCGGGATTGGCCTCGGTCTCGGAAGCCGAGGTGCAGTCCGATCCGAAGAAGGGCGATTTCTATGTTGCCCGCATCGTGCGGCCGGGCCGCGCGGCGGAAGACATCATCGCCGGGCTGATCCCGACGGTGATCCGCGCCTTCCCGTGGCCGAAGTCGATGCGCTGGGGCGCCGCGTCCGGCCCGAAGGGCTTTTCCTACGGCGGCGTCGAGGGGCGGGGCGGCGAGGCGCTGCGCTGGGTCAGGCCGCTGCAATCCATCGTCTGCACCTTCGGCCCGGAGACCGAGGAGCCGGTGGTGGTCGATTTCGAGATCGACGGCATCCGCTCCGGCAACGTCACCTACGGCCACCGCTTCCATGCGCCGGGGCCGATCACCGTGAGGCGCTTCGACGATTACGCCGCCAGCCTGGAGGCGGCGAAGGTCGTCATCGACGCCGACCGGCGCAAGGAGATCATCCTGTCGGACGCCAAGAACCTCGCTTTCGCCAACGGGCTCGACCTGGTCGAGGATGACGGCCTGCTGGAGGAAGTGTCCGGGCTGGTGGAATGGCCGGTCGTGCTGATGGGCGAGTTCGAGAAGGAATTTCTGGAGATTCCGGCGGAGGTCATCCGCCTGACCATCCGCGCCAACCAGAAGTGCTTCGTCACCCGCCCGCAGGATGGGGCGGAAAGCCTTTCCAACCGCTTCCTCGTCACCGCCAATATCGAGGCGAAGGACGGCGGCGCGGAGATCGCCTACGGCAACGGCAAGGTGGTGCGCGCGCGCCTGTCCGATGCGCTCTATTTCTGGAACACCGACCAGGCCGACCTGCCCGACCTCGACGCACTGAGGGAGTCGGCGCAAAAGTTCGGTCTCGACCTCGCCAGGCCGCTCGACCAGCGCATGGCGCGCCTCGACAGGCTCGGCGTCACCTTCCACGCCAAGCTCGGCACGCAAGGCGAACGGGTGGAGCGCATCCGCCGTCTGGCGCGCGAACTGGCGCCCATCGTCGGCGCCGATCCCGACCTCGCCGACCGCGCCGCCGTGCTCGCCAAGGCGGACCTGCAGACCGAAGTGGTGGGCGAGTTCCCCGAACTGCAAGGTGCGATGGGGCGCAAATACGCGTTGCTTCAGGGAGAGAATCCCTCCGTCGCCGCCGCGATCGAGGACCATTACAAGCCGCAAGGCCCGTCCGACCGCGTGCCGACCGACCCGGTGTCGATCGCCGTGGCGCTGGCCGACAAGCTCGACACGCTGACCGGCTTCTGGGCCATCGACGAGAAGCCGACGGGTTCGAAGGACCCGTACGCGCTGCGCCGGGCGGCTCTGGGGGTGATCCGTCTTGCCCTCTCGGGCGAGGGAAGGCTGGAACTCTCGAAGCTATTCGCGCTCGCTTTCGCCTGGCACGACGAAGCGCGCATAGAGAACGAACTCGATGCCTATCAGGCGAAGCTGGCGGCCGAAAAGTCGGGCGACGTCGATGGCGAGGAGGACTTCGACAACGCCGTTTCCGGTTACGAGCGGCGCATCCGCGCCGAGGCTGCCGCCAGGGCCGGTCTGCTGGGCGCGGACCTCCTCTCCTTCTTCCACGACCGTCTGAAAGTCCATCTCCGCGACCAGGGTGCGCGGCACGATCTGATCGATGCCGTCATCACGCCGCAGTCCGACGACCTGCTCGCCGTCGTGCGCCGCGTCGAGGCGCTGGGCGCATTCCTGGACAGCGAGGACGGCAGGAACCTCTTGGCCGGCACCAAGCGCGCCGCCAACATCCTCGCCGCGGAGGAGAAGAAGGGCACGACCGTCACCGACGCGGTCGACCCGGCTCTTTTGAAGGAATCGACCGAAAAATCCCTCTTTGCGGCGGTGAATCAGGCCGAGAAGGAAGCCGGCGAAGCGATTCAAAAGGAAGACTTTTCCGCCGCCATGCGCGCCCTTAGCGCATTGCGTGAACCTGTTGATTCATTCTTCGAACAGGTTCTCGTGAATGATGAGGATCAGGCCGTGCGCGCCAACCGGCTGGCGCTGCTCGCGCGCATCCGCGCGGCCACGGGACAGGTAGCGGATTTCTCCAGGATCGCGGGGTGAGGAGCGGTCCGCGCAAGCGGACGAAAAGCCCCCAAATGGGCTTTTCGAGCGACGAACGCCCGAGGCCATAGCCGAGGGCTGGGCGGTCCGCGCAAGCGGACGAAAAGCCCCCAAATGGGCTTTTCGAGCGACGAACGCCCGAGGCCATAGCCGAGGGCTGGGCGGTCCGCGCAAGCGGACGAAAAGCCCCCAAATGGGCTTTTCGAGCGACGAACGGTGAAGGCCCGGTTCGCCTTCGGGCGAACCGAAACGTCCAGTGAACGTTTCGGAGGGTCTGAACGCCCGAAGGGCAGGAGGCCATAGCCGAGGGCCGGGCGGTCCGCGTAAGCGGACGAAAAACTTTCTTCGACCTTCGGCTTTCCGCCTTCCGCCTACTGGGCCACGGCGGGCGCCTGTCCGGCCTGGGCCATGGCGTCGCGCAGCGAGCCGTTGGAGGACTTGACCGCGTCGCCTGTCGAATCCTTGGCTGCTTTCGAGGCGCTCGCGGTCGCCGGGGCGGGCGCGACGGAGGCGCCGCCGACGATGCCGGCGCGGATCACCATCGGCGCGCCGCGCGGCGCATGGCTGGAGGGGATGGCCGCGACCTTGTCGTTGCTGACGGCGGGATCGCCGAGCGTCACGACGGACGGGTTGCCGCTCGCCTCCGGCTCCGCCTGAACGGCCTTGACGACCGAGAGGTCGTCCGCCTGCGCCGTTCCCAGCGTGACGACGGAAGGATCGAACGCCTGGGCCGCGCCGAGCACGACGATCGACGACGCGCCGGCCGGTAGCACGGTTCCGGCTACCACGGCGAAAGTCAGGACGACAGCGGTGATGCTGCGCATTTGAAAACCCCTTGCCCGTTTTCCGTTGACGCGGTGATAGCGCATCGCCATTGAAGCCGGCTTTCGGCAAAGCCCGGCATTTTAGCGATTTGGCGCGCGTCGCTTTCGCGCCTTGCCTCCGCGTCCGCAGCGCGATAGGCAGCCGTATCGACGATGCGCCGGCTGCCGGACAGGACGGCCGGCCTTGAGGATCGATCCTATGACTGCCGAAATCATCCCCGCCGGCGATGCGATGGAGCGCGCGATCTCCCTGCTCGAAGCGGGCGAGGTCGTGGCCATCCCAACCGAGACGGTCTACGGGCTGGCCGGCGACGCCACCACCGGGGTCGCGGTGGCGAAGATTTACGAGGCCAAGGGCCGACCGCGCTTCAATCCGCTCATCGCCCATGTCGCGTCGATGGACATGGCCCGGCGCATCGGGCGCTTCGATCCGCTGTCGCTGAAGCTGGCGGAAGCCTTCTGGCCGGGACCGCTGACGCTGGTCCTGCCCTTGCAGCCCGCCGCCGGCATTCACCCGCTGGCGACGACGGGGCTGGACACCATCGCTCTGCGCATGCCGCGCGGTTTCGGCGGCGAGCTGATCGCGCGGCTCGGACGCCCGCTGGCGGCGCCGAGCGCCAATTCTTCCGGTCGCATCAGCGGCACCTCCGCCGAGGCCGTAGCCGCCGATCTGGGGGGCCGCATTCCGCTGGTCGTCGATGGCGGGCCGACGCCCGTCGGACTGGAATCGACCATCGTCAAGGTCGAGGACGGAACGGTGCGGCTGCTGAGGCCGGGCGGCATCGCGGCCGAGGAGATCGAAAGGGTGGCAGGGGTGCGCCTTGCCCGGAATTCGGGCGGGGCGATCCAGGCGCCCGGCATGCTGGCCTCGCACTATGCGCCGGGCGCTTCCGTGCGGCTTGGCGTGGACGCCGTCAAGGCCGGCGAGGCGCTGCTGGCCTTCGGACCGCACCGGGCTGCGGGCTCGGAGAAGGCCGTGGCGGTGAAGAACCTCTCGGAAACCGGCGATCTGCGCGAGGCGGCGGCGAATCTCTTCGCCTTCCTGCAGGCGCTCGACCGTACGGGCGCCGCCGCCATCGCCGTCGAGCCCATACCGATGCAGGGGCTGGGCGAGGCGATCAACGACCGGCTGGCGCGCGCCGCCGCGCCGAGGGGCTGATTCGGTCTTTTCTCCGGGCTTTTCTCCCTCTGGTCGTGCTTGCCTCAGCATTTCCGGGGGCAGGGCCGTCGCAGAGACCGTTCGCCCCTGTTACGGCTTGTTTCGCAAGCCCCCTCTCTTGTTCGACGGCTGGACGATCGCATATGGCGCCGTACCCCCACCCCTAACCCCTCCCCGCAAGGGGGAGGGGGATTCGGAGACGCCGCCGCTAAGTTCCCCTCCCCCTTGCGGGGAGGGGTTAGGGGTGGGGGTACGGCGCCGCCGGAAATTCCATATGCGATTGCCCACGTGACTTTCCTTTTCGACGGCAATAGCTTGCCCGCCATGAACGATCCCCTCCAGAAGCTCGATCCTTCCCTTGTCGCGCGCTTCGCGGCAATCGTCGGAGACCGCTACGCGCTGACCGATCCGCAGGACATCGCGCCCTACCTCGTCGAGCGGCGCGGCCTGTGGCATGGCCGCACGTCGCTGGTGCTGCGTCCCGGCAGCGTCGACGAGGTCAGCCGCATCATGCGCCTCGCCACCGAGACCGGCACGCCGGTCGTACCGCAAAGCGGCAATACCGGGCTGGTCGGCGGCCAGATGCCGGACGCCAGCGGCCGCGAGATCGTGCTGTCGCTGTCCAGGCTGAACCGCATCCGCGAGATCGACGTGCTGTCCAACACGGTCACCGTCGAGGCAGGCGTCATCCTCCAGACGCTGCGCGAGGCGGCGGACGCGGCCGACCGGCTGTTTCCGCTGTCGCTGGCCGCACAGGGCTCCTGCCAGCTCGGCGGCAATCTCTCGTCCAATGCCGGCGGCACCGGCGTGCTCGCCTATGGCAATGCGCGCGAGCTGTGTCTCGGCGTCGAGGTGGTGCTGCCCACCGGCGAGGTGTTCGACGACCTGCGCAAGCTCAAGAAGGACAATACCGGCTACGACCTGAAGAACCTGTTCGTCGGAGCGGAGGGGACGCTCGGCGTCATCACCGCCGCCGTGATGAAGCTGTTCCCCAAGCCGAAGGGCCGGGAGGTCGCGTTCGTCGGGCTGCCATCGCCGCAGGCCGCGCTCGCGCTGTTTTCGCTGGCGATGGACCGGGCGGGTGCGGCGCTGACCGCCTTCGAGCTGATCGGCGCGCGCCCCTATGATTTCACGCTTGCGCATGGCGTCGGTGCGGTGCGGCCGCTGGCGGACAACTGGCCCTGGTACGTGCTGACGGAAATCTCGTCGGGCCGCTCCGCCGAGGATGCGCGGGCGCTCGTCGAGGATATCCTCTCCGAAGGGCTGGAAAAGGAGATCGCCGGCGACGCCGTCATCGCCGCCAGCCTCGGCCAGCAGGAGGATTTCTGGAATTTCCGCGAAATACTGCCGGAAGCCCAGAAGCCCGAGGGCGCCTCGATCAAGCACGACATTTCAGTACCCGTCGCCTTGATCCCGACCTTCATAGAAGAAGCGGCCAAGGCAGTGGAAAGCGTCAGCCCCGGCGCCCGCCCGGTCTGCTTCGGCCATATGGGCGACGGCAATCTGCACTACAACATCTCCCGCCCCGAGGGCGGCGACGACGCGGCGTTCCTGGCGCTCTACAAGCCGATGAATAAGGCGGTGCACGATGTCGTGCGTTCGCTGAACGGCTCGATCTCGGCCGAGCACGGCATCGGCCAGTTGAAGCGCGCCGAACTGATCGCCACCGCGCCGCCGGTTGCCGTCGACCTGATGCGCCGGGTCAAGGCGGCCTTCGATCCCGCCGGCATCATGAACCCCGGCAAGGTTATCTGAACCTTTCCATCCGGCCGCCTTGGTGGCGATTGGATAACCATCTGCCGGATCAGCAAAATTTAACCGACTTTCTTAAGCGCGGCGGTAAGGTCGCGGGCTTACTGTTTCTCATAACAAGGCCGGAAAAACCGGCCGGAGAGACCGGAAACCGGCCTACGCCGTCCGTAGCCTTCATGAAACGAAGGCACGCGTGACGGCTTCGGACGGCGAAGGCCGGCTCTCAGGAGAGACAGGAAGGCCAACTCCATGAACACCGGACTGAAGCCAGTCTGGGCCGGGCGCAACATGCGCCTCGACCCGTTCCGTTTGCCGCAGGTGGTGAGCTATGCCGCCCGCGACGACTTCGGCGACGTGACCTTCACCATAGACCAGCGTGGCGCCGTCATCCGCCGCATGCTGGAGATGAGCGGCGTTCCCGCCATCATCGCCCTGCCGGCACACGCCTTCCGCGGCGTGGCGGCGCGCGCCATCGAGGACGACGAAGGCAACGTCACGGTGACGCTGGAACTCTATCACAACGATCCGATGCTTTCGGTGCCGCTGCTGGTCGCCGACGACCTCGACGACATCGCCGCCGACTGGCGCGCCTGGGCCGAAGCCTATCGCCTGCCCATGCTCCTGATCGAGGCCGACGGCGTCGCCCGCACGCTGGAGGAATCGCTCGGCACCGCCGTCAGGACGGCGCCCGTCCAGGAGCGCCGCAAGGGCCGCTCCTCCATGCAGCGCCGCCCGCGCTTCCTGGCGCGCCGCCGCACCGGCAATCTCGGCCTGAAGCTGGTGATCGGCGGCGAGGAGATCATCGCGCGGGAGTGATCCCCCCTTGCGGGGAGGGATTACATATGGACTTTTCAGAGGTCGCACACCCCCACCCCTAACCCCTCCCCACAAGGGGGAGGGAGACGCCGGCGCCGCGGTTTCGCCCGAGATCACCAGCGTTGGCGCGGCGTAGCACCGTCGCGAAGTTCCCCTCCCCCTTGTGGGGAGGGGTTAGGGGTGGGGGTGTGCCGCCATATGCGATTGCCCTGTCGTTGACGGGAGAGGGGGCTGCGCCGTCTCTCACACCATCGGCTTCAGCGCCACCCACACGGCGCCGCCGAGCAGGCCGGCGAAGATCAGCCAGCCGACGGTGTTGTTCGACTTGAACAGCCGTAGGCACTGGTCGGGATCGTCGATGTTCAGCACGACGATCTGGCGCGCCATGTGAACGCCGGCCGCACACAATCCTGCCAGTGAAACCAGCGGAATCTGGGCCGAGGCGAATGCCAGCGCCATGCACATCAGCGCCCCGCCATAGAGGCCGGCCAGCCAGGGCTTGGTGTTCTCGCCGAACAGGCGCGCGGTCGAGCGCACGCCGACGATGGCGTCGTCCTCCTTGTCCTGGTGGGCGTAGATCGTGTCGTAGCCGATCACCCACAGGATGGAGCCGACGTAGAGAAGCACGGCCGGCCCGTCGACGTCGCCGAACTCGACCGCCCAGCCCATCAGCGCGCCCCAGGAAAAGGCGAGGCCCAGCACGAACTGCGGCCAGTTGGTGATGCGCTTCATGAACGGGTAGGCGGCCACCACCAGCAGCGAAGCGAAGCCGAGCAGGATGGCGAAGCTGTTGAACTGCAGAAGAACCGCCAGCCCGACCAAGGCCTGCACGACGATGAAGGCCCAGGCCTGACGGCGGCTGACCTGCCCCGACGGCAGAGGCCGCGAGCGCGTGCGCTCGACCTGGTCGTCGATGCCCTCGTCGACGATGTCGTTGTAGGTGCAGCCGGCGCCGCGCATGGCAATCGCACCGACGAGGAACAGGATCAGCGTCGACAGCGACGGCAGCAGCGAGACGAGCGGATCGTCCGGCCGGGCATAAGCGCTTGCCGCCATGGCCGCCGACCACCAACACGGCCACAGCAGCAGTTCCCAGCCGATCGGGCGATCCCAGCGCGCAAGCTGCGCATAGGGCCACACGGCGCGCGGCAGCACTCTGTACACCCAATGCCCGCTCGGCGCATCGGAAACGCGGCCCCGCGCCGCGCGTGACTGGATGGTTTCCATGCGGCTGGAGTGGCAGGGCAAGCGGGAGGCGTCAAGCCGTCTGGACGGTCCCGAGCAGCTCTTGATTCGATTTCGTGTCGGCTGTACATATTAACGTACAGAAAAGGAATTTCAGATGGGCTACGTCACCCTTACCGAGCTGCGCGCCAACATGGCCAAGCATTTCGACAAGCTGGAACAGGACCGCACCGAACTGGTTGTCACACGCCAGAACCATGAGCCGGTCGTCATCATGCCGCTCGCCGAATTGGAGGGGTTGCGCGAGACGCTGCATCTCCTGAGTTCGCCTGCAAATGCCGAACATTTGCGTCAGTCGATTGCTCAGGCAAACGCCGGCAAGTTGGAAGAGCATGAGTTGATCGAGCCATGAAGGTTCTGTGGACGCCTGCCGGGTGGGATGATTATCTCTACTGGCAGGCTGTCGATCATAAAATCCTGCTTCGAATCAACGAACTGATCAAGGATATGCGTCGCACGCCTTTCTCCGGAATTGGCAAACCGGAACCGCTTCGCAACGAAACTGCCGGTTGGTGGTCGCGCCGGATCACGCAAGAGCACAGGGTCGTCTATCGCATTTCGGGAAGAGGCGACGAGCAGACGCTCGAGATAGCCGCTTGCCGTTTCCACTATGGCGGACAGTGATTGTTCCAGACGTTTGCGGTGTCTTCTGGAATGATAGGAGAAGGCGTCAAACGTGACTCGCGGTCACGAAAGACCGACCGACAACCGATTCGACACCTCGGCAAGCCGGCGATCACGAGTCCAGAGGCGTGCGCCCCCTGTTAAGCGCGTGGCAGCAAGCAGATGTGCATCGATATAGCCGATGCCCGTGCCGGCAAGTGTCTCGATCTCGACAAGTCGAAGAACCTCGTCGTCGGTCGCGACCAGGGCTTCAGGCAATTCTTTCAGATACGTCAGGATCTCGCCGCGATTCGCGAGTCCGCCGAGTGCCAGTTCCCCGATAACGAACGGATGGGTAAGAACCTGCCCCTGCTCGAGAAATTCGACGAGACGCGGATCGTTTCCACGAAAATGATCAACCCAGACCGACGTGTCGACCAGGATCACAACTCGACCCTGCGACGTGGCACATCCTTCAGGTCGGGTTCGCTGCCGCCCAGGCGCGCCAGCCGGCGGGCGCTTTCCCTTTCGATAAGCGCCTTCAACGCTTCGCGGACCATCGCGGACTTTTCAGTGAGCCCGGTATAGGCCTGAGCCTTGGCGATCAGGTCGTCGTCAAGAGCTATTGTCGTGCGCATGGCATCATACTCCTCAGGCACGGAATATAGCATCACATGATGCCCAATTCCATGTTCAGCATTGGCTTTTATGCCTTACGAAATTCGCCGCACTTGACCCGCGGACGCTCTATCCATAGCGACTCGCAAGGATTTAACAGTGAGAGCCTTCATGAACGTTCTTCTTCTCGGCTCCGGCGGACGTGAGCATGCGCTGGCCTGGAAACTGGCGGCATCGCCTCTCCTGACGACGCTCTACGCCGCGCCCGGCAACCCCGGCATCGCCGAGGAGGCGACGATCGTCGCGCTGGACATTGCCGATCACGGCGCGGTCGCCGTTTTCTGCCGCGAGAAGAAAATCGATCTGGTCGTCGTCGGGCCGGAGGCGCCGCTGGTGGCGGGCATCGCCGACGATCTCGTCGCCGCCGGTATCCGCGTCTTTGGGCCGTCGAAGGCAGCCGCGCAGCTCGAAGGGTCGAAAGGCTTCACCAAGGACCTGTGCGCGGAATTCTCCATTCCCACCGCCGCCTACCGGCGCTTTGCTGACGCGGCCGCCGCCAGGGCCTATGTGAAGGAACAGGGCGCGCCCATCGTCGTCAAGGCGGACGGGCTGGCGGCGGGAAAGGGGGTGACGGTCGCCACCTCCGTCGACGAGGCGCTTTCGGCGATCGATGCATGCCTCGACGAGGACGGCGCCGAGGTCGTGGTGGAAGGGTTCCTGGAAGGCGAGGAAGCGAGCTTCTTCTGCCTGTGCGACGGCAGGACGGCCATCCCCTTCGGCACGGCGCAGGATCACAAGCGCGTCGGCGAGGGCGACACAGGCCCGAACACCGGCGGCATGGGCGCCTATTCGCCTGCGCCGGTCATGACGCCCGAAATGGTGGACCGCACCATGCGCGAGATCGTCGAGCCGACCATGAAGGGCATGGCGGCGCGCGGCATGCCGTTTTCCGGCGTGCTGTTCGTCGGCCTGATGATCACCGACAACGGCCCGCAACTGATCGAATACAATGTCCGTTTCGGCGATCCCGAATGCCAGGTGCTGATGATGCGCCTGAAGGACGACCTGCTGGTGCTGCTCAACGCCGCCGTCGACGGCCAGCTTGCGCACACCTCCGTGCGCTGGAGCGACGACGCCGCCCTGACGGTCGTCATGGCCGCGAACGGCTATCCAGGCGTGCCGGAAAAGGGCTCGGCCATCCGCGGCGTGGACAAGGCGGAAGCCATCGAAGGCGTCAAGGTGTTCCAGGCGGGAACGGCCATGAACGCCGGCGCGCTGGTCGCCAATGGCGGCCGGGTGCTCAACGTCACCGCTACCGGCGCTTCCGTTTCCGATGCGCAGACAAAGGCTTATGAGGCTGTCGATGTGATCGACTGGCCGCAGGGCTTTTGCCGCCGCGATATCGGCTGGCGCGCGGTTGCGCGCGAGACGGCTGAGGGCTGACGCGCTCCGGCCGCTCGGCCGGTTCGGCGACCGAGCCGGTGACAACCGGATCGACGGCCGGTTCGGACTGTGCCACCAACGCGCTCTTACGCGCTTCGGCCCTGGCGATGGCGTATTCGGCCATGCCCTCCCGGTAAGGGTTTTCCGCCACTTCGACCGGCATATGGAACCCGGCCGCGAAAAGCCGCCATTGCCTGGCCAGCGCCGTCATCACTTCTTCCAGGTCTGGCGGCGGCGCGACGTCGGCATAGGCGATCGTCACGTCGCCCTTCAGCGCCTGCTCGCGGGCGACGGGAACAGGCACGCTCGCCAGATAGTCCGGCGGCACGTCCACTAGGGCGCCGAACGGCCAGGCCGCGCGCAGTTCCTCCGCTGTCATGGCCGCCACGTTGACGTCGATGTCGGTCGGCGTGCCGGGAACGCGGTAGGGGCAGGCGGCGCGGCCGCAATTGGCCCGAGCGGAGAACTGCCACAGCGCATAGGACTGCCAGTAGCCTTTCGGGAAATGCGCGCCGATCTCGGGCTTGTAGCGCGCATACCAGAGCGGCAGGCGCGACAGCAGGCGGTAGCGCTCGCGGTTCTCGGCGATATGCCGCGCCGTCGCCTCGTTGGTGTAGAGGATGGGGACGCGCCCGACCCTGCGGTGAAGCTGGCGCACGAATGCCTCGGCGTCCTCCAGCGACATCCATTGCGCCGGGTCGTTGTCTTCGATGTCGAGGGCCAGCAGGTCGTCGGGGCCGGGATCTGCGAAATCGACGAAATTGTCGGCCTGCGCTTCCGGATTTCCCGGTCGGGCGAGGTGGTAGGCGCCCCATTTCAGGCCGAGCGCATGGGCCAGCGCCCTGCGCGTCTGGTAGAGCTCGCGCGCGACCGCATGGCGCTTCCACAGCGCCTTGCACAGGCGGACGGCTTCGTCGTCGCCGGTGCAAACATAGGGCGGCGGCAACCCGTCGGACGCCTTGTTGATGAAGCCGACCACCCGTTTATCGGAGGCAAGCGCGCCCCAGTCGATGGAATTGTATTCATAAGCGTCGACGACGAGCGCGCGGTCGGGTTTCTCCCACGGCGCGGAGAAGTCGGATGCGGCCGCCGTCGCGAGCCCGGACGCCGTGGCGAAAGCGGCCAGAAGGAAGCGGCGGAGGATTTGCGCCAGCACGATCGATCCCACGGAATATCAAAGGCCGATAGTGCGGCGGCATGGTTAATGAAGTCTTTCGCCGGCTTGTCCGATACGGGCTGCGAACCCCGTAGTCGAAGGGCCCCACGCCTAGGTGCTGTGGAAAGTTAGAGATCGAAGTCGTTCTCGCATAAGCCGATTTCCGCTGCTCGTCATCCCGGCCAAGGGAGCGATAGCGACCGCGAGCCGGGATCCATTCCGGAACGGTTCAGGCACGCGCAGCTCATCCGGCACAGGATGGCCGGTCACGTCACGGAATGGATCCCGGATCAGCGCTCCGCTACGCGTCGCTTGTCCGGGATGACGCAATGAAGGCGCCCGATCAGTGTCTTGCATTGCCAGGAAACCTAACTGTCCACAGGACCTAGCTCCCTGTTTCCGCGCATGTCTTTGTCCCGAAACCGAGTCCCGCTTTCGGGAGCCCTGCTTTAACGTCGGCGGCCGGCTACCGCTGCCTCGAATGGATCGGGCGCGGGAAGCTGGGGCAGGGTGCCTTCGCTCTCACGGCGGCGATGGTGGGCCAGAGAGCAGCGCGGCGAACACAGAATCTCCCGGTCGCTCCAATAGGCGGGGCCGTTGTCGATATCGCCGTGGTAATAGGAAAAGCCGGGCGCCCGGTAGGGCAGGCCGCATTCGATGCATCGGTAGGGATCGGCTGTCGGGGCAAGCACGGGCTCGGGTCCTGTCGAAACGGAAACGTCGAGGACGACGATAGTCTCCGACGGTCACCAATGCAAAATCCGCGTGACAACATTTGACGTTTACGTAAAATGGCGAAAGCTGTAGACCGACGCTATCCTCTGCCGATACCCACCAAAGACCAGTGGTTTTGCGGTTCGGAGGCTGTAGTGTCTCGCGGCAATGGACGGCGCGATTTTGGCGCCGGGGCGCAGGGCAGGCCGGTCAAACGGACCGCAACGAGGAGCAGGCGCATGTACAAGGCACCCGTGGCGGACATCGGGTTCACCCTCAAGCACGTGGCGGGCCTCAAGGCGGCGATGGATCATGGCGTTTTCGGCGACCTCGGCGAGGATCTTGTCGATGCGATCATCGCCGAGGCGGGACGCTTCGCCACCGAGGAGGTGACGCCGCTGCGCAAAGCCGGCGACGAGATCGGCGCGGTGCTGAAGGACGGTAAGGTGGCGACGCCGCCCGGCTGGCGCGACCTCTACCGGCGCTGGGCCGAAGGGGGCTGGAACGCCCTGTCCGGTCCGCCCGAATTCGGCGGCCAGGGCCTGCCGATGATGCTCGCCGTGGCGACGCTCGAAATGTGGAATTCCGGCTCCATGGCCTTCGCCCTCGGCCCGACGCTGACCATGGGAGCCGTCGAGGCTCTCGACAAGCACGCCTCGGGCGATCTCAAGGCGGCCTATCTGGAAAAGCTGGTCTCGGGCGAATGGATGGGCACCATGAACCTGACCGAGCCGCAGGCGGGGTCCGATCTCGGCGCGCTGCGCACCCGTGCCGAGCCCACGGGCGACGGCAGCTACCGCATCTTCGGCCAGAAGATATTCATCACCTACGGCGAGCACGATTTCACCGACAACATCGTCCATCTCGTGCTTGCGCGCCTGCCGGACGCGCCCGTCGGCACACGCGGCATCTCGCTGTTTCTTGTGCCCAAATTCCTCGTCGAGTCGGACGGGTCGCCGGGCCGGCGCAACGACGTGTTCTGCGCCTCGATCGAGCACAAGCTCGGCATCCACGGCTCCCCCACCTGCACCATGATCTACGGCGACGGCCATGGGGGGCAGGAGCCGGGCGCAGTCGGCTGGCTGGTCGGCGAGGAGCACAAGGGGCTGGCCTGCATGTTCACCATGATGAACAACGCCCGCCTCGCCGTCGGCATGCAGGGCGTGGCGATCGCTGAAGCGGCGTTCCAGAAGGCGCTTGCCTACGCCAACGAGCGCCGCCAGGGCAAGGCGGCCGGCTATGAAGGCGACGGCATGGCGCCGATCGTCCATCATCCCGACGTGCAGCGCACCCTCCTGACCATGAAGGCGCTGACGCAGGCCGCCCGCTCCATCAGCTATTGCTGCGCCCATGCGCTCGACATGGCGCGCGTCTCTCCCGACGAGGCAGACCACTGGCGCGACCGCGCCAATCTGCTCACCCCGCTCGCCAAGGCGTTTTCCACCGATATCGGCGTCGACGTCGCCTCGCTCGGCGTGCAGGTGCATGGCGGCATGGGCTACATCGAGGAGACGGGGGCCGCCGCGCTGCTGCGCGACGCGCGCATCGCGCCGATCTACGAGGGCACCAACGGCATCCAGGCGATCGATCTCGTCACCCGCAAGCTACCGCTCGCCGAGGGCGAGCACGTGCATGGCTATATCGACGAGCTGGTGGCCATCGCAGGCTCGGTACGGACCTCCAACCTCGCGGGCTTCGGCGACACCGCCGACCTGCTCGACGAGGCGCTGGACGATCTGTCCGAAACCACGCGCTTCCTGCAGGACAGGCTCGCGGCGAAAGATGTGGAAACCGCTCTGGCCGGCGCCACCCCCTATCTCAGGATGTTCTCGCTGGCGGCAGGCGGCGCCTATCTGGCGCGCGGCGCGGTCGCTGGCGGCACGGACGAGCGCATCGCGCTCTGCCGCTTCTACGCCGACAATCTGCTGGGCGAGGTCGGCGCGCTGAAGGACCGCGTCATCGGCGGCGCGGCGAGCCTCGCCGAAGCCGGCAAGGCCCTGATTTCCCGATGACGGTGGAAGATATCGTGACAGATCATATCCGGATCGAGCGGCGCGGCGCGGTGCAGATCATCCGCATGAACCGGCCCGACAAGAAGAACGCGCTGACGCGGGCCATGTATGCGGCCATGTGTGCGGCGCTGCGCGACGGCGACGCGGACCCTGAGGTGCGCGCGCACGTCTTCCTCGGCGTGCCGGGCGCTTTCTCGGCCGGCAACGACCTCGCCGATTTCCTCGTCGTCGCGACCGGCGGCGAGGGCGGCGACGAGGTCTGGGACTTCCTGATGGCGCTGGCGAAGGCCGAAAAGCCGATGCTGTCGGGCGTGGACGGCATCGCGGTGGGCATCGGCACCACGCTCAACCTGCATTGCGACCTGACCTTCGCCACGCCGCGCACCGTCTTCCGCACGCCTTTCGTCGACTTGGGACTGGTGCCCGAAGCCGGTTCCAGCCTGCTCGCGCCGCAGGTGCTCGGCCGTCAGGACGCGTTCGCGCTGCTGGCGCTCGGCGAGGGCTTTTCGGCCGAGCGCGCGAAGGCCGCGGGGCTGATCCATGCGGTGGTCGGCGAGGACGAACTGGAATCCGCCGTTCTGGCCGCCGCGGATGCCGTCGCCGCCAAGCCGCCGCAGGCGCTGAAGATCGCCCGCGACCTGATGCTTGGGCCGCGCGAGCCGCTGCTCGCCCGCATCGCCGAGGAAAGCGACCTGTTCCGCCAGCGCCTGAAATCCGACGAGGCGCGCGCCGCGCTGATGGCGTTCATGAACCGGAAGAAGTGATAGAAGACTGTTTCGACGTGAAACAGGGCACCGAGATTCTGTTTTGCCTCTACGTTCTATACGTGTCTAGCTCTCTGTGGAGTGCTGCGGCCTGCGCCTCTAGAGCAATCAGGTCTTCGGCTATCAACCGTGCCAGTGGCGTCTGATCGGTCGGCGGAGAAGCTTGTAGATGCCGAACGATGAACTTTATCGCCGCTACGGCTTCGGAGAATCTGCCATGCAGCACCGGCTCATGATGAGCTAGGCGATTACGAGCCTGATATAGATTTTCAAGATGATCTGCGATTTCAGCCCGCCCGACTTTCTTGAACGGAAAAACCCGCTTTAGAGTTGGCTTCCAAAGAGTGTGCTCGTAGTCGGGGCCGCAAAGCCGCTTCCAAATATAGAAAGTTAACTCTGCGATAATTTTGCCATCCGACACATGGATTTGAGCTCGCCGGGCTTTCGCGCGGTTTAAATGCGACAGATGCGCCGGGCTGCCGTTCGGGAAAGCCAAGGCATCGAGAGCATGTTTCTCAGCCTGGGATAGTTTCGCATATTCGCTTCGACGGGCGCTATCTAATGCCAATTTGATCTTCTTGATTTCAGGCTCCTTCCATTGAAAGGGAGCCGGCGGATTTAGAAGCCAACCGGCCACAGCAAAATGCTGACCCAGATTTTCACAGATCGCATTGCGCAACGCGATTTCAATGCTGGCTGTGATATTCATAAGCGCTGCGCCAAGCCTCAATGTTTCCTGGTGAAGTTCGATAGCGGCTTTGACATTCCCGGTTAGCTGGCTGAGTGTCGCCAGTCTTTCCGGTGACAACAGCAGCGTAAGTGCGGCTGTATCCGTGTCCTCTATTGGCATTGATTCCCCGGCCCAATTAGCTTATATTCAACCTCGAAAAGCCGAGACTAGATTGGCAGTTGCCCCTTTGGGCGGACGAATCCTCGGCTTCCCAGTTGAAAGGGCACCCCAAGCGGTGCCCTTTCGTTTTTATCATTGCCGGAACGCTTTTTGGGTTCAAGGCTCGTGACTGGCCAAAAATAAACCAGAACTGGGGGTGCTGTTTCAGTTTATCCCTTAAGTCAAAACACTCACGGATAAAGCCGCGCCTTCTCCCAATCGTCGCCCTGGCGCCTGAACACCACCCGGTCGTGCAGGCGGAAGGGGCGGTCGTGCCAGAACTCGATCGTCTGCGGCAGGATGCGGAAGCCAGACCACCAGGACGGGCGCGGAATGTCGCCCACCGCATGGCGGGCCGTGTATTCGGCCACCGCCTTCTCCAGCGCAAAGCGGCTTTCGAGCGGCCGCGACTGTTTCGAAGCCCAGGCGCCGATGCGGCTGCCGCGCGGCCGGCTGGCGTAGTAGGCGTCGGCCTCGGCGTCGCTGACCACCTCGACCGGGCCGCGTATGCGCACCTGCCGGCGCAGCGACTTCCAGTGGAAGCACATCGCCGCCTTCATCGTGTCGAGGATCTCTCGGCCCTTGGCGCTCTCGAAATTCGTGTAGAAGACGAAGCCGCGTTCGTCGAAGCCCTTGAGCAGCACCATGCGCACGTCCGGCAGGCCATCGGCGTCGACGGTGGCGAGCGCGACGGCGTTGGGGTCGTTGGGCTCGCTCCTGCCGGCGTCGTCCAGCCAGTCCGCGAACAGCCGAAACGGCTCCGACGCCTCGGTGAAGTCACCAGTTGTTAACTCGGGATTGCTCATAGTTTATCGAATTCTTTCACAGGCCGGGGAGATTGCCGATTGTCGCCTGTCGCGCAAGTCTTTGACAGCCGGCCACGGACGCTTTTCGGTTCGGCCTGCAACCATGCCGCGATGGTCGCGGCCATGCTTGCATTGGCGGGTTGCGGCGTCGGCGGTTTCAGCCTCGACAAGGCCGATGTGGATCATTCGATCGTGACGTCCAGCGTTGCGCCCGCGCAATCAGCCACCGGCGTCGATATCACCGTCGACCAGACGACGATCCGCAACGCGGTGACGTCGGCCGACATCGAGGAGCTTGCCGGCAAGCCGCTCGCCTGGGCGAACCCCGAGACCGGGGCGCGGGGCGCCATCACGCAGCTTGCCCAATCCAAGCAGGGCGGGCGCATCTGCCGCTCGTTCGAAGGGTCGCGCGAAAGCTTCGACGGCGTCTCGATGTTCACCGGACAGGCCTGCATGGCGGGACCGGACGATTGGCATATCGAGAGCTTCAAACAGCTTTGATCTGCTGCCCGGATTTTCCGGGGACGAACATGCCCCGGACTGGAATTTCTTCCTACGCGATCGCATATAAAGGCCGACCCGTAACTTTCCTCTTGCAGGCAGGACTTTATGCGCGACCCCTATGAGGTGCTGGGCGTTGCCAGGAACGCCTCGGCCAAGGACATCAAATCGGCCTACCGCAAGCTCGCCAAGAAGTATCATCCGGACCAGAATCCGGATGACCCCAAGGCGAAGGACCGCTTCGCGTCCGTCAACCAGGCCTATGAGATCGTCGGCGACGAGAAGACCCGCGCGGCCTTCGACCGCGGCGAGATCGACGCCGAGGGAAAACAGCGTTTCCAGGGCTTCGAGAGCGCGGGCGGCGATCCTTTCGCCGGCTTCCGGCGCCGGCAGGGCGGCCCGGGCGGCGCGCATTTCGAGTTTCGCTCCGGTGGCCCGGCGGGTGGTCAGGGCGGCGATCCGTTCGGCGGCGGCGCCGGCGACATTTTCAGCCAGATTTTCGGCGATGCCTTTTCGCAGCAGCACGCCGGTGCCGGTACGCGCCGTCAAGCTGCGCCCGGCGGCTCCGACGTCAACGTGACGCTCGACATCACCGTCGAGGACATGGCGAGCGCGCCGAAGGTGACCGCGCAGCTTCCCGGCGGCCGCAGGATCGCCGTCAAGCTGCCGGCCTATGTCGAGGACGGCCAGACCATCCGCCTGAAGGGGCAGGGCGAGGCGTCGCCTCTGGGTGGCCAACCTGGAGATGCTTTGGTCCGCATCCGCCTGCGCCGGCATTCCTATTACCGCGTCGAAGGGCGCGACCTGCATGTCGACCTGCCGGTGCCGCTGAAGGAGGGCGTGATCGGCGCGAAGGTCGCTGTCGACACGCCGACGGGGCGGATCGCGCTCAACGTGCCCGCCTGGTCGAGCTCCGACAAGGTGCTGCGCGTCAAGGGGCGCGGCCTGCCGCTCAAGGACGGCGGCCACGGCGACCTCTATGCGCATGTGCGGCTGATGCTGCCCGAACAGGGCGACGCCGAACTCGAAGCCCTGTTGCGCGCCAAGGCCTGAGAAGACCCGGCCTGAGGCAAGACCATGCCCGTTCTTCAATCGTTTGAAGCTTGAAGGCTTTCTGTGCCTGTGCGATAGGCACTGCAAAAGCATCAAGATATTGCGGAGAACGCTCACATGGTGGGTGGACAGGGCCTGATGGCCGGCAAGCGTGGCCTGATCCTCGGCGTGGCCAACAACCGTTCGATTGCCTACGGCATCGCCAAGGCCTGCGTCGACCACGGCGCGGAGATCGCGCTGACCTATCAGGGCGAGGCGTTCAGGAAGCGCGTCGAGCCGCTGGCCGCCGAGCTCGGCGCCCATATTGCCGGCCATTGCGACGTGACCGATCCGGAAAGCCTCGACGCCGTTTTCGAGAACGTGGCCGCGAAATTCGGCAAGCTCGATTTCCTCGTCCACGCCATCGCCTTCTCCGACAAGGACGAGCTGACCGGCCGCTACGTCGAGACCACGCGCGACAATTTCCTGCGCACCATGGATATCTCAGTGTTTTCCTTCACCACCATCGCCAAGCGCGCCGAGCCGCTGATGAGCGAAGGCGGCTCGCTGCTGACGCTGACCTATTACGGCGCCGAGAAAGTGATGCCGCACTACAACGTCATGGGCGTCGCCAAGGCCGCGCTCGAGGCCAGCGTGCGCTATCTCGCCGTCGATCTCGGCGGCAAGGGCATCCGCGTCAACGCCATCTCGGCCGGCCCGATCAAGACGCTGGCGGCCTCCGGCATCGGCGATTTCCGCTATATCCTCAAGTGGAATGAATACAACGCGCCGCTCAAGCGCACCGTGACGCCCGAGGAAGTCGGCGATTCGGGGCTGTATTTCCTATCCGACCTGTCGCGCGGCGTCACCGGCGAGGTCCATCACGTCGATTCCGGCTATCACGTCGTCGGCATGAAGGCGGTGGACGCGCCCGACATCTCCGTCATTAAGGACTGACGGTTCCCGCACGGCTCCCTTCGAAAGACGCTTCAGCGCCATGTCTCCGCTTGTCTATATCGTCCGCCACGGCCAGACCCAGTGGAATGTCGACTACCGACTCCAGGGGCAGGCCGACATTCCCATCACTGAAGAGGGGCGGCGCCAGGCGAGCGCCAACGGCCGGCATCTGGCCGAACTGATATCCGATCCGGCGGCGTTCGATTTCGTCGCCAGCCCGCTCATCCGCACCCGCACCACGATGGAACTGATACGCTCGGCAATGGGGCTCGATCCGAAGGCCTACCGCACCGACGCGCGGCTGATGGAAATGAATTTCGGCGACTGGCAAGGCTACACCTTCGCCGAGCTGGAGGCGCGCAATCCCGGCTGCACGCGCGGCCGCGAGGAAGACAAATGGAATTTCGTGCCTCCCGGCAAGGACGCCGAGGGCTACGAACTGCTGTGCGAGCGCGTGCGGCCCTTCTTCGCGGAAATCGCCAAACCGACCGTCTGCGTCACGCATGGCGGCGTCATCCGCTCGCTCTTCCATATTTTCGGCGGGTTGGACGGCATCGCGGCGGCCAATGTGGAGACGCCGCAGGATCGGGTGCTCAAGCTCCAGGACGGGCAACTGGCCTGGCTCTGAGCGGGGCGTTCAGGCGCGGTGCGCCTGCGCCGGATGTCCAAAGCGCGCAGCTATCTTTCAGATTCGCTCGGCGCGCTCTAGGTTCTTGTTTTTGCGCATGTCTTTGTCCCGAAGCCGGTTTCCCGCTTTCGGGAGACATGTTTTAGTTCCCGTCGGAATCCGGCAGTTCCATGTCGGTGACGATGTTCTGCCCGTCGGTCACGTCATAGGCGATCACGACATCCATGCCGGGCTTCAGCGAATCGACGTCCATCTCGGCGTTGAGCTTGTAGGCCTTGCCGTCGTCCAGCGTCATCGTCATCGTATCCTTGTCGATCTTCTTGATGAGACCCTCGGTCTGTCCGGCAAGCGCTGTGCCGGCGAAAAGCATGGTGGCGATGGTGGTGACGCCGAACAGGATACGCATGGATTGTCCTTTTTTCAGATGCCGCCGTTCCCCGCAGCGGGCCAACTCGTTTGTTTGACGGGCGCAGGACAGCAGAAAGCAATCCAATGTGTCAAAAGTAAAACTGGCGACATCACAGGTGATTGCAGGCCGCCTGCCAATTTGACCGCCGCTCGAAACGACAATAGAAGGCGCCGGTAGCCGGAGGCGCTTCCGGCGCAGGGCTGGTTCGACGCATGTCTCACAATACTTTCGGTCATCTGTTCCGCGTCACGACCTGGGGCGAAAGCCACGGCCCGGCGCTCGGCTGCGTGGTGGACGGCTGCCCGCCGGGCATCCGCTTCACGCTCGCCGACATCCAGGCCGAGCTCGACCGCCGCCGGCCGGGCCAGTCGCGCTTCGTCACCCAGCGGCGCGAGCCCGACGAGGTGAGGATCCTGTCCGGCGTGCTGCCGGACGACGACGGCGCGACCCTCGTGACGACCGGCACGCCCGTCTCCATGCTGATCGAGAATGTCGACCAGCGTTCCAAGGATTATGGCGAGATCGCCCGCCAGTACCGGCCGGGCCATGCCGACTATGCCTATGAGGTGAAATACGGCCTGCGCGACTATCGTGGCGGCGGCCGTTCCTCCGCGCGCGAGACGGCGGCGCGGGTCGCCGCCGGTGCGCTGGCGCGCAAGGTCGTGCCGGGCCTGACCGTGCGCGGCGCGCTGGTTTCGATGGGCGAAAAGGACATCGACCGCGCCAACTGGAACTGGAATTTTATCGACGATCCCGAAAATCCGTTCTTCACGCCGGACCCGGCCTCCGTGCCGGTGTTCTCCGAGTATCTCGACGCCATCCGCAAGGCGGGTTCCTCGGTCGGCGCGGTGATCGAGATCGTCGCGGAAGGCGTGCCGGCGGGTCTCGGCGCGCCGATCTACGCCAAGCTCGATCAGGACATCGCATCCGGCCTGATGTCGATCAATGCAGTCAAGGGCGTCGAGATCGGCAACGGCTTCGCGGCCGCCCGCATCACCGGCGAAGAGAACGCCGACGAGATGCGCATGGGCAACGACGGCAAGCCTGTCTTCCTGTCCAACAACGCCGGCGGCATTCTCGGCGGCATTTCCACCGGCCAGCCGGTCGTGGCGCGCTTCGCCGTCAAGCCCACCTCGTCTATTCTTACGCCGCGCCGCTCCATCGACAAGGACGGCAACGATGTGGAGATCAGGACCAAGGGTCGCCACGATCCCTGCGTCGGCATCCGCGCCGTGCCGATCGGCGAGGCGATGGTCGCCTGCGCCATCGCGGATCATTATCTGCGGCACCGGGGACAGACGGGGAGATAGGGCAGTAAGGCAATAAGGCAGTAGGGCAATATGTTGCCAGTGCGCTTTCCCTGCCCTACTGCCTTATTGCCCTAAACTCTTATTGTCTTACGAGCGAAGCGAGCCCCATGCCCTACGACCAGAAAAAGACCGTCGAGGCCATCCGCGCCTTCGAGCGCGGCGAGATTGTCGTCGTCATGGACGACGACGGCCGCGAGAACGAGGGCGACCTGATCGTCGCTGCGGTGCATTGCACGCCCGAGAAGATGGCCTTCATCGTGCGCAACACCTCCGGCATCGTCTGCACGCCGATGCCCAAGGAGGAAGCCAGGCGGCTCAACCTCGCGCCGATGGTGGCGGACAACGATTCCGCCCACACCACGGCCTTCACGGTTTCCGTCGACTTCAAGCACGGCACCACCACCGGCATCTCCGCCGACGACCGCACGCTGACCGTGCGCAACCTCGCCAACGGCAATGTCGGCGCGAACGATTTCGTCCGGCCGGGCCACATCTTCCCGCTGATCGCGCGCGAAGGCGGAGTGCTGATGCGCTCGGGCCATACCGAGGCGGCGGTGGACCTGTGCAAGCTGGCCGGCCTGCCGCCGGTCGGGGTCATCTCCGAACTGGTCAACGACGACGGCACCGTCAAGCGCGGCCCCGAGGTCTCGGCCTTCGCCGAGAAGCACGGGCTGAAGCAGGTCTCCGTCGCCGATCTGATCGCCTACCGGCAGCGCCAGGAGACGCTGGTGCAGCGTGTCGCCTGCTCCGACATCGAGACCCCCGGAGGGACGGCCAAGGTCTACACCTACATGCTGCCCTGGGACGTGATGCACCATCTGGCTGTCGTCTTCGGCGATATCCGCGACGGCCACGACGTGCCGGTGCGGCTCCACTCCGAGGATGTGGTGCGCGACGTGTTCGGCACCAGCCATCGGCTCGACGCGATCATGAAGGCGATGGGCGAGGAGCGGCGCGGCGTCATCGTCTATCTGCGCGAGGGCTCGGTCGGCGTCGCGCATCAGGACCGCAATCGCCCGGCCGCCGGCGGCGAGGACCATGAAGAGGCCCGCCGCCGCGAGAGCGAATGGCGCGAGATCGGCCTCGGCGCGCAGATCCTCAAGGATCTCGGCATCTCTTCGATCCGGCTGATCGCCTCGCGCGAGCGCCATTATGTCGGCCTGGAAGGCTTCGGCATCCACATCGCCAGTACCGAGATTCTCTAGCGGAAATAGATGATCGCGCCCGCCGCGCCGTTGACGAAACGGCCGGCATGGTCGATCCTGCGGCATCGTCTCAACCGGGGGGAGGACGATGTGGGATTTCTCGATCGGCCGCTCGGTGTCGATCATGATAAGGACGTGGCCGTTCATCCTGTTCAGGATGATCGTCTATTTCGGCATCACGCTGGCCTATATCGCAGCGACCGGAACCGGTGCGGGCATCGGCTGGGGCGTGGGGCAGGCTTTCGCCAATGGCGGGCCGGAAGCCGGAGCCTTCTATGGCGGCGTCGCCGGTTTTGTATTGGTCTCTCTTGTTGTCTACTGGATCCGCGAATTCATTCTCTATCTGCTGAAGGCCGGGCATATCGCGGTGATGGTTCATCTGCTCGATGGCCGGTCCGTGCCGGGCGGTCAGGGTCAGCTCGCCTACGCGCGTGAGGTCGTTGCCGGGCGCTTCGGCGAAGCCGGCATCCTGTTTGTGGTCGATCAACTGGTGAAAGGCGCGGTCCGCGTCGTCACCGGCCTTGTCGGCGGCATTGCCGCCTTCCTGCCGATCCCCGGCCTGAACGGCCTTGTCGGCCTCATCAACACGGTGATCCGCATAGCGCTCACCTACATCGACGAGATCATCCTGGGCTACAATATCCGCGTCGGATCGTCCTCTCCTTTCGAGACCGCGCGGCAGGGTGTGGTGCTCTATGCCCAGAACGGCGCGAAGATGGTCAAGAACGCGGCGTGGCTGGCGCTGATCCTGTGGGGCGTCACCTTCGCCATCTTCCTCGTCATGCTGGCGCCGGCCGGCGCCGTCGTCTACCTCATGCCCGGCGAACTTGGCGGCTGGAGCTTCGTGCTGGCCATCGTCTTCGCCTGGGCGCTGAAGGCCGCCTTTGTCGAGCCGTTCGCCATTGCTTCGCTGATGCAGGTCTATTTCAAGGCGATCGAAGGGCAGGCGCCCGATCCTGAGTGGGACGCCAGGCTCTCCGAGGTCTCGCGCCAGTTTCGCGAACTGAAGGACAAGGCATTCGGTTCTTTTGGAGAAGCTGCCGCCCGCCCGGCCTGAGCGTCACTCCTGTGCCGGCAGGTCGGCGATCGCCTTGGTCAGCCCGGCGTCGCCGGATGCGCCATAGCGTTCGCCCATCACCAGTTCGGCGAGAGGCAGTCGTTCGCGCCACCTCCGCCGTTGCAGCTCCGGCGTCGTCGCGAAACCGGAGACCCGGCCGACGCACAGATAGGCGACCGGCACGACATGCTCGGGAATGCCGAGCAAGGCTTTGAGGGCGCCCTTGTCGAGGATGCTGACCCAGCCCACGCCGATGCCTTCGGCGCGCGCCGCCAGCCAGAAGTTCTGAACCGCGCAGACGGTGCTGAAGAGGTCCATCTCGGGATTGTGCCAGCGGCCGAGCGGTGAGTCCCTGGCGCGCTCGCGATCGCAGGTGATGCACAGGTTCAGCGCGCTTTCGCAGATGCCTTCGAGCCGCAGGTTCCGGTAGAGCGCCCGGCGGTCCTCGGCGACATTGCATTCTTCCTCGATGCGGGCCTGGAGGAAGATGTCGCGCACCTTCTCGCGTCGTCGCCTGTCGCGGATGACGATGAAATTCCACGGCTGCATGAAGCCGACCGAAGGCGCGTGGTGCGCGGCACGGATCAGCCGCGCCAGCGTACTGTCGTCGATCGGTGCTGCCACGAAATCCGAGCGGATGTCGCGGCGCGTGAAGATGGCCCGATAGACGGCCGCACGGGCGTCCTCGTCGAAAGCGTTGTCGTCCAGATGATGAGCGCCGGCATCCATCGCGTATCCCCTTGCGATCGAAAACAGGTCGCTCCGCCCGGCCTTGCGGGGCGACCGTCTTGCCTGGCCGGTCTTCTGGCTCGGGTTCGTCCCACATTCGGCGCCTTCCCGCCCTCAGGCAGTGGCATTTGCCGATGCGGTCCCCCTCACAGCGTTGGGCACGCCGCGGATTTGCACCGCGTTCCCGATTCTCCCGCTTCGCGGCGGGCACCTGGCGGGACCGAAACTAGCCCACGATCCCCTGTCTGCCTAGCGGAGAAGTGGTATCGGGCGTCCCGGGCGACTTTCCCCAGCCGAATTCAGCGCTTGCGTGGCGAAACGGCGTGTCGCGCTCTATGTTAGGCGCATGGTCACCCGCCTCTATACCCATCCGATCTACCTCGAACACCTGACACCCGCCGGACACCCCGAGCGGCCCGACCGGCTGCGCGCTATCCAGCGCGTGCTGGATGACGAGGCGTTCGCCGCGCTCGACCGGGTCGAGGCGCCGATGGGAGACGAAGCGACCATCCTTTATGCGCATCCGCAGGAGCATCTCGATCGCGTCCGCGCCGCCGTCCCTTCGGAAGGCATGACGCAGATCGATGCCGACACGGTCGCCACGCCGAAAAGCTGGCAGGCGGCGCTGACCGCGATCGGCGCCGCCAATGCGGCGGTGGACGACGTGTTCGAGGGCCGCGCCGACAACGTCTTCGTCGCCTCGCGCCCGCCGGGCCATCACGCCGAAAAGACGACGGCGATGGGGTTCTGCCTGTTCAACAACGCCGCGGTCGCCGCCCGCCACGCGCAGAAGAAGCACGGCGCCGAACGCGTCGCCATCGTCGACTGGGACGTCCATCACGGCAACGGCACGCAGGATATCTTCTGGGACGACCCCACGGTGCTCTATTGCTCGACGCACCAGATGCCGCTCTATCCCGGCACCGGCGCGAAGAACGAGACAGGTGCCGGCAACATCGTCAACGCGCCGCTGGCGCCGCGCACCGGCAGTGACACCTTTCGCGACGCCCTCCTGTCGCGCGTCCTGCCCTCCATCGACGCCTTCCGCCCCGACCTGGTCATCATCTCGGCCGGCTTCGACGCCCACCACCGCGATCCGCTGGCCGAGATCGATTTGACCGAAGAGGATTTCGATTGGGCGACCGGACAACTGATGGAAAAGGCCTCCACCCACAGCGCCGGCCGTCTGGTCAGCCTGCTCGAAGGCGGCTACGACCTGCAGGGGCTGGCCTTCTCGACCGCCGCCCATGTCGGCCGGCTGATGAAAGGATGACCGATGACCGCTGAAGCGAACGACGACGTCAAGACCAACGAGGACGTAAGGGCGATGAGCTTCGAGCAGGCGCTCGACGCGCTGGAGAAGATCGTCGACGACCTGGAGCGCGGCGACGTGCCGCTCGATCAGTCGATCAGGATCTATGAACGCGGCGAGGCGCTGAAGGCGCATTGCGACCGCCTGCTGAAAGCTGCCGAGGACAAGGTCGAGAAGATCCGCCTGTCGCGCGACGGCAAGCCGGTGGGCACGGAGCCGCTTGACGGGGAGTGACCGGCTCCGGCGTCACCGCTTGAATAGAGGAACCCGGCGGCTTATACTTAGCCAGACTTGGCTAAGGGGGCCGTCATGACCACGGTCAACATGCTCGAAGCCAAAACCTCGCTTTCCAAGCTGGTGGAGGCGGTGGAAAACGGCTCCGAGGAAGAGATCATCATCGCGCGCAACGGCAAGCCGGCGGCGCGGCTGGTGCCGATTGGTCCGGCGAAGAAGAAGCTTCGGCTTGGCCTGCTGGCGGGCAAGTATCCGCCAATGGACTTCGATGCCTTTCAGTCTATGGATGCCGAGATAGAGGCGATGTTCCTCGGCGAGAACGAGAAAGAGTGAAGCTTCTTCTCGACACACACGTGGCGATATGGACGCTGACCGAGCCACGGCGAATTCCGGCGCGCCTGATGGAATTAATCGACAGCACCGAAACCGTTGCGGTGGTTTCGGTCATTTCGATCTGGGAAATCTCGATAAAGCACCGGCTGAGACGGGCTGATAGCCCGCCTTTCTCCGGGCATGAGGCGATTGGCCATTTTGGCAACGCAGGATATTCGCTGCTGAATATCCTTCCTGCCCATGCGGCTTTCGTGGAGCGGCTGCCGCCGCTGCACGGCGATCCTTTCGACAGGCTCATGCTGGCGCAGGCGATCATCGAGAATATGCAGTTCGTGACATATGACCGCCACCTGTCGCGTTATGATGTCGGCATCCTGACATGGTCCTGAAGAAGGGAACTGGTCGATGAGCTTCTTTCCCGGAAACGATCCCGACATAGGCGACGCCTTCGCCTGCGACGCCCTCGAACTGATGGTCATCCCCAACGCCAGGGATATCGACGGCTTCCAGGTGCGCCGCGCCCTGCCGACGGCTAAGCGCCGGCTGGTCGGGCCGTTCATCTTCTTCGACCGCATGGGGCCGGCCATCCTGCGCGCCGGGCAGGCGCTGGACGTGCGGCCGCATCCGCATATCGGGCTTTCCACCGTCACCTATCTGTTCGACGGCAAGATCCGCCACCGCGATTCGCTCGGCACCGAGATGGTGATCGCGCCGGGTGACGTAAACCTGATGACGGCCGGGCGCGGCATCGTCCATTCCGAGCGCACGCCGGAGGAACTGCGCGGCGAACCGATGTCGGTTTCCGGCCTGCAGACCTGGCTGGCCCTGCCCGACGCCAGGGAAGAGATGGCGCCGGTGTTCGAGAACACCAGCGCCGCGAGCCTTCCCGAATTCGATGCCGACGGCGTGTGCGGCCGCGTCGTCATCGGTGCCTTCGACGGGTTGAAATCGCCGGTCAGCGCCTATTCGGACACGCTTTATGCCGATATCCGGCTCGATCCCGGCGCCAGTGTGAAGATACCGGCCGACGCCGAGGAGCGCGCGATCTATACGCTGTCCGGAGACGTGGTCATCGCCGGCGACGCTTTCCCGGCCGATCGGCTGCTCGTGTTCAAGCCGGGCGACGAGATCGTCGTGTCGTCCGCTTCCGGCGCGCATTTCATGCTGTTCGGCGGTGCGACTCTCGGGTCGAAGCGCTATATCTGGTGGAACTTCGTCTCTTCCTCGAAGGAACGGATCGAACAGGCCAAGGAGGAATGGAAGACCGGCCGTTTCGACATCGTCCCTGGCGACGAGGAAGAATTCATTCCGCTGCCTGGATAGCGCGCGGGGCTCCAGCCGGCCGTTGCCAGCGGCCATCCTGAATCGATTGTCGATCACACTGCGCTAACAGTCTGTTTACGCTGACTTTTGCGCTTTCGCTTACCTTTCCGGTTGGCGCTCTGTTCAGTCCTTCCTGCTATGCCGTGTGGCAGGCAGGGAGCTAAAAATGAAAACCATCCTTCCAACCTCGATCGCCCTTGCGGTCGCGACCGCGCCGGCTGTCGCGGGCGTGCGCTACGACCGCAAGCTCGAGCAGGCGGCCTTGGAAATCGTGGCAAGCAAGATCGGCGATATCCGCGGCGGTTTTTCCTACAAGCAGAAACCGCGGTTCGTGGTGGTCCAGGATGCGCTCGTCGCGCCAGCCCCTGAAGGTGGTGAAGTCACATCGCCTTCCGTTGTCGAGCCGGCCGGCCCGCCGCGTTCCTGAGGCGTGCCGCCCAGGGCAATTGCATATGGAATGTCCCCCCATTCCGGCCGCCGCACACCCCCACCCCTAACCCCTCCCCACAAGGGGGAGGGGGGACTCTTGCGGCAGCGCCACGACATAGCAACCTTGGCAATTTCGGACGCAAAGACGGCGGCGGCGTCCCCCTCCCCCTTGTGGGGAGGGGTTAGGGGTGGGGGTGTAGCGCCATATGCGATTGCCCTGGCCTGCCGCCGGCGCTGTCCGCGCTTGTCATTCGGTGCGGCTTTCGTCATGGAAGGTCATGACGTCCAACCAGCCAGCCAGCCAGCGCCAGCGGCTCGACGAAGCGCTTGTCCAGCGCGGCCTGCTTTCCAGCCGCTCGCGGGCGCGCGACGCCGTCGAGCGCGGCGCCGTCAGGGTCGACGGCGCGCCGGCGCGCAAGCCGGGGCAGGCGGTTCAGCAGGCCAGCGTCATTTCGGTGCAGGACCCAGCGCAGCGCTATGTCTCGCGCGCGGCGCTGAAGCTGATCGCCGGTCTCGATCATTTCGTCCTCGATCCGGCCGGTTGCCACGCGCTCGATATCGGCGCTTCGACCGGCGGCTTTACCCAGGTTCTGCTGGAGCGGGGTGCCGCTCGCGTCACCGCCATCGATGTCGGTCACGGCCAGATGGCGGCCTCCGTCGCGGCCGACCCGCGCATCGCCTCGATCGAGGGGTTGAACGCCCGTGACCTGACCGCGGACGATCTTGGCGGCGTCGCTCCCGATTTCGTCGTCTCCGACGTCAGTTTCATTTCCCTGAAATTGGCGCTGCCGCCGGCGCTGGAACTGGCCAAGGCCGGTGCCGTTGCCATCCTTCTGGTCAAGCCGCAATTCGAGGCCGGCCGCGCGGCGATCGGCAAGGGCGGGCTGCTGAAAGATCCGGCCGAGGCCGAACGCATCGCCAGAGAACTCGCCGTCTGGCTGGAGACGCAGCCGGGCTGGCGCTCGCTCGGTTTGTGCCCCTCGCCGATCGAAGGCGGCGACGGCAATCGCGAATTCCTGCTGGGTGGGGTGAAGGACCGTTGACCGATACGCGCTTCACCATCGACCGCCTCGGCGCACAGGGCGACGGCGTCGCCCGCGCTGACGGCGGCGACGTGTTCATCCCCTATACGCTTCCGGGAGAGGAGGTCACCGCCGCGCGCCTCAGGGACCGCGCCGACCTGCTGGCTGTGCTTGCGCCGTCGCCGCAGCGCGTCGCGCCGGCCTGCCGCCATTTCACCGAATGCGGGGGCTGCGCCTTGCAGCACTTCGAGGCGGAGGCCTATCGCGAGTGGAAGCGTGAGCGCGTCGTGCAAGCGCTACGCTCCAAACGCATCGAGGCGGAAGTCGGCCCGCTGGTTCCCTGCGCCGCCGGCGCGCGGCGGCGCGCCACCTTCGCCGTGCGGCGCACCGAAGCCGGCATGGTGTTCGGCTTCAACCGGCATTTGTCCCCGGAAATCGTGCCGATCGTGGAATGCCCGATCCTGCGGCCGGAGATCGTCGCCGCCTTTCCGATGCTGCGGGTTCTGGCCGAGCGGGTCTGCGCGACCGCCGCGCCCTTCCATCTGTCGGTGACCCTCACGGCTTCCGGTCTCGACGTGGCCGCCATGGGTGGTGGCAGGCTTTCCGACGAGCGCCGCCGCATGGCTGCCGATTTCGCCATTCGCGAAGGGCTGGCGCGGCTGTCGGTGGACGGCGGCGAGATCGTGGTCGAGCCGAGAAAGCCTGTCGTGACCTTTGGCGACGTCCCCGTGGCGATTCCGCCGGGCGTCTTCCTTCAAGCCACCGAGGCCGCCGAGCGGGCGATGGCGGCGCTGGTCGGCGATCATCTGCGCAAGGCGAAGCGCGTCGCCGACCTTTTCTCGGGCTGCGGCAGTTTTGCATTGAGGCTGGCGGCGCGCTCGGAAATCCAGGCCGTTGAAAGCGATTCTGCTGCCCTGGCGGCACTCGATCGCGGCTTTCGCTTCGCCAAGGGGCTGAAGCGGGTGACGACGGAAAAGCGCGACCTGTTCCGCCGCCCGCTCACCTTCAAGGAACTGAACGCCTTCGACGGCCTCGTCTTCGACCCGCCGCGCGCCGGCGCCGAGGACCAGTCCCGGCAGATCGCGCGCTCGGACGTGCCCTTCGTCGCCGCGGTGTCCTGCAACCCGGTGACGCTCGCACGGGACTTGTCGATTCTGCTGGAGGGCGGCTATCGCCTGGTAAGCGTCACGCCGATCGACCAGTTCCTGTGGTCGCCGCATGTCGAGGCGGTTGCCCTGCTGGAGAAGCCGCGCAAGCGGCGGTGAGAACCGTCCGATCCTTCACGGCCCAAGCCCGGCTGCCGGCGATCGGCCGATCCACCCGGTCGCTGGGCGGCCACCTCCCCGCCGCTCGATGGGAAAACGCCGGGCGATCCGGCCTGCGCTCCTCTCGGGATGGGGAAGAATAATCGCATATGGAATTTCCGGCACGATACCCCCACCCCTAGCCCCTCCCCGCAAGGGGGAGGGGAATCCATCGTCCGCCGATCGCGCCAAACGGCGGCCGGTTTGCGCCCACAGTGGCGAGAACGTCCCCCACCCTCTTGTGGGGAGGGGCTAGGAGTGGGGGTGCGGTGCCCCGTCGCCGACGCATTCCAGCGCATCTCCTTGCGGGGAGGGGCGGGAGGCGGGGGTGCGACGCCATATGCGGCTCTGCCGGGCAAGGGAAAGGTGGCTTGCGAAGCAGGACGGTACGGGACGATGCCCCCGATCTTACCCTTGAAACTGGCGAATTTTGCGCCTATTTTGACGTCATGATGTCAAATATTGTAAGGAGAGTGCGATGACCACTGCGCTCCTCGAAAGCCCGGCAATCCGCTTCGGCGACGACAAGGTTCCTTTCCTGTCGGCGCGGCGGGTGGCCGAATTGCTCGGCGTCACCCTGTCGGAGCTTGCGGCGCTGATCGGCGTCGCCCGCAACACGCTGGCCGCCCAAGCGGGCGCACGCAAATCCGGGGCGAGAAAGGCCGACGCGGCGCTGAGCCCGGTGGTGCGCATCCTCGCCATGGCCGGCGAGATGGCCGGCGGCGAGCAGCGCGCCGCCATCTGGTTCAAGCACCAGCCGATCCCCGGCTGGGCCGGCAAGACCGCCTATGATCTCGTCGGCGAGGGCAAGGCCGACAAGGTGCTCGCCTATCTGGAGGCCGTGCGTTCCGGCGTCTATGCCTGATCCGGCCGGACAGCCGCCGCCATCCTCGCACACGCTTTGGCGCGCCTTTGTGCCGCGCTGGGCCTATATGCCCTTGTCCGGCGAAGGGGCGGCGCGCTTCGGCGGGCGCTGGAACCCGGTCGGCCAGCCGACGATCTACGCCGCGCGCGAATTGTCGACGGCCTGGGCGGAATACAATCAGGGCTTCGTCCAACACCCCGCGCTGATCGCGCAGCTTCGGCTCGACGCGGCCAGACTGGTCGATCTGACGGACCCCGCGGAACTCGACGCGCGCCGCATCGATCCGTCCATCCATGCCTGCGAGTGGCGGGATGCGATGGACAGGGGCAAGGTTCCTGAGACCCACCGCCTGCGCAAGCGCCTCATGGGCGAGGGCGCCGACGGCGTGATCTACCCGTCCTTCATGTCGCCCGGCGGCACCTGTGTGGCGCTCTGGCGCTGGAATGCGCCCGGCGCGCTGAGGCTGACCGTCGTCGATCCGGACCATCGCCTGCCGAAGACGCAGGCGTCTTGGGTGTGATGCTGCACGTCATTCCGGGGCCGCGTAGCGGAGCCCGGAATCCAGAGCGGAGCGCTGGTAAGCTAGGTTTCGACGGGTAAATCCGGCGTCGTGCCTTATGAGGAAGGCCGGCGGACTGGATTCCGGGTTCCGCTGCGGCCCCGGAATGACGGCCCCGGGTAAGCGTCTGCGATTGCCACTTGTCTATACGGCTCAAACCTGCGTGCCGCCGACCGTCATCTGGTTCATCCTCAGATGCGGCTGGCCGACGCCGACCGGCACGCCCTGGCCGGCCTTGCCGCACATGCCGATGCCGGTGTCGAGCTCCATGTCGTTGCCGACCATCGAAACGCGGTGCATGGCGTCCGGGCCGTTGCCGATCAGCATGGCGCCCTTGATCGGCTGGGTCACCTTGCCGTCCTCGATCATGTAAGCCTCGGTGCAGCCGAACACGAACTTTCCACTCGTGATGTCCACCTGTCCGCCGCCGAACGACACGGCGTAGATGCCCTTCTTCACCGAGGCGATGATCTCCTCGGGCGTGTGCTCGCCGGCGGTCATGTAGGTGTTGGTCATGCGCGGCATCGGCTGGTGGGCGTAGGATTCGCGCCGCCCGTTGCCGGTCGCGTTCATGCCCATCAGCCGCGCGTTCTGGCGATCCTGCATATAGCCGACCAGTCTGCCGTCCTCGATCAGCACGGTGCGGTTGGTCGGCGTGCCCTCGTCGTCCACCGTCAGTGAGCCACGGCGCTCGGCGATGGTGCCGTCGTCAACGACTGTCACGCCCTTCGCCGCCACCTGCTGGCCCATCAGCCCGGCGAAGGCCGAGGTCTTCTTGCGGTTGAAATCGCCTTCCAGCCCGTGGCCGACGGCTTCGTGCAGCATTACGCCCGGCCAGCCGGAGGACAGCACGATATCGAACGTGCCGGCCGGCGCCGGCACGGCCTCCAAATTGACGAGCGCCTGCCTGAGCGCCTCCTTGGCGGCGAACTGCCAGCTGTGGTCGGCCAGGAACTCGCCGAAGCCGGTGCGCCCGCCCATCCCGTAGGAGCCGCTCTCCTGCCGGTCACCGTCGCCCACCACCACGGCGATGTTGATCCTGACCAGCGGGCGGATGTCGCGCACGACCTGCCCGTCGGCGCGCATGATCTCGACATGCTGCCACGACGAGGCGAGCGAGGCGGTGACCTGCCGCACGCGCGGATCGGCGTCGCGCAGGAAGGCGTCGATCTCCTGGAGCAGCTTCGCCTTGGCCTCGAAAGCGGGGGAGGGGATCGGGTTCTCGTCGCCGTAGAGATGGCGGTTGGTGCCGGGAGGGGCCGCGGCCAGCGTCCCGGAATAGCCGTCCTTGACGGTCGAGACCGCGCCCGCCGCGCGCAGGAGCGCCGCCTCGGACAATTCGCTCGAATGCGCGTAGCCGCTGGCCTCGCCGGCGACGACCCGCAGTCCGAAACCCTGGTCGGTGTTGAAGTTGGCGGTCTTGAGCCGGCCGTTGTCGAACATCAGCGCTTCGCTTTCCCGGTATTCCAGGAAAAGCTCGCCGTCGTCCGCGCCCGAGACGGCGTCGGACACGATCCGCTTGATGCGCTCGTCGGAAATGTCGAACTGGTCGGTCAGGGGAGAACGCAAGGCCAGAGGCTCCATGTTTCGCTAGTCGGCCCTATATAGGCGTCGCACGGGCCGCTTTGCACCCGGCAAAACAACGGATGAAACCACTTCGGCGTGATGGAAGGCTTGAAGGGTCACTGGTGGATAGGCGTCGGCGCGGCGGTCGGGCTCGCGGCCGGCTCCGTTTTCGGTGTCCAATATGCGATCGCCGGCATAGGCATCGGCATGGCCGGCGGCATCGCCGTCTATCTGGCTATGCGATAGGCGGGTCCGGCCGGCGGCGTCAGGGCAGGGCGGCGAAGCCGTCGGCGAAGCCGCTGAGATCGACCGGGATGCCGATGCCTTCCTCCGGCGTCTGGAAGACGATGAAGGTCGCCGACTTGCCGGTCTTGAGCGTATCCAGCAGCGGCTTTTCGAGGATGACCTCGGCGTAGCAGCCGTCCTGGAAACAGCGCACGAAATAGGCGCGGCCGATGTCCTTGCCGTCGACGTTGAGGCCGAGGCCGTTGGGCAGCAGCACGCCGAGCGGCGCCAGCACGCGCAGGATCTCGGCCTTGTTGTCGGCGGTGCGCAGCACGACCACCGACAGCCCCATTTCCGGCCGGTCCTCGGCCACGACGTTCTGCATCATGACGCACTGTTCGGAACTCGCCCCGGCAGGCGTGTCGCAAATGATCGACCAGGCGCCGTGCTTGGACTTCACGGTTCCGCTGGGCTGTGCCGCCTGTGCAGCCGTGAACCCGCACATCGCCGCAAGGGCGGCCAGGAAGAAAACCTTGACCAGGATGCTCGAAAACCGATGGGTCATGGAGGCTCCGTTGCCGAATCACCACACTTTAAGCCGCGTACAGGTTCCAGAAAAGCACGGCGAGCCGCTCAATCGCGCCCGAATAAGGCCGCAATGCGGAATTCTTCTCGCGAAATGGCCGAATCGGCCGCAAAAGCGGGGCGCCGCCCGCCTCCGGCCCGGGTTGGCCGATCCGCATGGCGAGCCTTGCCATGCTTTGCGCGCAAAAATGCCGCACGGATTCGGCCGCTCCTTTCTTGCGACGGGAAAAAGAGTATGGTTTGAACCAGAACCGGACGGTCGGGGATTCCCGTTCCGCCGGTCCTTGTACTTGCGGCCGTGTCGCGGGGGAGATGATGAGCGCGAAGAAAAAGTTTTTTGCAGGCGCCGGCGCCGTCGCCGCATTGCTGACGAGCGGCGCGGCCGAGGCTGCGCAGCCGAAGCCCTGGGAAATGAATTTCCAGCCTGCGGCCACCGACATCATGCGCCAGATGACGTGGTTCGAGCACTACACGCTCTGGTTCATCGGGCCGATCACGCTTCTGGTCCTTGCACTGCTGGCCTATTGCATCATCAAGTTCCGCGAGAGCGTCAATCCGACCCCGTCGCGCACCAGCCACAACACGCTGATCGAGGTGATCTGGACCGTCGGGCCGGTGATCGTGCTTTTGTTCATCGCCGTTCCGTCCTTCCAGTTGCTCACGGCCCAATACACGCCGACCGAGGATCCCACGCTGACCGTCAAGGCGACGGCGAACCAGTGGAACTGGGACTATGAATACCAGGTCGACGATCCGCTCTCCTACAATTCCGCCATCCTGGACGACGGGGACCGTGCCGCCGCCGGCAAGCAGGACATGGCGGTCTATCCGCGCCTGCTCACCGTCGATCACGAGCTGGTCGTTCCGGTCAACAAGCTGACGCGCGTGCTGGTGACCGCCACCGACGTCATCCACGCCTTCGCCATGCCGGCCTTCGGCGTCAAGACCGACGCCGTGCCCGGGCGCATCAACGAGGTCTGGTTCAAGCCCGAGAAGGAAGGCCTGTACTACGGCCAGTGCTCCGAACTGTGCGGCAAGGATCACGCGTTCATGCCGATCGCCATCCGGGTCGTGTCGGACGACCAGTACAAGACCTGGCTGACCGCGGCCAAGGCCGACCTCGACGGCGCCAACAAGGCGCTGATGGCCGAGGTCGACGGAACCAACAAGGTAGCCGCCGCCGGCAATTGATGCCGCGGCACGCAAGATAGGGAACGGAGCGGAAGATGGCTCACGCTGCAGCGCACGATGATCATCACGACCACAGGCCCCGTGGCTGGGTCCGCTGGGTCTACTCGACCAACCACAAAGACATCGGCACGCTCTACCTGATCTTCGCGATCATCGCCGGCTGCATCGGCGGCTTCCTGTCGGTCATGATGCGCATGGAACTGGCCGAGCCGGGCATCCAGATCTTCACGGGCCTGGCGCAGATGGTCTACGGCATGGATCCGGCCGCCGCCGTGGACGGCGGCAAGAGCATGTACAACGCCTTCACCTCCGCCCACGGCCTGATCATGATCTTCTTCATGGTCATGCCGGCGCTGATCGGCGGCTTCGCCAACTGGATGGTGCCGATCATGATCGGCGCGCCGGACATGGCCTTCCCGCGCATGAACAACATCTCGTTCTGGCTGCTGCCGCCGGCGCTGCTGCTGCTCATCATCTCCATGTTCGTGCCGAGCGCGCCCGGCGCCTACGGCGTGGGCGGCGGCTGGACCATCTATCCGCCGCTTTCCACCAGCGGTCAGCCCGGACCGGCCATGGATCTGGCCATCCTGGCGCTTCACATCGCCGGCGCGTCCTCGATCCTGGGCGCGATCAACTTCATCACCACCATCTTCAACATGCGCGCGCCGGGCATGACGCTGCACAAGATGCCGCTGTTCGCCTGGTCCGTGCTGGTCACGGCGTTCCTGCTGCTTCTGTCGCTGCCGGTCCTCGCGGGCGGCATCACCATGCTGTTGACCGACCGCAATTTCGGCACCGCCTTCTTCGTCCCCGAAAACGGTGGTGACCCGATCCTGTTCCAGCACCTGTTCTGGTTCTTCGCCCATCCGGAAGTCTACATCCTGATCCTGCCGGGCTTCGGCATCATCAGCCATATCGTCTCGACTTTCTCGAAGAAGCCGGTGTTCGGCTATCTCGGCATGGCCTACGCCATGGTCGCGATCGGCGGCGTCGGCTTCGTCGTGTGGGCGCACCACATGTTCACCACCGGCCTGTCGCTCGACGCGCAGCGCTATTTCGTCTTCGCCACCATGGTCATCGCGGTGCCGACGGGCGTGAAGATCTTCTCGTGGATCGCGACGATGTGGGGCGGCTCCATCTCGCTGCGCACGCCGATGCTGTGGGCGATCGCCTTCATCTTCCTGTTCACCGTCGGCGGCGTCACCGGCGTGCAGCTTGCCAATGCCGGCTTCGACCGCGCCGTCCACGACACCTATTACGTGGTGGCGCACTTCCACTACGTGATGTCGCTGGGTTCGGTGTTCGCCATCTTCGCCGGCTGGTACTACTGGTTCCCGAAGATGAGCGGCTACATGTATTCGCCGCTGATCGCCCGCACCCATTTCTGGGTGACGTTCATCGGCGTGAACCTGGTGTTCTTCCCGCAGCATTTCCTCGGCCTGTCGGGGATGCCGCGCCGCTATATCGACTATCCCGACGCCTTCGCGGCCTGGAACCATATTTCCTCCATCGGTTCCTACATCTCCGGCTTCGGTGTTCTGATCTTCCTGTTCGGCGTCTTCGAGGCCTTCCAGAAGAAGCGCATCGCCGGTGCCAACCCCTGGGGTGAAGGCGCGACGACCCTGGAATGGCAGCTGCCTTCGCCGCCGCCCTTCCACCAGTGGGAAGAACTGCCGAAGATCAAGTAAGCGGCATTTCGATGCCAGACGGAACCGCCGGCACCCGGCGGTTTCGGCCAGACGGAAGAAGCGGATTTTGAGTACGCATGGCCCTTGTTGACGAAACCCGGATGGAGGAGACGGGCTTCCGCATGTCGGAAGCGACCGCGGGCGATTTCTTCGCCCTCCTGAAGCCGCGCGTCATGTCGCTCGTGGTCTTCACCGCGTTCGTCGGTCTGGTCGCCGCGCCCACTCCCATCAATCCGGCCATCGCGGTGATCGCCATTCTGGCCATCGCCATCGGCGCCGGCGCGTCCGGCGCGCTCAACATGTGGTACGACGCCGACATCGACGCCGTGATGACGCGCACCGCGAGCCGCCCCGTGCCGTCCGGCCGCGTCACGCCCGGCGAGGCGCTGAGCTTCGGCCTCGTGCTTTCGGCCCTGTCGGTGATGACGCTGGGCGTGCTGGTCAACTGGCTCTCGGCGGCGCTGCTCGCCTTCACCATCTTCTTCTACGCCGTCATCTACACGATGTGGCTGAAGCGCTGGACGCCGCAGAACATCGTCATCGGCGGTGCCGCAGGCGCCATCCCGCCGGTGATCGGCTGGGCCGCCGTAACCGGCTCGGTCAGCCTGGAAAGCGTCATCCTCTTCCTCATCATCTTCCTGTGGACGCCGCCGCATTTCTGGGCGCTGGCCCTGTTCAAGAGCCAGGATTACGAGCGGGCCGGCATCCCGATGCTGCCTAACGTGGCGGGCGAGGCCTCGACGCGCCGGCAGATCTTCGCCTATGCGCTGCTGCTGGCGCCCGTCGGCGTCGCGCCCTGGCTGCTGGGCTACGCCAGCATCGCCTACGGGATTGCGGCGGCGCTGCTCGGCGCCGGCTTTGTCTGGTATGCCTGGAAGGTGCTTCGTATGCCCGACAGCGATCGCGTCATGCGGCCGGCCAAGGCGCTGTTCGGCTATTCCCTGCTTTATCTCTTTGCCATCTTCGCGGTCTATCTGGCCGACAGCGTGGTCGAGCGGATGCTGGCTGCCGCGGGTGGAGCATGACGATGGCCGACGACAAGCTGGAGCTGGTCACGCTGACGGAGCGGCAGAAGAAGGCGCGCCGCAACCGGTCGATCGCCATCGGGCTGGCGCTCGGTGCGCTCGTCATCATCTTCTACCTGGCGACGATCGTGAAATTCGCCCCTGCCGTTTTCGAGCGGTCGATGTGAGGGCACGATGACGGCACCCGAAAACAACACACCCCGCGGCGGCAATTCCAACCGCGTCATCGCGCTGGCGTGCTTCGCCTGCTTCGCGGGAATGATCGGCATGGCCTATGCGGCGGTGCCGCTCTATTCGATGTTCTGCCAGGCGACCGGCTACGGCGGCACCACGCGGCGCGCGGAACAGAGCTATGCCGGCAAGGTCCTGGACCGCGACATCACCATCCGTTTCGACGCCAACGCGGCCGATATCCCCTGGCAGTTCCAGCCGGTCAAGCGCTCCATCACCCTCAAGATCGGCGCGACGGGCCAAGCCCACTACAAGGCTGTGAACCTGTCCGACAAGCCGGTCACCGGCCGCGCCACGTTCAATGTCGCGCCGGACCTGGCCGGAGCCTACTTCAACAAGATCCAGTGCTTCTGCTTCACCGACCAGACGCTGCAGCCTGGCGAGACGGCCGACATGCCGGTGATCTTCTATGTCGATCCCGACATCGTCAATGCGCCGGAACTGAAGAACATCAAGACCATCACGCTCTCCTATACGATGTTCGCCGTTGAGGGGAACAAGCCGGTCGCAGCCGCGCCGGAGGCAGGAAGCGGAAAAACCACCGATACCGCAGGAACACTGGGGGGCTGACATGGCCGAGGCACACGCGAAACCGCATCACGATTATCATCTCGTCAGTCCGAGCCCCTGGCCGTTCCTGGCATCGATAGGCGCGCTGATCATGGCGATCGGCGGCGTCGCCTGGATGCAGTACATGAAGGGCAACGAATTCCACCTCTTCGGCGTCAACATCGCTTCGCCCTGGCTGTTCTTCGTCGGCCTGCTGGTCGTGCTCTACGTGATGTTCTCCTGGTGGTCGGACACCATCAAGGAAGCCCATGAGGGTCATCATACCCGCGTGGTCTCGCTTCACCTGCGCTACGGCATGATCATGTTCATCGCCTCCGAGGTGATGTTCTTCGTCGCCTGGTTCTGGGCCTTCTTCGATGCCAGCCTGTTTCCCAACGAGGCTTCGCAGGTCGCCCGCGCCGCCTTCACCGGCGGGGTGTGGCCGCCGAAGGGCATGGAGGTGCTCGATCCCTTCCACCTGCCTCTCTACAACACCATCATCCTGCTTCTGTCCGGCACGACGGTGACCTGGGCGCACCATTCGCTGATCCACGGCGACCGCAAGGGGCTTATCAACGGCCTCGTGCTGACCGTCGGTCTCGGCATCCTGTTCTCCTTCGTGCAGGCATACGAGTACATGCACGCGCCGTTCGGCTTCAAGGATTCCATCTATGGCGCGACCTTCTTCATGGCGACCGGCTTCCACGGCTTCCACGTCATCATCGGCACCATCTTCCTGGCCGTCTGCCTGATCCGCGCCATCCGCGGCGACTTCACCCCGAAACAGCATTTCGGTTTCGAGGCGGCCGCCTGGTACTGGCACTTCGTCGACGTGGTATGGCTGTTCCTGTTCGCCTGCATCTATGTGTGGGCTTCGGCAGGCGCCGTCATCGAGCACGCCGGCTGAGCGACGAAGACATGGGTTTCGGAGGCGGCCGCGCGGATGCGGCCGCCTTTTTGCTTTTTCCCGGCGCTGCGGCAGGAGATTTGTCATGAGCGAGAACGAGGACAAGGCCATCTGGCCGCCGATCGAACCGGTTTCGGCCGGGCTGAAAGGCCGCTGCCCGCGCTGCGGCGAGGGCCGGCTCTTCTCCGGCTTCCTCACCGTCGGCAAGGAGTGCCACAATTGCGGGCTCGACTATTCGTTCGCCGATGCCGGCGACGGCCCGGCCGTCTTCGTCATCCTCATCATCGGCTTCATCGTGGTCGGGCTGGCGCTGTGGATGGAGGTTTCCTACAACCCGCCGCTGTGGGTGCACTTCCTGCTTTGGATTCCGCTGACGCTTGTCCTCAGCCTCGTCTCGCTCAGGCTGATCAAGGGCGTGCTCATCGCCATGCAGTACGCCAAGAGCGCCGCCGAAGGCAGGTTGGACCGCCCGCAATGAGCGTCGATCGCGTGCCTGGGCGCCGGCAGCGCGCCTGGCCGGTCCTCGCCGCGTCGGCACTCGCCTTCGTCATCCTGATCGGCCTCGGCACGTGGCAGGTTCAGCGCCTGCACTGGAAGGAAGGCCTGCTCGCCACGATCCGCGAGCGTATGGCCATGCCGCCGGTCGAACTCGTGCCCGCGCTTAAGGCCGATCCCGGCCTCGCGAAACAGGAATACCGCCCGGTCCGGGTGGAAGGCACGTTCGAGCATCGCTTCGAGCGCCACTTTCTGGCGACCTATGATGGCGAGCCGGGGTTCTACGTCTACACGCCGCTCAAGCTCGATGACGGCGACTGGCTTTTCGTCAATCGCGGCTTCGTGCCGGACGGCCGCCAGGACCCCGCCACGCGCCCGCAAGGCCAGGTTTCGGGCCGCGTCGCCGTTACCGGCCTCCTGCGTGTCGAACTGACGGGAAAACCCTCCTCGTTCGTGCCCGACAACGAGACGGACAAGAACATCTTCTTCTGGAAGGACCTGCACGCTATGGCGGCGAGTTCCGGCCTGCCGGCCGGCGCTCATGTGCTGCCCCTCTTCGTGGATGCCGACAAGACGCCCAATCCCGGCGGCCTGCCGGTCGGCGGCGTCACCATCGTCGATCTGCCCAACAACCACCTCCAATACGCCATCACCTGGTACGGCCTCGCGGCGGCGCTGGTCGGCGTGGTGTTCGTCTGGCTGAGGCGTCGCTCCCAACCGGCAGTCTAGCGCCGGGCTAGAACTTCAATGGCTGTGCGCCCTTGACAGGGCAGGGGTGCGCCCCTCATGTCCGCACTGTCCGGATGCCCGAGATCATGCTGCATACGAAACCGCCTTTGACGATCCGCCTTTGCCAGCCGCGCGGCTTCTGCGCCGGCGTGGACCGCGCCATCCAGATCGTCGTGCTGGCGCTGAAGAAATACGGCGCGCCCGTCTATGTGCGCCACGAGATCGTGCACAACCGCTACGTGGTCGAGGGCCTGCAAAATCTCGGTGCCGTCTTCATCGAGGAGCTTTCCGAAATCCCGCCGGAGCATCGCGAGAGCCCGGTGGTGTTCTCCGCGCACGGCGTGCCGAAGTCGGTGCCGGCGGACGCGATGGCACGAAATCTGTTCTATCTCGACGCGACCTGCCCGCTGGTGTCGAAGGTGCACAAGCAGGCCATGCGCCACCAGCGTCTGGGCCGCCATGTGCTGCTGATAGGCCATGCCGGCCATCCCGAGGTGATCGGCACGATGGGGCAGTTGCCGGACGGCGCGGTGACGCTGATCGAAACGGAAACCGACGCCGCGACCTTCACGCCCGCCGATCCCGCCGCGCTCGGTTTCGTCACCCAGACGACGCTGTCCGTCGAGGATACCGCCGGCATCATCCGCGCCTTGCAGGAACGCTTCCCCGAACTCCAGGCGCCCGCCGCCGAATCGATCTGCTACGCCACGACGAACCGCCAGGAAGCGGTCAAGGAGACGGCGCCAGGCGCCGACCTGTTCCTCATCGTCGGCGCCCCCAATTCCTCGAACTCGCGCCGGCTGGTCGAGGTCGCCGAACGCGCCGGCGCTGCCATGTCGCTGCTGGTGCAGCGCGCCGGCGACATTCCGTGGGACGAGATCGGCACCATCGGCACGCTCGGCCTGTCGGCCGGGGCCTCGGCCCCCGAGATCATCGTCGACGAGATCATCGACGCCTTCCGTGCCCGCTTCGACGTCTCGGTGGAACTGGCGGTGACGGCGACCGAGACGGAGGATTTTCCGGTGATGCGCGTGCTCCGCGACGTCGAACTCACGGCCGCAGACATGGCCTTCGTCAACGGAGCGCGCTGAGCGTGGCGGTCTATACCGATATTTCCGAGATCGAGCTCGCCGCCTTCCTGCGCGACTACGAGATCGGCGAACTGCTCTCCTACAAGGGCATCGCCGAAGGCGTGGAGAATTCCAATTTTCTCCTCCACACGTCGAGCGGGTCCTACATCCTCACGCTCTACGAGAAGCGGGTGAACCGCGACGACCTGCCGTTCTTCGTCGGGTTGATGCAGCATCTTTCGCAAAAGGGCATCAATTGCCCGCTGCCGGTCAGGCGGTGCGACGGCGGCGCGATCGGCGAACTGGCCGGGCGGCCGGCCGCGATCGTCACCTTCCTGGAAGGCATGTGGATGCGGCGCCCGACCGTCGAGCACTGCCGCGAGGTCGGCAAGGCGCTGGCCGCCATGCACCTGGCCGGCCTGGATTTCGACATCAGGCGGCCCAACGCGCTGTCGGTCTCGGGCTGGCGGCCCTTGTGGGAACGCGCGCGCGACCGCGCCGACGAGGTGGAAGAGGGACTGGCTGCCGAGGTCGAGGCGGACCTCGGCCTGCTTGAACGGAACTGGCCGGCCGACCTGCCGGCGGGCGTCATCCATGCGGACCTGTTCCCCGACAACGTGTTTTTCCTCGGCAAGCGCCTGTCGGGGCTGATCGACTTCTATTTCGCCTGCAACGACCTCTTGGCCTACGACGTGGCGGTCTGCCTCAACGCCTGGTGCTTCGAGAAGGACAATGCCTTCAACCTGACCAAGGGCAGGGCGCTGCTTTCCGGCTACAATTCGGTCCGGCCCCTGTCTTCGGCCGAGGCACAGGCCCTTCCCATGCTGGCGCACGGTTCGGCGCTGCGCTTCATGCTGACGCGCCTCTACGACTGGCTGAACACACCGGCCGGCAGCCTGGTGGTGAAGAAGGACCCGCTGGAATATCTGCGCCGCATGCGCTTCCACCGGCAGGTCGCCTCGCCGACCGAATACGGGCTCGAACTCGACGGAGCGGCGGCGTGAGGCGGGTCGAGGCCTATACCGACGGCGCCTGCTCCGGCAATCCGGGACCCGGCGGCTGGGGCGCGGTGCTGCGCCTGCGCAGCGACGGCGCCAATGACGGCGCCATGCGCGAACTCTCCGGCGGCGAGGCGCTGACCACCAACAACCGCATGGAGCTGATGGCGGCCATCAACGCGCTCAACGCTATCAAGGAAGGCACCACCGTCGATCTCTACACAGACTCGAGCTACGTCAAGGACGGCATTTCGGGCTGGATCGAGGGCTGGAAGCGCAACGGCTGGCGCACCGCCTCGAAACAGCCGGTCAAGAACGCGGAACTGTGGCAGGCGCTCGACGAGGCGCGCCGCCGCCATCAGGTCGAATGGCACTGGGTCAAGGGCCATGCCGGCCATCCGGAGAACGAGCGCGCCGACGAGCTGGCGCGCGAAGGCATGGCGCCGTTCAAGAAGAAGCCGGCGAAGCCCGCGGTTGCGTCGCCGCAGACATCTGGCGGCGCCACCGCGAAGGCGACCGCGTCCCGGTCGCCCGCCAAACGGTCCCGCCGTTCGACCCAGAGCTATTGAGCCGGACCAGCGGAACTGCGCTCGTCGGAGCGTCCGCTCCAAGCGTCAGAGCTGTCCCAGGATATGCGCCGCGCCGGAAACGTCGACGCCCGGCTTGTCCTCGACGTTGAGCGCCGTGACCTTGCCGTCCTCGACGACCATCGAGAAACGCTTGGAGCGCAGGCCCATGCCATTGGCGGAAAAATCCGCGTCCAGCCCGATCGCCTTGACGAAATCGCCGTTGCCGTCGGCCAGGTAGAGGATCTTGCCCTCGCCGCCGCTGAAGCGGGACCAGGCGCCCATGACATGGACGTCGTTGACGGCGACGACGGCGATCGTGTCGACGCCGCGCGCCAGGATGGCGTCATGGTTCTCCAGGTAACCCGGCAGGTGGTTGTTGGAGCAGGTCGGCGTGAACGCGCCCGGCACCGCGAACAGCACCACCTTCTTGCCGGCGAAGACGTCAGAAGTGGAAACCTCCTTTGCGCCGTCGGCGGTCATGGTCTTGAACGTCGCGTCAGGCAGCTTGTCGCCAACGGAAATGGTCATCGAGGTCCTCGCTGATATGGAAGGAAGGTGCCGAAGCGATAGCGGACTATCGATGCCGCCGCAACGCCGTTCACGGGTAGGGCAGCAGGCCGCGGACGGCGCCGGTTGAGCCGGTCAGCGTGTAGTGGAGGCCGCCGCCGGTCGGCGTCGAGGACGGGCGGTCGAGGATAGGCACGGTGAACAGCACCTTGCCGTCCTTCGTCTCGCGGGTCGGAGGGCCGAGCATGTAGTCGTCGTCGCCCGCCACGAAGAGGTCCGCGGCTGCGGGATCGCCGGGCACGGTGGCCTCGATGGTCACGCTCTCGTGGGTCGCCGAAAGCTGCTTCGCGCCGAAGGCGTCGCCGGCGTCGGCCGGCAGGGCCGCGAGGGCCGCCTTGAGCGTCTTCGCGTCGCCGGCATTGTCCGGGTCGGTAGCAGGATCGACCGTCAGGCGCGCCTGCAAGGGAATGCAGATCGTCTCGCACACGCCCAGGAACACGTCGGCCGCGACGGTCGTCTTCTTGCCCGGCGAGGGCACGGTGAAGCTGATCGGCAAGGCCACCGAATGGCTGTAGCCGGACCATTGCCCGTAGCCGTCGTCATGGCGCTGGGGCGCGGGAAACGACATGACGGCGCCCGAGACATTGGTGCTGGCCGAAACGTCGAGCTGCGGCGGCACGCCGCTGTCCCCCGGATCGCGCCAATAGGTCTTCCAGCCGGGCTTGAGCTGGATGTCCAGTGCGCCCTGGAGGTTGCCGTTCGCATCCGGCAGGCCGCTGGTGACCAGCCGGACGCGGCCGCCTTCGCTGGTCGCCCAGTCGGACGAGGCGGCGGCCGCCGGGCCGGCGGCTGCCAGCAAAGCGAAAGCGCCGGAAAGGAGCAGAGTCGAGTTTTTCATGGCCGCGATTTGACCGCGCCTTTGTGGCGACGCAACAGCGCCCGCCGTCGCGCGCGCATCATATTTGCGTGACCTTCCCGCAAGACGCGTCGCCTCGCGCGAACCGCGTCCTGCCATCGTACGTCTTTAATACGGGCATGAAACGCGTTACGCTTCGATCATGGATCTTTTGCGCACCAAGAAACCGGACGAAAGCGGCGGCTTTCTCGACGACCAGTTCCTCATCGCCATGCCCGGCATGAAGGACGACCGGTTCGCGCGCACGGTGATCTATATCTGCGCCCACAGCGACGAGGGCGCGATGGGCCTGATCATCAACCAGACGCAGCAGATGCTTTTCCCCGATCTTCTGGTCCAGCTCGGCATCATGGACGAGCAGGAGGCGATCCGCCTGCCCAGGCAGGCGCGCGATTTCGTGGTGCGCAACGGCGGCCCGGTGGACCGCAGCCGCGGCTTCGTCCTGCACACCGGGGACTATCGGGTGGAATCGTCGCTGCCCGTGGCGGGGGACATCTGCCTGACGGCGACCGTCGACATCCTGCGCGCCATATCGGCCGGCCGTGGCCCGCGCCATGCGCTGATGGCGCTCGGCTACTCCGGCTGGGGTGCGGGGCAGCTCGAAACCGAGATCGCCGAGAACGGCTGGCTGACCTGCCCGGCCACGCCGGAATTCCTGTTCGATTCCGACATAGAGCGCAAATACGACCGCCTGCTGGCCTCCATCGGCATCGACCCGACACATCTGAGCACGGCCGCCGGCCACGCCTAGCTTTCCTCTCCCTGTTCACCAGGGGAATCGCATATTGATTTTCTTTCAATCGCGACCGCCGTGTACCCCCACCCCTGTCCCCTCCCCACAAGGGGGAGGGTGACGCCGACACCGCCGACCGCCCAAAATCGCCAGCGTCAGCGCATCGTGGCGCTGCCCAAAGTCCCCCTCCCCCTTGTGGGGAGGGGGCAGGGGTGGGGGTGCACCGCCATATGCGCTTGCTCTGCCATTCAGGGGAAGAGGATGCCGGCAGGCAGATGAGAGGCGGCGTGATCTTGCAGAATGCCGCGTAGCCCCTCATCCATTGCTTCGTGACACCTTCTCCCCGTTCAAGGGGAGACGAAAAAGGGTCACGCCGGCGTCAGCGGATATTGCTCCTTCAGAAGCTTCAGCGCGGCGTCGCCGGCCATCGGCGCGCCGAACGAGAAGCTCTGGACGTATTCGCAGCCCATCTGCCTGAGCTCCAGCCCGTCGCTCTGGTCGCGGATGCCTTCGGCGACCACGGACAGACCGAGCTCGTGCGCCATGTTGATCATGGAGCGGATCAGCACCGTGCGCTTGGGCGAGGTGTCGTCGAGGAAACTCTTGTCGATCTTGATCGTGTCGAACGGGAAGCGCGTGAGATAGGCGAGCGAGGAATAGCCTGTGCCGAAGTCGTCCAGCGAAAGCCCGATGCCGAGTTGCTTGAGCTTGGTCAGCACATGGGCGGTCTGCTCGGGATTGTCCATCACCAGCGATTCGGTGAGTTCGAGGCGCAGGCAGCGCGCCTTGAGGTTCGACCGCGCGATGACGGAGCGGACGTCGCTGACCAGATCGCGGCGGATCAACTGCCGGCTGGAGAGGTTGACAGAGACGGACAGCGGCGCGTCGCCGATCTGCTTCTGCCAGGCGGCGAGATCGTCGGCGGCCTTCTGCATGGCGAACAGGCCGAGCTGGACGATCAGCCCGCAATTCTCGGCCACCGGAATGAAGTCGGCCGGCGGGATCATGCCGCGGCGCGGATGATCCCAGCGCAGCAGCGCCTCGAAGCCGGCCACGCTGTTGTCTTCCAGCCGGATGATCGGCTGGTAGGCCAGCGTGAACTCCTTGCGCTCGATGGCGCGCCTGAGGTCCGACTCGAACTGCAGCCGGTCGGTGCCGATGGTGCGGAAGGCGGGCCGGAACGGCTCGATGCGGTCGCCGCCGAAGCGCTTGGCCTGATGCATGGCAAGCTCGGCGTCCTTGACCAGGTCTTCGGCGGACACCTGCTCGGACGTCCAGGTGATGAGGCCGATCGAGGCGGTAAGCACGATCTCGCGCTTGGCGAAAGTGATCGGCGCGCTGATGGCGTGCTTGACCGCTTCCGCGATCGAGGCGATGCGCGCCGGGTCCTGCTCGGACAGAAGCATCAGGGCGAACTGGTCGCCCGCGAAGCGCGACAGCGAGTCCTTCGGTTTCAGCAGCCGGTGCAGCCGCCGCGCCACGGTCAGAAGGATCGTGTCTCCCGCCGAGATGCCGAGCCCGTCATTGACCTGCTTGAAGCGGTCGATGTCGACCACGAAAACGGTCGGCCGAACCTTCTCCTCGGTGCGCGCGATGGAGATGATCGCCTCCAGCCGGTTCATGAACAGCTCCCGGTTGGGAAGCCCGGTCAAATTGTCGTGCACGGCGTCGTGCAGCAGGCGTTCCTCCGACTTCTTCTGCTCGGTGACGTCGACCATCGTGCCGACGCAGCGGATCACCTCGCCGTCCGAGCCGATCACCGGCCGGGCGCGCAGCGCGAACCAGTGATAATGCCCGTCGGCGCCGCGCAGGCGGAAGTTCTGGGCGATCTTGCCCCTGCGGTGCTCCAGCACCACGTCCAGCGTCGTGCGGAACGTGTCGCGGTCGTCGGAATGCAGCACCGGAAGCCAGTTGCGGGCGGCCCCGCCGAGGCTGTTGGGCGCCAGGCCGAGTTCGAGGCTGATGTCGGGCCGCGTGACCACCCGGTCGCGCAGCACGTCCCAGTCCCAGACCGTGTCGCCCGAGCCCGAGACGGCGAGCGCCTGGCGCTCGAGGTCCGAGAACAGGCCCTGGTGCAGCGCGCCGCCGGCGAAGGCGTGCTGCATGACCGTAAAGCCGATCAGGAGGATGATCAGGATCAGGCCGCCGCCCAGCGCCGGCTGGGCGATGTCGTTGTCCAGCATGCCGGTGATCGCCATCCACGATCCGACCATCCAGATCAGCACCATGACCCAGCTTGGAATGAGCATGATGGCGCGGTCGTAGCCGCGCAGGCCGAGCACGACGATCAGGCCGAGGCCCGTTAGCGCCGTGGCGGCGAAGGAGAGACGCGCGATGCCGGCGGCCACCGCCGGATCGATGATCGCCACGCCGGCTATCAGCAGCAGGCCGAGAATCCACAGAACCGCGCCGTAGCTGAAATGGCCGTGCCATCGGTTCAAATTGAGATAGGCGAACAGGAACACCACGAATGTCGCCGCCAGCGCCACCTCGGTTCCCGCCCGCCACATCTGCTCGTTGCCGGGCGAGATCTCGATGATCTTGTTGAGGAAGCCGAAATCGACGCAGATATAGGCCAGCACCGCCCAGGCGAGCGCTGCCGTGGCCGGGAACATCGAGGTTCCCTTGACGACGAAGAGGATGGTGAGGAACAGCGCCAGCAGGCCGGCGATGCCGATGACGATACCGCGATAGAGCGTGTAGGAATTCACCGTGTCCTTGTAGGCCTCGGGCTCCCACAGATAGACCTGCGGCAGCTTGGGCGAGGCGAGTTCGGCCACGAAGGTGACGACGGTGCCCGGATTGAGGGTGACGCGGAAGACGTCGGCGTCGGGGCTGGTCTGCCGGTCGAGCGCGAAGCCTTCGCTCGGCGTGATGGCCGCGATGCGCGTCGAGCCCATGTCCGGCCAGAAGATGCCGGAATTGACCAGCCTGAAATGCGGCGCGACGATCAGCCGGTCGAGCTGCTGGTCTGTGGTGTTGGCAAGCGCAAACACGGCCCAGTCGCCGGTCGAGCGCTTGTCGTTGGCCTCGACCTCGATGCGCCGCACGATGCCGTCGGAGCCGGGAGCTGTGGAAACCTGGAAATTCTCGCCCTGGTTGCGGTAGATTTCCACCGCGCGCGACAGGTCCAGCGCCACGTCGTCGCGGGCGATCTTGATCGGCTCTATGGCGAAGGCCTGGGAGATTGCGCCAAGCAGCGTGACCGTCGCGAGGACGAAGGCGAGCAGCGATCGTATTCGCGCCGGAAAAGTCAAGAATCAGTCCTTCTTGCTGCTGCCCGGCCCGTCGTCGACGATCCGTGCGTAGAGGTAGTGGTCCTGCCACGAGCCGTTGATCTTGAGGAACGACCGCAGCAGTCCTTCGCGCTGGAATCCGGCTTTTTCAAGCACGCGGATCGAGCGGACGTTGTCGGGAATACAGGCGGCTTCCACCCGGTGCAACCGCAACCTGTCGAAGGCGAAGCGAACTAGCACGTTGACGGCGTCGGTCATCAGGCCGCGGCCGGCATAGCGTTCGCCCATCCAGTAGCCGATATGCCCGCTCTGCGAGACGCCGTGGCGGATGTTGCCCAGCGTGATGCCGCCGGCGAGCTTGCCGTGCTCTCGCTCGAAGATGAAGAAGGCGATGGCCGTGCCCTGGGCGTAATCCTCGCGGTAGCGCCCAAGGCGATGGCGCCACGCTGCGCGCTCCAGCTCGTCCGCCGCCCAGCGCGGTTCCCATTTTTCGAGAAACGCGCGGCTCTCGCCACGAAGCCCGGCCCATGCCGTGTAATCGTTGGCGAGCGGCACGCGCAACGTCACCTTGCCGCCTTTCAGAACCGGCAGATCGCGGCGGAAGAAAGGAAGCGCGAACACGTCGGCGGGAGGCCGTCAGACGGCGAGGCGATGCGCCGTTGCGTGGGACCGCGGCAGGGCGTCCAGCACGGCTTCGTAGGGCGCCAGTGTGCCGACCGGACCGACCGCGGTGAGGGTCGGCTTGGTTGAGAACAGGCGCGCCGAAAGGTCGGTCAGCCGGTCCACCGTCAGCGCGGACAGTCGCTCCATCAGCTCTTCCTTGGGGATCGGCCGGCCGAACAGCAGCAATTGCCGGGCGATCTGCGAGGCACGGCTGGCCGCGCTCTCGCCCGACATGATCAGTCCGGCGCGATACTGGGCGCGGGCGCGGTCGAGCTCTTCCTGGCCGATCCTGTCGCCGGCGCGTTCCAGCTCGTTGATGATGACCGGCACCAGCCGGTCGATGTCCTGCTGGCCGGTGGCGGCGTGGACGCCGAAAATGCCGGTGTCGGAAAAGCCCCAGTGGAAAGCGTAGACCGAATAGCACAGGCCGCGCTTTTCGCGGACTTCCTGGAAGAGGCGGGACGACATGCCGCCGCCGAGGATCATGGAAAGCACCTGGCTGGCGTAGAAGTCGCGCACATGATAGGCGCGGCCTTCGAAGCCGAGCACGATCTGCGCGTCCATCAGGTCGCGGTTCTCGCGGAAGTCGCCGCCGACATATTGGGCGTAGCGGGGCGCCGTGCTGTCGGCCTTGCTGCGGAAGCCGCCGAGCCGCTTCTCCACCTCGCGCACGAAATCGTCGTGCCTGACGTCGCCGGCGGCGACCATCACCATGCGCTCGGCGCCGTACTGGCGTTCCATGAAGTCGTGGAGCTGCTTCGAGGTGAAGGATTTCACCGTCTCCGGCGTGCCAAGGATGGAACGGCCGATCGTCTGGTGGCGGAAGGCCGTCTCGGTGAAGCGGTCGAAGACGATGTCGTCGGGCGTGTCGTGCGCGGCGCCGATCTCCTGCAGGATGACATGCTGCTCGCGGGCGAGCTCGTCGGGGTCGAATTCCGATTCCTGCAGGATGTCGGCGAGGATATCGACCGCCAGCGGCACGTCGTCGGAAAGCACGCGGGCGTAGAAGGACGTGGTCTCGACGCTGGTAGCCGCGTTGATCTCGCCGCCGACATTCTCGATCTCCGAGGCGATCTCGAAGGCGCTACGCCGCTTTGTTCCCTTGAAGGCCATGTGCTCCAGCAGATGGGCCATGCCGTGCTCTTCGTCGCGCTCGTTTCGCGCCCCGGATTTGACCCAGGTGCCGAGAGCGACGGATTCAAGGTTTGGAAGCGTTTCGGTGGCGACCGTCAGGCCGTTCGACAGACGGCTTACCTCAACACTCATATGGACTTCACTCCCTGCGCTACCTCTGATGCGCTGCCCGCGCACGGTGGCTTATGTAATCTTCCACCATTTTCAGGTCCGATGGAAGTACCGTGAACTTTTCGTCGGCTTGCATCAAGTCCGCAAGCCATGCCGGCAGCGCCGGGGTGACGCCGCAGGCCGCCTCGACGGCCGCCGGGAACTTGGCCGGATGGGCGGTGCCGAGCACGATCATCGGCGTTGCGCCCGAGGGATGGCCAGAGGGGTGGCTTGCGGCCACGCGCACGCCGGCGGCCGTATGCGGGTCGAGCAGGTAGCCGCTGCGCTCGAGCGTCGCGCGGATGGTCGCCGCAATCTCGTCGGTGGTCGCGCGGCCGGCGTCGAAGTCGCCCCGGATCGCCGCCAGATCCTTTTCGTCGATGGTGAAGGCGCCGGACTGTTTCAGCGACGCCATATAGCGGCGCACCGTGTCGGCGTTGCGACCGCCGGCCTCGAACAGCAGCCGCTCGAAATTCGACGAGACCTGGATGTCCATCGACGGCGAGGTAGTCGCCACCACGCCCTTCATGCGGTATTCGCCGCTCTCCAGCGTGCGGGCGAGGATGTCGTTGTCGTTGGTGGCGATGACCAGCCGCTCGATCGGCAGGCCCATCTTCTTGGCGGCGTAACCGGCGAAGATGTCGCCGAAGTTCCCCGTCGGCACGGTGAAGGAGACCGGTCGGTCCGGACTCCCGAGCGACAGGGCGGAGGAAAAATAATAGACGATCTGGGCCATGATGCGCGCCCAGTTGATCGAATTCACGCCCGACAGCGCCACCCGGTCGCGGAAGCCGTGGTCGTTGAACATGTCCTTGAGCATGCCCTGGCAGTCGTCGAAATTGCCTTCTATGGCGAGCGCATGGACATTGGCGGCGCTGGACGTGGTCATCTGCCGCTGCTGGACGGGCGAGACGCGTCCATGCGGGAACAGGATGAAGACGTCGGTCCGCTCCCGCCCGGCAAAGGCCTCGATCGCCGCGCCGCCGGTGTCGCCGGAGGTCGCCCCGACGATGGTGGCGCGGCGGTCTTGCTCGGCAAGCACATGGTCCATGAGGCGCGCCAGCAACTGCATGGCGACGTCCTTGAAGGCGAGCGTCGGCCCGTGGAACAGTTCCAGCACGAAGCTGTTCGGCCCGAGCTGCACCAGGGGGCAGACGGCCTCATGGCGGAACGTGGCATAGGCCTCGCGCACCAGCGTCTCGAAAACCGCCGGCTGCACCTCGCCGCCGAGGAAGGGCGTCAGGAGGCGAATGGCGAGGTCCGGATAGGCGAGCCCGCGCATCGCCCTGATGTCGGCGGGGGAAAACTGCGGCCATTGATCGGGAACGTAGAGGCCGCCGTCGCGCGCGAGGCCCGCAAGGACGGCGTCTGAAAATCCCAGCGCCGGCGCTTCGCCGCGTGTGCTCACATAGTGCATGGTCGGCTCGTCCCTTCCTGCCGTCGCGTTCTGTCTTGCACACCGTATTTTGTGCGCGTCCTCAGTCGCATTTTTGCCGCCGGGTTGCTATAGGACACCGGCTTTGCGAGAGGGAAGTGCGCTTCATGCTGTTTTGTTTGTCCAACAGTCGCTTTTTTGCCGGCTCTGCGCTTGTCGGCCTTATGCTCGCCGTCGCGGGCTGCCAATCGAGTGACGGCGTGCTTGGGTTGGGCGACAACAAGGCGGTAAAGCCCAATACAGGCACCGAGACAGGCAAGGTGACGGCCAGTTCCCTGAGGGCTTATTGCCCGAACGTTACCCTTCGCGACGGCACCGCCTATTACAACACCTACGGCAGGGGCGGCAGGAAGGCCGCGTCCGACGACAGCGGCGATCCGCTGACGCAGGATGACCAGAACAATTCCTCCAACATCATCTACCAGGCCGCCATCACCAACGTGACGCGCGACTGCACGCACGCCAGCGGCACCATGACGATGAACGTCGCGGTGGCCGGCAAGGTCGTGCCGGGGCCTCTCGCCAAGCCGGGCACGATCACCATGCCGATCCGTATCGTGGTGATGCGGGGATCGGAGGTGCTCTATTCCAACCTGCAGCAGTACAAGGTGCAGGTCTCAGACATGTCGGCCGCCACCCAGTTCGTCTACAGCGACGCGAATATCAGCGTTCCCGAACCGGAGACCAGCAACTATCAGGTCTTTGCGGGCTACGACGAAGGCAAGACCAAGGCGCCTCCGCCGCGAAAGAAGCGCGTCGTGCGCAAGAAAGCACCGGTCAAGGCCGCGCCTGCTGCGCCAACCACCCCCAAGGGCTCGCAGACGTCGATCTCCGACATTCCGAGATAAGCGTCGCGGCGCGGGCGGCAGGGCCGGCCGGCCGGCGTTCAGGCGTCCTCGGACCATTCGGACAGCGCAGCGATCACGCCGGCGAGTTCCGCCCAGCGGCGCATGACCGTCTCGGCGCCCGCTTCCGTCAGCGCATCGGCATGGCCGGGATAGCTGTGCGACGCGCCGGTGAAGCCGATCACCCGCATCCCGGCGCGGCGTGCGCCGGTCACACCGTGGACCGAATCCTCGATCACGAAGGTGTTTGCCGGATCGGCGCCGAGCGTCTCGGCGGCGTGGAGGAAAACGTCCGGCGCCGGCTTGGTCTTGCCGCTCGGCGTCTCCAGCGCCGAGAAGATGCGGCCGGCGAACAGCGGCAGCAGGCCGGTCCGCTCCAGCATGAACTCGATGCGCTCCGTCCGCGAATTGGAGCAGATGCAGCGGGGCGCGGCCACGCGCGCGATGGCTTGGCCGACGCCTTCGATGGCGCGCACCTCGTTTCTCAGCTTCCGGTCGATCAACGCCTCGGCCTGGTCGATCATGGCGATCTGGAACGGGATGCCGGCCTTTTCCTCTATGGCCATCAATATGTCCTTGAAGGTCAGGCCGGCGTAGGTTTCGGCGATCTCCTCGGCAGTCGTCTCGTAACCGGCCTTGGTGATCAGGTCGGCCTCGACGCGGGCGGCCAGGATTTCGGAATCGACGAGAACGCCGTCGCAATCGAAGATGACGAGATCGGGTTGGGGCATGACAATCCGGCATGAATGGGAGGGGACAGCCCGTCGCGGGCCGGGGCGGCATACACCATCCCCACACGCGTCGCAAATCGCCGCGGTCACTTCATTAAATCTTTACTGAGAACGGTAACCATAACGGCGGGTAAACAGTAACGCGTACCAGGTGTAAGCCATGACCGCCGTGCGTCTTCTCGACGAACTCTCCTCCGCTCCGCAGCAGGCCGAGTGGCTCGATACGATCCTCAAGGGCGACTGCGTAGCGGCGCTCAATCGTCTGCCCGAGCATTCCATCGACGTGATCTTCGCCGATCCGCCCTACAACCTTCAGCTCGACGGCGACCTGCACAGGCCCGACCAATCCAAGGTCGACGCCGTCGACGACGATTGGGACAGGTTCGAGAGCTTCGAGGCCTACGACGCCTTCACCCGCGCCTGGCTGCTGGCGGCCAAGCGCGTCCTCAAGCCGGCCGGCACCATCTGGGTGATCGGCTCCTACCACAACATCTTCCGCGTCGGCGCCAAGATGCAGGACCTTGGCTTCTGGATCCTCAACGACGTGGTCTGGCGCAAGACCAACCCGATGCCGAATTTCCGCGGCCGGCGTTTCCAGAACGCGCACGAGACGATGATCTGGGCCTCGCGCGACCAGAAGGCCAAAGGCTACACCTTCAACTACGAGGCGCTGAAGGCCGCCAACGACGACGTTCAGATGCGCTCCGACTGGCTGTTTCCGATCTGCACCGGAGCGGAGCGGCTGAAGGACGACAACGGCGACAAGCTGCATCCGACGCAGAAGCCCGAGGCGCTGCTCGCCCGCATCATGATGGCCTCGACGAAACCGGGCGACGTGGTCCTCGATCCATTCTTCGGCTCGGGCACCACCGGTGCCGTCGCCAAAAGGCTCGGCCGCCACTTCGTCGGCATCGAGCGCGAGCAGGCCTATATCGACGCCGCCAACGAGCGCATCGCCTCCGTCAAGCCGCTGGCGCAGGACAATTTGTCGATCCTGTCGGGCAAGCGCGCCGAGCCGCGCGTTGCCTTCGGCAGCCTCGTCGATACCGGCCTGATCGCGCCCGGCGCGACGCTGGTCGATTCACGCCGGCGCTGGTCGGCGAAGGTGCGCGCGGACGGCACGCTGGCGGTCGGCGACAGCGCCGGATCGATCCACAAGATGGGCGCGCAGGTCCAGGGACTGGACGCCTGCAACGGCTGGACCTTCTGGCACTACGAGCGCTCCGGCGGTCTCACCCCGATCGACGAACTGCGGCGCATCGCGCGCCTGGGAATGGAGCGGGCAGGGGCCTAGCCGCCGGTTCGCCGAAGGCGAATTCATTGCGCCGGTGGCACGATGAAAGGCGCGCTGAGGCCGGGGACCTGCCGTAGCCAGCGGGCCCACGGCAGACCGCCTTGTTGAATCAGAATCTGAACGACCTGAATCTCGATCTCAGGTCGTTGAATCACCGCCTGAGCGCGTCCGCGTAAGCGATTCAGATCAAACGGTAACGCCGAGTCTGCCGAGATCCGCGGCCAGCGTCGCGGCGTCGGTGAAATGCACGGCCTGCCAACCGGCTTTCCTCGCGCCTTCGACGTTATGCGGGCTGTCGTCGATGAACACGGTGGCGGCTGGCTCGAGCCCGAACGCATCCGCATGATGGCGATAGATCGCGAGATCCGGCTTGATCAGGCGGATGTCGCCGGAGACGGTCACGCCGCGCGGCTTCTTCAGGAAGGGGAAGCGCTCGCGCGCCTCGTAGAAGGTGTCGGAGGCGAAGTTGGTCAGCATGGTGACGTCGTAGCCTGCCTCGATCAGTCCTTCCATCAGGGCCACGCTGTCGTCGTAGGCATGGGGCACCATCTCGTGCCAGTGGCGGCGGAAGTTGCGAATGTTGTCCTCATGCGCCGGATGCTCGGCGATCAGCAGCGCCTCGGCGTCCTGCCAGGAGCGGCCGCGGTCCTGCTCGACGTTCCACGCGCCGGTGCAGACGGTCTCGAAAAACCGGCGGCGCTCTTCAGCGTCGGGGATCAGCCGGCTGAACGGCAATTCCGGATCGTAATGGAGCAGCACCTTGCCGATGTCGAAGACGATGTGGCGGATGTCCGGCATTCTTTCTCTCTTGCGATGAACGTGTTCTAGGAACGGAGCCGTCTGGTGGCGCCGGGAATGGCAGCCTCGATGGCCTTTTTCATGACGGTCGGCAAGGCTTCGGCGGCGATTCCTTCCGCTCCGGACCAGAAATGCCCTGCCGGCGTCGGTCCGGCATGGGAGGTGCGATAGACGCAAAGCTCCAGCGTGAAATGGGTGAAGACATGGACGATCGCGCCTTTCGGCTGCCAGTCGGCGGCGAAGGGCGCTGCCGAGACGGCGGTTTCGCCGTCCTGTCGCGCGTTCCAGTCGGTCGTCGGCACTTCCGCCATGCCGCCGAGCAGCCCCTTGTCCGGCCGCTTGCGCAACAGCACCGCGCCGTCCGGCCGCACCGCGACGAAAGCGGCGCCGCGCCTGACCGGCTTTGCCGGCTTGGCCGGGCGGACGGGATAGAATTCCGGGTCGCCCGCCCGCGTGGCCGCGCAATCCTCGCGCAGCGGACACAGCATGCAGCGCGGGCGTTTCGGCGTGCATAGGGTGGCGCCCAGATCCATCATGGCCTGCGCGAAGTCGCCCGGTCGATCGATCGGCACCAGTCTTTCGACGATGGCCCGGATGTCCGCCTTGGCCTGCGGCAGCGGCGTGGCGATGGCGGCCAGCCGCGAGACGACGCGCTCGACATTGCCGTCCACGACGGCCTCCGGCCTGTCGAAGGCGATCGCCGCGATGGCGGCGGCCGTGTAGGGGCCGATGCCCGGCAGCTTCAACAAAGCCGCTGCGCTCGCCGGAAATGCTCCGCCGGCCTCCGCCACAGCGGCGGCGCATGCCCTGAGATTGCGGGCGCGTGAATAGTAACCGAGCCCCGCCCAGGCCTTCATCACGTCGTCGGCCTCGGCCGCGGCCAGCGCTTCCACGGTCGGCCAGCGGGCGACGAAATTCCGGAAATACGGCTTTACCGCCTCGACCGTCGTCTGCTGCAGCATGACTTCCGAGAGCCACACCCGATAAGGATCGGGCCGCACGCCCTTCGCCAGGTCGCGCGGCGGCACGCGCCAGGGCAGATCGCGATGATGCGTGTCGTACCAGGCCAGCAGGCGGGAGGCGATATCCGCTTCAAGCGGATATGCGGACTTGCGGCGAGTTTGCTGCGATGCCATTGAACTGATGAAGCCGTTGTTGATGCCGGCATGGCCGGCTGGACCGGAGAACGCATGGCAGGCAAGAGGCCTTTCGGCAATCCCGTTCCGGTAAGCGACCTCGCGACCGGAATCCTGGATCCGATGCTGCGCAAGCGCGCCGGCATCTCGATCGGGCTCGTCCAGTCGTGGGAGGAGATCGTCGGCGAGCGCCTTGCAGCGACGTCGCGGCCCGAGAAGATCCAGTGGCCGCGCCGCCTGAACGAGGACGATCCGTTCGAGCCCGCCGTGCTGGTCATCGCCTGCGAAGGCATGGCGGCGCTGCATCTCCAGCATCAGACCGGGGAGGTCATCGGCCGGGTCAACGCCTTCCTCGGCTTCAACGCCATCGGCCGAATCCGCATCCTGCAAAAGCCTCTGGCGAGGCCTCAGGAGAGGCCGAGACCGGTCCTGCGGCCGCTGTCCGCGCCCGAAAAGGAAAAGGTGGCAAAAGTGGTCTCGCCGGTGGAAGACGGAGACTTGCGGGCGTCGCTGGAGCGTCTGGGGGCCACGGTCCTTGGCAGGAAGCGATAGAAATCTCGCATTTTCGTGATCGCGCCGGGCCGACTTGTCAATTGGCTTGCTCCTGCCGATGCCTTAATTCGCGCCAATACTCGCTTTTCCATGCCTTAGCATTGCACAATCCAGTTCCTGTCAGGTGATTCGCATGATCTTGTCCCGCAGAACCGTTCTTTCCTCGCTTGCCGCGGTGCCGGCGGCTTTCGTCATGGCGGCGACCGAGGCGCGGGCGCAGGCGGCCGCTCCCGCGGACGATGCGCCCCAGCCGCAGGGCACGGTCGACATGACGGAGCTTCTCAAGCCCGGCGCGCTGCCCGACAAGTCGATGGGCAAGGAGGACGCTCCCGTCACCATCGTCGAATACGCCTCGATGACCTGCCCGCACTGCGCGCATTTCAACGACACGACCTTCCCGGACCTGAAGAAGAAGTACATCGACACCGGCAAGGTGCGCTACATCCTGCGCGAATTCCCCTTCGATCCGCGTGCCGAGGCCGGCTTCATGCTTGCGCGCTGCGCCGGCGACAACTATTTCCCCATGGTGGACGTGCTGTTCAAGCAGCAGGAACAGTGGGCGGCCGGCAACAACACCAAGGACGCGCTGCTCCAGATCTCGCGGCTGGCCGGTTTTACACAGGAGAGCTTCAACGCCTGCTTGACGGACCAGAAGCTTCTCGACCAAGTCAGGGCTGTGCAGAAGCGCGGCGCCGACGAGTTCAAGGTGGACTCGACGCCAACCTTCTTCATCAACGGCAAGACCTACAAGGGGGCTATGTCGATTGCGGAAATGTCCGCCATCATCGACCCGTTACTCTGAGGCTCCGCTCGCCTCCGACCGGTCGCGCCTGCGCGGCCGGGGGAGGCGTGCATGAAATTCTCGCGCCTTCGCCTTCTCGGCTTCAAATCCTTCGTCGAACCCGGCGAATTCGTCATTGAGCGCGGCCTGACCGGCATCGTCGGGCCGAACGGCTGCGGCAAGTCCAATCTTGTCGAGGCGCTGCGCTGGGTGATGGGCGAAAGCTCCTACAAGAACATGCGCGCGTCCGGCATGGACGACGTCATTTTCTCCGGCTCGGGCACCCGGCCCGCCCGCAACACCGCCGAGGTGACGCTTTTCCTCGATAACGTAGATCGCACAGCGCCATCCGCGTTCAACGACGCCGACGAGTTGCAGGTTTCGCGCCGCATCGAGCGCGAGGCCGGCTCGGTCTATCGCATCAACGGCAAGGAAGCCCGCGCCAAGGACGTGCAACTCCTGTTCGCCGACCAGTCGACCGGCGCGCGCTCGCCCTCGATGGTGGGGCAGGGCCGCATCGGCGAACTGATCCAGGCCAAGCCGCAGGCGCGCCGCGCGCTGCTGGAGGAGGCCGCCGGCATCTCCGGCCTGCACAGCCGCCGCCACGAAGCGGAACTCAGGCTGAAGGGCGCCGAGCAGAACCTCGAACGCCTCGACGACGTCGTCGGCGAATTGCAGGGCCAGATCGAAAGCCTGAAGCGGCAGGCCCGTCAGGCGTCACGCTTCAAGAGCCTGTCGGCCGACATCCGCAAGGCGGAGGCGATCCTGCTGCATCTGCGCTGGACGCAGGCCAAAGCGCAGGAGGGCGAGGCGCAGTCGGCGCTTGCGACGGCGACCTCTTTGGTCGGCGAGCGCGCGGCCCTGCAGATGAACGCCGCCAAGGAGCAGGCGGTCGCCGCCCATCGCCTGCCGGACCTGCGCGAGGCGGAAGCCGCCGCGGCTGCGGCAGTGCAGCGCCTCTCCATCGCCAAGGCGCAGATCGAGGAGGAGGCCGGCCGCATCCGCGCCCGCCAGGCCGAACTCGACCGCCGCCTGGAGCAGCTCGACGCCGACATCGCGCGCGAGGAGCGCATGGTGCGCGACAATGCCGAGGTGCTGGAGCGCCTGTCGGAAGAGGAGCGCGCCCTCAATTCGGAAAACGCCGGGGCCGCCGAGCGGGAGGCCTCGACGCGCAGCGTCTTCGAGGAAGCGGCCGCCACGCTGGCGCTGAGCGAAGGCTCGCTCGCCGCGCTGACGGCCCAGCGCGCCGAAGCGGCGGCGCAGCGTAACCAGTTCGAACGCGTGATGCGCGAAGCGGTCGAGCGGCGCGACCGGCTGGCGCGGCAACTGGCCGATGTCGAGCGCGAGGCCGGCGAGATCGCGGCAAAGCTGGCCGGCCTGCCCGACCCGGCCGAAAAGCGCGCGCTGGTGGACACGGCGGAAGCCAGACTGTCGGCCTGCGAGGCCATGGCGATCGCTGCCGAGAAGGCGGTCGGCGAGGCGAGGGCGGCCGAATCCGCGGCGCGCCCGCCCTTGCAGGAAGCCAAGGCTGAACTCGGGCGCATCGAAACCGAGGCGCGGACGCTGTCGAAGATGCTGAACGCCGCCGGCGGCGACCTGTTTCCCGCCGTGCTGGAGCAGATCGGCGTCGATCGCGGTTTCGAAACGGCGCTGGGCGCCGCGCTCGGCGAAGACCTCGACGTGCCGCTCGACCGCAGCGCGCCGGTTCACTGGAGCGAGACCGCGCCGCAATCCGGCGATCCTGCTCTGCCCGAAGGGATCCGCAGCCTCGCCTCGGTCGTGCGCGCGCCGAGCCAGCTTGCCCGCAGGCTGGCTCAGATCGGCATTGTCGAGGCGGCCGACGGCCCGCGCTTGCAGAAGATGCTTTCGCCCGGCCAGCGTCTGGTCACCAGGGAAGGCGCCCTGTGGCGCTGGGACGGTCTGGTTGCCAGCGCCGATGCGCCGACGCCGGCCGCGCTCCGGCTGGCGCAGAAGAACCGGCTGGCCGAACTGAACGCCGAGGCGGTGGAGGCGACGAAGGCGGTGCGCGTCGCCGAGGAGGCGTTGGCGGCCGCCGAGCGCGTAGCGCGCGAAAGCGCCGAGGCCGAGCGCGCGGCACGTCAGGCGTGGCGCGACGCGCAGCATGAAGTCGGCCTGGCGAGAGAGGCGCTGGCCAGCGCGGAAAAGGCCGCCGGTGAGTTGTCGAGCCGCCGCGCCGCATTGGAAGAGGCCCGCGCCCGCGTCGCCGAAGGCCATGCCGAGGCGACCGCCGCGGCCACCGAGGCGGAGCGGAATCTGACTGCCGCGCCCGATCTTTCCGATCTGCAGGCACGGCTGGACACGCTGGCCGCCACGGTTGGCCGCGAACGCGCGGCCGCCGCCGACGCCCGCGCCATGGTGGAGGGCCTGAAGCGCGAGGCCGAAACCCGCACCCGCCGGCTGGAAGCCATCGCCCGGGAGCGCGCCAACTGGCTGTCGCGCGCCGAAAACGCCTCCGCGCAGATCACGGCCCTTGGCGAGCGCAAGGCCGAGGCCGCCGGCGAACGCGACAAGCTGGTCGATGCGCCGGACGAGCTCGACGCCAGGCGGCGCGCGCTGCTGTCGCAGCTCTCGCAAGCCGAGGAACTGCGCAAGGCCGCTGCCGACCGGCTCCAGGAGGCCGAGAACCGGCAGGCGGAGCTCGACAAGGCCGCCACCGCCGCGATCCAGGGCCTTGCCGAATCGCGAGAGGCGCGCGCCCGCGCGGAAGAACGGCTCACCGCCGCCGACGAGCGCCGCAAGGAAGTGGAGGCGCGCATCCAGGAGGCGCTGAACACACCGCCGCATCTCGTCATCCGCCACACCGGCCTCGAGGCGGACAGCCCGATGCCCGACATGGCCGACATCGACCGCCAGCTCGACCGGCTGAAGATCGAGCGCGAGCGGCTCGGCGCCGTCAACCTGCGCGCCGAGGAGGAGCAGAGGGAGCTTTCCGAGCGGCTGGAGACCATCGTTTCCGAGCGCGAGGACGTGATCGAGGCGATCCGCAAGCTGCGGCAGGCCATCCAGAGCCTGAACCGCGAAGGCCGGGACCGGCTGCTCGCTGCCTTCGAGGTGGTGAACGGCCATTTCCAGCGTCTGTTCTCGCATCTGTTCGGCGGCGGCACCGCCGAGCTTCAACTGATCGAATCCGACGATCCGCTGGAAGCCGGGCTGGAAATCCTCGCCCGCCCGCCGGGCAAGAAGCCGCAGACCATGACGCTGCTGTCCGGCGGCGAACAGGCGCTGACGGCGATGTCGCTGATCTTCGCCGTCTTCCTCACCAATCCCGCGCCCATCTGCGTGCTGGACGAGGTCGACGCGCCGCTGGACGACCACAATGTCGAGCGCTTCTGCAACCTGATGGACGAAATGTCGGCGTCTACGGAAACCCGCTTCGTCGTCATCACCCACAATCCCATCACCATGGCGCGCATGGACCGCCTGTTCGGTGTCACCATGGCCGAGCAGGGCGTCAGCCAGCTCGTCTCGGTCGATCTGCAGGCCGCCGAGGCCATGCGCGAGGCGAGCTGACGACCGCTCGCCGCCACCGATCGGGCCGCTTTGTCCCATCGCACCCGTGCCTCGGATTTGCCGTGCCTGCGGGCAGGTGGACCAAGGTCTAATGTTTCCAATATTGTCTTTTTCGCAATCGGGGCGAAACTGACGGGCAATCGGCACCGGACGGGGGGCTGTCTTGGCGATTGTTCCGATCATCCTGGCCGGGGGAGCCGGGACGAGGCTTTGGCCGCTTTCAAGGCAGCTTTATCCGAAGCAGTTCCTCAGCTTCATCGGTGAACGCACCATGCTGCAGGATACGGCCCGGCGGCTCGAAAAGCTTGAGACCGCTTCGCCGCTTCTGGTCTGCAACGACGAGCATCGGTTCCTCGCCGCCGAGCAGTTGCGCCAGGTCGGCATCGAGGGCGCGCTTGTCCTGTTGGAGCCGGTGGCGCGCAACACCGCGCCGGCGATCGCGCTGGCGGCGCTGCATGCCATCGGCAACGGAGCGGACCCGCTGCTGCTCGTGCTTGCCTCCGATCATTTCATCGCCGATGCGGATATCTTCGCCGAAGCCGTTATCCAGGCCGTCGATCTGGCCGAGGCCGGCAAGTTCGTCACTTTCGGCATCACGCCGACCAGGCCGGAAACGGGTTATGGCTATATCCGTCGCGGTCCGCGGCACGGCGCGGGCTTCGTTGTCGACGGGTTCGAGGAGAAGCCGGACAGCGATATCGCATCCGCCTACGTCTCCTCCGGGGCGTATTACTGGAACAGCGGCATGTTCCTGTGCAAGGCGAGCCGCTACCTCGACGAACTGGAAAGACATGAGCCGGCGATCGTAGCGGCATGCCGCGATGCCATGGCTTCGCCGCGGAAGGACGGGCAGTTCCTCCGCATTGACGAGGCGGCCTTCGTCGCGTGCCCCTCCAAATCGGTCGATTATGCCGTGATGGAAAAAACCGCGGATGCGGTGGTGGTCCCGCTTCGAACCGGGTGGAGCGACATCGGCTCGTGGTCGGCCTTGCGGGAAGCGGAGGGAACGGACGAACAGGGCAACGCCTTTCGCGGCGATATCGTCGCCGTTTCGGCAAGAGGAACGCTGGCCCGTTCGGAGAGTCGCCTCGTGGCTTTGCTCGGCGTCGACGATCTCGTGGTGGTCGAGACCAAGGACGCCGTGCTGATCGCCCACAAGAGCCGCGTGCAGGACGTGCGCGAGATCGTCGAGGAATTGAAGGAAACGGGGCGCCAGGAGCACCTGACCCATCGCGACGTTTACCGGCCGTGGGGCCACTATGATTCAGTGGATTGCGGCGACCGGCATCAGGTCAAGCGCCTCACCGTCAAACCGGGCGCCAAATTGTCCGTGCAGATGCATCGCCATCGGGCCGAGCACTGGGTCGTCGTTCGGGGCACCGCGCGCGTGCGCAAGGGAGACGCGACGGTGGTCCTGACCGAGAACCAGTCGATCTACATCCCCGTCGGCGAAATCCATGCCCTGGAGAATCCGGGCGAGACTCCACTTGAAGTGATTGAGGTGCAGTCGGGTTCCTATCTCGGCGAAGATGATATCGTCCGCTTCGAGGATCGATACGGCCGCAGCTGATCCGACCGCCGCTTCTATTCGCGCAGCGCCCGCATCATCTGGTCGGTGAGCGGCTTGAAGATGTAGGACCAGACGGTGCGATCGCCCGTCTGGATGTGCAGTTCCGTCGGCATGCCGGGAACCAGCGCCTGGTCGCGGCCCAGACAGGTCGCCTCGTCGCTCACGTCGATCCTGGTGAGGTAGTAGGCGGTGCGTGTGTTCTGGTCGCGAATGAGGTCGGCCGAGACATTTTCGATCGCGCCGTGGCATTCGGGCGTGGTCGTGCGGTTGAAGGCGGAAAAACGAACAACGACGGGCTGTCCGACATGCACCTCGTCGATATGCATCGGCGACACCTGGGCATCGATGACGAGCTGATCCGTGCCGGGCACGATCAGCATCATGGTTTCGCCCGGCGAAACGACTCCGCCGATCGTATGGATGCCGAGTTCCTGGACCACGCCGTCCTGCGGCGCGCGCACGACGGTATCGTCCAACTGGTTCTGCGCGACCGCCTGTCTCTCGATCAGCTCGGCTTCCTTGCCTTCCGTGTCCCGCAGGTCGGTATTGGCGCTCTTTCGGAAGTCTTCCTCGGCCTGCATGCCGATCATGGCGTTCTCGCTGATGCGGCCTTCCGCCTCGGCGATGGCGGCGGTCAGGCGCCCGATCTCGCCCTTCTGCTGGATGATCTGCGTCTGCAGCGCCGTCAGGCGGTCGAGTGACGCGAGCTTGCGGTCGTAGAGGGCCTGGACGGTCACGACGTCGCGCTGGGCGAGCGCCAGTGCGTCGTGCGCCGCGGCGCGCTGCGCCTCGAGGCCGTCGATCTGCTCCCGGTACTGCTGGTTGCGCGTTTCCAGTTGCGCCTTCTTGCCGTCCTGCAAATTGAGGTCGCTCATCAGCAGCGCGCGTTCGCCCTCCATGAGGGCTTCTATCTCGGGGTCTCCGGTTCGGCCGGCAAGAGATGGAGGAACGGCAAGCTGCCTCGCTCCCGTCGCTTCGGCATTGAGACGCGCCATCCGCAGCCGCGCGCGGTCGAGCTGCTGGCTGACGATCTGCAGGCTGGCCCGCGCGGTCCGGTCGTCCAGCCTCACCAGGATATCGCCGGCGCGGACGTGGTCGCCGTTGCGGACCAGGATCGAACGCACCGTGCCGCCGCTCTGCTGCTGGACCTTCTTCACATTCGATTCGACGACGACGGTGCCAGGCGCGATGATGGCGCCGGCGATCACGCTGGTGCCCGCCCACCACCCGATTCCGCCGACCAGCGCGGCCGCGACGGTCAGTCCCACGGCAATGGTCGAACGAATGCCGTCGCCGCCGCCGCTGTCTCGTCTGCTTGCGGCCGTGCCGGGAGCATGAAGGGCATCAGCCACGAAATGCCTCCGTGGAGCGCCCGGTTATGCTTGGGTTGAGCGTCATCGGCCTGCCTATCGCCGCTCGTGAAGCGGAACGACGATCGGCCCGCGCGGTCCGTTGGGCGGCGGGACATCGGGGCGCGGCGGAGGCGAAGGTGGTCTGGTCATCTGCGCCAGCACTTCGTCCTTGGGTCCGAATGCCTTGATCATCCCGTCCGCCATCACCATGACCTGATCGAGATGAAGAAGGGCGGACGGGCGGTGCGCGATGACGATCGCGATGCCGCCGCGTTGCCTGACGTTGCGGATGGCGCTGCCGAGGGCTGCGTCGCCGTCCGCATCGAGGTTCGAGTTCGGTTCGTCCAGCACGACGAGGAATGGATCGCCGTAGAGCGCCCTGGCAAGGCCGACGAGTTGTCGCTGCCCCGCCGACAACGCCATGCCGCCATCGCCGATCTGGGTCTGGAAGCCGTCCGGAAGCCTCAGGATCATGTCCTTGACGCCGGCTGCTTCCGCCGCCCTGAGCACCGCTTCGGAATCCTGGTCGGCGGCAAAACGGCTGATATTCTCGGCGACGGTTCCCTCGAAGAGTTCCACGTCCTGCGGCAGGTAGCCCATATCGCGTCCGAGCGCCGCAGCGTCGAATTGATCGAGGGCGGCGCCGTCCAGCCGGATCTTGCCGCGCAGCGGCGTCCATGCGCCGACGAGTGCCCTGGCCAGCGTGGATTTCCCCGACGCGCTTGGGCCGATGACGCCCAGGCCCGCGCCCGCGTCGAGTGCGAAGCTGGCGGCCTGGACGATCGGCCGCTGCTGCCCCGGCGCGCCGACGGCAAGGCCCTCGACCCGCAGCGTCGTCGCCGGACGCGGCAGCCCCACCTTCTCCTGGGGGATGCCGACGGTTCGCAGCAGATTGTCCAGCCGGGCGTAGGCCTGCCGAGCCGCGGAGAAGGAGCGCCAGTTGGCAATGGCGACATCGACCGGGGAGAGGGCTCTGGTGAGCATGATCGACGAAGCGATGATGACGCCGCCGGACGCCTCGCCCATGATGACGAGGTAGCCGCCCAGGCCGAGCATCAGGGACTGCAGGATCAGCCGCCAGGTGCGCGACAGGGCGCTGGACAGGCCGATGACGTCGCTGATGCGCAACTGGTCGGAGAGGAATGCGGCGCTTCGTTCCCGCCAGAGTTCGCCGATACGGGTTCCGAGGCCGAGGGCGCGCACGACCTCGGCATTGCGCCGCGCGGCCTCCGCCATCTGGCGTCGCGCAATGGCGGATTCGGCGGCGCGCCGTGCCGGAGCACGGCTCAGGCCTTCGGCCAGCAACGTGAAAAGCAGGCTGGTGATGGCGCCGACAGTCCCGAGCAGACCGAGATAGGGATGCAGCAGGTAGATGCCGCACAGATAAAGCGGCAGCCAGGGCAGGTCGAAGAACGCGGTGGGGCCGGTGCTGCCGATGAAGTTGCGGATCTGCTCCAGATCGCCGATCGGCTGGATACGGGCTCCTTCCGATCCCATGCTGAGCGGCAGGGCGAGGGAAAGCGCAAGCACGCTTGGCTGAAGCCGGCGGTCGAAGCGCTTGCCGATGCGGATCATCAGCCTCTGCCGGACCATGTCGAGCAGGCCGTAGAAGACATAGAGGCCGATCATGGCGATCGACAGGACGATCAGGGTCGGCACGCTGTGCGAAGGCAGTACCCGGTCATAGACCTGAAGCATGTAAAGCGACCCGGTCAGGCCAAGAAGGTTGATGAGGCCTGAAAACAGCGCGACGAATGCGAACCCGCCCGCGCACTGGCGCAAGGCAAGGCGCGCCTCTGATGGTGCGCGCGCGGCCAGTATTGTTTGTTTCGCCGTTGGCACCACGATCCCCGCCAGAGGGTTGTTATCGAAAGAAAGTATAGAATTTCAGGGTGCCCGCAAACAGAGATTTCGCGGTTGGTGGCCGGTAGGCCTTTATATTCGTTGCCCTTGTTGTCTGTGTGCCAAACAGGCGGCGCTTACCTCCGCAGTTTCGGCGGAGCTTCCAGCTTCGCACGCAATGCTTCGGGTAAAACCGGCCAAGTGCTTCTGAAGCACTTGGCCGAAGTTTAGACGCCAGCTTGTCCTGTGCGCCCTCACACGACGACGAAATCCGTATTGGAGATGGTCGGATGGGTGGAGAGGGTGGCGAAATGAATCGCGGCACCGGAGCCGCTGCCGTCGGCATCGTAGCTGAGCCAGCCGTTGGTTTCGTTATAGAGGATGTGCTGGTTGGGCGTGGCGGCTGCGCCGATGGCGAAGGCGGAGGCGGCGAGCGTGCCGGTCGCCGTCAGCGCCGTGAAGATGGCGCTCGCCAGTTGGATGGTGTCGTCGCCCGAGACGAAGTCGGTGATGGTGTCGACATTGGCGGTATTGTGCAGCGCCGTGGTGAAGGCGAACGTATCATGCCCCGCACCGCCGGTCAGCGTGTCGTTGCCCCAGCCGCCATTGAGGATGTTGTTGCCGCTGTTGCCGACCAGCAGGTTGTTGAGGTCGTTGCCCGAGGCGTTGATATTGGCGCTGCCCGTCAGCACCCCCATCTCGACCGCCCCTTTGACATGTGCCGTGTCCCAAAGGCTGATATTCAACGTGGACTGCACCCGGTCGAAGCCGTCGGCGCCGCTCTCGTCGACGATGTCGCCGGCATTGTCGACGATGTAGGTGTCGTTGCCGGCGCCGCCCTGCATCAGGTCGGCGCCGGTGCCGCCCTGCAGCGTGTCGATGCCGGCACCGCCCTGCAGCGTGTCGTTGCCGGCGCCGCCGTTGATGAAGTTGTCGCCGGCATTGCCGACCAGCAAATTGTCGAGGCCGTTGCCTGTGAGGTTGACATTGGCGCTGCCGGTCAACACGCCCATCTCGATGTCGCCCTTGACGTGGACGGCGTCCGACAGGTTGATGGTGATCGAGGACTGCACCCGGTCGAAACCATCCGATCCAGTCTCGTCGACGATGTCACCGGCATTGTCGACGATGTAGGTGTCGTTGCCGGCGCCGCCCTGCATCAGGTCGGCGCCGGTGCCGCCCTGCAGCGTGTCGTTGCCGGCACCACCCTGCAGCGTGTCGTTGCCGGCGCCGCCGTCGATGAAGTTGTTGCCGGCATTGCCGATCAGCAGGTTGTCGAGGCCGTTGCCTGTGAGGTTGACGTTGGCGCTGCCGGTCAACACGCCCATCTCGATGTCGCCCTTGACGTGGACGGCGTCCGACAGGTTGATGGTGATCGAGGACTGCACCCGGTCGAAACCATCCGATCCAGTCTCGTCGACGATGTCGCCGGCATTGTCGACGATGTAGGTGTCGTTGCCGGCGCCGCCCTGCATGAGATCGGCGCCGGTGCCGCCCTGCAGCGTGTCGTTGCCGGCACCGCCCTGCAGCGTGTCGTTGCCGGCGCCGCCGTCGATGAAGTTGTTGCCGGCATTGCCGATCAGCAGGTTGTCGAGGCCGTTGCCTGTGAGGTTGACGTTGGCGCTGCCGGTCAACACGCCCATCTCGATGTCGCCCTTGACGTGGACGGCGTCCGACAGGTTGATGGTGATCGAGGACTGCACCCGGTCGAAACCATCCGATCCAGTCTCGTCGACGATGTCGCCGGCATTGTCGACGATGTAGGTGTCGTTGCCGGCGCCGCCCTGCATGAGATCGGCGCCGGTGCCGCCCTGCAGCGTGTCGTTGCCGGCACCACCCTGCAGCGTGTCGTTGCCGGCGCCGCCGTCGATGAAGTTGTTGCCGGCATTGCCGATCAGCAGGTTGTCGAGGCCGTTGCCGGTGAGATTGATGTTGGCGCTGCCCGTCAGCACGCCCATCTCGATGGCGCCCTTGAAATGGACAGCATCGGCAAGGTTGATCGACAGCGCCGACTGCACCCGGTCGAAGCCGTCCGAGCCGGTCACGCTCTCGTCGACGATGTCGCCGACATTGTCGACGATGTAGGTGTCGTTGCCGGCACCGCCCTGCATGAGATCGGCACCGGTGCCGCCGTTGATGAAATTGTTGCCGGCATTGCCCACTAGCAGGTTGTTGAGGGTGTTGCCGGTAAGGTTGAGGTCGGCAGTTCCAAGCAGCACGCCCATCTCGATGTCGCCCTTGAAATGGGCAGCGTCCGACAGGTTGATCGACAGCGCTGACTGCACCCGGTCGAAGCCGTTCGAGCCCACCACGCTCTCGTCGACGATGTCGTTGGCGTTGTCGACCCCGTAGGTATCGTTGCCGGCGCCGCCCTGCATCAGGTCGGCGCCCGTACCGCCGTCAAGGACATTGTTGTCGGCATTGCCGACGAGCAGATCGTTAGCCGAGCCGCCGACCGCGTTTTCCACATAGTTGACGACAACGCCGCCAACGGTGACAGCGGTGGCGAGGCCGATATTGTTGGCGACCGATCCGATCGTCGAAAAAGTACCCGGATTCAGATTTATCGAGACGGCCGATGTCTGGTTGGACGCATTGATCGTATCGACGCCGCCGGCGTCCCATATCGTGAAGATGGCGGTCCTGCCGTCGATCGTGCCGCCGTCCGCCAGAGCGAACTGGGCGTTGTTTCCAGAAACGTAGTTCGTGTTCTCGGTATGCGTGGTCAGGTTGGCTCCATAGAGCGCCTGCATCGCCTGGATATCGAGAATCATCGGCGTCAGCGGATAGGCCGCCTCCGGATCCGGTACGCCGGCCTCTCCCGGATGCGGCACATAGGACATGACGGTCCACTGATTGTTGTTGCGTGGGTCTGCCGCCGTATTGTTCGGATCCTCGTTCGGATGGTGCAGCCCCAGAGCATGTCCGAGTTCATGGAGATAGGTCTGCCAGCCCGTGTCGCCATAGGAGGCGCCGGCCTGCAGCGAATTGCCTTCATTCATCCAGACGTCGCCGTTCAGGCTGGGCGTGCCCAGCGTGCCGGGAAAGTCGGAAACGAATCCGAACAGGTTGGGATCCGAGAAATCGCCCCCGGCAAAGGTAATGTCGCCGGCGACAGTTCCGTCCCGGACGTGGAACACCCACAGTCCGTTCACGCCGGTGTTGCCGGCCGTATTTTCGAGTTGCAGCAGCGCCGACTGATCGCCGGATTGCGACAATTCGTAAAAATCGCTGCCGTCTCCTTGCGTGAATCCCGCGTGCGCGGGCGTGCCGCCGAGGCCGCCGGTTCCCCCGCTCGCATCACCCGTCACCCACTCGATGTCCTGATAACGGAAGACAATATCGAAGTCCCCCTCGCCACGGTCGTAAAGCTGGAGTTGGAAGGAATTCGTCTTGTCGGCGTTGTAGTCGTAATAACCGACCATGCTCCAGGTGACGGTCAGCACCTTGTTCACGCTGTCGAAATCGACATAGACAGGGTTGCTTTCAGGAGCTTCACCGTCCGTCCGCGTATCGACATCAGCCCAGAACGGCGCGATCATCGGCGTCAATCCGGCCGTGATGGAACTTGGCGTATATTGAGAGATCCCGTTTTCGAACGAGATACTGCCGTTGGTGTTTACATATATGCTCGTATAGGTCTGGCCGCCAAAATTGATCCCGTCGCTGAAGACCGACGTGATATCGTATGACGAATAGCCATCGTCGTTCCTGTAAAGCTCCGTCTCGCCAAATCCGGCTGTACCTCCGAGCCCTCCCACCAGATGGCCGTTGCCCGGAACCGGGCCTCCCGCCTCGCCTCCATCGGCGCCGCCGGCGACGAGATGGATGTTGGCGACGGCGTTCCACGCCGCCACGGCCCTCTCCGCCAGAGCCCGCTCCTCTACGGAAAGCGATACGCTGGTTGTAGCGATCGGCAGTTCGTAGGGATAGTTGGGCGTATGTCCGTGCCCGTCGATGTCGTAGGCGTCGTCGATCCCGTCGCCATTGGTGTCTATCTGGTCGTAATAGCTCGGGATGTCGCCGAGGAAGGAATAGGTGATCGTGCCGGTGCCATTGTGCCAGCCGTGGGCACCGCTCACAAGAAGAGCCTGATACGTGATCGTCATGATGTCCCCCTTGACGACATGGATTCAAATAAACACTTGAACCCTGCGGTTTCCGTCATTTACCCTTCTTTAACTTACAATCCCATCCCGACGAGTCAACGGAGGCCCCATGCCGAGGCCCGTCACGAAAGTAAAAAGCAGTATCTGGCGCAGTATCGTCTGCGCTATCGCTCTGACACCCTGTTCATCCCTTGCAGATGAACCCCAAGACTTCTGCCACTGGGCAAGGATGCTTTCGCAGCAATCTTGCTCGGCAAGATACGCGTGCGTCGATGACAGTCAGATGAAAGAACTACAACGCTTGACCTGCTCGTGCCTTTCAGAATCTCGGGAAACGCCGGTCGGTCAGGCGGACATGACCGACCTCAGGACACTCAAGAAATTCGCATGTTGCTACGGCATAGCGATTTCACGCAATCCGAACCTTTGTCGAAGGTGATGCGCCTGTCCGCTATCCCGCTCTACCGGCAAGGGCGACGTCCTGCAGAGTGCGTGTCAAGGCGAGACAGCAGCTCTGGCTATCGCACTGCGTCGCTGTCGGGGCATCGGCGGGAACCAATCTTTCCGTAATGCGTTTGACGGTCAGGCCGAATTGCGGCCCGTCATTGCATATCCGGGAGGAAGTCATGGACCGCTTGCAGTTCCTGTCGCCCGTGCGCGTTTCGCGTGGCGCCGGTCATCCGGTCGAGGAGATCGAGAACGTTGCCGACGCCATGGCCTTCCTGCGGGAATGGCCGATGGGCCGGCGGGGACCGGTTTTCCGCTGCGCCCTGAATTGCTGCTCGGCGGCGATGGCGGCGCAGATGAGCGCGGAGGAAGCGCGCAAGTCGTTCGCTGGCTTCGCTCGTATCACCGGATTGCTTATCGACAAGGGACCGAAGCCGGCGGCGGCTGATCCCTTCGAAAGGCGAGGCCGGCTCGCCACCTGACGGACATCAGATGACCTCCTCGCGAAAGGCCGATTGAACGGGCGTCGCCGCGCGACAAGGATCAAGCCTGGCGGCGGTGAAGCTCCGCCGCTTCAGTTCTTCTGGATGGAAATCCCGTTGTCGTCGATTTTCATCTCGACGCCTTCCGGCTTCGTCTCCTGCCGGTAGAGATAGGCGCCGAGCACCACGACGATGACGACGAGCGCGCCGATCACCAGATAAAGCATGTTGCGTTCATGACGCGCTCCGATCCTCGTCCTTGATGCTATGCCGATTTCACCAGCCGGATCAGCACGAGTAGGATCACCGCCCCGATCACCGCATGAATGATGGCTGCGACGATGCCCGTGCCGAGGCTGACGCCCAGCGCCGGGAAGAGCCAGCCGGCGATCAAGGCGCCGACGATACCGACGACGATGTTGCCGAGCAGTCCGAAGCCATAGCCCTTGACGATGAGGCCGGCCAGCCAGCCAGCGATCGCGCCGATGATGATGAAGACCACCAGACTTTCAACGCCCATTGCGTTTCCCTCCTGTTACGGTGGCCGGGGCCGCAAGGGGCCGAATCAGCCACTGGTTGCAACGACCGAGGCTATGTCAAATCCCCGGCGTTCACCAGTTCCCGCCACCGCTGAACTTTTCAGGTCTCGCCCGCGCCGTCCGGCCGCCAGCTCGACGGCTGGACGCGCTTTCTGGTGTCGCTGTCGACATAGACCCACCAGCCGCCGTCCTGCCAGCGGCCGACGGATTCGTTCATGACCCCGTCTGCATCCGTCCAGTAGACCGTCACCTCGGAGCCGTCTTTCGGCGCGCTTGCCATCGGCTGTCGCTCGGCCATGTTCCTCTCCTTCGTGTCGCGCCGACAAACGCCGGAATCCCGGCAAGGTTCCCGGTCGCTCAACTGTGCGCGAAGATATCCTGTTCCGCCCAGCCCATGAGATCCAGCTTCGAGCGCGTCGGCAGGAAGCGGAAACAGGCTTCCGCCTCCTTCGTCCGCCCTTCCCGCGCCAGCCGCCCGGCCAGCACCTCGCGCAGCCGGTGCAGGTAGAGAACGTCGGAAGCCGCATAGTCGAGCTGTTCGGGCGACAGCGTCTCGGCCGCCCAGTCGGACGATTGCTGCTGCTTGGACAGGCTGACGCCGAGAAGCTCGTTGCAGATGTCCTTCAGCCCGTGCCGGTCGGTGTAGGTGCGGGTCAACCGCGAGGCGATCTTGGTGCAGAACACCGGCTCGGCCATGACGCCGAAGGCGTGATAGAGCACCGCGATATCGAAGCGGCCATAGTGGAAGAGCTTGGTGATGCGCCTGTTCCTGAGCAGCGCCGCAAGGTTGGGCGCCCGCTTCTGGCCCGGTGCGATCTGGACGATGTCGGCCGTCCCGTCGCCCGGCGAAAGCTGCACCACGCACAGCCGGTCGCGATGGGGGTTGAGGCCGAGCGTCTCCGTGTCGATGGCGACCGCCTCGACATCGTAGTGGGAAAGGTTCGGCAGGTCGTGGCGATGGAAACGAATGGAACTGTTCATCGGCCCGCCTCCTTCGTCAGCGCATCAAGGATGCGCGCCCACGATCGCTGGCCTTTCCTGAAGGACTTCAGGTCGTATTTCTCGTTGGGCGAGTGGATGCGGTCGTCCGACAGCGCGAAGCCGACCAGCAGCGATTCCATGCCGAGATAGGTCTGGAAATCGCCGACGACGGGAATGGAGCCACCGGAGCCGACCGTCACCGCCGGCTTCGCCCATTCCTCGGTCAGCGCGTTGCGCGCCCTGGTCAGGAACGGCGAATCGTAGGCGAGCTGGATCGCCGGAGAGCCGCCATGCGGATGGAATTCGATATGGCAGTCGGCTGGCAGGCGCTCGGAGGCGAACTGGCGGAAGGCGGCGCGGACCTTCTTCGGATCCTGCTTCTGCACGAGGCGGAACGACACTTTCGCCGAGGCCTGCGCGGCGATCACCGTCTTGAAGCCTTTGCCTTCATAGCCGCCGGAAATGCCGTTGAACTCGGCCGTCGGCCGCGCCCACACCATCTCCAGCACCGAACGGCCCCTCTCGCCGGCCGGGATCGACAGGCCGATGGGTGCGAGGAAACTTTCCGCGTTCTGGCCCAGCGCTTCCCACGATTTCAGCACCTGCGAGGGCACCTCGTCCACGCCCTCGTAGAAGCCGGGAATGGTGACGCGGCCGGTATCGTCGTGGATGTCGGCGAGGATCTTCGCCAGGATGCGGATCGGGTTGGCGGCGGGCCCGCCATACATGCCCGAATGCAGGTCGCGGTTCGCCGCCTTGACCACCACTTCCTCGCCGACCAGCCCGCGCAGCGAGGTGCAGATGGACGGCGTTTCGGGGTCCCACATGTCGGTGTCGCAGACCAGCGCGACATCGGCCTTCAGTTCCTCCGCATTCGCCTCGAGGAACGGTTTCAGCGAGGGAGAGCCGCTTTCCTCCTCGCCCTCGAACAGGAGCGTGATCCGGCACGGCAGCGCGCCATGCTCCGCCTTCCACGCCCTGCACGCCTCCACGAACAGCATGAGCTGTCCCTTGTCGTCGGAGGAGCCGCGCCCGGTGATGACCTTGCGGCCGGGTTCGATCTCCTTGAGCTTCGGATCGAATGGATCGTCGTCCCACAGGTCGAGCGGATCGACCGGCTGCACGTCGTAGTGGCCGTAGAAGAGGAGGTGCGGCGCATCCGCCGGGCCGTCGTGGTGCGCCACCACCATCGGATGCCCGGGCGTCGCGCGCACCGACGCATCGAAGCCGATCGTCTTCAGATCCGCGACAAGCCACTCGGCGGCAGCACGGCAGTCGGCGGCAAAGGCCGGGTCGGTCGATATGGATTTGATGCGGAGCAGGTCGAACAGCCTGTCCAGGCTATTGTCGAAGTCCCGGTCGAGCCGGTCCAGGACGGAGGAAATTGCAGACATTCCGAAGGCCTTTCACATTTGCGGCGCAACCGTAACGGCGTCGATTGCAAACGGAAAGCCCGCCCCAGGCAAACCGGGCGGTAAAAACGGCGGCACAGGGGCCGGGATAAAGGGATCGGGACAAAAAGACGCCGCCGTGGTGGAGGGGGAACCACGGCGGCGATACTCAAACATTGCGGCAGCCCGGAGAGGGGGATAGGCTGCCGCAGGTGTCCGGCATAGGCGGGGGACGGGCCTTGCTCCGGACTTCGGCGAAAACTGCCGATGACTGCTATCTGGGTCGCACAACGTGGCGATTCAAGGGCACGAACATTACATCTTCGTAACATGCTTGTGAGAGTGCTGACGCCTCCTGTCAGGACGTTGTCGGAACCTGTCTTGCGCGGGGCGTTTGCCGTGGACACGCCAGCACCTGCACGGTACGGCTAGCACCCATGAAAAAAGGCGATCATCTCTTTCTTGTCGACGGCTCGGGCTACATTTTCCGCGCCTATCACGCGCTGCCGCCGTTGACGCGCAAGTCGGACGGCCTGCCGGTCGGGGCCGTTTCCGGCTTCTGCAATATGCTGTGGAAGCTCCTGCGCGAAGCGCGCAACACCGATGTCGGCACCACGCCCACCCATTTCGCCGTCATCTTCGACTATTCCTCGAAGACCTTTCGCAACGATCTCTATCCGGAATACAAGGCCAACCGCTCGGCGCCGCCGGAAGACCTCGTTCCGCAGTTCGGCCTGATCCGCGAGGCGACGCGCGCCTTCGGCCTGCCCTGCGTCGAGATGGAAGGCTTCGAGGCCGACGACCTGATCGCCACCTACTGCCGGCTCGCCTGCGAGGCCGGCGGCGACACCACCATCGTCTCCTCCGACAAGGACCTGATGCAGCTCGTCGGCCCCACGGTCGGCATGTACGATCCGATGAAGGACCGCCAGATCGGCATTCCCGAAGTGATCGAGAAATGGGGCGTGCCGCCGGAAAAGATGATCGACCTGCAGGCGCTGACCGGCGACTCGGTCGATAACGTTCCCGGCGTTCCCGGCATCGGCCCCAAGACCGCGGCCCAGCTTCTCGAACAGTTCGGCGACCTCGACGCGCTTCTGGCGCGCGCGACGGAAATCAAGCAGGAGAAGCGGCGCCAGTCCATCATCGACAACGCCGACAAGGCGCGCATCTCACGCGACCTGGTGACGCTGAAGACCGACGTGCCCGTTGCAGTCGGCGAAGGCCTGGAAGACTTCATCCTCCAGCCCGCCGACGGCCCGAAGCTGATCGCTTTCCTCAAGGCCATGGAATTTTCCTCGCTGACTCGCCGCGTCGCGGAAGCGACCGGCGCCGAGCCGGCCGATATCGAGGCGGCTTCGGTCGCGGTCGAGCGCGCCGATACCGCGCACGGACCGGATGTGGGCAGCGCCTCTACCTCCCCCTTGAGGGGAGGTCGCGCCGGAGGCGCGGGTGGGGGTATTTCGTCGAGCGCCGACGCTTCAGAACCCCCACCCCTAACCCCTCCCCTCAAGGAGGAGGGGGATTCTCCCTCGCTGCTTTCCGCCATGCGGGCGGAAACGGCGGTGGCTGACAAGATCGACGTCAACGCCTACCACTGCATCCGCGACCTCGCGACGCTCGAACAATGGGTAGCGGACGCACGCGAGGCGGGCATCGTCGCCTTCGATACCGAGACCACCTCGCTCGACCCCATGCAGGCGGACCTATGCGGCTTCTCGCTCGCCATCCGGCCCGGCCATGCGGCCTATGTCCCGGTCGGACACAAGAATGGCGAGGACGACCTGCTCGGCGGCGGGCTGGTGGAAAACCAGATTCCGATCCGCGACGCGCTCGCCGCCATCAAGCCCTTGATGGAAGACCCCTCAGTCCTGAAGATCGCGCAGAACCTGAAATACGACCTCGTCGTCATGCAGCGCCACGGCATCGACGTCGTCTCCTACGACGACACCATGCTGATCTCCTATGTGCTCGACGCCGGAACGTCCGGCGGGCACGGCATGGATGCGCTCTCGGAAAAATGGCTCGGCCACAAGCCGATCGCCTTCAAGGAGGTGGCTGGCTCGGGAAAAAGCTTCATCGGCTTCCACCAGGTGCCCCTCGACAAGGCGACCTGCTACGCCGCCGAGGACGCCGACGTCACGCTGCGCCTGTGGCTGGTGCTGAAGCCGCGACTGGCGGCCAAGGGGCTGGTGTCTGTGTACGAGCGGCTGGAACGGCCGCTGGTGCCGGTGCTGGCGCGCATGGAGCAGCGCGGCATATCCGTCGACCGGCAGATCCTGTCGCGCTTGTCGGGAGAACTGGCCCAGGGCGCGGCCGGGCTGGAGGACGAAATCTACGAACTGGCCGGCGAGCGCTTCACCATCGGCTCCCCCAAGCAGCTCGGCGACATTCTGTTCGGCCGCATGGGGCTGCCGGGCGCCACCAAGACGAAGACGGGCCAATGGACGACATCGGCGCGGGTGCTGGAGGACCTTGCGGCGGAAGGCCACGCGCTGCCGCGCAAGATCGTCGACTGGCGCCAGCTTACCAAGCTCAAATCCACCTACACCGACGCCCTGCCCGGCTTCATCCATCCCGAGACGAAGCGCGTCCACACGTCCTATTCGCTGGCCTCGACGACGACCGGGCGGCTGTCCTCGTCCGACCCGAACCTCCAGAACATTCCGGTGCGGACCGCCGAAGGCCGCAGGATCCGCACCGCCTTCATCGCCGAGCCGGGCAACAGGCTGATATCGGCCGACTATAGCCAGATCGAACTGCGCGTGCTCGCCGACGTGGCCGACATTCCGCAACTGAAACAGGCTTTCGCCGAGGGTGCCGACATCCACGCCATCACCGCCTCCGAGATGTTCGGCGTTCCCGTCGAAGGCATGCCCTCGGAAGTGCGCCGCCGCGCCAAGGCGATCAATTTCGGCATCATCTACGGCATCTCGGCCTTCGGCCTCGCCAACCAGCTTTCGATCCCGCGCGAGGAAGCGGGCGCCTATATCAAGAAGTATTTCGAGCGCTTCCCCGGCATCCGCGACTATATCGAGACGACCAAGGCCTATGCGCGCGAGAACGGCTATGTCGAGACCGTGTTCGGCCGCCGCATCCACTATCCCGAGATACGCTCCCCGAACCCCTCGGTTCGCGCCTTCAACGAGCGCGCCTCCATCAATGCGCGCCTGCAAGGAACGGCAGCGGACATCATCCGCCGCGCCATGGTGCGCATGGAGGGCGCGCTGGCGGATGCCGGGCTGTCAGCCCGCATGCTCCTGCAGGTGCATGACGAACTGATCTTCGAGACGGCGGAACAGGAGGTCGACGCGACCATTCCCGTCGTCAGGCAGGTGATGGAGAACGCCGCCATGCCCGCCGTGTCGCTGTCGGTGCCGTTGCAGGTCGACGCCCGCGCCGCCGGTAATTGGGACGAAGCGCACTAAAGTAGGCCGACCGACAGCCGAACGGGGCAGCCGTACCCTCGCCTGCTTGAAGCGGGACAAAACGGCAAGGTGGAAAAACCGGCGCTTCCTCGCTATGTCATGGGAAGGCTCGCCAGACCGGCGGGGCAAAGGCAGGCACACATCATGACGGCAAGGGCGGCGCTCACCAAGAACCAGATCTCGGTCCTGGAAAAGCTCGAGCGCGCCAGCGCGCCGCTCAGCGCCTACATGCTGCTCGACCAGTTACGCGAGCGCGGCTTCCGCGCGCCGCTGCAGGTCTATCGCGCGCTCGATGCGCTCATCAAGGAAGGCTTCGTGCACAGGCTGGAGAGCCTCAACGCCTTCGTCGCCTGCGCCGAGCCGCACGACCACAGCCATTCCATGATCGCCTTCGCCATCTGCGACCAGTGCGGCCAGGCCAGTGAATTCTCCGACCATGCCATCGGCCACCAACTCGACGACTGGGTACGCTCCACCGGCTTCGCGCCGAAGAAGGCCGTCATCGAGTTCCGCGGCGTCTGCGCGAAATGCCAGGCGGCAGGCGCCGCCTGACCCTGTTCGCGGTTTTCCCCTACTTGCGCGGCGGCCCCTTGCGCTCCGCCGACTGCGCCCACAGATTGACGTTCGCCTCGCGGGCATAGCGGTCGATCTCGGCCAGTTCGCTGTCGCTGAAGTCGAGCGTCTTCAGCGCGCCGACGCAGTCCTCCACCTGCTCGGGCCGGCTGGCGCCGATCAGCGCCGAGGTGACGCGGCCCTTGCGCAGCACCCAGGCGAGCGCCATCTGTGCAAGGCTCTGGCCGCGCTTCTTGGCGATCTCGTTCAGCGCCTTGATGTTGGCGACCGTTTCCTCGGTGATGAAGGATTGGCGAAGCGACTTGCCCTGGCTGGCGCGGCTGCCTTCGGGGATGCCGTTGAGATATTTGTTGGTCAGCATGCCTTGCGCCAGCGGCGTGAACACGATCGATCCGATCCCCAGACCGTCCAGCGTGTCGAGCAGCCCGTCCTCTTCCACCCAGCGGTTGAGCATGGAGTAGCTTGGCTGGTGGATGACGCAGGGCGTGCCGAGGCGCTTGAGAATATCGGCGGCCTCGCGCGTACGCTGCGAATTGTAGGACGAGATGCCGGCATAGAGCGCCTTGCCCGAGCGCACCGCATGATCGAGCGCACCCATCGTTTCCTCCAGCGGCGTGTCGGGATCGAAGCGGTGCGAATAGAAGATGTCGACATAGTCGAGTCCCATGCGCCTGAGACTCTGGTCGAGACTGGAAAGCAGGTATTTGCGGCTGCCCCACTCGCCGTAGGGTCCGGGCCACATCCCGTAGCCGGCCTTGGTCGAGATGATGAGTTCGTCGCGGTAGCCGGCGAAGTCCTCGCGCAGGAGTCTACCAAAAGCGGTCTCCGCCGAGCCGGGCGGCGGGCCGTAATTGTTGGCGAGGTCGAAATGCGTGATGCCGAGGTCGAACGCCTTGTGGAGGATCGCCTGCTTGGTTCGATGGGGCGTGTCGTCTCCGAAATTGTGCCACAGCCCGAGCGAGATCGCCGGCAATTTCAGCCCCGACCGGCCGCAGCGGTTGTAGAGCATGGCGGAATAGCGATTTTCGGCGGGTGTGTAGGGCATGGGTAATCCTCGAAATCGAAATCGTGTTGGGTAGCGCCGAACCAGGCGAGTCGGCGCTGCCCCTCACCCTTACCCTCTCCCCGTGAACGGGGCGAGGGGGTGGCCGCCGGCGCGGCCATTCTCCTTCTCCCCGTTGCCGGCAGACAACCGCGTATGGCGTCGCACCCCCACCCCTAACCCCTCCCCACAAGGGGGAGGGGAAGCTGCCGCGCCCACGTCCCCCTCCCCCTTGTGGGGAGGGGTTAGGGGTGGGGGTGCGCGACGACCGAGATTGTGGAAGTCCCTCGCTGCTACCGCTTCGCCATCATCGCCTTCGCTTCCTTCACGCCCAGCGCAGCCGGGCGCCCGCATGTCGTCTGCATGGCGACGAACTTGCCCGTTTCGCCCGACTTCAGGATCGACGTCATGACGTCCACCGCATGCAGCGCCAGCTCCATCGAGCAGCGATGCGGCCGGTCCTGCAGGATGGCGAGCGCCATGTCGGCCAGTCCCGCGGTGCGGTAGTTGGCCATCATCCCCGCCGGATGCTTCTCGTTGGCGACGGCAAGGGGATGCTCCCATTTCGGCAATGATGTCACCGTCTTGTCCGCACTGGTGTAGCTCACTTTGCCGCCGAAGAAATTCGGGTCCGGCACGAAGAGCGTGCCCGCCTCGCCATAAAGCTCCATCGGCGCGTGGTTGTGGACCCACACGTCCCAGCTGGTGTTCAGCGTCACCACGGCGCCGTTCTCGAACTCCAGAACGGCGTGGATGGTGGTCGGCGTGTTGACCGCGATCTTTTCTCCCTTGCGCGGTTTCGACAGGATCGTGCGCTCCTTCGCCGGCGTCGTGGCAACCGCCGCCACCCGGCGCACCGGTCCGATCAGCTGGATCAGATTGGTGACATAATAAGGCCCGATGTCGAGCACCGGCCCGGCGCCGGGCTGGAAGAAGAAATCCGGATTCGGATGCCAGTGCTCCATGCCGTGTCCCATCACGAAGCACGTGCCGCTGGTGATTTTTCCCACCTTGCCGCTGTCGATGAGATTGCGCGCAAGCTGATGCGCGCCGCCGAGGAAGGTGTCGGGCGCCGAACCGATGCGCAGCCCCTTTCCTGCGGCCCGCTTCTTCAGGTCCAGCCCCTCCCTGACCGAAAGCACGAAGGGTTTTTCCGAATAGACGTGCTTGCCGGCGTCGAGCACCTTCTTCGACACCGCGTAATGCGCGGCCGGATTCGTCAGGTTGACCACGATGTCGATGTCGGGTGCGGCGAGCAGGCCGTCCACCGTCTCCGCCCGAATCTCGTACTCTCCGGCGCGGGCCCTTGCCGCGGCCATGTCGATGTCCGCGCAGGCGCGCATCTCGATGCCGCGAAACAGCGGCGCCAGTCTGAAATAGGCCGCGGAGATATTGCCGCAGCCGATGACGCCGACCCCCAGTCTCCTCGCCATGACCGTTATCCCTTCGCGTCCTGGTAGCTCTGCACCGCCGCGAGCGAGCGCCGCGCGAAGCGTTCGATGTCGTTCGGGTTGTCCTGCTCCATGATGAAGTACTTCGCCGGTGTTTCGGCCCGCAATGCCCTGAGCAGCTTGGCCCAGTCCATCGAACCGTGCCCGACATCGGCCCAGCCGTCCTCGTCCTGCCCTTCGCCCGGCCGCGCGATGTCCTTGACGTGGACGGCGCTGATGCGCTGTCCGTGCCGGTCGATCCAGCGCATCGGGTCACTGCCGCCGCGCACGCACCACGCCACGTCGAATTCCCAGCCGATCCCTGGCGCCGCGGACAGCAGATGTTCCATCGGCACGGAACCGTCCGGCAGCGCCTTGAACTCGAAGTCGTGATTGTGCCAGGCGAAACCGTATCCGGCCGCCTTGGCCCGCTCGCCGGCTTTCGCCAGCCGCTCGCCGAAGCCGCGCCACCCAGTCGTGTCCGAAGGCCGCGCCTCGGGAACAAGATAAGGACAGACCATCAGTTTCACGCCCAGCGCATCGGCGATGCGCCGCACGCCGTCGAAATCGTTTTCGAGCGCGTCGATGGAAAAATGCCCTGTCGGCATGGCCAGGCCGTTCCTGTCGAGTTCGGCCCGGAAGCCCGCCGGATCGTCATAGATGCCGCCGAACCCCTCGACCTCCGCATAGCCGGCATCCGCCAGCAGTTTCAGGATTCTGTCCCACGGCGGGAACTTGCGGGCGCTGTAGAGTTGAAACGACCAGTTCATGGCGTGCTTTCCGTTTGCTCGGGATGGAAACTCACAGGCGGTTGCCGTCCGTGTCGAACAGCGAGGCGTTGATGGGATCGAAGCCGATGCCGATGCGGTCGCCGACCTTCGGCGACCGTTCCGCCGTCACCCGCATGGTGACGGCCTGCCGGCCGAGCTTCGACCAGACGATCGTATCGGAGCCCATCGGCTCGACGATCTCGACCGGCACCGCCGCCTCGAACGGCCAGTCGCTGCCGGCGTTAACGGCGATGTGCTCCGGCCGGATGCCGAGGACGGCGGGGCCCGGCTTCGCGCCGGCGGGACCGAAATCATATTTGGTCAGCGGCACGTCGATGGCGTCGGCGACGAAGGCGGCCTGGCCGCCGCGCAGCATGATTTCGCCGTCCAGAAAGTTCATGCCGGGCGAACCGAGGAACCCGGCGACGAAACGGTTCACCGGCTTTTTGTAGATCACCTGCGGTTCGTCGAACTGCTGGATGACGCCGGCGCGCATCACCGCGATGCGGTCGGCCAGCGTCATCGCCTCGATCTGGTCGTGGGTGACGTAGATCATCGTGTTCTTGAGCCGCCGGTGCAGCAGCTTGATCTCGACGCGCAGTTCCGAGCGCAGCTTGGCGTCGAGGTTGGAGAGCGGCTCGTCGAACAGGAAGACGTCGACGTCGCGCACCAGAGCGCGCCCGATCGCCACGCGCTGGCGCTGGCCGCCGGACAGCGCGGCGGGCTTGCGGTCGAGCAACGGCTCGATCTGCAGGATTTCGGCCGCGCGCGCGATGCGCCTTGCGATCTCGTCCTTCGGCGTGCCGGCGACGCGCAGGCCGAAGGACAGGTTCTTCTCCACGCTCATCTGCGGATAGAGCGCGTAGGACTGGAACACCATGCCGATGCCGCGGTCCTTCGGCTCCTCCCAGGTGACGTTCCTGCCCTTGATGAAGATGCGGCCGCCGGAAATGTCGAGCAGGCCGGCGATGCAGTTGAGCAGCGTGGACTTGCCGCAGCCGGACGGCCCGAGCAGCACCACGAACTCGCCCTCCTTTATGTCGAGGTCGAGCGATTTCAGCACCTTGACGGTTCCGAAGCTCAGCGAAAGATCCTGGATCGAGACGCTCGAGGGCACGGCGGCAACGCTATCTGTCGTGACTGTCATCTTCACCCCGTCCTCACCCCTTGACCGAGCCGGCGGTGATTCCGCGCACGAACCAGCGGCCGGAAATGAAGTAGATGGCGAGCGGCACCGCGGCCGTCAGGATGGTGGCGGCCATGTTGACGTTGTATTCGCGCACGCCCGTCGTGGTGTTGACGATGTTGTTGAGCTGCACCGTCATCGGCCAGTTGGACCTTCCCGCGAAGACGACGCCGAACAGGAAGTCGTTCCAGATGCCCGTCACCTGGAGGATCACGGCGACGATGGTGACCGGCACCGACATGGGCAGCATGATGTGGAAGAACACCCGCCAAAAACCGGCGCCGTCGACGCGCGCCGCCTTGAACAGTTCCACCGGAAGTGCTGCGTAGAAATTGCGGAACAGCAGCGTCAGGATCGGCATGCCGAAGATGGCGTGCACGATGATGATGCCGGGCAGCGTGGCGAACAGGCCGACCGAGGACAGCCCGATGATCAGCGGGTAGATCACCACCTGGTAGGGCACGAAGGCGCCGAACACCAGAAGTCCGAACAGCAGGTTCGCCCCCTTGTACGGCCAGAAGCTCAGCGCATAGCCGTTGATCGAGGCGCAGACGATCGAGATGACGACGCTCGGCACGGTGATCTTCACCGAGTTGAGGAAGCCGGGGCTCAGCCCGTTGCAATCGCGCCCGGTGCAGGCGTGCAGCCAGGCGTCGACCCAGGGCTGGAAGGTGACTTCGGCCGGCAGGTTGAAGAGATGCCCGAGCCTGATCTCCGGCATGCCCTTCAGCGACGTCACCACCATGATGTAGAGCGGCACCAGGAAGAACAGCGCCGAGACGACGAGGAAAGCGTAGACGCCGAAGCGGCCGATCGACAGCCGCCTGGGCTTCGGCCCGCGCGGCTCCGCTCCCGCGCTCGTTGCGGGCCGGACGGAGAAGGTAGCGGCAGCGGTCATGCGGCGACCCTCCCCGCCCGGCTGCGGCGCCAGCGCAGCAGCCCCATCGCGGCGATCACCACGAGGATGGGCAGCAGCATCATCGTAGCAGCGGCCATGCCCTGTCCGACGTTCTGGCGCACGGTGATAAGCTGGATGACGTAGACCGCCGGCATGGTCGTGGCGATGCCGGGGCCGCCGCCTGTCATGGCGATGACCAGGTCGTAGACCCGCACCACGGTGACGCATTGCAGCACGAAGGCGGTCGCGAACGCGCCCTTCATCATCGGCGCAATGATGAAGAGATGCGTGCGCCAGGCGGGAATTCCGTCCACCCGCGCCGCCTTCCATATCTCCTCATCAACGCCGCGCAGGCCGGCCAGCAGGATCGCCATCGTCACTCCGGAACCCTGCCAGATCGAGGCGACGACGAGCCCGTAGAGCGCGGTGCGGGAATCGACCAGCGGCGCGAAGGAAAAGCCCTGCCAGCCGAAATTGCGCATCGCCTGCTGAAGCCCGAGATTGGGATCGAGCGCCCATTGCCACACCAGCCCGGTGACGATCAGCGACATGGCGAACGGATAGAGGAAGACCGAGCGGAACAGATCCTCGTTGCGGATGCGCTGGTCCATGAAGACGGCCAGCAGGTAGCCGAAGACCATGTTGAAGCCGATCGACAGCAGCCCGAACAGCCAGATGTTGTCGACCGAGATCAGCCAGCGCCCGTCCGACCACAGCCGGCGATACTGCGCGAGGCCGACGAAGTCGTAGCTCGGAAACAGCTTGGACGAGGTGAACGACCACAGTACCGAGAACCCGACGCCGATCACGAAGACGCCGACGGCCACCAGGATCATCGGCAAGGTGCCGATGATCGCGATGAGGTTTAGTCTGCGGGTCCAGCTTTTCTGCATCTTCCCGTCGGTTACGATTGTCGTGGATTGCGGCAGTCCGGCTTACGATCAAACGCAAGAACAATCCCGAGTGCGGTGATGCGCTCGGGATTGTGTCGTTCTCAATCCGAGTTGGCGATGACGTCGGCAAATTTGGCGGTCGCGTCGTCCGGCGACATGGAATCGTCGGCGAAGAACTGCGACACCAGTTCGTTGATCTGCTGGTTGGTGTTCTCGGTGATGAACCTGTTGGTCGCCGTGACGATCTTGGCTGGATCTTCCACCGCCTTGAGCGCCTTTTGCATGCACGGATCGGCCGTGCCCAAATCGACGTCGCCGCGCACCGGCATGGAGCCCTTGGCGTTGTTGAAGGCCACCTGCACCTTCGGGCTGAGCAAAAGAGCCGCCAGCCGCTTTTGCGCCGCCTCCACATCCGGATTGTCCTGCTTGAAGAAGACGATGATGTCGCCGTCGGTCGAGACCACCGGCTTGTCTTCGTTGAGGCCGATCATGCAGCCGAAATCCTTGACGCCGGTCATGCCGGCGGCCGCGAATTCGCCGCGCGCCCAGTCGCCCATCACCTGCAGGGCGGCCTTGTTGGTGATGACCATGTTGGTCGTGTCATTCCAGTTGCGGTTTGCGTAGCCGTTGTCGGTATATTGCTTGAGCGTCCGCAACTGCTCGAACACGCCCTTCATCTCGGGGCCGCCGGCGATGTCGGCGCTCTTTTCGGTGAACATCTTGTCGCGCTGCTTCACGCCGAGCGCTTCCGTCACCATGTCCTGGAACAGAAGCTGGATCTGCCAGCCATTGCCGTCGCCGCCGATGGCGAAGGGGATGACGCCCGATTCCTTCAGCTTGGGCGCGTCCTTGATGAACTCGGCCAGGCTTCGCGGCTCGGGCAGCCCTGCCTTCTCGAATGCCGGCTTGGAATACCAGGCCCAGTAGTTGGAATGCAGGTTGACGGGCACGCACCACCAATGGCCGTCGACAAGGCAGGCGCTCTGGATGGCCTTCGGGCGGATGACCTCCTCCCACTTGTTTTCCTTGGCGATGTCGGTGAGGTCGAGAAGCTTGCCGCCGGAGATCAACTCCTCGTACTGGCGACCGGGATTGAACTGGGCGGCGCCCGGCGGGTCGCCGCCGAGCACGCGCTGCATGACGGTCGAGCGCGCGGTCTCGCCGAGCGCGATGGCGCTATCCACCCAATGGTCGCCGTGGCCGTCATTGTCGAAGGCCTTGGCGAACTGCGAAACGGCGGCCGACTCGCCTTTCGACGTCCACCAGTGGATCACCTCCAGGTCCGTCGCCTGTGCCGCACCGGTGAAGGCGAGGGCAAAGGCGCTCGCCGCCAGCGCGGCTGTGACGCTTCTGTATCCCATTTCGATTCCTCCCAGAATTCTGAAACGTTACAGATTGTGCATAAGGCAATTTTGAGACCGGCGCAACCGCCTCTCCGGATCGAGGCTGCCTTCTCGATCCGCAGCTTCGCGTCTTTTGCAATGCGATGATTGCGGTGAAGAAAGGAAATCCGCATATCTGTCGTGGCAATTATTCGGACTGGACGGCCTGTTACGGTAACCGGCGTCAGACGTGCCCATGACGTCATAATGCTGGTAATCTGTAACGTTTCAATATACTTGAGGTTCCAGAAGAAACCGTCGGACAGGCCGGCGGGAATCGGCCGTTGCCGCAGCCCGGTGCGGCTGCTATGCGCCTTGGCGGACGGGTAGGATGCGCAAAGACAATCGACAGGACGAAGCGGACGAGACGCGGCATTCGGAAAGGCCGACGCTCAAGACGCTCGCCTTCATGACGGGTCTCGGCGTCACCACCGTTTCGCGCGCGCTGAAGGATGCGCCGGAGATCGGCGCTGAGACGCGCAAGCGCGTGCAGATGGTCGCCAGGCAGATCGGCTATCGTCCCAACAGGGCGGGCGTGCGCCTGCGCACCGGCAAGACCAACGTCATCTCGCTCGTCCTCGACACCGAGGAGCAGATCGGCGGCTTCGTCTCCGACATGATCTACGGCATCTCGGAGGCGCTGGCGCCGACGCCCTACCACCTGATCGTCACGCCCTATTCGCGCAACAACGATCCACTCGAACCGGTCCGCTACATCGTCGAGACCGGGTCCGCCGACGGCATCATCATTTCGCGCACCGAGCCGGACGACAAGCGCGTGCGCTACATGAGCGAGCACGGCTTTCCCTTCGCCACGCACGGCCGCACCCGCATGGGCATCGAGCATCCCTACCACGACTTCGACAACCGCGCCTTCGCGGCCGAGGCGGTACGCACGCTTGCCGGCCTGGGACGCAGGCGGCTGGCCCTGCTGCCGCCGCCGCCGAATCTCAGCTATTACCATCACATGCGCGAAGGCTTTGCCGAGGCGCTGGCCGAGCATGGCCTGTCCGAAATTCCCTTTCCCGCCGCGACGCTCGACAATTCCATCGATACCATCCGTGCCTCGACCGTCGACATGATGCGTCGTCGGGGCTGCCCCGACGGCATCGTCAGCGGCGCCGGCGGCGCCACCTTTGCGCTTGTGGCCGGCATAGAGGATGCGGGACTTCAACTCGGCCGTGAGGTCGATATCGTCTCCAAGCAGTCGTCGCGCCTGCTGCACCTGTTTCGTCCGCAGATCTACGTGGTGAACGAGGATGTGCGGCTGGCCGGCTCGGAATTGGCGCACGCCGTCATGGCGCGGATAGCGGGTGCGCCGGTGGCCTCGCTGCAGACCGTGAGCAGACCCGGAACGGTCGAGAGAGCGCACCGATGATCCAGGGGGCGTGGCCGCCCTTTCACCCCTCAAGCCAGCCGAAAGCGCGCCTGAGCTCGGCCGCCCCGTCACGCCGATACCAGCGGCCATGAGCGATGATGATGCGCTCCGGCGCCCAGCCGATCATCGTATCGATCGCCGTACGAAGCTTCTGCCTGTCGGCGGAGAACGTCATGCGCATGTCGCGCGGCATCGAGCCGTGCGGGTCCTGGACGCCGCCCAGCCAGGTCAATAGCCGCATCCACAATGACAGCCTGCGCGGCTCGAAATTCTCGATCAGGTCGGTCAGGATGAGGGTGCGCGAGGCACGATGGAAGAATTCCACTTCCGTCATGTAGCTGCCTGCGACCGGCAGCGTGGCGATCTCGCTGTCCCAGGGATAGCCGTCCGCGCCGTCCAGCGGCGAGGCGTCGAAACGGATATGGTCTCCCGCCTGCTCGCGGATACGCGGCGCCAGGAAGACTTCAGCCTGCGGCCACGCCTCGTGCCATTGCGGTATCCACCAGTAATGAATCCGGTTCGGGCCGACGATCCACCTGACCGTGCCGAGCTTTTCGACTTCGGCCTTCAGCATATCGGACAAGGCCGTCGGCGAATGGATGAAGAGGTTTTGCCCGGCCAGCCGCACGATCGTCATGCGCGTGGGAAACGGCATCTTGAGCCCCGGCGGTCCGAACCGGATCTCCGGACCGTCGACGATCCAGACATCCTCATGAACGGGCTTGAGCGTGTTGACCGGTTCGTAGGTGGTGGACATGGTGCGGTTGCGATTGGGTTCCTGCCATGACAAAGCAAGCCGCAAGCATAGTGTTCCGGCTACGGAGGGCAACAATCGTGGAATCGTCGCGCGATCGCCTGGAGGAAAGGCTGCAGCGCCTCGCCGCGCGGGCGGAAGAAGAGAAGGTGTTTTCCAGGCTCTATGTGGAGCCCGCTCGCGCCGCCGCCGACGCCGCCGACGCCCGCCGCAGGGCGGGCGTGACCCTCGGGCCGCTGGACGGCGCCATCGTCTCCGTAAAAGACCTGTTCGACGTTGCCGGCGAGCCGACCCTGGCCGGTTCGCTGATGCGCCGCGATGTCAGGCCGGCCGAGGCCGACGCCGTCGTGGTGGCGCGGTTGCGACGCGCCGGGGCCGTCATCATCGGCAAGACGGCGATGACCGAGTTCGCCTTCACCGCGATCGGCGACAATCCGCACTATGGGACGCCCGGCAACGCCGCGGACGCCGCCCGCATCCCCGGCGGCTCGTCCTCCGGCGCGGGCGTGTCGGTAGCAGAAGGCACCAGCGACGTCGCCATAGGCTCAGACACCGGCGGCTCGGTACGCATCCCCGCCGCACTGAACGGGGTCGTCGGCTTCAAGCCGACCGCCCGGCGCGTTCCGCTGGACGGCGCCTTTCCGCTCTCGCCGACGCTGGACTCGATCGGGCCGCTGGCCAGGACCGTCGCCGAATGCGCGGCGGCCGACGCAATCATGGCGGGAGAGGAGTTTCGACACCTTCAGCCTGTCGATCTGTCCGGCGTCCGCATCGGCATTCCGCGCGGCGCCTTGTTCGCACACACCGAAGCTACGGTTGCCGATGCGTTCGATCATTCGTTGCGTAAGTTAACACTTACCGGAATGGCTGTCGCAGATGTTGCCATCGACGATCTTCTCATCGAGATGAAAAAAGCGACGAAGCGCGCTTCGATCGCGGCGATGGAAGGCGCGGAAATCCATGCCGACTGGCTCGCCGCCGGTGCCGCCACCGCCGTCGATCCGCATGTGTCGGAACCGCTCGCGCGGGCGGCCTCCGTACCGGCGCCTGTCTATATGCGGGCGCTGCGCCGGCGCCGCGAGCTTATGGCGGCCATGGACGAGCGGCTTTCGGGCCTCGACGCGCTGGTCCTGCCCACCGTTCCGATCCTAGCGCCGACCATCGCCGCAATGGCAGCGGACGAGGCCGCGCGGGACCGCGCCGAAGGCCTTCTGCTGCGCAACACCCAGGTCGCCAACCAGTTCGACCTGTGCGCGATCTCCCTCCCGATGCCAGGCACAGACCTTCCTTCCAGCCTCATGCTTGTCGGCCGCCATGGCCACGATAGCCGGCTTCTGGCGATCGCCGCGGCGGTGGAAACTCTTCTGACGGCTTGAAATTCGGCGGCATCGCCGGCACCCCGGCGAGAAGCCGGCACGGCTACCGGGAAAAGCAGCGCGCGTTCTCGGCGGGAGTCGTGGCCCGTTCGACTGCCGTGGCCACGAGAAAAGGCAGGTCGTACTCCTTGCCCGTATAGGTCACTGTCCGGCGCTGGATAAAGCCGCGCACGACGAGCTTTCCGCCTCGCACCCCTTCGGCAGATTCGCCGGGCAACCGGTCCGGATCGAGAGAGACGCCCCGCATCACCGTTCCGGTGGCCAGGTCCAACGCATTGTTGGACGGGCAAGGCGCCTTGATGCACCTCAACCCATTGTCGCAGAAGACGTAGCGCGCCTCAGCGCCGGCAGGGGCCGGGGTCGAAGCCAGAGCCGCGCAGCACGCGACGAAGACAATCGGATAAAGCCGCATGATGCGAGTTGACGCTCCAATCTTGCGCAAAATAGGTCGAATTGCGCGATGGCCGGTTTCAAGTTCCCTCGGAAGAGCCGGATTGTCCCTTTTCCGACGCGGGAAACCGCTGCCTGTAACGTCCGACCGCTTCGGGATTGCGCAGATTGACCGGCAGTCCGCCTTGCAGGACGCGGACAGTCTCTTCGGCCGCGCCGACGCCCATGCGCATCATCGATTCTTCCGTGATGCCGGCCATATGCGGGGTGATGACGACATTGTCGAAGCCGAAATACGGGTGATCCGCGGGCAGCGGCTGCTCGGCGAAGACGTCGAGCGCCGCGCCGCCGATGCGGTTTTCGCGAAGTGCCTCGATCAGCGCAGCGTCATCGATCACGGGGCCACGCGAGACATTGATGAGCAAGGCGCCGGGCTTCATCAAGGCAATGCGCTCAGCGCTCATCAGGCCGCGCGTTTCCGGTGTCAACGGGCAACAGAGCACGACGATATCGCTTTCGCGCACCAGTTCGTCGACCGGCAGAAAGCGCACGCCATCGGGTGCGGCGCGGGCGCTGCGCGTGGTGGCGACTACGTTTAGACCGAACCCGTGCGCGGCCATGTGGCCGACCGTCTGGCCGACAGCGCCGAGGCCGACAATGCCGATGGTGCGGCCCGACAGTTCGTGGTTGCCGTCGGCATGGGCGCGACCAGCCAGCCAGCCCTTTTCGCGCAGGTCGCGGTCCATCGACCGGAAGCGTCGAAGCAGCGCCAGGATGGCGAAAAAGACGTGTTCCGCGACGGAGCGTGCGTTCACGCCCGGCACGTTGGCCACCAGCACGCCGGCGGCAGTGGCGGCGTCCATCGGGATCATGTCCAACCCGGCGCCGTGGCGGATGGCGGCCTTCAGTTTCCTCGCCGTGGAGAACAGCGCCTCCGGCAGCGGCGCGCGCACGACGACGATGTCCGCGTCGGTCGCTTCCCGAGCCAGCGTCGCGGCATCGAAGGCGGAGGCGATCCTCAACTCGCCGGCAGCGGCGAGCATGGCGCTTGCCTTCGGGTGCAGCGCGTGGGTCGAAAGGATCAGGGGCATGATGGATCGAAACTCCCGGTCCTGAAATACGGAAATTCTTCCCCTTCTCCGGCCTGCTCGCCAGAGAAGGGGCTGAGCGTGTACGTCAAATTGCCTTTTCCAGCACCGGTGTCGTCCGGCCGGCGTCGCCGCCGATCAGCCCCTTCCAGTAGCTTTCCGCGCCTTGCAGATGCGCGCTCATCAGCGCCTGCGCCAGATTGCCGTCACGGCGCAGAAGGGCTTCGTAGATCTGGATGTGCTCGGCGTGCGACCGGCGCCCGCGCTCGGGATCGTTGAAATAGACCGGCAGCCTCCGTTCGCCCATCACGTAGTAGACGCTGCAAATCCGGTAGAACACGCTGTTCTGGGTGGCGCGGACGATCTCCAGATGGAAATCGCGATCCTGCCTGGCCAATCCTTCGCCGGCGGCGAGCTGCTCCTCCGATTCCTTCAGGATCTCCCTCAGCCGCGCGAAATTTTCTTCCGTGGCGCGGGCACAGGCGAGTTCCGCCGCCTTGATCTCGTGGATCTTCCTGAGTTCCACCGTTTCGTAGATCTGCACCGGGTCGAGCGGCAGGCCGGCGCGCGCGAACAGCGCCATCGCCTCCACGCTCGCCTGCCTGGTATCGACATAGATGCCGGACTTGGCGCGCCGTTCCACGATGCGCATGGCTTCGAGGATGGCGAGCGCCTCGCGGATCTGGCCGCGGCTGACGGAAAAATGCTCGGCCAGTTCGCGCTCGGAAGGCGTGCGGCCGCTCTCGCTGTCGGCATGGGAGAAGAGGTAGGCGGCGAGTTCCGCCAGAAGCGTGTTTTCTTTCATCGTCAACAGCGTTGCGCGTGCGCCTCCAGGAATTTTTCCGAGACCGTGAATCCCAGCCCCGGCTTTTCGGGGATCGCTACCATACCGTCCCGCGCTTCGACAGTCTCTTCGACCAGGTCGTGAATCATCGGATTGGCGCCGAGCGAATATTCGACGATGAAGGAGGCCGGTGCGGCCGCGCACACATGCAGTCCGGCGAAGAAGCAGGGCGCCCCGGCCCACAGATGCGGCGCGAAGCGCAGGTTGAACGCGCTGGCGATCGTGCCGATGCGCAACGCCTCCGAAATGCCGCCGCAAAAGGCCGGGTCCGGCTGGAACACGTCCGCCGCCTTGGCCACCGCGAGGTCCCGGAACGCGTAGCGGGTCGCCTCGCTTTCGCCGGCCGCGATCGGCACCGCGCCGCTGGCGCGCACCTCCGCCATGCCGGCCTTGTCGTCGGCGATGACAGGCTCTTCGAACCAGGCGAGGTTCTGGTCCGCGACCATATGGACGAAGCGCCTGGCATCGGCCACCGTGTAGGTGCCGTGCGCGTCGACCATGATGTCGATCTCCGGCCCCAACGCCTCCCGCGCGGCGCGCACGCGCCCGGCCGAGACCTGCGGCGCGCCGTCCATCGCGCCGACGCGCATCTTCACCGCCCTGAAGCCGCCCCTGTCGATATAGGAGCGCAACTGCTCGCCGATGCCGTCCGCATCCGCCCAGCCGCCCGAGGCATAGGCCGGCAGGCGATCCGTCTTGCGGCCGCCGATCAGCCGCCACACCGGCTGGCCGAGCGACTTGCCCAGAATGTCCCACAGCGCGATGTCGACGGCGCTGATGGCTGCTACACTCATGCCACGCCGCGCGATCTGCGGCATGGCATGGCCCTCGCGCGCCGCCATCTCGTGGCGCGAGCCGTTGTAGAGCATCTCCCAGATGATCGCGATATCGGCCGGGTCGCGGCCGATCAATTGCGGCCCGACCTCGTGGTTGAGCATGTGGACGAGCGCGCCATAGCTGCCGGCGCTGCCGGCCGCGTTCTTGCCCTCGCCCCAGCCAACGAGACCATCGTTCGTCTCGATGCGCAGGATGGCGGCGTCGAAGGTCTTCACCTGACCGAAATCGCTGCGGTGCTGCCGCGCCGCCTCGATCGGCACGCGAACCCACCAGGCTTGAACCGCTTTTATGCGCAACGGCCTGCTCCTGCCATTTCGCAAGCCGTACCCCCACCCCTGACCCCTCCCCTCAAGGGGGAGGGGAGCGCCGGCGCCTCAGAATCCCCCTCCCCCTTGAGGGGAGGGGTAAGGGGTAGGGGTGTATTCATGTCAACGCCAAGGCCCAGCTCACTTGATCAGCGGCAGGATCGTCTCCGCCGTGATGCGCATCTGGTCGGTGTAGAATTTTTCCGTCAGCAGGCTCGACCCGTGATCCTGGATGAACTTGAGCTGCTCCGGCGAGATGTCGACGGGGTTGCGCTCGACCATGTCGGGATAGCGGTTGGCGGGCGTGCGGTCGACCGGCGCGACGAACTCGTTGGTGAGCGCGCCGTCATAACCGATCTCCTTGAGGAGCCCGACGATCTTCTTCCAGTCGATCGTGCCGAGGCCGGCGGCGAAGCGGTTGTTGTCGGCGACATGGAAGTCGAACAGCCGCTTGCCCGCCTTGCGGATAGCTTCCGCCACATCGAATTCTTCCATGTGGATATGATAGGCGTCGAGGCAGATGCCGCATTCGGGCGACACCGCGTCGGCCAGCGCCATCGCCTGCTCGCCGCGGTTGAACAGATAGGTCTCGAAGCGGTTCAGCGGCTCGATCGCGATGCGCACGCCGACCTTTTTGGCGTGGGTGAAGCACTCGCGCGTGGCGTCCACCACCCATTTCCATTCCTCGTCCTCGGTGCCGTCGGGAACGACCTTGCCGACCGTGGCCGGCACCAGCGTGATGATCTCGCCGTCCAGCTCGCTCACCATGGTGAGCACGTCCTTGACGTATTGCACGGACCGTTCGCGCTGGCCCTGGTCCCTCGCCGCAAGGTTGCGGTCGCCCAGCATGAGGGTGACCGACCCCCAGCATCTTATGCCGTGCTCCTTGAGCAGCGCACGGGTCTCCTTGGTCTTGTACTGCTCTGGCTCTCCGGAAATCTCGATCGATTCGTAGCCGAATTTCTTGATGCGCCTGAGCGTCACCTCGAGCGGCTCAGCCCGCATCCAGTTGTGCGTCGAAAGATGCATGATCGTTTCCTTCCCAGATTGTCTTCCCAGAACCGTCAGATGCGGTCACGCGCCGTCATCGTGTCGAGGGCGGACCGCGACCTCCTCCCAATCGGCCAGCAGAATGCTTGAACTGGTTAGACCAATTGGATTTCCATCGACCTCTACAGCAATTTCCAACACCCGACAAGAAGCCCTGGCAAATAGCCGACCAGAGAATTCAAATGGCTGTAATCAATAGATATTTATGCCTTTTTGTGACGATCCGGACTGGTTTTGAAGATCAAGACGCTGCTTGACCATTCGATTCCATTTGGTAATACCAGAAAGCGACGAGGTCTGAGGCACGCCAAAAATCTGAAACGGACTGGCAGACGGCGTGCTGCGCGTTATGCTGGGCCGCACAGGGAGGAAACCATGCCGACGACGATGAAGGGACCAGCCATTTTCCTGGCGCAGTTCGCGGGCGATACGGCCCCGTTCAACTCGCTGCCGGCGATCGCCGGATGGGCAGCAAGCCTCGGTTACAAGGGCATCCAGATTCCGACCTGGGACGGCCGACTGTTCGACCTGGAGAAGGCGGCGTCCTCCAAAGCCTATTGCGACGAGGTCCAGGGCATCTGCAAGGACGCCGGCGTCGAGATCACCGAACTGTCGACGCATCTGCAGGGCCAGCTCGTGGCGGTCCATCCCGCCTATGACGCGCAGATGGACGGTTTCGCGCCCGCCAAGGTGCACAACAACCCGAAGGCCCGGCAGCAATGGGCGGTCGAACAATTGAAGGCCGGCGCCAAGGCATCACGCAACATGGGCCTCGACGTTTCGGTCTCCTTCTCCGGCTCGCTGGCCTTCCCCTATCTCTACCCCTTCCCGCAGCGCCCCGCCGGGCTGATCGAGGAAGCCTTCGGCGAACTCGCCAGGCGCTGGAAGCCCATCCTCGACGTCTACGAGGATCACGGCGTCGACATCGGTTACGAGATCCATCCGAGCGAGGACGTGTTCGACGGCGCCACCTTCGAGATGTTCCTCGACGCGCTGGGCGGCCACAAGCGCTGCGCCATCAATTACGACCCGTCGCACTTCCTCTTGCAGCAGATGGACTACCTCGCCTTCATCGACATCTACCACGAGCGCATCAAGGCCTTCCACGTGAAGGACGCGGAGTTCAACCCGGATGGACGCCAGGGCGTCTATTCCGGTTACCAGAGCTGGCTGAACCGCGCCGGCCGCTTCCGCTCGCTCGGCGACGGCCAGGTCGATTTCGGCGGCATCTTCTCCAAGCTGGCGCAGTATGACTACTCGTCCTGGGCCGTGCTGGAATGGGAGTGCTGCCTGAAACATCCCGAGGACGGCGCGGCCGAGGGCGCGCCCTTCATCCAGCACCACATCATCAGGGTGACGGAAAAGGCCTTCGACGATTTCGCCGCGGGCAAGGAAGACAAGAAGTTGCTCAGGGCGATGATGGGGATTTGAAACGCAGGCAGTCGGCAATAGGCAGTCGGCAGTCGGATGGCGAATTCTGGTCGAGCCGTAGTGCCCGTCAAAGATATTCCGACTGCCTGTTGCCGACTGCCGACTGCCGCTTAAAGGAGGACAAACATGGTCAGCGGCAGGCAGGTGGAATCCGGTAGCGGTCCGATCCGCTACGGCATGGTGGGCGGTGGCCAGGGCGCCTTCATCGGCGCGGTGCACCGCATCGCCGCGCGCATGGACAACGAGTTCGAACTGGTTGCCGGCGCGCTGTCGTCCGATCCGAAGCGTGCCAGGGCATCGGCAGAGGAACTTGGCCTCGATCCCGACCGCAGCTATGGCAGCTATGCCGAGATGGCAAAGGCGGAGGCGAAGCGCGCCGACGGCATCGAGGCGGTCGCCATCGTCACCCCCAACAACGTCCACGTGCCGGCGGCGATGGCCTTCCTCAACGCCGGCATCCATGTCATCTGCGACAAGCCGCTGGCGATGACGCTGGCAGAGGCGAAGAAGCTGGCGGCTGTTGTGGAGAAGACCGGCAAGGTTTTTGTCCTCACCCACAATTACACCGCCTATCCGATGATCCGGCAGGCGCGCGAGATGGTCGCGAAGGGCCAGCTCGGCGACATTCGGCTCGTGCAGGCCGAATATCCGCAGGACTGGCTGACGGAAGACCTCGCCGCCACCGGCCAGAAACAGGCGTCGTGGCGGTCCGACCCGAAGCAGGCCGGCGCCGGCGGGGCGCTCGGCGACATCGGCACCCACGCCTACAATCTCGCCCGCTTCGTCTCGGGCCTGGAACTGGATTCGCTGTCGGCCGACCTCGATTCCTTCGTGCCGGGGCGCCAGCTTGACGACAACGTCAACGTGCTGCTGCGCTTCAAGGCAAAAGGCAAGGCGCATCCTGCCAAGGGTATGCTGTGGGCCAGCCAGGTGGCGCCGGGCCACGAAAACGGGCTGAAGCTGCGCGTCTACGGCACCAAGGGCGGTCTGGAGTGGGTGCAGGCCGATCCGAACTATCTCTGGTACACGCCCTTCGGCCAGCCGAAGCAGTTGCTGACCCGTGCCGGCGCGGGTGCGATGCCGGTGGCCGGCCGCCTGATCCGGGTTCCGTCCGGTCACCCGGAAGGCTATCTTGAGGGCTTCGCCAACATCTACCAGGAAGCCGCGAAGGCGATCCGCGCCGCCCGCAGGAAAGGCGGCAAACCGCCCAGGGACGTCGTCTTCCCGACCGTGCAGGACGGTGTCGAAGGCATGGCCTTCATCGAGGCCTGCGTGAAATCGTCGAAGAAGAACGGCGCCTGGACGAAATTGTAGGGCATCGCGTCATTCCGGGGCCGCGCAGCGGAACCCGGAATCCAGAATGCCGACATTACTTGGCCTGGCCTGGATTGGCAGCGTTCCCGCCCTGGATTCCGGGTTCCGCTGCGCGGCCCCGGAATGACGGCTCGAAATGGCCGGGTGAGGGGTAAACGACGGGGGGAACACCAATGAAAATCGGCATGTGCATGTTCCTGTGGACCACCCGCGTCACCGGCGAGCACGAGGCGCTGCTGCGCGACATCAAGGCGACCGGCTATGACGGCGTGGAGATCCCGATCTTCGAAGGCACGCCCGACGGCTACGCGCGGCTCGGCGACTTGCTCGACCGCATAGGCCTGGAACGCACCGCCGTCTCGGCCATGGGCGATCCGGCGATGAACCTGATTTCGCCGGACGCCGCCACCCGCGAGGCCGGCATCGCCTATATGAAGAACGCCATCGACTGCGCGGCCGCACTCGGCGCGCCAACCCTGTCTGGCCCGCTGCATTCGACGCTGGGCGCATTCTCGGGCAGCGGGCCGACCGACGCCGAGTTGAAGCGCTCCGTCTCCTCCCAGCGCGCCATCGGCGATCATGCGGGAAACAGGGGCGTCACCATCGGCCTAGAGGCGCTCAACCGTTTCGAATGCTATCTGTTTAACACGATGGAAGCGCTATGCGCCCATATCGACGAGGTCGACCGTCCCCATATCCGCGCCATGTACGATACTTTCCACGCCAATATCGAGGAGACCGACCCGATCGGCGCCTATACCAAGAACCGCAGGAACATCGTCCACGTCCACATCTCCGAGAACGATCGCGGCGTGCCGGGGCGCGGCAACATTCCCTGGGCGGAAACCTTCGCGGCGATCCGCAACAGCGGCTATGACGACTGGCTGACCATCGAAGCCTTCGGCCGCGGACTTGCCGACCTCGCCGCCGCCACAAAGGTCTGGCGCGATTTCGCCGAAAGCCCCGAGGCCGTCTACCGCGACGGCTACCGGCACATCAGGCAAAGCTGGGAAAAGGCGGCTTAAAGCATGTCTGCCGAAAGTGGGCGCCGGTTTCGGGATAAAGACATGCTGAAAAACAGGGACCAAGCCGCCACGCGAATCCGGAAACGCAGGAGCGGCGGACCGCCCGCCGCGCCTGCTGTCCTGCCCGATCGCTATTTCGTGCCCCGGCGCCTCAGCCCGTCGAAATAGACGATCACGATGATGAGCAGGCCGGTGATGACGCGCTGCCAGAACGAATTCACGTTGAGCAGGTTGGCGCCGTTGTTGATCGTGGCGAGGATGAACGCGCCGAGCAGCGGCCCATGCACCGAGCCGATGGCGCCGAACAGTGACGTGCCGCCGATCACCGACGATGCGATGGCCTGCAGTTCCCAGCCCTCGGCCTGGGTCGGGTTGCCGATGCCGATGCGCGAGGCGAGCAGCACGCCCACGAAGGCTGCGCACAGGCCCGACAGAATGTAGGCCATGTAGATCGTGCGCGGCACGTTGACGCCCGACAGTCGCGCCGCCTCCGGATTGGAGCCGACTGCGAAGAGATAACGTCCCCAGCGGCTGTGATGCAGGAGGACATAGGACGGCACCGCCACCAGGATGACCATCCAGAACAGATTCGGGATGCCGATGAAGGAGTTGCGCGAGAACTCCTGGAAGGCGTCGCTCTGGATCGAGATCGAATTGCCGTTCGTGATCAACAGGCCGACGCCCCGCAGCGAGGTCAGGGTGGCCAGCGTGATGATGAAGGGCGGCAGGCCCATCCTGACGATGCCGAAGCCGTGGAACAGGCCGATCGCCACGCCGACCAGCAGCGTCGCCAGCACCGCGACCGGAACCGGCCAGCCGGCATTGATGACGAGCGCCGGGATAACGGTGCAGAAACCGACGATCGCGCCCACCGACAGGTCGATGCCGGCGGTGATGATGACGAAGGTCTGGCCGACCGCGAGGATGGCGATCATCGAGCCCTGGCGCAGGAGATTCGAGATGTTGATCTCCGAGGCGAAGGACGGCGTCGCCACCGACAGCGCGATCCACAGGGCGATCAGAAGAAGCAGCAGCGTCAGTCCGAACAGGACATTGAAATTCCGCTTCGGCTTCTCCGCCGGCAATGTTTCGGTGCTCATGGCTGCTCCCCATTCTTTTGTGTCGTCGCTTCCAGCGCTTCGGACAGGATCCGTTCATGGCTGGCCGCGTGATAGACATGGCTCGCCACGACACGGCCGTTGCGGAAGACATGGAGCGTGTCGGATAGTTCGTAGACCTCCGGCAGGTAGGAGGAGATCAGGATGATGCCCGCCCCCTCGGCCAGAAGCGTCGAGAACAGCCGGTAGATTTCGGCCTTGGTGCCGACGTCGACGCCGACGGTCGGCTCGTCGAAGATGAAGAGCTTCGCGCCGTGGTTCAGCCACTTGCCGATGACGATCTTCTGCTGGTTGCCGCCCGACAGGCTGGACGCCAGCGCCCCGCGGCCCGCCGTCTTGATGCGCAGCCCAGCGATCTGCCGCTCGGCATGAGCCTTCTCCTGCCCGCCCGAAATCAACGCGTTCTTAGAGATGCGCTTGTAGATCGGCAGGTTGAGGTTGAGACCGACCGGCAGGTTCAGGCAAAGCCCCTGATCGCGCCGGCTTTCGGGTGCCAGCGCCATGCCGAGCCGTATCGCGTCATGCTCGGAGCGGATGTCGACCGCCTCGCCGTTCCACAGGACGGTTCCGGCCGACTTCGCATGGCGGCCGTAGACGGTGGTGACGAATTCGCTGCGGCCGGCTCCCACCAATCCGTAAAGGCCGACGATCTCGCCTTCGCGGACCGTCATCGAGACGTCCTCGAACCCCTTGCCCGACAGGCTACGCGTCTCGAGGATTACCTTTCCGGGCGTAAAGCGTTCCTTGTGATAGATCTGCTCGATCGAGCGGTTGATCATCAGCCGCACGAGTTCGGCCTCGTCGGTTTCGCCGATGTCGCGGGTGCCGACATAGGTGCCGTCGCGCAGCACCGACACGCGGTCGGCCAGTTCGAACACCTCCTCCATGCGATGCGAGATGTAGATGATCGTCACCCCCTCGGCCTTCAGCCGCCGGATCAGCGCGAAGAGCTGGTCGGCCTCCTTGCGGGTGAGATAGGCGGTCGGTTCGTCGAAGATGAGGAATTTCGTGCCGCGCACGGTTGCGCGCGCCGCGGCGATGAGTTGCTGCTGGCCGATGGTGAGGTCGCCGAGCAGGGCGCGGGCGGGCAGGTCGAAACCGAGATCGTCGATGATCTTCTGCGCGTCGCGCACCATGGCGCGCTGCTGGAGCAGGCCGTAACGGACGGTTTCCTCGCCGAGGAACATGTTGGCGGCGACGGTCAGGTGCCGGCACAGCACCATTTCCTGGTGCACGGCGTTGATGCCGAGGTCCATGGCCTCGTGCGGCGTGGCGAGCGCCACCGGCCCGCCTTCCCACAACACCTCTCCGGAAGTGCGCGGCATGACGCCGGTGAGCAGCTTGATGAGGGTGGACTTGCCCGCCCCGTTCTCGCCGACGATGGCATGGATTTCACCGGCCCTGAAGGCAAGCGTCGTCGGTTTCAACGCATGCGTGCCTGGATATTTCTTCTCCAGCCCGCGCAATTCGAGAATGGCGCCGCCTGGCGCGGCATTCGCGGGCGGATGCCGTTCCGCTGTCGTCGATGACATGACAATCCTCCCCGATTGACCTCCCCGATTGGCCTCCCCGATCGGCATGGCCGGCACCGCACCAGGTGCTCTTCTGGCCAGCCTGAACCACTTGCGGATTTTTGCAAGCCGTCGAGCGACGGTCAGGAGATGAAGCATCCGGGGCGGTGCCCTGCCCCGGATGCGCGAGGCCGAATCTTACTTGAGCTTCGGATTGAGAAGCGCGTCGATCTTCGGATCCTTCATATTGGCTTTGGTGACCAGGTTTGCGCCGGTGTCGACGAACGCCTCGACCTTCTCGCCCTTGGAGGCGGCGAGCGCGGTCTTGATGCCGTCATAACCCATCCGGTACGGGTCCTGGACCACCAGAGCCGAAATGACGCCGTCTTCGAGGAACTTGACCAGCTTGTCGTCATTGTCGAAGCCGACCAGCGCCACCTTGCCGCCGAGATTGTTCTCGGCGATCGCCTGGCCGACGCCCTGCGCCATGATCAGGTTCGAGGCGAAGATGCCCTTGAGGTCCGGATTGGCGGTGATCAGGTCGGTGGCGATGTTGAGGCCGGTGGTGGCCTGGCCGTCGGCATATTTGTCGGCCACCAGTTCGAGGCCCGGATACTTCGCCTTCAGCTCCTCGGTGAAGCCCTGGCGGCGCTGCTCGAGCGAACCGGCGCCGGGCTGCGCGGTGATGAGGGCGACCTTGCCCTCGATCTTGCCGCCGTTGGCTGCCCCGATCGCCTCGGCCAGACCGTCGGCGGCGACGCGTCCGCCCTGCACGTTGTCGGTCGTCAGGAACGAGGTGAAGGCCTTTGAATCGGCGCTGGAATCGATGCCGATGACCTTCACCTTCTTGGCCGCGTCGTCGATCGGCTTGCCGAGCGCCTTGGCTTCGGTCGGCGCGATGACGATGGCCGCGGGGTTGCTGGCGACGGCGTTCTCGAGGATCGAGATCTGCCCGTTGACGTCGGTCTCGGCCTGCGCGCCGAGCTCCGGCACCTTGACGCCGAGATCCTCGCCAGCCTTGCGCGCCCCGGCGAGCACGATCTGCCAGTAGAACGAGGTCGTGTCCTTGACGATGATCGGGATGGTGACGTCGGCGGCTGCGGCCGGCATGGCGGGCAGCGCGCCGGCAAGCATGGACGCCGCCGCCAGTGCGACGAGCGAACGGCGATTGAGCATGGTGGTGACGAATTTCATAGGCTTCCTCCCTAAGTCGCCTGGTGACTGGTCAATCCCTGCCGGAGAGGCGAGCCCCAAACAGGTCTTTATCGATAAAAAACAATTGCGCCTGTTTTGTTAAGCCATCGCATAATGGCTTGCAAGCCTGTTTTGCAGCCCGGCCAAAACCGGACCGACCCGACATCTCCCACTCACTCGCGCACGGCGCCGGTCAGCGGCGGCTGGACGATCGTGTAGGGACGGTATGTCTCAGAGTCGGTCCGCGGGACGGCGACGCCCGGCAGCGCCATGTTGCGTTCGATGCTGGACGCCTTGGCGCTGCCGATCAGCACCGTCGCCACGCAGGGTTCGGCGAGCGGAAACTGCATCGCCGCGGCTGCCAGCGGATAGCCGCCCTGCCGTGCGATCTCTTCCATCGCCGCGACCTTGTCGAGCACGTCCTGCGGGGCGGGACCGTAGTCGAAATGGGCGCCGGGTCTCGGCCCCGTCGCAAGGATGCCCGAATTGAACACCCCGCCGATCACCAGCGACGTCTGCTTGTCGCGGCAAAGCGGGATCAGTTCTGCCTCCGCTGAGCGGTCGAGCAGCGAATAGCGCCCTGCCAGCAATATGCAGTCCAGCGGCGCGCGCCGTAGCACCTCAAGGCACACCTCGACCTCGTTGACGCCCAGCCCGTAGGCCGCGATCGTGCCCGCCGATTTCAGCTCCTCCAGCGCCTTGAGGCCGCCGTCCAGCAATTGCGCGAGATGGATTTTCGTAAGCTCGACGCCGTGCGTATAGACGCCGATGTCGTGCACATAGAGAATGTCGATGCGGTTCAGCCCCAGACGCGCATAGCTGAACTCGACCGAGCGCATGATGCCGTCATAGCTGTAGTCGTATGTCAGGTTGAACGGCAGCGGATCGACGAAACCCAGGTTCGGCACCTGGTCCTGCGGCACCGGCTTCAACAGCCGGCCGACCTTTGTCGACAGCACGTAGCTGTCGCGCGGCTTCGTCCGCAGGTAATCGCCGAAGCGCCGTTCCGACAGGCCGAAACCGTAATGCGGCGCGGTGTCGAAATAGCGCATCCCCGCCGACCAGGCCGCGTCCAGCGTGGCCATGGCGTTTTCGTTCGAAACGGCCTCGTAAAGATTGCCGAGGGAGGCGCCGCCGAAACTGTATTCGGTGACCTCCAGCGCGGTCTTGCCGATCCGCCGTTTCTTCATACCTGATTTCCTCCCTGCCCGCCTTGTCCAGCCAGGCGATAGTAAAGTCCCGCTAGAGCGTTGCGCCCAGATGCCAGGGGACGAATTCATTGTCGCCGTAGCCGAACAGTTCGCTCTTGGTCTTCTTGCCGGAGGCCGTTTCGACGATCAGTTCGAAGATTTCGCGGCCCATCTCGGCGATCGTCTTGTCGCCCGCGGCAATGACCCCGCAATTCACGTCCATGTCTTCTTCCATGGAATTGTAAAGCGCGCTGTTGGTGGCGACCTTGATCGAAGGTGTCGGATGGCTGCCGAAGCAGGAGCCACGTCCGGTCGTGAACACGATGACATTGGCACCGCCCGCCACCTGGCCGGTCGCAGAAACGGGGTCGTAGCCGGGCGTGTCCATGAAGACGAGGCCGCTGCCGCTCACCTTTTCGGCATAGTTGAAGACGCCGTTGAGCGGAGAGGACCCGCCCTTGGCCACCGCGCCCAGCGACTTCTCCAGGATCGTCGTCAGCCCGCCGCGTTTGTTGCCGGGCGACGGATTGTTGTCGATCGAGGCGCCGTGTTTGGCGACGTGGTTCTCCCACCACTTGATCAGCCCGTCCAGCTTCTCGGCGATCTCGGGGCTGGCGGCGCGCGAGGCGAGCAGATGCTCCGCGCCGTAGATCTCGGTGGTCTCCGACAGGATGCCGACGCCGCCGACATCGGCGAGGATATCGACCGCCGCGCCCAGCGCCGGATTGGCGGTGATGCCCGACATGCCGTCGGAGCCGCCGCATTGCAGGCCGACGACGATCTCGCTGAGCGGGATCGGCTCGCGTTCGAGATGGCCGATCTCCTGCGCGATCTCCTCAAGCACGCCCATGGCGCGCTCGACCGACTTGCGAGAGCCGCCGGAGTCCTGGATGTTGAAATGGCGCTTGCCGGCGGCGACGCCCTTCTGGCCGTAGAGGGTGAGCTGATTGACCTCGCAGCCGAGCCCAACCATGAGGATGCCGCCGAAATTCGGATGGCGCGCATAGCCCGCGAGCGTGCGGTGCAGCACCATCATGCCGTCGCCGGTCGCGCTCATGCCGCAGCCCTGCCCGTGCACGATCGGCACGAAGCCGTCGATGCCGGGATATTTCGGCAGCAGCCGCTTGTTGGCCTCGTCGGCGATGGCGTGGCACACGGTCGCCGAGCAGTTCACGCTGGCGATGATGCCGACGAAATTGCGCGTGCCGGCGCGGCCGTCGGCGCGCCTGTAGCCCATGAAGGTGCGCGTCTTGTCGGCCTCGGTGGCGTGCTCGGCCTCGCCGGGCGGCACCACCGGCATGCGGCCGGACTCGAACGCCAGATTGTGCGAGTGGACGTGTTCGCCCGCCTTGATGTCGCGCGTCGCCTTGCCGATCGCCTGCGCGTATTTCACCACGGCCTCGCCAGCCGCTATAGCTTGCGTCGCCACCTTGTGCCCCGGCTCGATCGCCTCGACGGTGACGGCGCCGCCCGGCAGCAAGGCTCCGATTTCCAGCCTGCCATTGGCGACGGCCACGTTGTCGGAAGGGGACAGGAGAATGCTGCTGGAGACGGTCACGAAAGATGATCCTGGGTCGGGCGGCCTGGGCGAAACCGGTTGACAGCGCGCCAAGCGCGGCTAATGTCTTTTATCGGGAAAAAACAATTTGCGTCAATTGTTTTTTCGCGTAGGCGACCTGCCGGGGACGCGATCATGGCGAAAAGCAACAACGTCTACAAGGACGCCTACAACAAGGGCCTCGGGCTGCTCGAGACCACCGGCAACCTGCCTTCGGAGCCGGAGCTCGGCGCGATGCTCGGCGTCAGCCGCACAACCGTGCGCTCGATCCTGGCGCGCATGGAGGAAACCGGCCTCATCGAATGGAACAAGCGTGAGAAGAAGGTGCTGCGCTCCCCCGGCGCCGACGACTTCTTTCCCGAGGAAGAGACCGACTCGCTCTCCCAGATCATCGAACGGTCCTTCATGCGCCGCCTGCTGGAGTCGGGCGCCGAGGCAGGCACGCAGATCAACGAGCTGGAGCTGGCCCGCGAGATCGGCGTCGGCACCACCAGCGTGCGCGAGTTCCTGATCCGCTTCTCCCGCTTCGGCCTGATCGAGAAGCGCCGCAACAGCCATTGGGTGCTGAAGGGCTTCAACCGCGCCTTCGCGCTGGAGCTGACGGAAATCCGCGAGATGTTCGAGCTGCGCTCCGCCGCCGCTTTCGTCGACCTGCCGCAGGACAGCCCGGTATGGACCGAGCTCGATGCCCTGGAGGCCGAGCACCACGCGCTCGCCGGCGCTATCGCCACCCGCTTCACCGCGTTTTCCGAACTGGACGAGCGGCTGCACCGGCTCATCCACAGCGCCTCCCACAACCGCTTCATCGTTGATTTCTACGATGTCATCGCCATGATCTTCCACTACCATTACCAGTGGAACAAGGCAGGCGAGCGCCAGCGCAACGAGGTCGCAGTGCGGGAGCATCTCGCCTATATCGACGCGCTGAAATCCCGCGATCCCGCAAGGATCGACGCCACCTGCCGGCAGCACCTGCGATCGGCGCGCCACACGCTTCTCACCTCGGTGCCCGAAGTCGCCGGCGGGTCCTGACCGGCAGGGCCGGCTGCATATCCTCTCACGCCTTCCGTCTCTTCACGCAAGGCCGCTCCAGACCAGTTTGCCGCATGGCGGCTTTGGCGATGTTCTGTCGTGCCGAGCCATGCTAGATATATCGTCGTCGCAGAGGGGAATGGTTTGTCCGGCGCAGGCTACAGGAGATCACGCATGGCGGTCGCGTTCGTCGCGGCCTATATGCTCGTCCTGCAATCGGCGCTGGGCGCACTGGCCTTCGGCGGCGGTCCGCAGGCCGCCCAGATCGACGCCTTCGGCAACGTCATCTGCACCCACTCGGGCGCCGCCGAACTGCCCGCCGGCGGCCAGCAACCACAGCACCTTCCCGATTGCTGCGCCTTCGGCTGCGTCATGTCGGGCGCGACCTTCAACGCGCCGCCGGCAGGCTTGGCCTTTTCGCACGGCGTCGTCTTCGAGACGGTCGCCTTCGCGGTGCCGTCGCCCGCGCCGGCCCAGTTCCCGCGCGAGCGCGCGACGGCCAATCCCCGCGCCCCGCCGCTGACCGCCTGACGCCTTGCCCGCGCGCCGACCGCCGGGCTTTTCCTTCTCCCCAATCCAGACAATCGCGCGACCGGCCCGCCGGCGCAGTTCCATTCATGGAGTTCCCATGTCGTTCACATCCCGTCACGCCGCCCCTGCGGCTTCCCTGCTTTTCACCCGCCTTCGTTCCTTCGAGGAACGGCTCGGCATCGCCGTCTTCGCCCTCGCCTTGCTTTTCGCCGGACTGCACGGCGCGCTCGCGCACGAGTTCAAGCTCGGCGACCTCGAAATCGACCATCCCTGGTCCCGCGCCACGCCGCCCGGCGCGCAGGTCGCCGGCGGCTACATGACCATCACCAACCACGGCAGCGACGCCGACCGGCTGGTGTCGATCAGCTCCGACATTTCCGGCAAGGCCGAAGTCCATCAGATGACCGTCAAGGATGGCGTCATGACTATGCGCCCGGTCGAAGGCGGCCTGGAAATCCCCGCCGGCGGCACCGTCGCGCTGAAGCCCGGCGCCTTTCACGTCATGTTCATGAACCTGAAGACGCCGCCGCAACAGGGCAAGACATTCCCGGCCACACTGACCTTCGAAAAGGCCGGCAGCGTCGATGTCGAGTTCGCGGTGGAAGGCATGGGCGGCCAGGGGGGCGGCCAAGGGGGCGGCCAGGGAGCCGGCAGCATGAAGCCGGACGACGCCCACACGGACCACATGAAATCGGGCGCCATGAAAATGGATACGGGCAACTGAGCCGGAGCGAAGGAGACGACCGATGCTGAAGCGTATTCTTTCCGCCGCCGCCCTCGTGGCGTTCGGCGCCGTTCCCGCCCTTGCCCACATCACGCTCGAGAAAGGCGAAGCCGCCGTCGGCTCGACCTACAAGGCCGTGCTCAGGGTTCCGCACGGCTGCGACGGCAAGGCCACCATCGCCGTCCGCGTCAGGCTGCCGGAGGGCTTCATCGCCGCCAAGCCGATGCCGAAGGCCAGCTGGGAACTGAAAACCGTCAAGGGCAAATATGCCAAGGCCTACGAATTGTGGGGCGAGAAGGTGACGGAGGGCGTGCAGGAAATCGACTGGACCGGCGGCAGGCTGCCGGACGAGTTCTACGACGAGTTCGTCCTGCGCGGCACGCTGGCCGGCGACCTGCCGGCCGGCGAGACGCTCTATTTCCCCGTCGTGCAGGAATGCGAGGGCGGCGCGGTGGAGCGCTGGATCCAGATCCCGCAAAAGGGCCAGAGCGAGGACGACCTGGAAACGCCCGCGCCCGGCCTGAAGCTCCTGCCGAAGACGTGAGGCGGCCTACCGACCTCAGGCGTCGCATATGACAATCTCTCTTCTTCCATATGGCGCTCCACCCCCGCCCCTGACCCCTCCCCTCAAGGGGGAGGGGGATTTTGCAACTTTGCCACAGGCCGCCAACGTTTGCGATTTGGAGCGAGACGGTGATGTCGGCGTCTCCCTCCCTCTTGTGGGGGTCCGCAGGACGGGCGAGACGCGTGGCTCGCCCCGGCAAGGACAGGGGTGGAGGTGCGCGACCGTCGCGATAAGCCGCCTTCTCATCGCCCTCCTGTTCTGGCTGGCCCTGCCGGCTATGGCCTTCGCCCATGCCGCGCTGATTTCCGCCGACCCCGGCGACGGCGCCGTGCTGGCGCAGGCCCCGGCCCGCTTCTCGCTGACCTTCAACGAGCCCGTCTCGCCGCTTGTGTTGACGCTGGTCCGGCCGAACGGAACGCCCGAAAGGCTGTCCGGCTTCGAGGTCGACGGCGGTACGGTCGCCATCGACGCGCCGCGCGATCTCGGCAAGGGCACGCATGTGCTGAGCTGGCGCGTCGTCTCCGCCGATGGCCATCCGGTCGGCGGCTCGCTTCTTTTCTCGATCGGCGCGCCAAGCGCCGCTCCAGCCGTCACGGAGGCGGTGGACTGGCCTGTACGCACAGCCATCTGGGCCGCAAAGGTGCTGCTCTACGGTGGCCTTTTCCTCGGCGTCGGCGGCGCGTTTTCGCTGGCCTGGCTGACGGCAGGAAGAGACGGAAGGCGCAGCGCCGCCGGCCTTGTGCTGCTAGGCCTCGCGGCCGCGCCGCTGTCGCTCGGCTTGCAGGGGCTCGACGCCCTGGATGCGCCGCTATCGCATTTCTCCGATCCGGCCATATGGCGCGCCGCTCTTTCCACCAGCTTCGCATGGACGGTGCTGATCGCCTCGATCGCGCTGGGGCTGGCGCTGCTGTCGCTGACCCTGCCGTATCGCCGCTTTCTCTCCCTTGCCGCCCTCGCGGGCGTCGGCATGGCCCTGGCCTCCAGCGGCCATGCCAGCGCCGCCGAGCCGCAATGGCTGACGCGGCCGCTCGTCTTCCTCCACGGCGCGGCCATCGCCTTTTGGACCGGCGCGCTCATGCCGCTCGGACTCGCCTTCACAAGGCGCGCCCCCGAGGCGCTTCGGTTCCTGGCGCGCTTCTCACGCGCCATCCTGCCGGTGGTCGCGATCCTCGCCGCCTCGGGCGTCGTGCTGGCCGTCATCCAGGTCCGGACGCCGGATGCATTGCTGGCGACAGATTACGGCCGCCTGCTGCTCGCCAAGCTCGCCTTGCTGGCCGTGCTGTTCGCCCTGGCCGCGATCAATCGATGGCGCCTGACGGTGCCGGCACAGATGGGCGAGCACCACCCTGCCACGCTGCTGGCGCGCTCGACGGCCGCCGAGATCCTCATCGTCCTGGCGATCTTCGGCGTCGCCGCCGGATGGCGCTTCACGCCGCCGCCCCGCGCATTGGCGCTGGCCGCCGCGCAGCCGGCCTCGACGCATATCCACACTGAGCAGGCGATGGCCGATCTCTCGATCACGCCCGGCCATGCGGGCACGACGTCGGCCTCCATCGTCGTGATGACCGGCGATTTCGGGCCGCTCGACGCCAAGGCGGTGACGCTGGTCCTCTCCAAGCCCGATTCCGGCGTCGAGCCGCTGAAACGGGAGGCGCGAAAGCCCGGCGACGGCACCTGGCGCATCGACGATCTTGTCGTGCCCTTCGCCGGGCGATGGACCGCCAGGCTCGACATTCTCGTCTCCGACTTCGACATGATCCAGATCGAAGGCCCGATCGACATCCGGCCCCGCTGAGTCCGCCGGCCGGTTCGCCCGGCCGCAGGTCGAACCGATTGAATAACCGATTTCCCTGTGTTGACGCCGGCGTCCGTCAGCGCCAAATAGGACCGCTTCCAGACACACCGCTGAACCAGGGACGCAACGATGGAAAAAGCCGAAATCGGCCTGATAGGCCTTGGCACGATGGGCTCCAACCTGGCGCTCAATATCGCCGAGAAGGGCCACCGGATCGCCGTGTTCAACCGGACCGTCTCGCGCGTCGACGAATTCAAGGCGAACGCCGGCGACCTGGCCGACCGTATCGTTCCTTGTCACAGCTTGAAGGAACTGGCCGCCGCCATCCGCCCGCCCCGGCCCGTCATCATCATGGTGGTGGCCGGCAAGCCGGTGGACGAACAGATCGCAGCCCTTCGCGGCGAACTCGAGGCCAACGACATCGTCATCGACGCCGGCAACGCCAATTTCCACGACACGGTACGCCGCTTCAAGGAACTGGAAGGCTCCGGCCTGACCTTCATCGGCATGGGCGTCTCCGGCGGCGAGGAAGGCGCCCGCCACGGCCCCTCGATCATGGTCGGCGGCACGCAGGAAAGCTGGAAGCGCGTGGAAGGCGTGCTCACCGCCATTTCCGCCAAGTTCAAGGGCGAGCCCTGCGCGGCCTGGCTCGGCCCGGACGGCGCCGGCCATTTCGTGAAAACCATCCACAACGGCATCGAATATGCCGACATGCAGATGATCGCCGAGATCTACGGCATATTGCGCGACGGACTGGGCATGGGTGCCAAGGAGATCGCGCCGGTCTTCGCCGGATGGAACGAGGGGCGCCTCGATTCCTACCTCATCGAGATCACCGCCAAGGCGCTGGCGGCCGACGATCCCAAGACCGGCAGGCCTGTCGTGGACATCATCCTCGACCGCGCCGGACAGAAGGGCACCGGCAAATGGTCGGTCATCGAGGCGCAGCAGCTCGGCATTCCGGCGACCGCGATCGAGGCGGCAGTGGCGGCGCGCGTGCTGTCGTCGCTGAAGGACGAACGGCTGGCCGCCGAAAAGACCTACGGCGCGCTCGACGTCGCGCCGATCGCCGGAGACAGGCAGACCCTCCTGAAGGACCTGGAGCTGGCGCTGTTCGCGGGCAAGATCGCCGCCTACGCGCAGGGCTTCGCGGTGATGGCCGGGGCATCGAAGGAATTCGGCTGGAACCTGCCGATGCCGACGATCGCCAGGATCTGGCGGGCCGGCTGCATCATCCGTTCCGCCATGCTCGACACGATGGCCGAGGCCTTCGCCAGCGGCGGCGCGCAGGACAATCTTTTGATGGCGCCGGCCTTCGTCGCGCTGATGAAGGAAGCGCATCCCTCGCTTCGCCGCATCGTCGCCCGCGCGGCGCAAGCCGGCCTGCCGGTCCCCGCGCTCGCCTCCGCGCTCGGCTATTTCGACGCCTACCGTCAGGGCCGCGGCACCTCGAACCTCATCCAGGCGCAGCGCGACTTCTTCGGCGCGCACGGCTTCGAACGTATCGACGACAAGGGGGCTTTTCACGGACCTTGGGGCGACGGCGGCTGACCTTTCCCCTCGCAGGAGGAACCCGCGCGTTTCATCGTCGCCACGCCCGGATTTTAATCCGTCTGATCATTGAGAAGAAAGCTCCCTTCGCGCCCGGGACGAGAGATCGGGAAGAAGGTCAGCAAGCAAAGCGCCATCGTCATCCCGGCCAAGCGAGTTTACGAGCTCGGAGCCGGGACCCATTCCGTGAGTTTGGAGACGATCCGGAATGGATCCCGGCTCTCGCCTTACGTCTTGCAGGCGTTCGGCAGCGGCCGGGATGACGCCGGGTTTGATCGCCGGAGGGACTTGCCTTATCGCCTTCGGCCGCCTCAGGACGTGTCTGGCGCGGCCAACCTTGCCAGCAGGCTCTTCATCCGAGCAGTCCTCTCTCGATCGGCGCATAGAGTGACCGCGCCTAGCAGCTCGAACCGCTGCGCCAGCATGACAATGAGCAGCATCGCCAGCGCCCGCAGACGCGCAGCCATTCGCAAGGCGTCGTCGGCCGTGTCCTGTCCGCCGGCCGAGACCGGGGCGCCGATGCCGATGAGAAAACCATGCGCCTCGGCTTCAGCGACACCAAGAATGTCGAGCAGATACCGGCGGCGAGAAGCGGGAAGGCCGGCGGCGATGTCGGCCAGATCGGCGAGGGAAAACAGCAGCGCCACGATGCGCCCCAGCACATCATAGCCTCCGTCTGTTCCCCATTCCTCCATTCCGGCCTCCTGTTCGGCGAACCAAATATGGAAGAGGCAGGAGAGGTGTGGAGAGATTTTTTGGCGAAGGCCATTCCCTTCGTCATCCTCGGGCAAGCCCGAGCACAGCGAGGGCGCGACCCGGGGATCCGTGCCTGACCATTGGTGAGGGCCAGCGCGGTGCAGAATGAAGCACCTTCTGCACCGCCTCACCTGGCCATCCCGTTCCGGCATGGATCCTCGGGTCAGGCCCGAGGATGACGAGGGGTCTGCTGTCTGCCGGCCGAGTATCGGAGAGGCAGGAGAGGTGTGAAGAGATTTTTTCGCCGACGCTCTCGCTCCTCGTCATCCTCGGGCAAGCCCGAGCGCAGCGAAGGGCGCGACCCGGGGATCCATGCCTGACCATTGGTGAGGGCCAGCGCGGTGTAGAATGAAGCACCTTCTGCACCGCCTCATTTCGCCAAAACCGTTCCGGCATGGATCCTCGGGTCAGGCCCGAGGATGACGAGGCTGATGGGGCTCTGCCCGAACTATCGCGCCCGCATTACCATGCGGGCTGCCTCCGATACCTCAAACGACTGGCACTACGCCCCGTGCCTCAGGCTCATCCCGGTGGCCTTGTCGAAGAGCATGACCTTGTCCGGGTTCCAGGCGAAACGCACCGGCTCCTCGATGGCGACCTGCGTTTGCGCCGGCACGGTGACGCGCAGATGCGTGTCGCCGACCTTGAGCGTCACGATCTTCTCGACGCCGTGGTTCTCCATGTCGTGCACCAGCGCCTCGACCGGGGCGCCGCTCTCAAGATGCAGGTCTTCGGGGCGGATGCCGAAGACGAGCGGCCGGCCGTCGGCCGCACCGCCCGTCCCGGCGCCCCCCAGGCGCCCTCCCCCGAGAGGCAATTCGAAGCGCATCGGCGTCATCACCGCACGGCCGTCCACCACACGGCCGTCCATGAGGTTCATCGGCGGCGACCCAACGAAACTCGCCACATAGGTGTTGCGCGGATCGTTGTAGATCTCCTGCGGCGTGCCGGTCTGGACGATGCGGCCATTGTGCAGCACGCCCACCTTGTCACCCATCGACATCGCCTCGATCTGGTCGTGGGTGACGAACAGGAAGGTCGCGCCGAGCTGCATCTGCAGGTTCTTCAGTTCCGTGCGCAGCGACTCGCGCAGCTTGGCGTCGAGTGCCGACAGCGGCTCGTCCATCAGGAAAACGCGCGGTTTGCGCACGATGGCGCGGCCGATCGAGACGCGCTGCATCTCGCCGCCCGAGAGCCTGTCCACCTTGCGGTCGAGCAGATGCTCGATGCGCAAGGTTTTCGCGGCGCGCGCAACGCGCTCCTTGATCTCGGCGTCGGGCAGGCGCCGGATTTTCGGCTTGAGCGGGAATTCGAGGTTCTCGCGCACCGTGTAGCGCGGATAGAGCGAATATTGCTGCAGCACCAGCGCCACGTCGCGCTCCGCCGCGCCCCAGTCGGCCACGTCGACGCCGTCGATGAAGACCTGCCCCTCGGTCGGCTTCTCGAGCCCGGCGATCAGCCTCAGCGTCGTCGTCTTGCCGGCGCCCGTCTCGCCCAGCAGCACGAAGAACTCGCCGTCGGCGATGTCGAGGTCGAGCTTGGCCAGCGCCCTGTGGCGGCCGAACGTCTTGGTGATGGTCCTGAGCTGGATATGCGCCATGGTCAGGTACGTCCCACGGTAATTTTGAAACGCCGCATTCCTTCGCGCCCCCCTCTGTCCTGCCGGACATCTCCCCTACACGGGGGGAGATCGGCGGTTTCAACCCCGCCGCCCTTCTTGCTACGTTGGTGGTTGGCGAAATCAGTGCGACCGGCTGATCTCCCCCCGTGTGGGGGAGATGTCCGGCAGGACAGAGAGGGGCGCTGTCCCGCAGCCGTCCCTGTTTGACCCGCCCTCACAACTTTACCCCCAGGCTCTTGCCGCTTGCCGTGTCGAAGAAATGCGCCTGCGCGGGATCGAGGCGGGCAAACACCTGCTTGCCGGGTCCCGGAACGAAGCCGCTCTTGGTGCGCGCGCGCAGCACCTCGTCGCCGACCCTGAGGTCGACGATGTCGAACGAGCCGAGCGGCTCGATGATCCGGGCCTCGACCGGCAGGTAGCCGTCGGCCTTCTCATGCCGGACGAGCACCCCTTCCGGGCGGATGCCGAGCGCGAGGCCGCCGGCGGCGTGGCCGTTGAGTTTCGACAGCAGTTCGTGCGGAAAGGCGAAACCGCGCTCGACCCCGCCGACCGAGACGGACGCCTCGCCGCCTTGTGCCGCCACCCTGGTTTCGGCGACGTTCATGACCGGGCTGCCGACGAACTGCGCCACGAACAGATTGGCCGGGCGCTGGTAGACTTCCTCGGGCGTTCCGACCTGCTGCAGCACGCCCTCGTGCATGATGACGATGCGGTCGGCCAGGCTCATCGCCTCGATCTGGTCGTGCGTGACGTAGATGGTGGTCGAGCCCTGCTTGACGTGCAGCCGCTTGATCTCGGCGCGCATCTCCTCGCGCAACTTGGCGTCGAGCGCGCCGATCGGCTCGTCCATCAGCATGGCCTTCGGCCGCCGCACCAAGGCCCGCCCGATCGCGACGCGCTGCATGTCGCCGCCCGACAGCGCCGACGGCTTCTTGTCCAACAGGTCGGTGATGCGCAGCACCCGCGCGATCTCGCGCACGGCCGTGTCGATGTCGCTCTTCGCCATGCGGGTGGCACGCAGCGGGAAGGCGATGTTCTCGTATACCGTCATGTGCGGATAGAGCGAGAAGGACTGGAACACCATGGCGATGTCGCGGTCCGAGCATTTGAGATGCTGCACCTTCTGGCCGTCGATGAGGATGTCGCCCTCGTCGATCGTCTCCAGCCCGGCGACGGCGCGCAGCGTCGTCGTCTTGCCACAGCCCGACTGGCCGAGCAGCACGATGAACTCGTTGTCGGCGATGGTGAGGTTGAGGTCCTTGATGACCTGGACGGCGCCGAACCACTTCTGCACGCCGCGAAGCTCGATCTGCGTCATGCCCGGCCCTCATTGTGATCGGAGACGTCGAACACGCCGCCATTCTCCCCGGACCCCGTGTCCTCCGGCGTGACGCCGGGCTTGCCGAACCAGTTGGTGAACATGAAGGTCACCAGCCCGACGATGACGATGGTCAGGCCGTAGCGATGCAGGAACAGGCTCCACGGCTGGCACAGAGCCACGATGCCGAGCACCATGACGATCTCGGCAGTCCGTTGCAGGGTTGTGCTGCTCATTTGCGGATCGCTCCGAAGGACATGCCGCGCAACAGATGGTTGCGAAGCAGGAACGTGAAGATGGCGACGGGCACCAGGAACAGGAAGGTTCCGGCCGCGATGACCGTCCAATCGGGAATACCCGAGCCGACCTGGCTGGGGATGAAGGGCGGCGCGGTCTGCGCGCGCCGGTTCGTCATCATCAGCGCGAAGGCGTATTCGTTCCAGGCGGTGATGAAGCAGAACACGGCGGTCGCGGCGATGCCGGTGGCCGCCTCCGGCAAGACGATCTTGAAGAAGGCCTGCATGCGCGTGTAGCCGTCCACCAGCGCCGCCTCCTCGTACTCTTTCGGGATCTCGTCGATGAAGCCCTTCATCAGCCAGACCGAGAACGACAGGTTGAAGGCGGTGTAGAGGATGATCAGGCCGAGATGCGTGTCGGTCAGGCCGACGACGCGGTACATCAGGAACATCGGGATCGCCACCACCACCGGCGGCAACATGCGCGTCGACAGGATGAAGAACAGGAGATCGCCCTCCCCCTTCACCTTGAAGCGCGAGAAGCCGTAGGCGGTGAAGGTGCCCATGCCGACGGCCAGCACCGTCGAGGTGATCGCGATGATCAGCGAGTTCAGGAAGCGCCCCGGATAGGCCGACCACTGCACCTCGCCCTTGCCGTCGCGCACCACCTTCTCGCCGCCGTCGAACACCATGCGCTCCCACCAGGGGGCCGCGGCGTATTCCTCCGGCGTCGGCTGCTCGCGCAACTGCGAGCGCTTGGTCATCAGTTTCACGAAGGGCGAAATCTCGGGCGTGAACACCACCGTCGGCGGGATGGTGGTGGCGAGGTTGCGCGGCTTGAACGAGGTCGACACGATCCAGTAGATCGGCGCCAGGAAGATCAGCGTGATGATCAGCACGGCGGCGATGGCGACCCTGTTGAGCGCCCGCTCTCCGGAAGTCTGAACGGCGGCCATGACTATGCCTCCATTGCGAAGTTCGGCGAGGCAATACCCCCACCCCTAACCCCTCCCCGCAAGGGGGAGGGGAAGCTGCCGCACGCCAAGTTCCCCTCCCCCTTGTGGGGAGGGGTTAGGGGTGGGGGTAAATTAGCCGACAAAGAGCGGTAAAGATCGCCCATCCTACCGCTCCTTCACCTTGTTCAGATACTTCACGTAGATGTTGGTGATGGCCAGCACCATGATCAGCACGATGTAGGCGAGCGCGCAGGAGCGCCCCGTCTGCCATTCCTGGAAGGCCATCTTGTAGAGGCGGATGGAGATGACCTCCGTGCTCGGCTGCGTCGACAGTACATAGGCGAGGTCGAAGGTCTTGAACGCCTCCATCGTGCGGAAGATGATGGCGATCATCAGGATCGGCGCCACCAGCGGCAGCGTGATGCGGAAGAAGGTGTAGAGCGGACCGGCGCGATCGATCGCCGCCGCCTCGTAGAGATGCTTCGGCACCGCCGAAAGACCGGCCAGCGACAGGAGCATGACGAAGGGCGCCCACATCCAGATGTCGGTGATGGCGACGGCGTAGAGCGCCATGCGCGGATCGCCCAGCCATTCGAACTTGCCGAGGCCCAGCGCCCAGTTGATGACGCCCCAGGACGGGTCGTAGAGCAGTTTCCAGAACAGGCCGACCACCGCCATCGACAGCATCATCGGCAGCAGAAGCAGCGTCGTGATCAGGCCCTTGAAGGGGATGTCGCGGTTGAGCAGCATCGCCGTCCCGAACCCGACCACGACCTGCCCCACCACCGAGACGATGACGTATTTCGCGGTCACCGCGAAATTGTTCCAGATGTAGGGGTCGTTGAGCAGCTCGCGATAATTCTGCAAGCCCACGAAATTGGCGGGCGCGTTGGTCGAGGCGCGGAAATCGGTGAAGGAATAGCCCAGCGAATAGAGCAGCGGAAAGATGTTGAAGACGATCAGGAAAAGGATCGTCGGAACGATGAAGAGATTGCGGATCGCCAGGTCGCTCATGCCGCGGGCGGCGGCGCGGGACTTCGGATCCAGCGTGGACATCACGGCTGTCGCCACGGCGAGTTTCCCTGCTTGCTATGTCGAAAAAAGGGAGCGGAGGAGGCGCAAAGCCCCCTCCACCAAGTCCGTGGGTTATTTCACCCGCCCGTATTTCTTGAAGGTTCCGTCCCAGTCGGAGGCGACGGCGTCCAGCACCTCCTTGGCCGAGCCCTGGCCGTTGACGACGTAGGGATAGACGCGCTGGTTGAACTGCTGCAGCAGTTCCGCATATTCGGGAACGGCCCAGAAGTCCTTCACCTTGAACATCGTGTCGTAGAAGGCCTTGTTGTAGGGCGTCGCGTTCTGGAAGGCTTCCGATTCCAGGACCGACTTGTTGCAGGTGTAGCCGCCGAGATCGGCCCACTTCTTCTGGGTGTCGTCCTGGATGAACCATTTCAGGAATTTCATCGCCTCTTCCTTGTTGTTGGAATAGGAGACGACGGAAATGCCCTGCCCGCCGAGCGCCGCGAACTGGTCGCCGCCGGGGCCCGCAGGATTGGCGAAGAAGCCGGTGTCCTTGGCGTGCGGATTGGTGGATTCGTTGAGCAGCGAAGGCAGGAACGCGAAGTAGTTCATGCTCATCGCCGCCAGGCCTTCGGTGATGGCCTGGTTGTTCTCGACGAAGAAGGCGTTGGTCCAGCCCGGAGGGGTGAAACCGAACAGTTTTCGGTAGTTCTCGAGCGCGGCCACCGCCTTGTCGGAGTTGACGACGCCATCGACCTTGTAGGTGGAATAATCGCCGAGATCCGCGCCATAGGAGAACAAGGCGTTTTCCACGCCCATGGCGAGGCCGTCATACTGGTTCTGCGTATAGATCGCGATGCCGTAGCGGTTCTGGTCCGGCCGGTTGAAGAACTCGGCGATGTCGGTCAGTTCCTTGAAGGTCTTCGGCACGTCGAGGTCGTAGCCGTATTTGGCCTTGAACGCCTCCTTCTCCTTCGGGTCCTCGAACCAATCCTTGCGATAGGCCCAGCCCACCGCGTCGCCCTCGGTCGGGATCGCCCAGTATTTGCCGCTGCCGCCAGGATATTCGGCATAATATTTGACGGTGGCCTCGGCCATCTTGTCGAGGACGTGGTTCTCCTTCACGAAATCGGTGAGATCGACATAGTGGCCGCCTTCCGAGGCCGCGCCCAGCCATTGCGAGTCGCCGACCACAAGGTCGTAAGCATCGCCGTGGGCATTGAATTCCGCGAAGGCCTTGGTCTGGAAGTCGGCCCAGGGCGTCGTCTCGACCACGACCTTGACGCCGGTTTCCTTCTCATACTCGTTGCCGAGCTCCTGCAGGTAGTTGGACGGATCCCATTCCGCCCAGAAGATGGTGAGCTGCTTTTCCTGAGCGTGAACCGATGTTCCGCATGCGAGTGCTAGGCTGACACCAGCGAGCACGCTGGTCACTGACTTGCGCATTGTTCTTCCTCCCTTGTGCGCATGGCGCTTGTAGCGGCCGGCGCCCGACCGTTCCGTTCTCCTCTGGCGCTTGCTTGCCGGGCACGGACCTCCTCATCCGTCCCGAAAACGCTTTGCGGCCATCTCTTCCCAACCGGCCACATCGTGCAAATCTGGTATTACCAATCAACAGACCGCGTCAAGGGCTTTCTTGTCCTGCCAATCCAGCCGCGAAGGCGTCGATATCGGCATAATGTTATTGTTTCTTATAGAAATGGATAGGAAAGGCGCTTTCCAAACAGTCTGTTTCTTTTTTCCCGATCGTTATTCCCGTCTGGTGGTCGGCAATCTGGTCTAACCAGATAGGAGCATGCCCTCAGCTCTTCACCTCCTCGTTCAAAGCCTCGGCCTCGGCCGCGCGAACCATCGCGCTCGCGGCCCATTGCGCGACGGACAGCATCTCGGCGCTTCCCAGTCCCCACATGTCCTTGAGGATGATGACGAGTTCCACGCCAAAGATGAGCGACAGGGATTGCACCAGTCGCCGATGGACTTTCGGCGGAAGGCGGCCCTCTAGCGGCGCGACGGCGTCCTGCAGCAGGACCTTGCGGTGGCCGCGCGCGAATTCGGGCTCCGCTCCCAGCGTGCCCGCCTGGCGCTGCGCCCACTGCTCGAGCGACAGCTTCAGCGCCGCCTTGAACGTCGCCTCGAAGGTCTCGATGCGCGGCATGGCGGTGTCGATCAGCGCGGCGACCCGCCGTTCGGCGTTTTTCGACCTGGATTGCCAGGTCAGGATCGGACCAAGTGCTTCGTCGACCACCGCGTGGACGAGCGCCGCCTGGCTCGGGAAATACCGGTAGGCGGTGGCGCGGGAGACCTGTGCGGCCTCGGCCACCTCGCTGACCGAGGGTGTCGATCCCGACTGCATCAGCCGCGTCGCCGTCTCCAGCATCAGCCGGCGCGTGCGCGCCCGAGGCCCTCTCTCGGCGCCTGCGCCGGCATCCTGTTGACGTGAGACATTCATGTCAATACGATACGCGCGTCTCACAAAAAAGCAATGCCCGCGACCTGAAAGCGGCATGGCGAGACGGAGGAACGCCGATGAAGCGCATCTACGTTGTCGGCACGGCCGACACCAAGGGCGAGGAACTCGCCTATCTGGCCGACGCCATCGCAACGACGGGCGCAACTGTCGCCCGCGTCGATGTCGGCACCCGTGGCGCGGTGGTTCCGGTCGACGTCGAGGCGCGCGAGGTGGCGTCCTGGCATCCCGATGGAACGTCCGCCGTCCTGGTCACCAATGACCGGGGAACCGCCGTTACGGCGATGGGCATCGCTTTCGCCCGTTTCATCGCCTCGCGACACGACGTCGCCGGCGTCGTCGGCATCGGCGGCGGCGGCGGCACCTCGATCGTCACCGCCGGCATGCGCACGCTGGCGCTGGGCGTCCCCAAGCTGATGGTCTCGACGCTCGCTTCCGGCGACACCGCGCCCTATGTCGACGTGTCGGACATCGTCATGATGCCGTCGATCACCGACATGGCCGGCCTGAACCGCATCTCGCGCGTGGTCCTGCACAACGCCGCCCAGGCCGTTGCCGGCATGGCCGCGCGCGCGGCTAGGATCGACGAGGGAAAACCCTCGATCGGGCTGACCATGTTCGGCGTCACCACGCCCTGCGTCACCGCGATCGCCGAAACCTTGCGCGACGATTACGACTGCATGGTCTTTCATGCTACCGGCACGGGCGGCCGCACGATGGAGAAACTCGCCGACAGCGGCCTGCTGGCCGGCGTCATCGACATCACCACGACAGAGGTCTGCGACATGCACTTCGGCGGCGTGCTGCCGGCGACGCCGGACCGCTTCGGCGCGATCGCCCGCACCAGGCTGCCCTATGTCGGCTCGGTCGGCGCGCTCGACATGGTCAATTTCTGGGCACCTTCGACCATCCCGGAGAAATACAGCTCCCGCCTCTTCTATGAGCACAACCCGAACGTGACGCTGATGCGCACGACGTCCGAGGAATGCCGCCGGATCGGCGAATGGATCGGCGAAAAACTATCGCAATGCGAAGGCCCGGTGCGCTTCCTCACTCCCGAAAGGGGGGTCTCGGCGCTCGACATCGAAGGCGGCGCGTTTTGGGACCCGGAGGCCGACGCCGCCCTCTTCCAGGCGATCGAACGCACGATCCGCCCGACCGCCACGCGCCGCGTCGAGCGCCTGCCGCTGCACATCAACGATCCGGCTTTCGCCGAGGCGGCCGTCAGGGCGTTCCGCGAAGTCCTCGGATAGAAGAACTCCCCAACCATCAGGAAGACAAGATGCCCGCGATCCCACGCAGCGACATACTGAAGAAATTCCACGCCATGATCGAGGCCGGCACGCCCATCATCGGCGGCGGGGCCGGCACCGGTCTCTCGGCCAAGGCGGAGGAAGCGGGCGGCATCGACCTGATCATCATCTACAATTCCGGCCGCTACCGCATGGCCGGGCGCGGCTCGGCGGCGGGCCTGCTCGCCTATGGCAATGCCAACGCCATCGTCAAGGAGATGGCCTACGAGGTGCTGCCGGTGGTGAAGAACACGCCGGTTCTGGCCGGCGTCAACGGCACCGACCCGTTCGTCATCATGCCGAAGCTGCTTTCCGAACTGAAGGAGATGGGCTTTTCCGGCGTGCAGAACTTTCCCACGATCGGTCTGTTTGACGGCACGATGCGGCAGAGCTTCGAGGAGACCGGCATGGGCTTTTCGCTGGAGGTCGACATGATCGCAGAGGCGCACCGGCAGGACCTGCTGACCACGCCCTATGTCTTCAACCCCGAGGAGGCCAGGGCCATGACGAAGGCCGGCGCCGACGTCGTCGTCGCGCATATGGGCGTGACGACCGGCGGCAGCATCGGCGCCACCTCCGCCAGGACGCTGGAGAGTTGCGTGGGAGAAATCGACGCGATCGCAGACGCCGCCCGCTCCGTGCGCAAGGACGTGATCCTGCTTTGCCACGGCGGACCGATCTCCATGCCGGAGGACGCCCGCTATATCCTCGACCGAACCAGGGGCCTGCACGGCTTCTATGGCGCGTCCTCGATGGAGCGCTTGCCAGCCGAGGCCGCGATCGCCGGCCAGACGCGGGATTTCAAGGCCGTCGCCATCGGCGGCGGAAAACAGGACTGAGGAGAGGACAATGACCGACAGGACAAGAATGTTCGTCTATCCGGGCGACGTCGACGCGTTCGGCTTCGAGTGGGGCAAGCTGTCGCTGACGGTGGCGCCCGAAGTCAACGGCGCGGCGCGCTTCTCCGGCGGCGTGGTCGACCTGCCGCCCGGCCAGGGCCACGCCCGCCACAATCATCCGGGCGCCGAGGAGATCATCTTCGTCATATCCGGCAATGGCGAGCAGATGATCGAGGACGAGATGGGCAACCCGATCGTGCGCCAGGTCGGCCCCGGCTGCACCTGCTACATTCCCGAGAACCGCTTCCATTCGACGCTGAATACTTCGGGCGCGCCGATGCAGCTTTTCGTCGTCTATTCGCCGGCCGGGCCGGAAACGGGCCTGCGCGATCTGCCCGACTTCAGGCTGATACCGGCCGGAACCTGACCGCCTTCCTCCCAAAGAGTGGGCAATCGCATCTGGGAGTTTGACGGCCGCGCACCCCCACTGGCACCGCCGTCCGGCTCAAAATGGGCGGTGTGGCGCTGTCACAAAGTCCCCCTCCCCCTTGTGGGGAGGGGACAGGGGTGGGGGTGCGTCACCCTTCGCGATCGCCCCTTCCAAGAAGAGGGCAGCCGCTACCGCCCCTGCAGCACCCTTATGATGGCCGGCGTGACCTGCCCGCGCGAGGCGGCGGCGATGTCCGAATGCGACAGGCGGCCCGACGTGATGCCCCGCGTCAGGCGGGAACAATATAGCCGCGGCGTATTGCGCACGGACGTGTTCATCACCTTGGCGATGTTTCGCCGGGTCGCGTAGGGTTTCCTGGAAATATTGCGCGTACAGTTTCTCACGAAATCGCTGCGCAGGCTCGGACTACCGCGCAGCGCCTCGCGACTGGCGTCATAATTGGCTTGCGAGATGCCGCAGCCCGACAGGGCAAGCATGGAAACGGCGACGACAATGAACCGTCTGGCCAATGGTGATCCCTCCTCCTTCGCCGCCCGCCCTTTGGTTATTGCGTTCACCGGTTGAGCCGTCAACCCTGCGTTGCCTGTCCCGGCCGATCGCGGCGCACGGCCCCGATGACGCAATTCCATCCATCAGGCGCCTCCGGCGGCAGATGGTTCACGCATGAAATCCCTGCTGTCAGAACGGTGGCAGCAGGCTCGTGACAGAAGGGGCCCTCGTCCGAAAAACCGGAAAGAGAGCCCCGCATGAAATTCGCTTCCACCCGCCTCGTCTGCGCCGACATCGGATCGATGGTCGCATTCTATGAAATGGTGGCCGGAACGCAGGCCGAGTGGCTGGCGCCCGTCTTCGCGGAGATCGTGACGCCGTCAGCGACGCTCGCCTTCGGCAGCGCCGAGACCGTCGCGCTGTTCAAGGAAGGCAGTGCCGAACCGGCGGCCAACCGCACGGCCATCGTCGAATTCATGGTCGAGGACGTGGACGCGACTTTCGAGCGGCTGAAAGACAGGGCAGAAATCGTGCACGAGCCGAAGCTGATGCCCTGGGGCAACCGGGCCGCGCAGTTCCGCGATCCCGAAGGCACCGTCGTCTCGCTGTTCCAGCCCGCCACGGACGCGGCAAAGCAGCGGTTCGGCGCGCGGTGACTATTCCCTCAATATCCGTATCCGGGACGACAAATCGCGCGTCGCGGTCCGAAGATCGGCCTACGCCGCCCCGCCACGGTTCCATCCCCTGCCCCGGTCGCCGAACATCTCGTAGCCGGTCTCGGTGACAGCCACCGTGTCCTCCAGCTTGATGAAGCCCCGCGTCGGGTGGAGCATGGTGGTCTCGACCGAAAGCACCATGTTCGCCTCCAGAGGCTTGTCCGCATAGGTGCCTTCATAGGTCACCGGATGGTTCGTCATCAGGAACGGCGCCTCATGGGTGATCAACCCCATGCCGTGCGCGAAGAAATCCGTGTAGGGCGCCACCTTCGATTTCTTCAGCACGCTCTCGGCATGGACGATCATGTCGCCGCCCCGCACGCCGGCCCGGACCATCGAGAAAGCCGCCTGCTGCACGGCGTCGATCTCGCCGAGCAGGTCCTCCAGTTCCGCGTCCGGTTCGCCCAGCACGCCCATGCGGCAGAGATCGCCGATATAGCCGTGATAGTTTCCGCCGGAATCGATCGACAGCACCTCGCCCGCCTGCCAGGCCTGTCCGGAGGACGCCCGGTTGTGGCTCGCCCCCAGCGTCAGCAGGCAATATTCGAACTGCGCGCCGCGATTGGTCTCCTCGCGCCGCAAGTGCTCGATGATCTCCGTCTTGGTCGAGCCCTCGCGCGCCCAGGCGATCGTCGCCAGCATGGAATCGGTGATGATGCCGGACGCCTTTCTCAGCATGGCGAGTTCATGCGGCGTCTTGAGCGCGCGCATCCGCTCCAGCATGCCGGTCGCGTCGACCAGCGTCGCGTCGGGCAGCGCGCGCGTGAGCGCCAGATAGGCGTCCGACGGCAGGAACGGCGGCTCGATGCCAATGCGGGCGCCGGCCTTGCCAATCCCGCGCAGATGGTCGACGGCGAGCGCGACCGAATCCATCGTGCCCCAGTTGGACAGATGCAGCGTCGGCGTCCAGAACGGGTGGTTCTGGTGCTCGCCGCCTTCCATGCGGTTCCCCACATAGGCCGCGTGACCGGGGTCGCCCTTTTCGTAGACGACGATCGGCAGGTAGCGGCTGTGGCCGATCGCGTCCATGGCGGAGAAGAAGATGAACTTGTAGCCGCCGAGCAGATACTGGGTGTTGTGCTTGGACGTGGCCAGCAGCACATCGATGCCGGCGTCCTCCATCAGGCGATCGACGCGCGCCTGGTCGAACGGCACGGCGTTCGTCTTGCCCGGGGCGATGTTCATGCTGTCCTCCCTGATGATTGTCAGCGCGGAGCGACCTGCCGCGCGTCACTCTGCTCCAGTTTAACCCGCCTGGTCCAGCCAGAAAACAGGCGCCGGCGGCTGGCGCTGCAACAACTTGCAGCAATCTCCTCGTATTATTGTCATCTGGTCTTACCAATTTCAGCGCCGGCGTCTCCAGCCGGCGGCGTCGCGAACTGGATCCCGGCTCTGCGCTCACAAGTTCGCTTGGCCGGGATGACGCCCTGTCGCAGAGCAGGGGCGGCCAATCGCCAGCCTTGGCGATCGCGGATTGTCGTCATGGCCGGATATCGCCATGTCGGGCGTCATCCCGGCCGCTGCCGAGCGCCCCGCGGGTCTTGCCTTCGGCAAGCTCGAGGGCAGGCTCCAAGCGCAAGGCGAGAGCCGGGATCCACTCCGGAACGCCTCGTGTCTTCAATCAGGCATCAAAGGTAAGAAGAAATTTACCTACCCCCTTCCTCCTGCCGCAGTTCCACCCTTCGTATCTTGCCGGAAATGGTCTTGGGCAGGGCGTCGACGAACTCGATCTCGCGCGGATATTTGTACGGGGCCGTCTGGTTGCGGCAGAACTCCTGGATGTCCTTCGCCAGTTCGTCCGACGGCACAAAACCCTTGGCGAGGATGATATAGGCCTTGACGATCTGGCCGCGCGTCTCGTCGGGCTTGCCGATCACCGCGCTCTCGACGACGGCGCGGTGTTCGATCAGCGCGCTTTCGACTTCGAAGGGGCTGATGCGGTAGCCCGCCGAGGAAATCAGGTCGTCCGAGCGCCCGACGAACCACAGATAGCCGTCCTTGTCGCGCCGCGCCGTATCGCCTGTATAGTACCAGCCGTTGCGGAAGGCCCGTTTGTCCAGTTCGCCGCCTTTCTCGTAGTAGCCGTGGAACAGCCCGTTCGGCCACGGCTCGCCGAGCCGAACCGCGATATGGCCGACCTCCTCGTCCGGCTGCCTGTTGCCGTCGTCGTCCACCACATCGACGTCGTAGCCGGGCACCGGCTTGCCCATCGAGCCGTAACGGACCTCTTCCGACGGGAAATTGGCGACGATGTTGATCGTCTCCGTCTGGCCGTAGCCGTCGGCGATCACCGTGCCGGTCGCTTCCTTCCAGATGCGCATGACCTCCGGATTGAGCGGCTCGCCCGCCCCCATCGACCGGCGCAGACTGGACAGGTCGTATTGCGCGAGGTCCTGCTGCGCGAACAGCCGGTAGACGGTCGGCGGTGCACAGAACGTCGTCACGCCGAGTCGTCCGATCAACCTGAGGTGCATGTCGGCGTCGAAGGCCGCCGGCGCGTCGTAGAGAACCGCCGGCGTGCCGAGCAGCATCTGCGGGAACAGGATTCCCCAGGCCGCCTTGGCCCAGCCGGTGTCGGTGAGCGACCAGTGCACGTCCGACCGCGTCAAATCCTGCCAGAACAGGCCGGTGGCGGCGTGCGCCAGCGCATAGCCGTGGTCGCGCGGCACCATCTTCGGCATCGAGGTCGTGCCGGAGGTGAAATAGGCCATCATCATGTCGGTGGCGCGCGTCGTGCCGAACGCCGCCCTGTCGAGCGACGGCGAAGCGGCCCCGATCAGCGCTTCCATCGAAAGCCATCCCGGACGCGCGTCACCGACGACGATGAAATGCCGCAGGCTGGGACATGCGTCACGGATCCGGTCGATTTTCTCGCAATGCTCCGGCGTCACGATGACCGCCGTCGCCTCGGAATGGTTGACGCGGTATTCGATGTCGTGCGCGGTGAGCAGATTGGTGCCCGGCATCGACACCGCGCCCGCCTTCATGCAGCCGAACAGCACCGTGTACCATTCGGGCACGCGCCCGATGACGACGCAGGCGAAATCGCCGGCCGTCACGCCGAGGCCCTTGAGGGCGTTGGCAAAACGGCCGGACTGTTCGGAAAAATACGAGAACGGCAATTCCCGCACCGTCTCGCCGTCGCGCGAAACGGCGATCACCGCCGTATGGTCATCGCGGCGCGCCCAGTCGTCGATGACGTCGAAGGCGAAATTGAAACTTTCCGGGATCGCCAACCTGAAGTTTTTGCGGGCATGCGCATAGGTCCGGTCGACCGTCGAAAAATCCATATCTTCCTCCCTGCCGCGACAGCATCCGAATACGGCTGCCTTTCTAGCGCGAGGGAGCTTAGGCAGCCATCGAACCAAAGGCTAGTGGCGGCGTCACAGCATGGACTGGTGCGGTCGGCGCGCCGCCAAGGAACCAGCAGCCCAGTATGGTGTAGCGGCCGAGTCCGCGTTCGCTATGGATCAGGTAGAACCGGTCGATCCACAGACGGATCGGCTTGATCCGGGTTGGCCGGATGCGCCGCGAACCGTAGAACAGCGTGACATGCGGCATAGTAAGGAGGCTTGCCTTCATGCCCTGCAGGCCAAGTTCATGGAAAAGGCTGCCGCCAAGGTCATGCAGCGCATCGCTCTTGGCGAGAAGCACCGTCGCGCATCGGCCGGGCCGGCCGCCTTCAAGGGTCGCCGCGTAGTCCAGCACGACTTCGAAAGGCGGCATCGCGATCCGGTCCGCCGCAATCCCGGCGCCGTATGGAACCTTGCTCGGGATTCGCTTGAAATCGCCCACAAGGGAGAGGCTGAGGTGAAACCGCTCCTCCGCGATCCGGCTGCCGAAGATGCGCTGCTCGCGCATGAGCCTCTCGCGACAAGCCACGATCGGCCCGCCCGCTTCGCCGGCAAACAGGCCGAAGAACACGCGCTCCGGCTTGAGCGGCCGGCGCAGGTCGGGTTCGCGGATAAAGTCGAAATGGTCCTGGTGGGTCATCTGTCATCTCCCGTTGGAATGTCCCACCACTCGCCACGGTAGACGGAATAGGAATATTTTCAAGATATCCTTCACACGCCGTGCGGCCGCCGCCGCGACGAAATCGACATCGCCGCTGCGGGCACTTGAATTTCCGCAGGCGCCGTGGAGAAATATTCCATCGGCGATCGTCGCCGCGCCAATTCCTTCTCTGGCGCAACCGGCCCAGTGGTCCATAATCACCCTGCGGCGATGGCGGCCGTGCGAATGCCGGTCGCCGGCCAGATGGAGTCCAGCCCATGTCAGAATTCACGCTCTCGCGACGCCAGGTGCTTGCCGGCTCCGCCGCGCTGCTCGCCTCGACCGCGCTGCCGACGATGGCGCGCGCGCAGGCGCCGGCCAAAGGCGGGCGGCTGGTCGTCGCCGCCGATTCCGAGCCGCGCAACCTCAACCCGGCGATCGTCGCCTCCAACGGCGTCTTCTTCGTCTCCAGCAAGGTGGTCGAAACGCTTGCCGAAGCCTCCTACGATGGCAAGGATGGCCTTGATCCGCGGCTTGCGGTGAGTTGGGAAGGGGCGCCTGACGGGCTTTCGGCCACCTTCAGGCTGCGCGAAGGCGTCAAATGGCATGACGGCAAGCCCTTCACCTCGGCCGACGTCGCCTTTTCGGCGCTCAATGTGTGGAAGCCGCTGCAGAATCTCGGCCGCACCGTGTTCAAGGATCTGGAAGCGGTCGACACGCCGGACGATCTCACCGCCGTCTTCAAATTCGCCGCGCCGACACCCTTCCAGCTGATCCGCAACGCGCTGCCGGCGCTCTCCAGCGTCGTGCCGAAGCACATCTACGAGACCGGCAAGATTGAGGACAACCCGGCCAACAACGCACCGGTCGGCACAGGCCCGTTCAAGTTCGCGGAATACAAGCCCGGCCAGTATTACCGCCTAGCGAAGAACCCGGACTATTGGGGCGAGGGAGAGCCCTATCTCGACGAGATCGTCTATCAGGTCCTGCCCGACCGTGCTTCGGCTGCGAGCGCCCTCGAAGCCGAGGAAATCCAGCTCGCCGCCTTCTCCGCCGTGCCGCTGGCCGACCTCGACCGCATATCGAAGGTCCCCGGCCTCAAGGTCGTCACCAAGGGCTACGAGGGCCTGACCTACCAGCTCGTGGTTGAGATCAACCACCGCCGCAAGGAACTGGCCGACCTGCGCGTGCGCCGCGCCATCGCCCACGCCATCGACAAGGATTTCGTCGTCAAGACGGTGTTCCTCGGCTACGCCAGGGCTGCCACCGGGCCGGTACCGACCACGGACCCGCAATTCTACACGGCCGACGTGCCGACCTACGATTTCAGCGTCGACAAGGCCAACGCGCTGCTCGACGAGGCCGGCTACAAGCGCGCCGACAACGGCGTGCGCTTTACGCTGAAGCTGCTGCCGGCGCCCTATTTCAACGAGACCAAACAGTTCGGCGACTATCTGCGCCAGGCGCTGGCCAAGGTCGGCATCGACGCGCGGCTGGTCAACAACGACGATGCCGCGCACATCAAGGCGGTCTACACCGACCATGATTTCGACCTCGCCGTCGGCCCGCCGGTGTTCCGCGGCGATCCCGCGATCTCCACCACCATCCTGGTGCAGAGCGGCATTCCCGACGGCGTGCCCTTCTCCAACCAGGGCGGCTATCATAACGACGAACTGGACGCCGTCATCGCCAAGGCGGCGGTGGAACTGGACGCCGACAAGCGCACCGAACTCTACAAGGACTTCCAGAAGAAGGTCGTCGAAGACCTGCCGCTCATCAACGTCGCCGAATGGAGCTTCATCTCGGTCGCCAGCGACAAGGTCAAGAACATCGCCGACAATCCGCGCTGGGCGGTCTCAAACTGGGCCGACACCTGGCTGGACCAGGTGTGACGGTGGCGGCTTGAGCACGGCCTTCGCCGGCGGGTAAGGTCTGGCATGTGCCGGCCCCAAGTAACCCCACTCCGTCCTGCCCGATATCCGCGCGTGAATGGCGGTATCATCACGCATGGCGCCGCACCCCCACCCCTAACCCCTCCCCGCAAGGGGGAGGGGAACTTTGCAGCTGCGCCACACCCTTCTAACGCAGGCAGTGTTGGACAAAGCGGTGGCATCAGCGTCTCCCTCCTCCTTGTGGGGGTCCGAAGGACGGGCGAGACCCGTGGCTCGCCCCGACAAGGACAGGGGTGGGGGTACGCGACGACGATCGGGATTCTGGAAGCATCCATGTGCAACGAGCCTGCCATTGAACCGACGATATCAAGCAGGCCAGGAGGGGATGCCCTGTCCGACAGTTATGCGCATTGCGCCGGTTCATCTTCATGACCCGCGCGCTCCGCCTGCTGCGCCGCCGGCTCATCGGCTCCGTCTTCGTGCTGTTGATCGTCGTCGTCGGCAGCTTCCTCCTGCTCGAAGCCGCACCCGGCGACGCGGTAGATGCCTATATCGTCTCGACCGGCGGCGACGCCGGACTGGTCGAGTCGCTGCGCCAACGCTGGGGCCTCGACCAGTCCGAGCCGACCCGGCTGGCGAACTATCTGTGGGCGCTCGCCCATCTCGATCTCGGCCAGTCGGTCGCCTTCTCGCGGCCGATCCGCGACCTGATCCTGGAACGCCTGCCCAACACGCTTCTCCTGATGGTGAGCGCCACCGCCCTGTCGTTCGGCCTCGGCTCCCTGCTGGGCGTCGTCGCCGGCGCCAGGCCGGGCTCGGCGCGCGACCGCATCCTCTCCATCGGCTCGCTGGCGCTGTACGCCGTGCCAGGCTTCTGGCTCGGCCTCGTGCTCTCGGTCGTCTTCGCCGTGCAACTGCGCTGGCTGCCGATCGCCGGCATCGAGACCATAGCGTCGGGCAAGACCGGGTTCGCCCGCGCCGCCGACATCGCCAACCACCTCGTCCTGCCGGTGGCCGCGCTCGGTTTCATCTACCTGGCGCTCTACCTCAGGATGATGCGGGCCGGGATGGCGGAGGTCTGGCGCCAGGATTTCGTCCGCGCCCTGGTCGCCCGCGGCATCCCGCGCCGCCGCATCGTCATCCGCCACGTCGCCCGCAACGCGCTCTTGCCGCTGATAACGATGCTGGGATTGCAGTCGGCGCAGATGCTCGGCGGCAGCGTCGTCATCGAAAGCGTGTTCTCGGTTCCGGGCCTCGGCCGGCTGGCGCAGGAAGCCGTCGCCGCGCGCGACACGCCGCTGCTACTCGGCATCATCCTGGTCAGCGCCGTGCTGGTCGTCCTCGTCAACCTCGCCGTCGACATCGCCTACGCCTTCCTCGATCCGCGCGTCGGCACAAGCGAGGCCCGGACATGAGAGGCCCAGGCATGAGCCGCAGGGCCCGCTTTTTCCGTTCGCCCGAGGCGATTGCCGGCGCGCTCATCCTCGCCGCCCTCGCCCTGATGGCACTTGTCGCCCCTCTTCTGTTTCCCGGCGATCCGCTGGCCATCGCCGGTCCGCCGCTGACGCCGCCGTTCCAGGATTGGGCGCTGCCGCTCGGCACCGACCGGCTCGGCCGCGACGTGCTGGCCGAACTGTTCCACGGCGCCCGCACCTCGCTGGTGGTCGGGCTCGCCGCCGCCGCCGCCTCGCTCGCCATCGGCGCCGTCGTCGGCACCCTGGCCGGCTTCGCAGGCGGACTGACGGACGAGGTGCTGATGCGCGTCACCGACGCCTTCCAGACCGTGCCGGGCTTCCTGCTGGCGCTGGCCTTCGTCAGCGTCGTCGGCCCGTCGCTCGGCGTCGTGGTGGCGGCCATCGCGCTCTCGGCCTGGACCGGCCCGGCGCGCGTGGCCCGCGCCGAAGTGCTGTCGATCCGCGAGCGCGACTATGTGGCGGGCGCCCGCGTCATAGGCATGCACCCGCTCGAGATCGCCTTTCGCGAGGTGCTGCCCAACGCGCTGCCGCCGGTACTGGCGCTGTCGTCCGTCATCGTCGCCGCCGCCATCCTCACCGAGGCGGCGCTGTCCTTTCTCGGTCTCGGCGATCCCAACCGCGTCACCTGGGGCGGCATGATCGCGGAAGGCCGCGCCGTGCTGCGTTCCCAGCCGTTCCTGTCGATCGTGCCGGGTATCGCGCTGGTGCTCACCGTGCTCGGCATCTACCTCGCCGGCGAAGGCGCGGTCGAAGGCACCGCGGTGCGCAGGGGCCTGTCGTGAGCACGCCGGCGGCAAGGATGCCGCTCGTCTCCATCCGCGGCCTGACCGTGACCTACGAGGGCGGCGAGGCGGCGCACAAGGGCCGCCCGCTACCGGCGCTGACGGAGACCGATCTCGACATCGCGGCCGGCGAGCGGCTGGCGGTGATCGGCGAGAGCGGTTCGGGAAAGAGCACGCTGGCGCTGGCCATCGCCGGGCTGCTGCCGGCTTCCGCGACAATCGAAGGGAAGATCGAGTGGCCGGGCCTTCGGCGAGGCCCGGCGCACGGTCGCGACATCGGTTTCGTCTTCCAGGATCCCGCCGCAAGCCTCGATCCGGTGCTGACCATCGGCGAGCAGGTGGCGGAGGTGGCGCGCACCCATCTCGGCCTCGGTTGGAAGGAGGCCTATGCCCGCGCGGCCGACCTGCTCGGCCGCGTCCGTCTGCCCGATCCCCGGCGCGCCCTCGCCGCCTATCCGCACCAGCTCTCGGGCGGCCAGAAGCAGCGCGTCTGCATCGCCGCGGCCATTGCCGCCGGACCGAAACTGCTGATCGCCGACGAGGCGACCAGCGCGCTCGACACCATCGTGCAGGCCGAGATCGTGACGTTGCTTCGCCGGCTGACCGAAGAGGACGGCATGACACTGCTGTTCATCAGCCACGATATCGCGCTGGCAGCCGGTCTTGCCGACCGCATCGCGGTGTTCCGTCACGGCCGGGCGGTCGAGATCGGTCCGGCCGCGCAGGTGATCGAAGCGCCGCGCCACGCCTACACGCGCGCGCTGCTCGATGCGCATATCGGCCTCGACGCGGCTCCGCTGGTCGCGAGAACGGCGGGAACAGCTCGATGAACGGCCCGCTCCTGTCCGTCGAGGGCCTGACGAAACGCTTCTCCCGCAGCGGCGAAACCGTCACGGCGGTCGACGACGTGTCTTTCCGGATACAGCCGGGCGAAACGCTGGCGCTTGCCGGTCCGTCCGGCAGCGGCAAATCGACCGTCGCGCGGCTGGTCCTGCGGCTGATCGAGCCGGACGCCGGCACCATCGCCTTCGAAGGCAACGACTGGCTGGCCTTGCGCGGGTCGGCGCTGCGGGCAGCAAGAGCGCGGCTGCAGATGGTGTTCCAGGATCCGCTCGCCGCCTTCAACCCGCGCGCCACGGTAGCGCGGGTTCTGGACGATCCGCTGCGCATCCATGCCGTCGCGCCACGCTCGAAACGGCCGCGCCGCATCGCCGAGTTGCTCGAACGCGTCGGGCTGGAAGCGAGCCTCGCCGGCCGGGCGATCCATGAAATCTCCGGCGGCCAGCGGCAGCGCGTGGCGATCGCCCGCGCCATCGCCACGAAGCCGTCCCTGATCGTGCTGGACGAAGCCGTCTCGGCGCTCGACGTCTCGGTGCGCGCGCAGATCGTCGAACTGCTGCTCGACCTTCAGCGCGAGGAGAAGATCGCCTATCTCTTCATCGCCCACGATCTCGGACTGGTGCGGGCGGTCGCGCACCGCGTCATCCTTCTCGACCGGGGCCGGATCGCCGAGCAGGGCGATGCGCGTAAAATCATCGACTCGCCGCAATCGGCCATCGGCGAGGCGCTGGTGGCGGCGGCACCGAGACTCCACAGGACACGTCAGGACGCATCATGACCGACATCGACGCATATTCGCACGCCGCCGCCAGGGCTGAGAAACTGTCGCGCGAACTGGACGCGGCCTTCCGCAACCGTGCCGATCTCTACCGGCTGATGCTGGACGAACTGACGGCGGAACTGGGCGCCGAAAAGGCCGAAGAGCTGCTTGTCCGCGCTATCGAAAAGCGCGGCCGCGAGGTCGCGGCTGTGGCGTTCACAGATTTCGGCCAGAACGACGCCCGGCGCATCGGCGAGGCGTTCCTGGCCGTCAGTCCCGACGACGGCCGCATGTATCCGACCGAGGTGGCGCGCACCGACGCGAGCATCGCCTTCAAGGTGAAGCGCTGCCCGCTGAAAGACGCCTGGGTCGGAGCCGGCGTCGGCGACGAGAAGCTGGCGACGCTCTGTCGGATTGCCGGCGCCTTCGACCGGGGCCTGTTCGAGGCGACCGGCATCCGTTTCGAGAACGTGACCTGGACGCCCGGCCACGGTTCCAGCTGCTGTCACATCCTCCTGGCGAACAGGAACGATGCGCCTTGACGGAGCCGACGCCGGGCCGGCAATGCACGATATCGGTCTCGGCCGGTCGTGAGGCGCCGGCGGGACGATCCCGCATCTCCGGCCCGTCGTCATGTCAAAGTTTATTGCGGCATCCTGCAAGTTGTGGGCAGATTGCGTTCGCGGAGGGTGTGGAGGAGACGCCCATGATCAGGACACGCGACTTCATGACCGTGCTGCTTGCCCGGTTCAAGGCGGTTCACGCCGCGGAGCTGAAGAGCGCCCGGCCTGCGCCGAAAGCCTTGGCGACGGGCAAGCCACGCGCCATGCGCCAGGTTCCGGCATACAAGCCCAAGCCCCCGACCTACCGGCCTGCGAGCAACATGTAGGATCGCGCCATCGACGCCTGCTTCTCATCGTTGCTTTCTTCGATCGTTGCCGCGTTTGAACCTTGCCTGACACCGCCGGGCTGCTCTACCCTTCGGCGGCTCGGTGGTCCCGGCTGCCACGGCAAACGATATCTGCATCTGTCGCGCCGCGCGCACAGATCTGCACGGCCCGGCTACGGTCGGTCGGACAAAGGAGGTATGGATCATAGAGATGCGGCTCGTCGTTATTGAAGACGATCCCTATTGGCAGCAGGCGATCCGGGCGATCATCGAGCATCGTCCCGGATACCGGGTCGTGGCCACGTGCGGCAACGTTGTGCAGGCACTTCGAACCGTCCAGGAAACGGTCTTCGACCTGATCATCGTCGATCTCGGGCTGCCGGACGGCTCGGGTATCGACGTCATCCGGGCGGCCCGCCGGCATCAGCCCGAAGCCGATATCCTTGTCGCGACCGTTTTCGCCGACGAGGCGAATGTGGTCGCGGCCATCTATGCCGGCGCCACGGGATACCTGCTGAAGGAGAGCGCGCCGGACCAGTGGATCGCCGCGATCGATGAGCTGCGGGCCGGAAATTCTCCGATCGACCCGAAAATCGCGCGCCACATCCTCGGCGCCGTCCAGCGCGGACGCGGCGGCCTGGGGCGGCAACCGGCCGGAGACCAGGCACCGAACGCGGACGACGAAGCGACGAGTTTGAACGATCCCGGACTGACGGCCCGGGAGATGGAGGTGCTCCAGCTTGTCGCCAGGGGCTTCACGCTTGTCGAGGTCGCCAAGTTCCTCAATATGTCGCCGCATACGAGCCGTGGCCATGCAAAGGCCATCTATCGAAAACTCGAAGTCGGCTCGCGCGGCGAAGCCGTATTCGAGGCGTCCGCCCTGGGACTGATTTGAGCCGGCCGGGAATGGAGACAGGCGAGCGTTCGGGCACACATCGTCTGGCTGCGGTGATCGGCATCATCCTTGTCTTGGTCGTCGCGCCACTGGCAGCGGAGTGGCTGACGCCATCCGCGAATCTGGCGCCGTGGCGGCTGGGCGGCGCCGCGCTCACGCTGGTTCCCGATGATGGCGGGTCCTCCGACCGCGGTTCTCTCTCGGGCGCTCCATCCCCGGACTCGCCGGTCAGCCTGCCGGATCCGTGGAACAGGAAGCATCCCGGATTTGGCGGGACCGGCCATTATCGCTTCACCATCCGCGTGGAACCGGACGCGCTGGCGGACCGCGCCCTTTACGTGCCGCGTCTCAGCAATCACGGCGCCATCGAGATCAACGGCGCGCCGCTCACAGAGCCCGGCGGTATCGGCAACGCCGCCTGGCATTGGAACCGCCCCTTCTACCTCGCCATCCCAGCCGACAACCTCCACGCCGGCGACAACAGCATCGTCATATCCGTCACGGGATTGGCCAACAGCCGCGCCGGCCTTTCGGATATCTATGTCGGCCCGCGCGAACTGCTGGGCGACGCCTATCGCCTGCGGTGGTTCTTCCAGGTCGACCTGTTGTGGATCGCCAATCTCACCGTCGTCATCCTTGCCGTGCCGCTGCTGTTCAACTGGCTGCGCGACCCCGTCGGCTCGGCCAATTACGGACTGTTCGGGGCGGGGTCGATCCTCTTCGGATTGCGCAATTTCCACGGCGTATTCGATTTTCTTCCGCTGCCGGTCGCCTATTGGTGGCCGCTGGTCAGCGCCAGCCTCGGCTGGTCGCTCTGCTTCATCTTCGTCTTCCTGCTGCGCTTGTGCGACTATCGCTGGCGCGCCTTCGAGATCGCGCTGGCGGTCTTCGCGACCGCCGGTTCGATCATGCTGTTTGCCGTTCCGACCGCCCACTTCATGGCGCTGGCGCCCTGGCTCTGGTACATTCCGCTGTTTGTCGTCGGCCTGTTCTGCGTCGGGGTCTTCGCCTATGGCACGTTCGCAAGACCGACGCTCCATCGCGTCGTTCTGCTGGTCGGCGTGCTCGGCCAGATCGGTCCGGCCGTCCACGACATCCTGTGGATACAGGGAACCGGCTCCTTTTCCAGCGTGCTGTGGATGGCGCTGAGCTTCCCCCTCGTCCTCATCATCACCAGCGTGCTGCTGGCGGACGACATGGCAAAGACCAGGGCTGCGCTCGGGAACATGAACAAGCTTCTCGAGGCACGCGTCGCGGCGGCCCGCCGCGACCTTGAAGCCATGTACGAAAGCAGGCGCGCCACCGAGCGCGAGGCGATCGGCACGCAGGAGCGGATGCGGCTGATGCGCGACATGCACGACGGCGTCGGGACCCGGCTGTCGCTGTTGCTGAGCGGTCTTACCCGGGGCGAGATCGCAGCCGGCGAGGTCGAGGACGCAGTGCGAGGCTCGCTGGAGGAACTCCACCTGCTTCTCGACGCGCGCGGCCCCAGTACGGCAACGTTGGCCGATGCGCTGGCCAACCTGCGCTACCGGCTGGACCCCCGCCTGGCCGCCACCGGCGTGGAAACGCGCTGGGAACTCGGGCCGGGTGTGGAGGACATCGTCCTGTCCGCCGAAGCGACGCTCCATGTGCTCCGCATCGTCCAGGAGTGCATCACCAATGCCGTGCGGCACGGCCAGGCAAGGGTGGTGACGTTCAGGATCGAACGCTCCGGCGCGGCCTTGCAGCCGGATTCCGCGGCCGGGACAACCCCCTCATTCGTCATCCTGGTCATCGACGACGGCGTCGGCATCGACAATGCCAGCGCGCTCACCCGGGGCGGCGGACGCGGCCTTGCCAATATGCGGGCGCGCAGCGAAGCCCTGGGCGGAACCTTTACCCTCCATTCCGATGCAACGGGAACGGTTGCACGACTGGCTCTTTAAAACGTTCGCAGCCGGATGGAATCAACCGACACCGGTAAGGCGGCTGAGGAAGCTACGCCGGGAAGCGGAGAGGGTCGCTCATCGGGGCGGCCGCGGCGTCGGGTCAGGCCAGCGTTTCGTGGTTGGCGGTTTCCTCGCGGATGGACCTCAGCACCCGGGCCTGCAGTTCCAGGAGCTTCGGATCATGGCCTTCCTCGCTGGCGCGCGGCCTGTCGAACGGCACGGGAATGGTTTCCTTGATGCGCCCGGGATTCAGGCCCATGACGAAGATGCGGTCGGAGAGATAGACCGCCTCGCTCACATCATGGGTGACGAAAACCACGGTCAGTCTGTGCTCCTGCCATATCTGCATCAGCAGTTCCTGCATCTGGCCGCGCGTCAGCGCGTCGAGCGCGCCGAACGGTTCGTCCATCAACAGTATCTTGGGGCGGTAGGAGAGCGCGCGCGCGATCGCGACGCGCTGCTTCATGCCGCCAGAGAGCTGGCTCGGAAAACTGTCGGCGAACCGCGTCAGCTTCACCAGCTCGATATGCCGGCGGGCGATCTCGGTGATTTCCTTCGGGTCGTGGCGCGTCTCGCGCAGGGCGAACTCGACGTTCTGCTGCGCCGTCAGCCAGGGCAGCAGCGTGTAGGACTGGAACACCACGCCGCGGTCGATACCGGGACCGGAGATGGGTTTGCCGTCGACCAGCACGTCGCCGTCGTCGCTGTCCTGCAGGCCGGCGATGATGGCGAGCAGCGTGCTCTTGCCGCAGCCCGAGGCACCGACCAGCGAGACGAACTCGTTGTCGGCGACCTCGAGGTTGATGTCGGAAAGCGCCCTGACCGTGCCGTTGCGGAACGACTTGTTCAGGCCCGAAATCTTCAGTTTGGGATGCTGCGCCATCTCAGCTCCTCTTCTCGTATTTGAAGAACTGCCGGCCGAGGAAACGCATGATCTGGTCCGTGGCGAGGCCGAGCACGCCGAGGACGAGGATGTAGCCGATGGCCATGTCGGTCTGCAGGTAGCGCTGGGCGACGGTGATGCGATAGCCAAGGCCCGAATTGGCGGCGACCAGTTCCGCGAGCGTCACCCAGGTCCAGGCCCAGCCGAGCGATATGCGCAGCGTGTCCCAGATCTGCGGCATGGCCGAAGGCACCACGATGCGCATCAGCACGCGCAAATCGCTCATGCCGAGCGTGCGGCCGAAGCCGACGAAATCGGGAGGGACGCGCTTGATATTGTCCTTGAACATCAGCGCCTGCTGGAAATAGGTGCCGATCCAGATGATCAGGAATTTCTGCACGTCGCCCGTGCCGCTCCACAGGATCGACAGCGGCACGAAGGCCACAACCGGCATGTAGCGGACGAAGTCGAGGACCGGCTCGATCGCCGCTTCCCAGAAGCGATAGGCGCCGATCAGGATCGCGGTGGCGAGCGCCATCACCGAGGCGATGAGGAAGCCGATGCTGATGCGGTAGACGCTGACCGCGACATCGTTGCCGAGGGTGCCGTCCTGGGCCAGCTTGACCAGCTTGGTGACCACGGCGAGCGGCGATGGCAGGAAAATCGGCCGCACCAGCCCGAGCATGGCGACGATCGTCCACGCCGCGAGCAAGAGCAGGAAGGCGCAGACCGCGATGCCGACATAGGTCGGCGTCGAAAACTCCGCGCTCATGGAGAGCAGGGACTTGCGGCGGCGCTGGGCGGGCGCCCTTCCCGAAGCCTGACTTTTCGCGTTTGGATCGCTCATGTCCTTGTCACCGATCTGCGGCCGGGGCGCGCGAGAGGATGTCCTGCCGGATTTCCGATACGGCATTCTCGTGCGCCTGAAAGCCCTCGTAGTGCGCGAACGCCCGGGCGGCCGGCGCCAGGCGCTCATAGGCGGCGCGCGAGACATAGGCTATCGAGGAGCGCTTCAGGAAGTCGAACACCGACAGCGGCGATGCGGTAGCAGCCCGGCCGCCCGTCGGCAACACATGGCTCGGCCCCAGCACGAAATTGGCGATCGGAATGGCCGAATGCGGCCCGAGCAGGATCTCGCCGGCATTGCGGATCAGCGGCAGGAGGTCGAAGGCCGCGGTCGAGAGCACGGCCAGGTGTTCGGCGGCATAGTCGTTGATGAAATCGAACGCCGCATCGACGGACGGGGCAAGCACGATGCCGCCTTTGTCGCCGCCAAGGACGGTGCGCGAGAAGCCGGCGCGGTAGTCACCCATCTTCTCCCACAGGCCGGGTATGGCGGCCGCCGCCGCGCGCGCGACCTTCGGGTCTGCCGTGACCAGGAAGGCCGAGGAATCCGGGCCGTGCTCGGATTCGACCAGCAGTTCCAGCGCGGCGAGTTCCGCCGGCACGGTGTCGTCGGCATAGACGATCAGTTCGCTGGGACCGGCGGGACTGCCGGGATCGATGCGGCTCGACAGCAACTGCCGGGCGGCGCTCAGCCAGGGGCTGCCCGGTCCCACGATCTTGGCGCAGCGCGGCACGGTTTGCGTCCCGAAGGCCACCGCCGCCACTGCCTGCGCGCCGCCGCACAGATAGATCTCGTCGATGCCGATGAGCGAGGCGATGAAGCGGGTCGCCGCATCGGCGGTGCCGTCCGGCCCGGGCGGGGTCACGATGACGACGCGGCCGGCGCCCGCCACCGTGGCGGGAACCGCGGTCATGATGGCGCTGGAGGGAAAGAACCCCTTGCCGCGCGGCACATAGCAGGCGACGGAGTCGATCGGCGTCCAGCGGTCGCCGATCATGGCGCCCGGCGTCCGCTCGGACAGCCACAGTTCCTCGGGCATCTGCGCTTCGTGGAAGCGCCTGACCTGCCCGACCGAAAGCCTGATCGCCTCGACCAGGCGGTCGTCCAGTTCCTTCTCCGCTTCGCCTATGGCCTGGACCGGCACTTTCAGCATGTCGAGCGCCACGCCGTCGAAACGCCGGGCGCAATCGACAAGCGCGGCATCGCCCTGCTCGCGGACGGCGGCGATGATCGGCTCGACGGCGCGCAGATACGGCGAAAGGTCGGCTTCGGTGCGCGCGAGCAGCGCCGCCCGCTGCGCCGGCGCAAGCTTGCTGAGGTCGTGGAATGCGATGGCGTCCATGAATGGCGTTCTCTTGGGTCTGGTTGTTCCGCTCTTGCCGGATATCGGCCCGACATCGGTCGCACGAAGGCTCGCGCTGGCCTTCGCGAGAGGCGATGCCCGATGCCGGTTCGGGAGCGCGACCGGTCCGGACCGCCGTCATCCATTCGGACGCGGCGGTCCAATTCTCCGGTCAGCCGGCGCCGCCGGCCGTTACTTCGCTGTCGACACGCTGGCGTCGACGGCGCTTTCGTAGGGGACGTCCTTGTCGATCATCTTGGCGGCGAGCGCCGCCTTGACGATGCTCGGATAGGTCTCAGTCTTGAAGACGCCGTTCAGCGCGTCCTGGCTCTCGGCGACCGAATAATAGGAGACGCCGTCGAAGGCGGTGGCCAACTCGGACGGTTCGGCGCCGACGCCCTTGGAGATGATGGCGCGGCCTTCCTCTGTGTGGGTGCGGTAGAAGTCCAGCGCCTGGTCCCAGCTCTTCAAGAGGGCGTGCACCTGCCCCGGCTTGTTCTTGAGCACGTCTTCGGGAATGGTCAGCATGTCGCTGATCAGGCCGGGAGCCTCGCCGGCCTCTGCCAGCACCTTGATGCTCTTGTCGGCGGCGAGCGCCGTCGAGATGTAGGGCTCGTAGGTGACCGCCGCGCCGACGGTGCCCGAGATGATGGCGGTGCCGGCATTGGCGGCGGGCATCGGCAATTCGCTGATGTCGCCGATGGTCATGCCGTTCTTCTGCAGGATGTAGTTCAGCAGCAGGTCGCTGGTCGCGCCCTTCTCGAAGGCCACCTGCTTGCCCTTGAGATCGGCCGGCGTCTTGATGTCGTCGCCCTTCACCAGGATGGCGTCGGCCTTGGTCGAGGCGTCCATCAACAGGACGCCCTTGAGCGGGATGCCCGCCTGCACCTTGACCAGCAGTTGCTGGATGGATTCGTTGTCGCCGTCGACCTGGCCCGACGCGATCGCCGCGCCCATGTCCTTGTCCTCGACGAAATTGACCAGTTCGACGTCTTCGAGGCCGTTGGCCTTGAAGAAGCCCTTCTCCTTGGCGATGTACCACATGCCGTAGCCGAGCCAGGGCTGGATCGCCAGTTTGAACACGCCTGGCTCGACGGCCGGGTCTTCGGCAAAAGCCGCGCGGGGCATCGTCAGCGCGCCGGCGAGAAGTGCGGCGACCGCGACGGCCCCGACTATGTGCTTGCGAATAGTCATCATCTTTTCCTTGCTCCCATTGTGGTTATCGTCATTCTTCGCTGGTCTTGTCGGTGGACGCGGCGCTCAGCCTGGTCAGCAGGTTGAGCGTTATCCGGCCCACCTCGTTCATGCCCGACGCCGGCAAAGCGCCGAGCCAGGCAACGGAACTGGCCGAGAAGATCAGTCCGCCGGACGCCAGCGGGCGCAGCGTCATCTCCGCGCAGCGGCGGTCCTCGCGCTGCGGCTCGCCGCCCTCGTACCAGCGGGTCGCATCATGCACGAAGCTGTCGGGAAAGCCGTCGGCGCGGGCGATCACCATCGTGTCGGGATGGGTGCCGAGATGCGCGTCGGTCGCGTCGACCTCGTAGCCGGCGGCGGCACCGAGCACGATGCCGTCGTTCCCAAACGTATCACTGTCGACGCCCTCGAACAGCCAGGCGGCCGCCGGATCGCGGCTTGCCGGCGTGCGGGTGAAGGGGCGGCCCCGATCGAAGCCCATGAGCGAGATCGCCACCCCCGTCAGGCTGAATTCGCCGCGTCCGCTGGCGCGCAGATGCCCGCCCGGCTCGTTGGTGATGGCAAGCGCCTGTTCGGCGACCGGCCCGTCCCATGTGCGGCCGGCCTCCAGCGGTGACCGGCGCAGTTCCATCAGGTCGTCCTTGAACGCGACCTTGCCGGCGAAGCCGTTGCCGCCGAGATAGGCGATGCTGCCGCCCGCCGCAGCGAAGCGCCGCAGCGCGTCCTCGATCTCCACCGACATGTATTCGGGATGGCTGCCCGTCATGACTGCGGCGTAGCCTTCGAGGCCCGCAAGTCCCCGCTCGTGCAGCGCATGGTCGGTCGTCAGATCGAAAGCGATGCCGTTGGCATGGCAGAAACGCAGGAAGTGCAGGTCGACCGGAAGATTGTGCGGGTCGCCGCACAGCGGGTATTTGTAGTCGGCGCGAAGCGTCGTCTTCGGCTTCCGGTAGGAGCAGATCGACACGCCGCTGGCATCGCTGTGATAGTCGTAGAGCGAACGAAGATTGTTATCGATCGCGAACTGCTGACCCCGGTCCCCGCATTTCCACTCATAGAGATGCTCGGGCAGGAACTCGTCGGCATAGGCGAGGTAGGTGGCGGTCGGCACCAGGAACAAGAGCCGATTGCGCGGCGCGCTCGCCACGACGAAGAAGACGATCTGCTCCGTGCCGCGTTCATGCTCGACCTCGAAGGCGTAGATGCCGGAAGCGGCACCGTCCGGCAGATCGGTGCGGAAGCGCGCGGGCCAGTCAAGCGGCCCCAGATCGTCGTCATGGCAATGGATCGCGTCGTAGTGGGAGGGCACCAGCCGGGGATCGAAGCTCGTTCCGGTCCAGCGCGCCGAGGTCATGCAGAAGGCGGGCAGGTTGATCGCTTCGAGCTCCAGCGCCGCGGCGCCGGACGATACCATCGGCGCGTCGGTCAGCCGTGTCGGAAACGTCCAGGACGCCGTGCCGGATGAAAGGCGCAGCGCCACCGCAGCGAACTTGGCATTGAGCGTCGGACGATCATGCGCAAGGCCGGCGCCGAAGAGCAGTTCCCGACCCGGCGCCTTCCAGTTCTCGTCGAATTCGCGATGCAAGCGGAAGGGTGCCAGCAGGTCGCCGCCGACGATATCGAGCGCAACGCCGAGACCGGTGGAGCCGATCTCGACACGCAGCCAGGCGCGCTGCGGCAGCGGCTGATCGGATAAAAGCACCTTGTCGCCAAGCCGGAACCGCAGGCCGCCGTCATTTACGAGAAGCGCGAAACTGTCGGTCTCGACGAGGACGCGCTCGCCATGATTGCGGGTGAGGAAGACCTCAAAGGATATGCCCTCGATATTACCGGCAGCCGCTACCTGCGGCGTGCCGATGCGGAGGAAGGAACCGAGGTCGAGACATTCATGCCCGGGCGCATCGCCGAGCCGCTTTACGGGCCAGTCCATGACCCGAGGTTCGGGCGTGTCGAGGCGCATCAGGTGTACGGCGCGCACGGCCGAGTCCGTGGAAAGATGCAGATCGACCGCGCCGCCCGCCGGCGCGTGCCAGGGAAATGTATAGCCGACTACCGCCATGGCGTCGTGGACGACGCTTTTCTTCACGATCGCGAGACCTTCTCCCAGCGCCTGTTGCAGACCGCCGAATGATATACCCCTATTTTCTCGATTTAATCTAATATGTCAGGACATAAGGGGGTATATACCCCCAACGGGGTATTCTCTGTGACAAAGACAGTCTTCGACAGGCTGGCGCAGGCGATCGACAGGGTCGGGAACAGCGATTTCTATCCGACGCTGGCCGAGTACCTGCGCGCCTGCATGGACTATGACAATGTGATCGTCATCGTCTTCGTCGGCACCAATGTGCCTGATGTGCTCTACCGGAGCGTGCGCGGGCCTGACGTCTTCCGCTACGTCGCCGAGCAATATCTTCCCGGCGCGTATCTTCTGGATCCGGTCTATCATTTCCATCTCAGGCGCGGTGCGCCCGGTCTCTACCGCCTGCTCGACATCGCGCCGGACCAGTTCCGTCGCAGCCGCTACTTCAAATGGTATTATGGCCGCATCGGCATAATCGACGAGATTTCCGTGCTGCTGCCGATCGGCGAGAACACGACGATCACCATCTCGCTCGGCAAGGACAGCTCGTCCGGCCAGTTCTTCTCACCGAAGGCGCAGGACCAGCTTCGCGAGCACGAGCCCGTGGTGATGGCGTTGCTGCGCGCGCATTTCAGCGCCTCCGGGGTCCGCGCGGCAGGGGAACGCCGGCCGACATCGATCATCGACAATCTGATCGTATCCCTGAAAAGCCGTCACGGCGTCGGGCTGAGCCGGCGCCAGGCCGAGGTGGCGCTGCTCATTCTGCAAGGGCACTCGTCGCCCTCGATCGGGCTGCATCTGGGGATCAGCCCGCAAACGGTGAAGGTATTCCGCAAGCAGCTCTACGCGCGGTGCGGAATCTCCTCGCAGGCCGAGCTTTTCGGCTTGCTGATGCCCATGCTGGGCAACGACGGCATCATGGAACCGGACTGAACCTGATGGGTGCCACGCCATGCTGCGCCGGCACCTGCAAACGCAAAGGCCCCCGGCACGGATGCCGGGGGCCTTTCAACGCTGGTTGCGGGAGTAGGATTTGAACCTACGACCTTCAGGTTATGAGCCTGACGAGCTACCGGGCTGCTCCATCCCGCGTCAACCGCTACAAGATAAGCATTCGCTTACCTGTTTTCAAAGCCCTGAACGACAAAGGCCGCACGAGGCGGCCTCAAGCCGCCATTGCTGGCGGGCAATCGAAAGAGAAGATTGTACAACATGCGCTTTGTAGACCTGGCAGCGACTTACTCTCCCGCGTCTTGAGACGAAGTACCATCAGCGCTGGGGCGTTTCACGGCCGTGTTCGGAATGGGAACGGGTGCAGCCACCCCGCCATAACCACCAGGTCGGCGAAGAGCATGTTGTTTCGAGAAGCTGAATTTTGTGCCGTCATCTTTCGATGAGCATGAGGAATGAGAACGATCAAGCCGATCGAACTATTAGTACCGGTAAGCTTCAAGCGTTGCCGCTCTTCCACACCCGGCCTATCAACGTGGTCGTCTTCCACGGTTCTCAGGGAATACTCGTTTCAAGGTGGGTTTCCCGCTTAGATGCCTTCAGCGGTTATCCCGTCCGGATATAGCTACCCTGCAATGCGGCTGGCGCCACAACAGGTCCACCAGAGATCCGTCCATCCCGGTCCTCTCGTACTAGGGACAGATCCTTTCAATATTCCTACACCCACGGCAGATAGGGACCGAACTGTCTCACGACGTTCTGAACCCAACTCACGTACCGCTTTAAATGGCGAACAGCCATACCCTTGGGACCTGCTCCAGCCCCAGGATGCGATGAGTCGACATCGAGGTGCCAAACAACCCCGTCGATATGGACTCTTGGGGGTCATCAGCCTGTTATCCCCGGCGTACCTTTTATCCGTTGAGCGATGGCCCTTCCACGCGGGACCACCGGATCACTATGACCGACTTTCGTCTCTGCTCGACTTGTCAGTCTCGCAGTCAGGCAGGCTTATGCCATTGCACTCAGCGAACGATTTCCGACCGTTCTGAGCCCACCATCGCGCGCCTCCGTTACTCTTTAGGAGGCGACCGCCCCAGTCAAACTACCCACCATACATTGTCCCGGACCCGGATAACGGGCCGCGGTTAGACATCCATAGTAATAAGGGTGGTATTTCAAGGGTGGCTCCACCAAGGCTGGCGCCCTGGCTTCAAAGCCTACCACCTATCCTACACATGCCACTACGAATGCCAATGTAAAGCTATAGTAAAGGTGCACGGGGTCTTTCCGTCTAACCGCAGGAACCCCGCATCTTCACGGGGAATTCAATTTCACTGAGCAGATGCTGGAGACAGCGGGGAAGTCGTTACGCCATTCGTGCAGGTCGGAACTTACCCGACAAGGAATTTCGCTACCTTAGGACCGTTATAGTTACGGCCGCCGTTTACTGGGGCTTCGATTCAGAGCTTGCACCCCTCCTCTTAACCTTCCAGCACCGGGCAGGCGTCAGACCCTATACGTCGCCTTGCGGCTTCGCAGAGCCCTGTGTTTTTGATAAACAGTCGCTACCCCCTGGTCTGTGCCACCCCCCACTACTTGCGTAATGAAGGGTCACGCTTCTTCCGAAGTTACGCGTGCAATTTGCCGAGTTCCTTCAGCATCCTTCTCTCAAGCGCCTTGGTATACTCTACCAGACCACCAGTGTCGGTTTCGGGTACGGTCTATAAGGAGGAGCTATTTCCTGGAACCGCTCCGCTGCCCGTTCAATCCGATAAGATTGGACAACTTGTGCGATCCGTCACTACCTCCAGGCCCACGAATATTAACGTGGTTCCCATCGACTACGCGTTTCCGCCTCGTCTTAGGGGCCGGCTAACCCTGCTCAGATTAGCTTTAAGCAGGAACCCTTGGTCTTTCGGCGGGGGAGTCTCTCACTCCCCTTACGTTACTCATGTCAGCATTCGCACTTCTGATACCTCCACCGCCCCTCACGGGTACGGCTTCATCAGCTTACAGAACGCTCCGCTACCGCTCACGATTGCTCGTGAACCCTAAGCTTCGGTGTATGGCTTTAGCCCCGTTACATTTTCGGCGCAAAGACCCTTATTTAGACCAGTGAGCTGTTACGCTTTCTTTAAATGATGGCTGCTTCTAAGCCAACATCCTGGTTGTTTTGGGATCCTCACATCCTTTCCCACTTAGCCATAACTTGGGGACCTTAGCTGTAGGTCAGGGTTGTTTCCCTTTTCACGACGGACGTTAGCACCCGCCGTGTGTCTGCCGACTAGTACTCCTGGGTATTCAGAGTTTGCTTAGGTTTGGTAAGACGGTGAGTCCCCCTAGCCCATGCAGTGC
>NZ_JBEBMG010000002.1:560000-668277 GCF_040081975.1 Mesorhizobium hunchu
CGCCGGTGGTCCGCGGCAGCCTGCCCGACATCTATGACGGCATCTACCGGGCGGCCTACTCCTATGGCATGTCGAAGAAGATGACGCAGCAGCTCATCCGGCTGCTCGCCTCCGACGTCGATTTCCAGTCCAGGCTCAGCCCGACCGACCGCATCGAGGTGCTGTTCTCGCAGCCCGAGGAGGACGACAGCGCCTCCGACGACTCCGAGCTTCTTTATGTATCGGCCTCGATCGGCGGGATGACGCGCAACCTCTACCGGTTCCAGCTCGAGGACGGCACCTTCGATTATTTCGACCAGGACGGGCGCAGCGCCGAGCAGTTCCTGCTGCGCAACCCCCTGCCCGGCGGCAGGTTCCGCTCAGGCTTCGGCGCGCGCAAGCACCCGATCCTCGGCTATGTGCGCATGCATACCGGCGTCGACTGGGCCGCCCCCGTCGGCACCCCGATCATCGCGGCCGGCAACGGCGTCATCGAAAAGGCCGGCTGGGCCGGCGGCTACGGCAAGCAGATCATGATCCGCCACGCCAACGGCTACGAGACCTCCTACAACCACCAGTCCGCTTTCGCCAAGGGCATCCAGCCCGGCGTCAAGGTGCGCCAGGGGCAGGTCATCGGCTATCTCGGCCAGACCGGCCTCGCCACCGGCCCTCATCTTCACTACGAGCTGATCGTCAACGGCACCAAGGTCGACCCGATGCGGGTCCGCCTGCCGCAGGGAAGGACGCTCAAGGGCGACGACCTCGTCGCCTTCAAGCGCGAGCGCGAGCGCATCGACGACCTGCTGAAACAGCAGGAATCAGACCCGCTGAAGGTGGCCAGCGCGAAGGTGGAAGGATAAGGCAGTAAGGCAGTAAGTGAATAGGGCAATAAGGGTTGCCTGGAACCTTGTTGCCTTACTGCCTTACTGCCTTACTGCCTTATTTCCCTAATCCACAAACTCCACCGGCACGCCCGGCTTCACCAGCTTCGCCAGTTCCGCCGCGTCCCAGTTGGTCAGGCGCACGCAGCCGTGGCTCTGGGTCTTGCCGATCCTCGACGGTTCCGGCGTGCCGTGGATGCCGTAGGTCGGCTTGTCGAGCGCGATCCAGATCGACCCCACCGGCCCGTTCGGTCCGGGCGGGATGGTCAGCACCTTGTCGTTGTCGCCCTGCTTGAAGTTGATCTTGGGATTATAGGTGTAGTTGGGATCGACCGCGACGCGCGACACCGCATGGGTTCCGCTCGGCGAGGGCGTGTCGGACGAGCCGATCGTGGCCGGGTAGGCTGCGACCAGCTTGCCGTCCTCATCATAGGCGAAGACCTGCTTCCTGCCTTTGTCGGCAACGATGCGCGCCACCGGCGTGGAGGCCAGCCGCCCGAAATTGGCGACGTTGACGATGGTGCCCGGCCGGTTGAAATTGACGCCCGGATTGATCGCCTTGAGATAGGCCTCGTCCATATGGAAGCGCTCGGCCAGGGCCTCGGTCACGGAGGTATAGGACAGCCGATCGAGCTTCGCCTTCGCGCCGTAGTCCTCCGGGACGGAGGCGACGTAGGGACCGGCGACGTCCTGCGGCGTGATGGTGTAGCGGGCGAAGGCGTCGCCACCGGATTTCGCCAGCGCCTCCTTGATGGCGGCGGTGTCGGTCGATCTGAGATTTGTGCTGTTGATGCGGTCGTAGGCCTTGAGCGCCTTGTCGACGTTGGAGCCGAAGCGCCCGTCGATCACGCCCGGCGACGCCCCGCCGCGGTCGAGCAGGACCTGAAGCGCGGCGACATCGGCGCGCGATCCGAGCGACAGCGACGGATCGACGACCGTATCGCCGATTCGCGGCGGCTCGATGGACGGCGGTTCGTTCGAAGGCGCTTCGCCGAGGGGCTTTTGGATGGCTGGCGCGGCGTCCTCTGCGCCGGACTGCGACGGATCGATCGACGCCTCGTCGAGCGGCTGGCGCTCGACCGGAGCATCGTTGGCCACCGGCGGCGCGCCTGCCCCGGTGCCTCCGGAACCATTGTCGCCATAGCCGCCGTAGTCCCCGTTGCCGTAGTCGCGCGGCGCCGGGGCTGGCGTTGGGGCTGGCGGGAACTGGTCGTCACGATATGTATAGCGACCGCCATTGCCGCCGTCGCCATAAGGATCGTCGTAGCCGTCGGCCGGTCCGAGCAATTCGCCTTCCTGCTCGCGCTGGCGGCGGCGGAATCGCGCCGTGTCCTCGGGATCGTCGAGATAGTAACGGTCGTCCCCCTGCGGCCCGTCGAAACGGCGCGCCCGCTCGCGAAGGCGCATCGCGCGGCGGTCGAAGCGCGAGCCCGGCGGCTGCACGGCGATGACCCGGCCGGTGCCGGCATCGACGATCACGCGGTTGCCTCGCCCGTCATAGAAGACCTGATAGTCGCCTGCCTGTGCGACGAGGATCTCGCTTTGCCCGGCCGCGTGCGCCGCGGGAGCGGAAGGCTCCGCCAGCGGCGCGCCCTGCGCCGCCTGTGCCGTCAGCCCTGCCGCCAAGGTGGAGAGGACAAGAATCGTGCGGACCATGTGGTCGAATATCTCCGGTCTTTCCCGCCGCCGTGCCGATCGATGCGCGGCGAACTCCAAAGCCACGCAACCGGCTACCCTGCCTATTGGTTCCAACATGAACCGGGCATGAAGATGGCGGGGCGAGTCGATTCCGCTTTCCCCTTTTTGCCGCATGGCCGGCTGCGGCGATGCGAAAGAGCCCAAACCCCGCGACAAGCGGCCGCTGTCGGCCAATCGTGTTCGTGTCAGCGCCAGCCGAGCGCCGGCGCGACATGGGTCAGGATCGCCTCGATCACATGCGCGTTATAGTCGACGCCGAGCTGGTTCGGCACGGTGAGCAAAAGCGTGTCGGCTTCGGCGATCGCCTCGTCCTCGGCCAGTTCCTTGACCAGAACGTCGGGCTCGGCGGCATAGCCGCGGCCGAACACGGCCCGCACCTCCGGCTCGATATAGCCGAACTGGTCGCTGCCGCCGCTGTTGCCGAAATAGGCGCGGTCGCGGTCGTCCATCAGCGCGAAGATGCTGCGGCTGACCGACACGCGCGGCTCGTGCGCGTGGCCGGCTTCCTTCCAGGCCTCGCGGTAGAGCCTGATCTGCTCGGCCTGCTGGATATGGAACGGCTTGCCGTTCTCGTCGAACTTGAGCGTCGAGCTTTGCAGGTTCATGCCGAGCTGCGCGGCCCATTGCGCGGTGCCGTTGGTGGCCGCGCCCCACCATATCCTGTCGCGCAAACCCTCCGAATGCGGTTCAAGCCGCAGAAGGCCTGGCGGGTTGGGAAACATCGGACGCGGATTCGGCTGCGCGAACCCCTCGCCCTTCAGCAGTTGCAGGAATACCTCGGCGTGCCGGCGCGCCATGTCGGCGTCGGTCCTGCCCTCCTCCGGCGCGTAGCCGAAATGCCGCCAGCCGTCGATCACCTGTTCAGGCGAACCACGGCTGATGCCGAGTTGCAGGCGCCCGCCGGCGATCAGGTCGGCTGCGCCGGCGTCTTCGGCCATATAGAACGGGTTCTCGTAGCGCATGTCGATGACCGCCGTGCCGATCTCGATGCGCTTCGTCCTCGCGCCGACGGCAGCCAGCAGCGGGAACGGCGAAGCAAGCTGTCGCGCGAAGTGATGGACCCGGAAATAAGCACCGTCCGCGCCGAGTTCCTCGGCGGCGACCGAAAGCTCTATCGACTGCACAAGCGCATCGGATGCCGACCGCGTCTGCGAATGCGGCGACGGCGTCCAGTGCCCGAAGGACAGAAACCCAATCTTTTTCATGGGAGAACCCTTGTCGTAAAATCAACGCCCCGCCTCGCGGCGGGGCGTCTCGTTCGGAGCGGCTGTAAAGAGCGGCGTTCAGGCCGCCGCTTCTTCCTTCACCACGGTCGGCTTCGACCGGAAGTTCAGCCTGTCGGAGCCGGCGGTCACCTTGACGGTCGAACCGTCGAGGATGTCGCCGCCGAGGATCTTTTCGGCCAGCGGGTCCTGCAGTTCCTTCTGCATGACGCGCTTGAGCGGGCGGGCGCCGTAGGCTGGGTCGTAGCCCTTGTTCGCCAGCCACTCGACCGCATCGTGATCGAGATCGAGCGTGATCTTGCGATCGACAAGCAGCTTCTCCAGCCGCTTGAGCTGGATCTCCACGATCCGGCCCATATCCTGCCGGCGCAACCGGTGGAACAGGATGATCTCGTCCACCCGGTTGAGGAACTCCGGCCTGAAATGCGCCCTGACGACGTTCATCACGTCCTCGCGCACGAGGTCGACATCCTGGTCCTCCGTCAGATTGACCAGATAGTCCGACCCGAGGTTCGAGGTCATGACGATCAGCGTGTTGCGGAAATCGACCGTGCGACCCTGCCCGTCGGTCAGGCGACCGTCGTCCAGCACCTGCAACAGCACGTTGAACACGTCCGGATGCGCCTTCTCGATCTCGTCGAACAGGATCACCTGATAGGGCCGTCGCCTGACCGCTTCCGTCAGCACGCCGCCCTCCTCGTAGCCGACATAGCCGGGAGGCGCGCCGATGAGGCGGGCGACGGAATGCTTCTCCATGAACTCGCTCATGTCGATGCGCACCATCGCCGTCTCGTCGTCGAACAGGAACGAGGCCAGCGCCTTGGTCAGCTCCGTCTTGCCGACGCCGGTGGGGCCGAGGAACATGAACGAGCCGATCGGTCGGTTCGGATCCTGCAATCCCGCGCGGGCGCGCCGAACGGCCTTGGAAACGGCCTGTACCGCCTCGCCCTGGCCGACGACCCGCTTGGCGATCTCGTCTTCCATGCGCAGCAGCTTGTCACGCTCGCCTTCCAGCATCTTGTCGACCGGAATACCGGTCCAGCGCGACACCACATGGGCGACGTGGTCGGGGGTGACCACCTCTTCCACCATGCCGCCGGTCTTGCCGTCCTGGGCTTCGGCCTCCTTCAGCTTCTTCTCCAGTTCGGGGATGCGGCCATAGGCCAGTTCGCCGGCCTTCTGGAACTCGCCCTTGCGCTGGGCGGCGGCAAGCTCGTTGCGCGCCTCGTCGAGCTGCTTCTTCAGGTCGGCAGCCTCGCCGAGCTTGGCCTTCTCGGACTGCCACTTTGCGGTGAGTGCGGCAGACTCCTCTTCCAGCCCGGCCAGTTCCTTCTCTAGCCTGGCGAGCCGATCCTTGGAGGCATCGTCCTTCTCGACCTTCAGCGCCTCGCGCTCGATCTTGAGCTGCATGACGCGGCGGTCGATCTCGTCCAGTGCCTCGGGCTTGGAATCGACCTGCATCCTGAGCCGCGAGGCGGCCTCGTCCACCAGGTCGATGGCCTTGTCGGGCAGGAAGCGGTCGGCGATGTAGCGGTTCGACAGCGTCGCCGCCGACACCAGCGCCGAGTCCGAGATGCGCACCTTATGGTGCTGCTCGTACTTCTCCTTCAAGCCGCGCAGGATGGAGATGGTGTCCTCCACCGAAGGCTCGTCGACGAAGACCGGCTGGAAGCGGCGGGCAAGAGCCGCGTCCTTCTCGATATATTTGCGATATTCGTCCAGCGTGGTGGCGCCGACGCAGTGCAGCTCGCCGCGCGCCAAAGCGGGCTTCAACAGGTTGGATGCGTCCATCGCGCCGTCCGCCTTGCCCGCGCCAACCAGCGTGTGCATCTCGTCGATGAACAGGATGATACCACCCGCGGCCGCCGTGACCTCGTTGAGCACCGCCTTCAGCCGCTCCTCGAATTCGCCGCGATACTTGGCGCCTGCGATCAGCGCGCCCATGTCGAGCGCCATCAACTGCTTGTCCTTGAGCGATTCGGGCACGTCGCCGTTGACGATGCGCAAGGCGAGGCCTTCGGCGATGGCCGTCTTGCCGACGCCGGGCTCGCCGATCAGCACCGGATTGTTCTTGGTGCGCCGCGAAAGGACCTGGATGGTGCGGCGAATCTCGTCGTCGCGGCCGATAACCGGATCGAGCTTGCCTTCGCGGGCGTCCTTGGTGAGGTCGCGCGCATATTTCTTCAGCGCGTCATAGGCCTGCTCAGCCGAGGCGCTGTCGGCCGTGCGGCCCTTGCGCAGGTCGTTGATGGCGGCGTTCAGCGCCTGCGCGGTAACGCCGGCCTTGGCCAGGATATCGGACGTCTTGGCCGACTTCTCCATAGCCAGCGCCTGCAACAGCCGCTCGACCGTCACGAAGGAATCGCCGGCCTTCTTGGCCAGATCCTCGGCAGTGGAAAACACCTTGGCCAGCGGCTGCGCCATGTAGAGCTGGCCGTTGCCGCCCTCGACCTTCGGCAGCGCGTCGAGCGCGGCGTCGACGCCGAGTTCGACGTCGCGCGGCCGGCCGCCGGCACGCTCGATCAGCGAGGCGGCCAGGCCTTCGTTGTCGTCGATCAGGGCCTTGAGAAGATGCTCGGGGGTGAACTGCTGGTTGTCGCGGTTGAGCGCATATTGCTGGGCAGACTGGATGAAGCCGCGCACGCGCTCGGTGTATTTTTCAAGATTCATATATGTTGTCTCCTTCCGTCACCGGCCCGCTTCGCGGCACCGGATCAGCCTTGGCGACAGACTCTCTCTGGAAGAGCAAAGTCTCGCTGGAAGGAATATGGGCAGGTCGTCCCGTTTGCTCAAGGATGAGGCGACGCGGCAGCGCAAAAAAATCGAACCACATGACGGCCCGAAAGACATACGCCCGCACCTGAACCTGGCTTCCCGAACACCAGGGCTTCACGAACACTGGGGCTTCTTGAACACCGAGGCTCCGAACGCCGGAAACCAAAAGGCGGGGCACAAGCCCCGCCTTTCACCCGCCATCAAGGCGGAAAACAGTTCGCCAATGCCGCCGGCGCGTCAGCCCTCGGCCACCGCTTCCGCGGCTTCGCCCGAAGCCGGCTCGGCGGCATCGGATCCGGCCTGTTCGGCCTCCGGCCGGGCGCTGCGGCGCGGGCGGCGGGTCCGCCGAGGCGCCGACGCCTCGGCGCCGTTCTCGTTCTGCTCGACCTGGGCGGCCAGTCCGGCCGGCCCCATATCCGCAGAGGAAACCGGCGCGCTTTCGGTCTCCGTCGCATCGTCGGAACCATTGGCCTCGCCCTGCGAGGCGTTGCGCTCGTGGCGCTGGCCGTTGCGACGGTCCCGGTTCTGGCGATTGCCGCGGTTGCCGCCTTCGTTGTTACCATTGTCGCGGCTTGCCTCATCGCGGCCGCCATGGCTGCCGTTGAGCGCCACTTCGGCCGGCGTGCCGTCGATCACCGGCTGTGGGCCGGCGCCGTGGTTGACGGCGGGAACCTGGGCTTCCCCGACGGCCGCGCCGTTCTCGAAGTCCTCACGGTCCTCTTCCTCGTCGTCGAGGTCGTCGCGGTTCTGCTGATTCTGCTGGATCGGCATCTGCGCCTGAGCGGCGGCGATGATGCGGTTGTAGTGCTCGGCGTGCTGGAGATAATTCTCGGCCATCACCCGGTCGCCGGAGCTCTGCGCATCGCGGGCGAGCGCGGCGTATTTCTCGGCGATCTGCTGGGCGGAACCGCGGATCTTCACGTCCGGCCCGTTGCTCTCGTAATTGCGGTTGAGCGGATTCGGCCCGCGGCGATTGTTGTTATTGTTGTTGTTTCCACCGCCGCCATTACGGCCGCGCATGCGCCTGTTCTGCTGTTGTGGCCTCATCAGGACTCTCTTCCATTGCGAAGCTTGAAAAATATGGTGCGCACGGCGGCGCTCATGCAGCCTGCCGTTTCGCTGTTCCACCGGCGATCGCCCGCATCGATAGCGTTGGCGTCACGTCATCCCGTTCCGGTTACATCACTTGCCGAATGATTCCCGCACGAAGCTTGGGCGTCGTTTGCGCAAGAAGGCAGATATTTCCAAGGAAACCGAATCGCTTAGGAGCACTGCCTGCTTCGTTCATCCGGTTGGGGCGGACCCTAATCGTATTTTCACCGGCTTGCCAAGCGTTATTTTTGTCGCGCACGGCATTTTACCTGGGCTTGAAGACCAGAACGCGATCGTTTCCCGCAAGATCGCGCCGCGCGTCGACCACATCGAAATCCGCTTCGGCGAATATCGCGCTGACGTCCTGTTTCTGCGTGTTGCCGATCTCGACCGCCACGATGCCGTCTTCTTCCAGATGGTTCGCCGCACTGTCCGCTATAGCCCGATAGGCATGAAGCCCGTCCTGGCCGCCGTCCAAGGCCCTGTGCGGATCGAAATCGCGCACTTCCTTCTGCAGCGTTTCGATGGTGTTCGACGATATATAGGGCGGGTTCGAGACGATTGCATCGTATCGGCCCGAAATTTTCGCGAACCAGTCGGATTTTCTGGCGCAGAACCGCTCCGCGAGGCCAAGGGTCCGGGCATTGGTGGCAGCCGTTGCCAGCGCGTCATCGGAAATATCCGCTCCCGTTGCCCGCGCCGCCGGCGCCAGATGAAGCAGCGCCAGCGCGATCGCTCCCGTCCCGGTGCCGAGGTCGAGAATGGAGCATTCGCCTTGGCGCGCTACGCTCTCCCGCACGAAGGGCAGCACGGCATCGACCAGCGTTTCGGTGTCCGGCCGCGGTTCCAGTGTCTGCGGGGACAGGGACAGCCGCAGCCCGTAGAAATCGCGGAAGCCGAGGATGCGGTGGACAGGTTCGCCGGATATGCGGCGCGAAAGCGCGGCATCGATCGCCTCGACGAGGTCGGACCCGACTTCGCGCTCGGGATACGTGATCGCATCGATGCGCGTCGTGCCGGAAAAATGCTCGACGAGGAGGCGCGCATCAAGGGTGGCCTCGGGGATGCCGGCGTCGGTCAGGTGCTGGCGGGCGCGCTGAAGTGTTTCCCGAAGAGAAAGCGACTTACCCCCACCCCTGACCCCTCCCCGCAAGGGGGAGGGGGACTTGGTGTGCGGCAACTCCCCCTCCCCCTTGCGGGGAGGGGTTAGGGGTGGGGGTGATTTCATCGCAAGTGACGGCCGACGGTAATGAACGGCAGCGGCATTCACCCCTCCTCCATGTCCGCCAGAAGCTTCGATTGGTGGTCGGCGATCAGCGCGTCGACGACCTCGTCGAGTTCGCCTTCCATCACCCGGTCGAGCTTGTAGAGGGTGAGGTTGATGCGGTGGTCGGTCAGCCTTCCCTGCGGGAAATTGTAGGTGCGGATGCGCTCCGAGCGGTCGCCGGAGCCGACCTGGAGCTTGCGCGATTCCGAACGTTCCTCGGCCGCGCGGCTGCGCTCCATGTCGTAGAGCTTGGCGCGCAGGATCTGCATGGCGCGCGCCCGGTTCTGGTGCTGCGACTTCTCCGCCTGCACCACCATGATGCCGGTCGGCAGGTGGGTGATGCGCACGGCCGAATCGGTGGTGTTGACGTGCTGACCGCCGGCGCCGGAGGCGCGCATCGTGTCGATACGGATATCCTCCGGCCTGATCTCGATGTCGACCTCCTCCGCCTCGGGAAGCACCGCCACCGTGGCGGCGGAGGTGTGGATGCGCCCCTGCGCCTCGGTCTCCGGCACGCGCTGCACGCGATGCACGCCGGATTCGAATTTCATATGGGCGAACACGCCCTTTCCCGCGACTTGCGCGATGATCTCCTTGTAGCCGCCCATTTCGCCTTCGCTCGCCGAGGCCACCTCGACCCGCCAGCCTTTCCCGGCGGCGTAGCGCTCGTACATGCGGAAAAGGTCGCCGGCGAACAGCGCGGCCTCGTCGCCGCCGGTGCCGGCGCGGATTTCCAGGATGGCGCTGCGCTCGTCCGCCGCGTCCTTCGGCAGAAGCAGGATCTGGATACCCTTCTGGAGCGCCTCGATCTTCTCCTCGACGCCGGGAAGATCGGCCTCGGCCAGCGCCCGCATCTCCGCATCCGTCGCCCTGTCCTCGAGCATGGCGTGGAGATCGGCCTCCTCCTGCTCGGCGCCGCGCAGCGCGCGGATCTTGGCGACCATGTCCTGCATGTCGGCATATTCCGACGCCATCCTGACATAAGCGTCGGGCGCCGGGCCGGCGGCCATCTGCGCCTCGAGCATCTCGAAGCGCTTGACCACCTGGTCCATGCGGTCGCGGGGAAGGGAGATCATGATGCTGTGTGACGGTTGGAGTGCATGGCCGGCACATAGCCGAGATCGCCTGAAATCTCAACGAGCCGTGGCGGAATGCGGCGGTCAGCCATCCTGGAACGCCGGAGTCCGGGCGGCCGTCCGCCCTCGCCATGCCAACGGAAACAGGCCAGCCAGCGCCCTAAACCGGTATTCCACGGTCGTCGGCGAAGGCCTGCAGCAGCGCCCGCATGGGCACCTTTGCCGCCGGCGCGTCGAGATTGTCGGCGAAGAACGCCTCCAGTTCCTTCAGCGGCAGTTCCCTCAGCATCGCCTTGACCGGGCCGATGGAGGCCGGCGACATCGAGATGGACCGGAAGCCAATGCCGGCCAGCGCCATGGCCGAGATCGGCTTGCCGGCCAGTTCGCCGCACAGCGTCACCGGCGTGCGGTTGCGGCGGCCCGCATCGGCGATCGTCTTCAGCGCGCGCAGGAACGGCGCGCAAAGCGGATCGAAGCGGTCGGCCAACCGCGTATTGCCGCGGTCCACCGCCATGACGAACTGGAACAGGTCGTTGGAGCCGACCGAGACGAAATCCACCGCCTTCATCAGCTCGTCGAGCTGGAACAGCAGCGACGGCACCTCGAGCATCGCGCCGAGCTTCAGGCTGGTCGGCAGGTGATGCGCGAAGCGCGACAGGTGGCGCACCTCCTTGTCGATGATCTCGCGCGCCTGGGCGATCTCGGACAGTTCCGTGACCATCGGCAGCATCAGCTTGAGCTCACGCCCGCCGGCCGCCTTGAGCAGCGCGCGGATCTGCGTCTTCAGCAGGCCCGGCCGGTCGAGCGTGAGGCGGATGGCGCGCCAGCCGAGCGCGGGGTTCTCCTCCTGTTCGGCGTCCTTGAAATAGGGCAGGACCTTGTCGCCGCCGATATCGATGGTGCGGAAGGTGACGGGCTTGCCGTGCGCAGCTTCCAGCACGTCGCGATAGAGCCTCTCCTGCGCCTCGGCGCGCGGGAAGGCGGAGGCCACCATGAATTGCAGCTCGGTGCGGAACAGGCCGATGCCGGCCGCGCCCGAATCGGCCAGGTGCGGAAGATCGACCGACAGGCCGGCATTGATAAGCAGGTCTATTCCCACGCCGTCGCGCGTTTCGGACGGCTTGTCGCGCAGCTCGCGATAGAGTTCCTGCCGACGCGCCCGGAAGCGCACCTTCTCCGCATAGGCCGTCTCGAGATCGGGCTGCGGCCTCAGATGGATCGCGCCCTCCTCGCCGTCGACGATGACCGGATCGCCGTTTTCCGCCATGGAAACCGCGCCCTTCATCTGGCCGACGACGGGAATGCCCATCGCGCGCGCCACAATGACGACATGGCTGGTGGCCGCGCCGTCCTCCAGCACCAGCCCGCGCAGCTTCTCGCGCGGATAGTCGAGCAGTTCGGCCGCCCCCATCGAGCGGGCGACGATGATGGCGTCCTTGGGCAGCGACTGGGCGATGTCCTCCGGCCCGCGGCCCATCAGCTGGCGCAGGAGCCGGTTGGCGAGATCGTCGAAGTCGCTCATGCGTTCGCGCAGATAGGGATCGGTCATGTGTATCATGCGCGCGCGCATGTCCGACTGCACCTTCTCCACGGCCGCTTCCGCCGTGAGGCCGTTGCGGATCGCCTCCTCCAGACGCCTGACCCAGCCGCGGTCGTTGGCGAACATGCGGTAGGCTTCCAGCACCTCGCGATGCTCGCCTTCGAAAGCCACGTCGCGGCGCGACAGCATGTCGTCGATGGACAGCCTGAGCGAGTTGAGCGAGGTCTCCAGCCGCCGCACCTCCTCTTCACTGTCCTCGTTGAACAGGTTGGTCACCACGATGCGCGGCTCGTGAAGGACGACATGGCCGAGCCCGATGCCGTCGTTGAACGCCGAACCGGTGAAGGAGACCGGCCGCCTCAGGTCCAGCTCGACGCCGGTCCTGTTCAGCCGCGACAGATCGCCAGTCGCGATCATCTCGGCGATGACCATCGCCGTGGTTTCCAGCGCCTCGACCTCGTCCTCGCGATAGTTGCGCATGGTCTTGTTCTGGACGACGAGCACGCCGAGTGTGCGCCCTGCCCTCAGCACCGGCACGCCGAGGAAAGAGTGATAGATCTCTTCGCCCGTCTCCGGCAAATAGGCGAAGGCGGGGTGTTCCTGCGCGTTGGACAGGTTGAGCGGCCGCGCGCTGGCGGCGATCGTGCCGACGAGGCCCTGCCCGAGCCGAAGCTGGGCGAGGTGGACCGCATTCTTGTTCAAACCTTCGGTGGCGTAGAGTTCCAGCACCGAGTCGGAGCGCAGCACGTAGAGCGAGCAGACTTCCGCGACCATGTTGGCGGCGATGTCGTGCACGATCCGGTCGAGCCGATCCTGCGGCTCCATCGGCTCCTGCATGAGCTCGCGGAGCCGTCTCAGCAGTACGCGCGGGCCGCTGGCCGTATCACGCATCGCGACGGTGTTCTCCAATGGCCATCGTTCCGGCGCGGCCCCCGCCGCGCGCGACACGATCCGACAAATCACTCTACCAGATTATTGCTTATCGAGACCGTAGACGGAATGCAAAGTCCGCACCGCCAATTCCGTATAGGGACCGTCGATCAGGATCGATATCTTGATCTCCGAGGTGGTGATGGCGCGGATGTTGATCGACTTCTCGGCCAGCGCCTTGAAGGCGGTGGCCGCGACGCCGGCATGGCTCCTCATGCCGATGCCGATGACCGATACCTTGGACATGCCGTCGTCATGCTGGACGACGTCGAACCCGACGGTCTCCTTCACCTTGTCGAGCACCGCGAGCGCCTTGGCCACGTCGCCCGATGGCACGGTGAAGGTCATGTCGGTGGACTTGCCATCCTCCGAGATGTTCTGGACGATCATGTCGACATTGATGTTGGCCTCGGCCAGCGGACCGAAGATGCCTCCGGCCACGCCGGGCCGGTCGGCGACGCGCCGCAGCGAGATCTGCGCTTCGTCCTTGGCGTAGGCAATTCCGGTGACGACCTGCTGTTCCACGATTTCATCCTCGTCGCAAATAAGCGTTCCGGGCGGGTTGTCGAAATCGCCCATGCCGGGCGCGTCCGGATCGTCGAAGGACGAACGGACGAAGGTGCGCACCCGGTGCACCATGGCAAGCTCCACCGAGCGCACCTGCAGAACCTTGGCGCCGAGCGAGGCCATCTCCAGCATCTCCTCGAAGGAGATTTTTGCAAGCCGCCGCGCCTTGGGCTCGATGCGCGGGTCGGTGGTGTAGACGCCGTCCACGTCGGTATAGATGTCGCAGCGGTCGGCCTTGACCGCCGCCGCGATGGCGACGGCGCTGGTATCGGAGCCGCCGCGCCCCAGCGTCGAGATGCGGTTGTCGGGCGCGATGCCCTGGAAGCCGGCGACGACAGCCACCTGCCCCTCGCCGAAGCGCTTGACCAGCAGCGAACCGTCGATGTCGGCAATGCGTGCCGCGCCATGTGCACCGTCTGTGCGGATTGGCACCTGCCAGCCCTGCCAGGAGCGGGCATTGACGCCCATCGATTGCAGCGCGATCGCCAGCAGGCCGGAGGTGACCTGCTCGCCCGACGCGACGATCGCGTCGTATTCGCGCGCATCGAAAAAGGGACTGGAGGCGCCCGTCGCCTTCGGCATGCCCTGCACCCAGCCAACCAGTTCGTTGGTCTTGCCCGACATGGCCGAGACCACGACGGCGACCTCGTGGCCGGCATCCACTTCGCGTTTGACGTGCCGCGCCACATTGTGGATGCGGTCGAGATCGGCGACGGAGGTCCCGCCGAACTTCATCACGATGCGCGCCATGAAAGCGATATGCCCTTGGATCTGCGGCCGAGGCCCCGGAAACGAATGGAAGCCGCCGGCGCAAGCGCACCGGATGCGCCGCCTCCTTAGCCAAACAGCCCCCCTTTCGCAAGCGCCCGCCGACCGGCGGCAGGGCCGCGCGCGCCCCCGGCAAGGTCCCGTCCCCGCACGGCGGCCGCCGTCCTCGAGGCAGTTGAACCGAACGGCTTGACTTTCGATCCGCCAGACACGACTTGCTTGTGTTCCCAGGAGGCTCGTCATGCCTGAAGCCAGAAAGTCCGAAGCCGCCGGATCGACCATCGACGCCGGCGAAGTCGAGCGATTCTCCGCCCTCGCGGCGGAATGGTGGAATCCCAACGGCAAGTTCCGTCCGCTGCACAAGTTCAATCCGGTGCGGCTGGCCTATATCCGCGACAAGGTGGCCGAACGCTTCGGCCGCGACCCGCGCGAGGCACGGCCGTTCGAGGGCCTGCGCTTCCTCGATATTGGCTGCGGCGGCGGGCTGCTGTGCGAGCCGATGGCGCGGCTCGGTGCCGAAGTCGTCGGCGCCGACGCCTCGGCGACCAACATCGAGGTGGCCAGGCTGCATGCCGAACAGTCGGGCGTGAGCGTCGACTACCGCGCGACCACCGCCGAAGCGCTGGCCGACGCCGGCGAAACGTTCGACGTCATCCTCAACATGGAAGTGGTCGAGCATGTCGCCGACATCGCTCTTTTCGTCAACAAGTGCGGCGAGATGGTCAGGCCCGGCGGCATCATGTTCGTCGCCACCATCAACCGCACCCTGAAGGCGCTGGGGCTGGCAATCGTCGGCGCCGAATACGTCTTGCGCTGGCTGCCGCGCGGCACCCACCAGTTCGGCAAGCTGGTGCGGCCGGAAGAACTGGAAAAGGCATTGTCCGACGCCGGGCTGGCCGTACTCGACCGCACCGGCGTCACCTACAACCTGCTCGCCGACCGCTGGCAGCAGTCGCGTGACATGGACGTCAACTACATGGTGCTGGCCGAGAAAGTGGCCTAACCGGCTTCGATGTCCGTCAAGGGAAAGTCTGCGCCCTTATACAGGAGCGGCTCGCCGAAGTGACGGGCGCAGGCATAGGCGAAGCAATCGCCCATGTTCAGCTTTGCTGGATGCCGCCCTTTTCCGAAGCGGTCGAATGCGTCAAGGGCGATCGCGGCGATTTCCGGGGGCACTGGCAAAGTCCGGATTTCAGCCAATTCCAGAAATCGCTCAACGTCTTCGCGAACATCCGTGATGGATTTTCCGGACAGCCGTGCAAGCGCTACGGTCGCTTCCCACACTGCGATTGGTGATGTGAGAAGTGTTTGCGCTTGATCCAGTCTTGCGACGAGTTCGGAAGCATCCGATTCGCCTGCAATCATTGCCGTGAGAGCTGAAGCGTCGACGAACATCAATCGTCCTCATAGAGGCTGTCGATGAAATCCTTGTCTGCAGGCAACCCTTTCTCGAAGTCGCCGCTGGCTCTGAAATCCCGAGCGAATTTTAGAAGCGTTTCAACTTTGGACGGCTGATCCTGCACGCGCTCCAACTCATGGCGCAGGGCCAAATGCACCGCATCGGTCAATCCGACTTTCTTGATGGAAGCGACCTTGCGAGCCAAGGCATCGGTTTCGGCGTTCTTGATATGAAAAGCCATCTCCGGTGTATCCTTTTTAAGATAGCCTTATATACTCCGAAGGATACACCACATCAAGACTGTCGTTGCGCCTTGGTCGTGATGGCGACGCCGGCGATGATGATGAGCGCGCCGGCCCATGTCAGAAGCTGATAGTGCTCCCCGAGGAAGAACGTGCCGGAAAACAGGCCGATTGCCGCCGCGACATAGCCGATCTGGCTGAGATAGACCGGCCCGCCCACCGCCTGGAGGCGGAAGAAGAAGGCGAACATGGCCGAGGCCGAGGCCGCCTGGCCAATCACCGCCAGCGGCACCGTCGCCAGCGTGCCGAACGCCGCCGGCCCGTAGAGCGCGACGATGCCGGCGAGCAATAGGACGGCCGCCGCCAGATGGCTGCCCACTGCAAGCTCGATCGGCCCGGTGCCTTCGGGCCAGTCGACGGTGCGGTAGATGTTGCCGGCGGCGAGGCTCACCGGGATGAGCAGCGCCACGAGAACCCAGAACAGGGACGCCGGTTGGCCCGCCTCGCCACGCGTCAGCGCCACCATCGCCGCGCCGACGAAACCGACTCCGATACCGATCACGCCGGCCGGATTGGGGCGACGCACGCCGAGCAGGATCGAGAACACCAGTGTGATCACCGGCGACAGCGTGAACATGATGCCGGTATAGCCGGCGCCGAGATGCGGGATCGCGGAAAACATCAGGAGATTGGGAAAAGCATAGGAAATCGCGGCGGTGACGACGAAATAGCGCAGCCGATGCGCGGTCAGCCGGATGCGCCGTCCGCTCGCAAGCAGCGCCGCGAAGAGGATGCCGCCGGCACCGAGCGACACGACGAACGCCCACACCATGCCCGGCACGCCTGACTGGGTCGCGATCTTGCCGAACGGCAGGGTCAATCCGAGCAGCGCGCCGGTGACGAGGAGAAGGGCGAAGGCCGAGTTCCAGACGAGTTTCATGGCGCTTTCCACAACATACGGGCAGGCTTGCCTGCCTCGGGTTTCCGAGTATAATTAATACAAAGATTCTTAATATCAAGATACTTCGTGGAAAGCTATGGATCGCGCCGGCAAGGCAATCGCACAATGGCAAAGGGAACGTCCCGATCTGGACATATCGCCGATGGCCGTCATCGGCCGGTTGAACGAGGTCTCGTCGCTGATCTCGCGCGAGCGCCTGGCGCCGCTGTTCGCCCGCTTCGGCCTGCAGGCGGGCGAATTCGACGTGCTGGCGACCCTGCGGCGCTCGGGTTCGCCTTTCGCGCTGACGCCGACGGCGCTCTACGAAGCCACGATGGTGACCTCCGGAGCCATGACCAACCGGCTCGATCGGCTGGAGAAGGCGGGCCTGATCAGGCGTATGCCGCATCCGCAGGATCGCCGCGGCCTTCTCGTTCAACTGACGGACGAGGGGCTCGGCCTGATAGACCGGGCAGTCGAGGCCCATGTCGAGAACGAGCACACCATCCTGGCGGCGCTGAACCCGAAGGAACGGGAAACGCTCGCCGGCCTGCTTGAAAAACTGATCGCAGATCTGGCCGGTTGATCGAGCCGGCACGGATCGCCTGAAGGCGCCTCAGTTCCGCTCGTCCGGGAAGACCGGGATCGGCATGAACTCCACGCCGTCCTCGGCCAGGCCTTTCGCCTCTTCCGGCGTCGCCTCGCCATAAATGCCGCGCGCATCGGCCTCGCCGAAATGGATTTTTCGCGCCTCCTCGGCGAACTTGTCGCCGACATAGTCGGCGTTCTCGCGCATTTTCTTCGACAGCGCCTTGAGTTCGGCCATCGCCTGCCGCTGCGCCTCGCCCATCGCGACGGCGATCTTTTCCCGCTTCCTCCCGGTCGAGACGGCAGGCGCCATCAGCGCCTTTTCCACCTTGCCGGAGCCGCAATGGGGACAATCGATGAAGCCTCGCTTCTTCTGCGTCTCGAAATCCTCGTTGGAACGGAACCAGGCCTCGAACGCGTGCTCGTGGTCGCAGACCAGGGAAAAGCGGATCACGAAGCCGCGCCCCGCAACAGCGGCGCGCCCGCCGTCGCCAGTGCAAACTCGCGCGCATTCTTCAGATTGGGGATTTTTGCGCGGGCCGCCGCCACGGCGGCCGTGTCGACCTCGGCGACGATGACGCCGGGCTCGTCATGATCGGCTTCGGCCAGCACCCTGCCCCACGGATCGACGATCAGCGAATGGCCGTAGGTCTCGCGGCCGTCCTCGTGCCTGCCGCCCTGCGCCGCCGCCACCACGAAGGCGCCGTTCTCGATGGCGCGGGCGCGCAGCAGCACATGCCAGTGCGCTTCGCCGGTCTGGCGCGTGAAGGCGGCCGGAACGGACAGGATTTCCGCGCCGGCCAGCGCTTCCGTTCTGAACAGCTGCGGAAAGCGGACGTCGTAGCAGATCGCGAAGCCGAGCTTCGCCGCGCCGAGATCGGCGACAATGGCCTCGGTTCCCGGCTCGTAGGCCGAGGATTCGCGCCAGCTTTCGCCATTGTCGAGATCGACGTCGAACATGTGGATCTTGTCATAGGCCGCGACGCGTTCGCCCTGCGGCGAGAAAAGCAGCGCGCGATTGGCGAGCTTGCCGTCCGGGCGCAGGATCGCCGTCGAGCCGATATGGACGAAAATGCCGAGTTCGCGGGCGAGCCGCCGCGCGGTCGCCACCACCAGATCCTTGTCCTCGCTGGTGAAGGCGGCGGCGCGCGCCTCCTCGTCGCGCACCATCGCACCGGTCACCTCGGGCGTCTGCACATAGGCCGCGCCCTGGCGTACCGCCTCGCGGACCATGCGCTCCATATCGGCCGCATTGCGCTCGGGGCTCGTGCCCGAACGCATCTGGACCGCCGCCACTTTCATGATCGTCATGGCCGTTCTTCCCCTGCTCCGGCCAGAAGCGCGTCCAGCCGGCCTTGCCGTTCCAGTTCATGCAACTCGTCGGACCCGCCGACATGGGTGTCGCCGATGAATATCTGCGGAAAGGTGCTGCGGCCGTGCGCCCGGCCGATCATCTCCTGGCGCAGCTCCGGCGAGAACGAGGCGTCGTGCTCCGTATAGGCGACGCCCTTGCGCTCCAGAAGCCGCTTCGCCGCGGCGCAGTAGCCGCACATCATCCTCGTGTAGATCGTCACATCGACCATTGGTCAGAAGTCCTGCCGTGTCACGCAGACTATATAGTCGCGGACTCGTCCGGCCGGAAGTCCCCCGGCAGCACGCGCGCGAAGGTCAGCACGTCGACGGCGCTCGCCCCGCCCCGCTTCAGCGCCTTGGACACCGACCGGACGGTGGCGCCCGTCGTGAAGACGTCGTCGACCAGCAGCACGCGCCGGCCGGCGATCTCGATCTCGGCCTCCGTCGGCACCTTGAAGGCGGCGCGGACGTTCTCCTCGCGCTGCCGGCGTTCCAGCCCGACCTGCTGGCGCGTCAGCTTCACCCGCGCGACCGCCGAGGGCGCGAACGGCAGGCCGGTCCGCCCGGCGAGCGCCCGGGCGAGTTCCGCCGACTGGTTGAACCGGCGGCGGAAGAAGCGCCGCCAGTGCAGCGGCACCGGAACGATGATGTCGGCGTCCGCGATCAGCTCTGCGCCGGCACGCTGCATCCAGCCCGCCATCCATGGCGCCAGGTCCGTGCGGTCCTGGTATTTCAGCCCCTGCACCATCTGCCGCGCCACGCCGGAGTAGACCACCGCCGCCCGCGCCCGCTCGAACGGCGGCGGGTCGGCGATCGCCTCGGCCGACAGGAAGCCCTCGCCCATGTCGTGCATGAACGGGGTTCCCATGACGGGGCAGACGGGATGATCGATGAAACGCAGCCTCGTCCAGCATTCGCCGCACAGCACGCCCGGCTGCGAGACCTGCCGGCGGCATCCCGCGCAGACAGGCGGGAACAGCAGCCGTGCCGGCCATTGCAGCGCGCCGCGCGTGAGCGCCTTGATCCGTTCCGCTCTTTCCCCGCCCATCGGCCTCCCGCCTCTGGATTGCCAGCCGGACTGGCCATACACCCGACGATAGCATACCTACGGGCGTGGGGCAGCGCGGCCCGAAGCCTCGCACAACGCACAATAACGGGATCGCCAGTGCAGCCGATCGTCGATACCGAACTCTGGATGGCGCACAAGCGCCGTGCCGCTGCCCGTCCCGTCGAGGGCGCAGACTTCCTGATGCGCCGCGCCGCCGAGGATCTGGCGGACAGGCTGTCCGCCGTCGAGCGCCGTTTTGCGGACGCCGCCGCGCTGTTCTGCCAGACCAGGGCTGCCTCCGACGTACTGGCGGCGAGCGGGAAGGTGGAGACGGTGACGCGCGTCGAGGCTGCCGATCTCTTCCTCGGCGGCGCGGAGGGAACAGTTTCGCCCTTCGAGACGGTTCCCTTCGAGCCGGAAAGCCTCGACCTGGCCGTCTCCCTGTTTTCGCTCCAGTCGATGAACGACATTCCGGGATTCCTGGCGCAGATCCGTCGCGCGCTGCGGCCGGACGGGCTGCTGCTCGCCGCCTTCGCCGGCGCCGGCACGCTGGCGGAACTGCGCGAAAGCCTGCTCGCGGCCGAAACCGAACTGTACGGAGGCGCAAGCCCGCGCGTCCTGCCTTTCACCGACGTCCGCGACGCCGGCGCATTGCTGCAACGCGCCGGCTTCGCCCTGCCGGTCGCCGATGTCGAGACCTCGATCGTGCGCTACGACACGATGCTCCATCTGATGGCGGATTTGAGGACTGTCGGCGAGCAGAACGCGCTTGTCGACCGCACCCGCCGCCCCGCCGCGCGACGCCTGTTCCAGCGCGCGGCCCACATCTACGCGGAGCGCTTTTCGGACCCGGACGGGCGCGTGCGGGCAACTTTCTCGACCGTCTGGCTGTCCGGCTGGGCGCCGCACGCCTCGCAGCAGAAGCCGCTCAAGCCCGGCAGCGGCCAGGTGTCGTTGACGGAGGTCCTGGGCGATCGCTCCCGTTAGGAGCGGCAAAATTTGTCAAGACAGGGATTGAACGTTTCGGCCGAACGCGAAGTCCGGCGTGCCCGGATGCTGCGTCCTCAATCCGTTTCGGCGAGCTTTCCGACGATGTCGACGCCGAGGAGGGACTGGAGCCGATCGGCCAAGGTGCTGAAGCCGGCGACGATGGCGAGCGACAGAACGACGGCGATCAGGCCATATTCAACGACCGTCGCGCCTCGCTCGTCCCGCAGGAACTGCCGCACAAATGTCATGGTCGCCATCCTTTGGTCCGCACCATCTCACGCACATATTAAGGAAGGTTAACAAAGCAGGCTTAACGCGCGATGAAGACCGGCGCTCAGCAATCGCCGCTGCGGTGGCCGTTGGCACTGATGATGCAGACCGACTCCGGCGACGCCTGCAGCACCGAACGGCGCACCGTATAGGTCCTGGATCCGATCGAGCCGGTGCTCACCATGTCGAGGCCGGCCGGATAATCGGCGCCGGCGAACTGCTGGCGGGTGCTTCTGTCGAGCACCGGCGCGGCCAGAAGCGCCAGTGCCACCGCCGCCGATCCGAACAGCAGCGTGAGGCGCAGGAGCCCCACGCCTGCATCGGCTGCGCGAAACGAACGATCCGGGCGGATCGAATCCCAGTCCCTTTCAAGGCTCATCGAGCTGTTCCCCAAGCGAATCCCCGATGCGGCATGGCCGCGCTGGTCACTCTTCCACAGCCGGATAAATCATTCATTAACGCTGCCACAATTCGCCTCCTGCATAGCGGAAGGGGGGCGGAAAGCTACAGCAGGTCGATCAGGAACGGGATCAGCGGCGCGTCGGCAGGCGGCATAGGATAGTCGCGCAGGCGGGCCGGTCGCACCCATTTGAGCGCCTGCGCCTCCTTCGGCTGCGGAATGCCGGAGAAGCGGCGGCAGACATAGAGCGGCATGAGAAGATGAAAGTCGTCGTAGGAATGGCTGGCGAAGGTCAGCGGCGCCAGGCAGGCCTCCTGCGTCTCGATGCCCAGTTCCTCGCGAAGCTCGCGGATCAGGCACGCTTCCGGCGTCTCGCCTTTCTCGACCTTGCCGCCGGGAAATTCCCAAAGGCCCGCGAGCTGCTTGCCTTCGGGCCGCTGCGCGATCAGCACGCGGCCGTCCGTATCCACCAGCGCGCAGGCGACGACCAGCAGGAGGCGCTTGTCCGGCCCGCTCATATCATGCCTCCGGAGGGCGGCGGTAATGATAGTGATAGACGACCTCGAAGCCGAGCGATCCATACAGGGCAAGTGCCGGCGCGTTGCCGGCCTCGACCTGCAGCCAGGCCTGCCGGGCGCCGCGCAGCCGTGCCCATTTGAGCGCCGAGAGGATAAGATTGCGGCCATGGCCCTGGTTACGCACCGCGCGGGCCGTGGCGATCTCGAACAGGCCGGCAATGTCGCCTTCATGCACGCAGATAAGGGTCGCCAGCGGCTCCTCGCCGCGCTCCAGCACGAAAAGCCCGACCTCCGGCTGGATGGCGCCGATGATTTCGGACAGGCCGGGCCTCAGCGACGGTTCGGACTCATGCACCTTCATGGAGGCGCCGATGAAGCGTCCGATGTCCTTGAGCGGTATCTGGTCGATCGCGCCTTCGACCGGCGCCTTCGCAAGATCCATGCGCATGACCAGCGAATCGTCGAAGCGACTCCATCCCTCGGCGTCGAAATGGGCGGACAATTCGGCTCCGGCCAGCGGCGACATGCGAAAGGTCAGCGGCCGGCCATAGGCTTCGAAACGCCGCCCGGCGCGCACCACGCGTTCGTCGATGCGGCCGACATCGGTGGGATCGAGCGGATTGACGGAATTCAGCCGCTTGGCGGGCAGCCCTGCGGTGAGCCGGACGGCCCAGGTGCCGTCATAGTGCACCGTCGCCGCCGGCCATGCCCTGAATCCCGCGGCCTCGAAGCGCCGCACGGTGGCGAGCGTCGCCGCCTGCCGGTTCCGGTTCTCCGCCATCAGCTGCGATAGTCGCCGTTGATGGCGACGTATTCCTTGGTCAGGTCGCAGGTCCACACGGTCGCCTTGCCGCGGCCGATGCCGAGATCGGCGCGGATGACGACGGCATCTTTTTTCATGTAGGCGGAGGTGCGCTCCTCCGAATAGGAGGGGTCGCGCTCGCCTTCATGCGCGAGCCTGTTGTCGCCGAACCAGATCGACAGACGATCCCGGTCCGCCGGCTCGCCGGCCTTGCCGACGGCCATGACGACGCGACCCCAATTGGCGTCCTCGCCGGCGACCGCCGTCTTGACCAGCGGCGAATTGGCGATCGACAGCGCCACGCGCTTGGCCGAGCGGGCCGATTTCGCGCCCGTCACCGTCACCTCGATCTGCTTGCGCGCGCCCTCGCCGTCGCGCACCACCTGGACCGCGAGCTGCTTGAGGATCTTGCCGAGCGCGCGCCGGAACGGCCCGAGCCGCGCATCCTTCGCATCGGTGATCGACGGCGCGCCGCGCGCGGCGGCCTTGCCGGTCGCGAACAGCAGCAGCGTATCCGAGGTCGAGGTGTCGCTGTCGACGGTGACGGCGTTGAAGGTCTTGCCGACGCCGCGCGCCAGCAGGTCCTGCAGCACGGGCGCCGCGATTGGCGCGTCCGTGGCGACGAAGGACAGCATCGTCGCCATGTCGGGCGCGATCATGCCGGCGCCCTTGGCGATGCCGTTGATGGTGACGTCGGCGTCGCCGAGCTTCACGGTCGCGGTGGCCACCTTGGGATAGGTGTCGGTGGTCATGATTGCCCTCGCCGCCTCGGTCCATTGTTCGGGCCGGGCGTCCTTCACCAGCCCGTCCAGCAGGTGGCTGAACCGGGTGGCGTCGAGCGGCTCGCCGATCACGCCGGTCGAGGCCAGGAAAACCTCGCCGGACGTGCAGCCGCCGGCTTTCGCGGCGGCCTCTGCCGTCATCGCCGTCGCCTCCTGGCCTTTGCGGCCGGTGAAGGCGTTGGCGTTGCCGGAATTCACCACCAGCACCCGCGCCTTGCCGGCAGGCAGGTTCCGGCGACAGAAATCCACCGGCGCCGACGGGCACTTGGAACGCGTGAACACCCCTGCAACGGTCGTGCCCGGATCGAACACCATGGCGAGCAGGTCGGTGCGGCTCCTGTATTTGATGCCGGCCTCCGCCGTCGCGATGCGCACGCCCTCGATCGCCGGCATCTTCGGATATTTTTTCGGAGCGAGCGGCGAAACGGTTTCGGACATCGGTCCCTCGGGCGCAAAACGCGGAAGAACGCCGGTTTGCCCCATAGCGGCGGGCCGCGCAAGGGGGTGAGGAGCAATCCGCAAAGCGGATGAAAAGCCCCTAAACGGGCTTTTCAAGCGACGAACGCCCCGAGCCATAGCGAGGGGCCGGCGGTCCGCGAAGCGCACGAGGCCTGCCGGGCCCGGCTCACCCCGCGGACGGATTGATGAAGCGCTGGAACCGCGTCTGGATCGTCGGGATGACGCCCCACACCATCATGGTGACCATCAGCGGTGCGATCAGCAGCGTTTCCTGCCAGATCGACCAGCCGTCGAGCAGCGGCAGGACGATATAGAGCAGCGCGGTGATGAGCGGATAGACGCCTGCCAGCACCAGGAGCGCGAAGCGCGGGCGCGAGAAGCGACGCTTGGCCGCTACTGCAGCCACGGACGTGCCTACGGCCTTTCTCGACGCCTGCCCGGCAGACGCGGCAATACTGGACTTCTCCAGCGAACGGGTTGTTGCGAATGTCATGGTCTCTCTCCATATGAACGATACGTTTCGTTACATATATAGAACGGGCCGTTTCGTTTCGTCAAGGGCCTGTGTATAGTGCGAGCTGGAATCTGCAATCGACCGGAGCGCGCCAGTGAACAGCGAGGAAAAAATCCGCAAGTCGATCGGCGCGCGCCGCAATCCGGCCAGCGCCGAAGCGATCCTGGAGGCCGCCAAGGCGGTGCTGGCCGAATCAGGCCATGCCGGCTTCTCGATCGAGGCGGTCGCGCGCCGCGCCCGGGCCGGCAAACCCACCATCTATCGCTGGTGGCCCTCCAGGGCCGCGCTGCTGCTCGATGTCTACCAGCGGCAGAAGCAGTTCGCCTATCCCGATACCGGCCGCATCGAGAGTGACATTGTCGCTTTCCTGACCAATCTGCTGGCGAACTGGCGCGATACCGTCACCGGTCCGGTCTTCCGCTCGATCATTGCCGAGGCGCAGTCGGACGGGAGCGCTGCGGAAGCGCTTGCCGCCTATGCGGCGAGCCGCCGCATCGAAACCGGCAGGATGGTCGAACGCGCCGTGGCGCGCGGCGAGGTCGCCGCCGGCGTCGATCCCGCCGTCATAGCCGATCTCGTCTCGTCCTTCGCCTGGGTGCACCTGCTGACCGGGCGCCTGGACGTGAACGAGGAGGAGATACGGGCCGCCGCCCGCGCCATCACGCACGGCATCATGAAAAAGGGCGGCGCCTGACGGCACCGCCCTACCGTTCACAGGCTTTGGAAACGGCCTCTTACTGCTGCTGGCCGCCGCCCTCGGCCGCATCCACGGCCTTCTTCAGCTTTTCGTCGGGAATCTCGACCTTGGCGTCGGCGCGCGCCTCCTTGACCAGCGCGAAATATTTGTCGCGCATGACCGCCGAGCGGGCCTGGTCCTTCACCTGGTCGAAGGGCGGCGGCTGCTGCGGCCGCTTGTCCTCGACCTTGATGACGTGCCAGCCGAACTGCGTCTGCACCGGCTCCTTGGTATAGGAGCCCGGCTCCAGCGCCATCGCCGCCTTTTCGAATTCCGGCACCATCTGGCCCGGACCGAAATAGCCGAGGTCGCCGCCATTCGATTTTCCGCTCGGATCTGTGGTGTGCTCGTTGGCCAGCTTCTGGAAATCGGCGCCGTCGTTGAGCTGCTTGATGATGGCTTCCGCCTCTTCCTTCGTTTTCACGAGAATGTGACGGGCATGAACCTCATTGACGGCGGGCCGGGCGGCGATTTCCTTGTCGTAGCGCGCGCGCACTTCCTGGTCGGTGATCTTGCCGATGACGTCTTTCTCGACCACCTCGCCATGCAGCGCCCGCTCCTTCAGGAAGGCCGCGCGGCGCTGGAAGTCGGGATCCTTGTCGAGCCCGTCCTTCACCGCCTTGTCGGCGAGCACCTTGATTTCGATCGCGGCCGAAAGTGCCGCGGCGCGGCGCTGGTCCGGCGGAAGCTGCGCGAACTGCTGGGAAAGCTCGCCCTCGGCAAGCATCAGGTCGGACTCGGTGATCGGCTCGCCGTTGACCGTGGCGACCACGGCCTTGGGATCGACCGTGGCGGGCGCCGCCGCAGCGTCGGCGGGCTTGGCCGGCTGGCTTTCCTGGGCAAGGGCGGGATAGAGCGCGAGCGCCGAGAAGCCGATGGCCGCTCCGAGAAGCAGCGCCGGCGCGCGAAGGGACAAGGTCATGAACACGACTCCAATGGGATTGCTCGGACTTCCAGATCAGCCCAAATGTGGCGGATTTTCGCGCGTTCAAGCGAATGTGCGCGGCGTTGACATCGATTGTGGCCCCTCTTATCTGTCCAGCGACTTTGCGTCCAGAACCGTTTTGGGCGCTTTTCGGTGTTTCATCCGTTCAGGCCGGGCTTGACGGGGCCGCTTCCGGCCCGCTGCCGTGGCCGGAATGCAAGCGAAAGGACCATCTGGATGGTCAGTCTCGGCGGCCTCGCCCGCAAGGTTTTCGGTTCCGCGAACGACCGTCGCGTCAAGTCGACGCGACCCCGCGTCGAGGCGATCAACGCGATGGAAAACGAGATGCGGGCGCTGTCGGACGCCGATCTCCTCGCCCGCACCCAGAAATTCCGCGAAGACCTGAAGAACGGCGCCTCGCTCGACGACCTCCTGATCCCCGCCTTCGCCACCGTGCGCGAGGGAGCCAGGCGCGCGCTCGGCTTGCGCCCCTTCGACGTTCAGCTCGTCGGCGGCATGGTGCTGCACAACAAGGGCATCGCCGAGATGCGCACCGGCGAAGGCAAGACCCTTGTCGCCACCCTACCCGTCTATCTCAACGCGCTCGAGGGCAAGGGAGTCCATGTCGTCACCGTCAACGACTACCTCGCCCGCCGCGACGCCGAATGGATGGGCCGCGTCTACAGGTTCCTCGGCCTGACCGTCGGCATCATCGTCCACGGCATGTCGGACGAGGAGCGCCGCGAGGCCTATGCCTGCGACATCACCTACGCCACCAACAACGAGCTCGGCTTCGACTATCTGCGCGACAACATGAAATACGAGCGCGCGCAGATGGTGCAGCGCGGACATAATTTCGCGATCGTCGACGAGGTCGACTCCATCCTGATCGACGAGGCGCGCACCCCCCTCATCATCTCCGGCCCGCTCGAGGACCGGTCCGAGATGTACAACACCGTCGACGCCTTCATCGTCCAGCTCAAGCCCGAGGACTACGAGATCGACGAGAAGCAGAAGACGGCGATCTTCACCGAGGACGGCACGGAGAAGATCGAGACCATGCTGCGCTCCGGCGGCCTGCTCAAGGGCGAGTCGCTCTACGACGTCGAGAACGTCGCGATGGTCCATCACGTCAACAACGCGCTGAAGGCGCATCAACTGTTCCAGCGCGACCGCGACTACATCGTGCGCAACGACGAGGTCGTCATCATCGACGAATTCACCGGCCGCATGATGCCCGGCCGCCGTTTCTCCGAAGGCCTGCACCAGGCGCTGGAGGCGAAGGAGCACGTCCAGATCCAGCCGGAAAACCAGACGCTGGCGTCCATCACCTTCCAGAACTACTTCCGCATGTACGGCAAGCTGGCCGGCATGACCGGTACGGCGCTGACCGAGGCGGAGGAATTCGGCAACATCTACGGCCTCGAGGTGACGGAGGTTCCCACCAACCTGCCGGTCAAGCGCATCGACGAGGACGACGAGGTCTACCGCACGGTCGAGGAGAAATACCGTGCCATCATCGCCGAGATCCGCGAGGCCAACGCCAAGGGCCAGCCCATCCTGGTCGGCACCACCTCGATCGAGAAGTCGGAATATCTGGCCAAGCTGCTGCAGCAGAACGGTTTCGAGCAGCGCGACTTCTCCGTGCTGTTCGAGGACACGGGCTCCAAGAAGCCGGTCTTCCAGGTGCTGAACGCCCGCTACCACGAGCAGGAAGCCGGCATCGTCGCCCAGGCCGGCGTGCCGGGCGCCGTCACCATCGCCACCAACATGGCCGGCCGCGGCACAGACATCCAGCTCGGCGGCAACGCCGACATGCGCATCGAATCGGAACTCGCTGAGATGCCCGAGGGACCGGAGCGGACCGCCGCCGAGGAAAAGATCCGCACCGACGTGGCGCGGCTGAAGGAAAGGGCGCTCGCCGCCGGCGGCCTCTACGTTCTGGCCACCGAGCGCCACGAATCGCGCCGCATCGACAACCAGTTGCGCGGCCGCTCCGGCCGCCAGGGCGACCCCGGCCGGTCGAAATTCTACCTGTCGCTGCAGGACGACCTGATGCGCATCTTCGGCTCCGAGCGCATGGACGGCATGTTGCAGAAGCTCGGCCTCAAGGAAAACGAGGCCATCATCCATCCCTGGATCAACAAGGCGCTCGAAAAGGCGCAGACCAAGGTCGAGGCGCGCAACTTCGACATGCGCAAGAACGTCCTCAAATATGACGACGTCGCCAACGACCAGCGCAAGGTGGTGTTCGAGCAGCGTCTCGAGCTGATGGACGGCGAGAACCTGTCGGAAACCGTCGCCGGGATGCGCAACGACGTGATCGACGAGATCGTCGCCAAGGCCATTCCCGAGAACGCCTATTCCGAGCAGTGGAACATGGAAGGCCTCAAGGAAGAGGTGCGGCAGTTCCTCAACCTCGACCTCCCGGTGGACGACTGGGCGAGGGAAGAGGGCATCGCCGAGGACGACATCCACGCGCGCATCACCGCCGCCGCCGACGAGGCGGCCAATGACCGCGCCGAGCGCTTCGGCTCCGACGTGATGAACTATGTCGAGCGCTCCATCGTGCTCCAGACGCTCGACCATCTGTGGCGCGACCACATCGTCAACCTCGACCACCTGCGCTCGGTCGTCGGCTTCCGCGGCTATGCCCAGCGCGATCCGCTCCAGGAATACAAGCAGGAGGCATTCGAACTCTTCCAGGCCATGCTCGGCAATCTGCGCCAGGCCGTGACGGCGCAGCTGATGCGCGTCGAGCTCGTGCGCGAGGCCGCCGACGCCCCGCCGCCACAGGCGCCCGAAACGATCGGCTCGCATATCGACGGCTCGACCGGAGAGGACGATTTCGCCGAAGTCGGCGTCGCGACTGCCGTTCTCGCGGACAATCGCGTCGTGCCCGCCGAGGAACGCGATCCGAACAATCCCTCGACCTGGGGCAAGGTTGGCCGCAACGAGCCCTGCCCCTGCGGCTCCGGCAAGAAGTACAAGCACTGCCACGGCGCTTTCGCGTAGGACGAGCGTCCTTCCGGGGCCGCGCAGCGGAACCCGGAACCCAGGGCGGTGACGTTGCCGAACCAGAATAGGCCTTCTCCGATTTCAATCGGCAAGGCTGGAGAGCTGGTTTCCGGGTTCTGCTGCGCGGCCCCGGAATGACGCGAACGAGGGTAGCCAATCGTGCCTGCGTGAACCTGCTGTCCGACCCCACCCCGCCCACGGTTTCTTAACGCGTTTTGTGCTAGGCCCTGAACCATCTGGCGGAAGACGGAGTATCGCGTGCGCTTTTCCGCGGCCATCACAGCCGAGCGGTTGTTGCCGCAGCGCATGGCGCTGCGTGCCAAGCCTTTGCTCGACCGTGTCGACGGCCTGCTGTTCGCGACCGATGAGCGCGGCGAAGCCGGCCGCATATCGCTGATCGCCTTCGTCGTCCGCGTCGTCAGCGCCGTCATCGCCTTTGCCAGCCAGGTCCTGATGGCGCGCTGGATGGGGTCCTTCGAATACGGCATCCTCGTCCTGGTCTGGACCACCGCGATCATCGTCGGCAGCCTCGCCTGCCTCGGCTTCCACACATCCGTCATCCGCTTCATTCCCGAATATCGCGAACGCGGCCTTCTTGCGGAGCTGCGCGGCATCCTGCTCGCCAGCCGGCTTTTCGTGCTCGGCATATCCACTCTGGTCGCCGCGCTCGGCGCGCTCGGCGTCTGGTTCCTGTCCGACTGGATGGAGAGCTACTATGTCGTTCCCTTCCTGCTCGGCGCGTTGTGCCTGCCGATGATCGCGCTGACGGACCTGCTGCAGGGCATCGCCCGCGCCCATTCCTGGGCGCTGTTCGCCCTGACGCCGACCTACATCATGCGTCCGCTGCTGATCCTGGCCTTCATGGCGCTTGCCGTGTGGACCGGCTTCGCGCCCGATGCCCGAACCGGCATCCTGGCCTCCATCGCCGCCACCTACACGACCAGCGTGGTGCAGCTCGCCGGCGTCACCCGGCGCATCGACCTGAAACTGCCCGGCGGACCGATGGCCATCCATCTCGGGCAGTGGTTCATGATCTCGCTGCCGATCTTCCTGGTCGAGAGCTTCTTCTTCCTGCTCACCAACGCAGACGTGCTGATGGTGGGCTTCTACCTGCAACCGGACGACGTCGCCGTCTATTTCGCCACGGTGAAGACGCTGGCGCTCGTCCATTTCGTCTATTTCGCCGTGAAGGCCGGCGTCGCCACCCGCTACGCCCAGTTCATGCACGGCCAGCCCGACAGGCTCGCCGCCTTCGCCCGCGAGACCGTGTCGTGGACCTTCTGGCCGTCGCTGGCGATGGCGGCCCTGGTGCTGGTGCTGGGCGAACCCATGCTGACCCTCTTCGGCCCCGAATTCGTCGCCGGCTATCCGCTGCTCTTTCTGCTGGTGCTGGGCGTCGTCGCCCGCGCCGCCGTCGGCCCTTGCGAAAGCCTGCTCACCATGACCGGCAACCAGAACATCTGCGCGTTCGTCTACGCGCTGACGCTGGCGCTCAACATCGGCCTCAACGTCGCCCTCATCCCGCACTTCCATTTGTGGGGCGCGGCGATGTCGACCGCCTTCGCAATGGTCTTCGAGGCGGCCGCGCTGTCCTACACCGTCTGGCGCCGCTTCGGCATCGTCATGGTGATCTTCATTCCCGCGAGGACCGTTTCCTGATGGCAGCCATCCCGTTGATCGAGGAAACCAGCGGCGGGCCGGCCGGCGCGATGATGTCGGGCCTGGCCGGACTGGCACGCGACGCGGCCGATCTCGCCCAGATCGAACTGCTCGCCGCCAACCGGCCGGAACGCAAGCTCGCCATCTATCCCGCTTCCGCCGGCTTCGACCTTGTCGACGAACTCGATTACCTGAGCGCGCGGACCATCGAGCCGAACGTCTTCTTCAACCCGCGCTTCCTGGCGCCGGCGATGCCGCGCCTGGAGGACCGCGAAGTGCGGCTCGCCGTGATCCGCGACGGCGACGAGTATCGCTCCAGGCTGCGGCTGCTCGCGCCCTTCTCGGTGGAGCGCCCCGCCATGCCGCTCGGCGTTCCGATCATGCGCATATGGTCCAGCCCCTTCGGGCCGGTCGGCACGCCGCTGGTCGACCGCGACGATCCGGTCGGCGTGATCGAGGATTTCTTCGCGATGCTGAGGCGGCCGCACCTGAAGCTGCCGAAGCTGCTCGTGCTTCCCGACATGCGGCTCGACGGCGCCACGGCCTCGCTGCTGGGGACCGTCGCCGAAACGCACGATCTTCCGCTCGTCACGACGGGCGAGCTGATGCGCCCCGTGCTCCGGAGCGACCTGGATATGGAGCCCTACCTCAAGGCGTCGCTGAGGCCGCATCATTTCCGGGAATTCCGGCGCCTGAAGCGCCGGCTCGCCGACACCGGCGCCCTCCAGCACCACGTGGCGCGCGGGCCGGAGGATATCCGCCATGCGATCGAGGCCTTCCTGACGCTGGAAGCGTCTGGCTGGAAGGGCCGCGAGCGCACGGCGATGGCGATCGACCGCTACCGCGCCGCCTTCGCGCGCGAAGCGGTTCACCGGCTCTCGGAGCGGGACCTGTGCCGCATCCACACCCTGACCCTCGACGCCAAGCCCATCGCCAGCCTGATCGTGCTGGTCGAGTCCGGCTACGCCTATACCTGGAAGACGGCCTATGACGAGAACTACGCGTCGTTTTCGCCGGGCACCCTTCTGATGATCGAGGTGACCGGGCAGCACCTCGACGACCCCAACATCATGCTGACCGATTCCTGCGCCGTGCCGGACCATCCGGTGATGAGCCGGCTGTGGAGCGAGCGGCGGCCGATGGGCACGATCGTCGTCGGCCTGACGCCCGACACCGACCGCCTTGCCCGCCAGGCCGCCTCGCAGCTTCATCTCTACCGCGAGACCCGCAACGTGGCGCGCATCCTGCGCAACCGCATCAAAAGCCTGCTCGGGCGCGGCTAGGGCAGGTCGCGCCCGCCAGCCAGGCAGACCGGGTTTGTGCCCAAGCGGCATGCACGACGGGAAAAAATGGTGATGCCGGAAGGAGAAAGCTCGAACGCGTCCTCCTGCGCCAAGGCTTCGGAGGACACTCCCTCGTCAAATGATCTCCGGGTGGCAAGCCACCCGAAGCTCGAAGAGCGAAGGGTGGTGCCCCTAGCCGGGATCGAACCAGCACTCCTTGCGGAACTCGATTTTGAGTCGAGCGCGTCTACCAATTCCGCCATAGGGGCATCGGGCCAGGGCGGCCCGCATGGGCGCGGACTATACGGTCCGCCCCCGGTTCGTCAACTGCTGAGCGAGCCTCGCAATCTTTGGCCGCACCGGCCGATCGGACTGTGACGGCGTTGTCCATTTCGTGACTCCGCCGCCATTGTGCGGCGCGATGAAACTTTCTAGAGCATTTTGCAGCCAGACGGAATCTTCTGGTGTCCGCACAAATGCGGCCAAGGAAAACAGACTGGAGCAGCGGAACTGCGTTCGTCAGGACGCGCGTTGCTCTGGACAGGCTGAGGCTCACGAGGGACCTTCATGCTGCGCGGACTCTACGACTGGACCCTGTCGCTCGCGGCAAGGAAATCCGCCGAGTGGTGGCTGGCCTTCATCGCCTTCGTCGAAAGCTCCATCTTTCTCGTGCCTGCCGACGTGCTTTACCTGCCCATGACCCTGGCGCGCCCCGAGCGGGCCTATCGCTACGCGCTGGTGGCCACCATCGCCTCCGTGCTCGGCGGCATCGCCGGCTGGTTCATCGGCCACTACGCCTATGAAGCCATCGCCGTTCCGGTGCTGCAGTTCTATGGCAAGTACGACGAATTCGAGGCCCTGCGCACCTCGTCGGGCGTCGGCTTCATCATCCTGATGCTGATCACGTCCGGCGCCGCGCACCTGCCGCCGATCAAGGTTGTCACCATCCTGTCGGGCGTCATCGGCGTCAGCCTGCCCCTGTTCGTCGGCCTCGCCATCGTCGCGCGCGGCGGGCGCTTCCTGCTGCTCGCCTGGCTGCTGCGGCGTTATGGCGAGCGGATCCGCGACTTCATCGAGAAGCGCCTCGGCATGATCGCGGGTGCCGCTGCCGCCGCCCTGATTCTGCTTTATATCGTCGTCAAATACGCTCTGTGAACGATCCTTTCGGGATGATCTCTCCATGACTGCACTCGCTTCACCGGCCCAGCCCCGTCGCCGCACCGTCATTGCCGGTTTCCTCGCTGTGGCGATGGCCGCGACGGTCGGCTCGGCACTCGCCTTCCAGTACATAGGCGGCTACATTCCCTGCAAGCTCTGCTACGAACAGCGCATTCCCTATTACATCGGCGTGCCGGCGATGGTGCTCGCCCTTCTGGCGTCGGCGCTGAAACTGCCGGCCTGGGTCTCGCGAGGCCTGCTGGCCGTCGGCGGCCTGCTGATGCTCTACGGCCTTTATCTGGGCGTCTATCATTCGGGCGTCGAATGGGGCTGGTGGCCGGGGCCGACCGACTGCACCACGGTCGGCATCTCGGTCGACACCGGCGGCAACGGCGTGCTCGACGCACTCGACAAGTTCGTGCCGCCGTCCTGCGACAAGGCCGCGCTTCGCATCCTCGGCCTGTCGCTCGCCGGCTGGCAGGCCATCGCCGCGCTCATCTTGGGCGCGGTGGCGTTCAAGGGCGCATTCGGAAAGGATTGAGGAGCGCCGTTCTCCTCCCCGAGGGGAGGGAAAGACAGCGCCCTACGGCTCCAGCTCCACATCCCAGTAAAGATAGTCCATCCAGCTTTCGTGCAGATGGTTGGGCGGGAACAGCCTTCCGTTGTTGTGCAGGTCGTGCACGGTCGGCTTGAAGGGCTTCTGCAGCGGCCACATCCTGGCCTGCGAGGGCATCATGCCGCCTTTCTTCAGATTGCAGGGCGAACAGGCGGCCACCACGTTCTCCCACGTCGTCGCGCCGCCGCGATGACGCGGGACGACATGGTCGAAGGTGAGGTCCTCCCCGGTGCCGCAATACTGGCATTGGAAACGGTCGCGCAGGAACACGTTGAAGCGGGTGAAGGCGGGATGCCGCGAGGGTTTTACATAGGCCTTGAGGCTGACCACCGACGGCAGCTTCATGGAGAAGGTCGGCGAAGAGACGGCGTGCTCGTATTCGGCCACGATGTTGACGCGGTCGAGGAACACGGCCTTGATCGCGTCCTGCCACGACCAGAGCGACAGGGGGTAATAGCTGAGCGGACGGTAGTCCGCGTTCAGCACCAGTGCGGGAAGCGCATCCGGGGATACGGCGACCGTCACGTTCTTCGCCTCCTTGGTCCTGCAACCGATTGGCGCGGATACTGTAAGCCCGACATGACAGCGATGTGAAGCGGCTTGTCGGCCACAGCGGCATGCAAAAGCGCATGATTTTTATGGTTTTTTGCAAGGCTAAGCCACGGGCGTGGCGTCCCTGCCCTTCATCTCGCGATAATAGGCCCAGAAAAGGCGCGACGCGACGCCCCTGAACGGCGCCCATGATTCGGCCAGCCGGATCAGCATTTTCTCCGGTGGGCGCGGGGCGATGCCGAGCGCATGGCCGACCGCGCTCTGCAGCGCCACGTCGCGCGCCGGAAACACGTCCGGGTGGCCGGCGGCGAACAGAAGGTAGCATTCGGCCGTCCAGGGGCCGATGCCCGGCACCGCCGTCAGCGCGGCGATCGCCTCCGCCGCGTCCAGCGAACAGAGATGGTCGAGGTCGAGCCCGTCCGCCACCGCCCTCGCCGCCGCCAGCAGGCCGCGCTGCTTGGGTCGCGACAGGCCGGCCTCGCGGAACACCGCCTCGTCCGCCGCCAGCACCGCCTGCGGCGTCAGCGGATCGAGCAGTCCCGTCAGCCGGCCGAAGATGGCATTCGCGCTGGCGCGCGACACCTGCTGCGACACCATGATCGAGGCGAGGCTGGCGAAACCCGGCGGCGACAGCCTGAGCGGCACCTCGCCCGCCGCACGGCGCACGGCTTCCAGCCGCGGATCGACGGCGCACAGCGCGTCGAGCCCGCGGGCCACGTCTTCCAGCGTCGCAATACGCCGCATGCCGTCCTTCCTCCGCCGGTCGCTTGTCCCGGACCGGCCTGCAAGGTAGCAATCGGCGAGAACGCCGCACAACCCGATAGCCGCCTGCCCGATGACGCTGCTGACATTCCGCTTCGCCCCGAGCCCGAACGGCGCCCTGCATCTCGGGCACGCCTATTCCGCCCTGCTGAACCGGGAGCTGGCACGGCAGGCGGGCGGGCGCCTGCTGCTCAGGATCGAGGACATCGACATCGCCCGCTCCACGCCGCCGTTCGAAGCCGCGATCCTGCGCGATCTCGAATGGCTGGGGATCGAATGGGAAACGCCGGTGCGCCGCCAATCGGAGCATTTCGCCGACTACCATGCCGCGCTCGACCGTCTGATCGCGCAGGGCGTCGTCTATCCGGCGTTCCTGAGCCGCGGCGACATCCGCGCCGTGATCGCCGACAGCGGCAGGGCCGCGACATGGCCGCGCGATCCCGACGGCGCGCCGCTCTACCCGACGGGCGAAAGAGAGCTTTCCACCCGCGAACGCCGAAGACGCGTGGACGACGGCCAGCCCTTCGCCTGGCGCCTGAACGTGGATGCGGCGCGGGAACAGGCGGGCAAGGACCTCGCCTGGGAGGAGTTCACCGACGAAACCCTCTCGACCGTCCGGCAGGTCGAGGCGCGGCCGCAGGACTGGGGCGACGTGATCGTCGCCCGCCGCGACATCCCGACCAGCTACCATCTGGCCGTCGTGGTGGACGACGCCTTGCAGGGCGTCAGCCATGTCGTCAGGGGAAAGGACCTTTATCTGGCGACATCGGTGCAACGGCTCCTCCAGCAACTGCTCGGCCTGCCTCGGCCGCGTTACCTGCACCATCGGCTGATCCTCGGGCCGGACGGCCGCAAGCTCTCCAAGAGCCTGCGCGACACCGGGCTCGCGGCGCTGCGCGAAAGCGGCATGGCGCCCGCCGGCGTCAAGGCCCTCGTCGGCCTCTGACTGCCGCCTTCAGTTTCGATGAATCTATGGATCAGCGGTTTCGCTTTGCCTGCGCGCGGCAATCGCAATAGAGCATCCGGCGACCGGCGCATCGCCCTCACGGACAGGTCTTCATGGAAACTCTCAAGAAGTTCATACCCGCCACCTTCGTGGTGTTGTGGGCGACAGGCTTCATCGGCGCGCGCTATGCCATGCCGTGGGCCGAGCCGTTCACCTTCCTGGGCATGCGCTTCGCGCTCGCGGCCGCCATTCTGTTGATCGCCATGCTTGCGCGCGGCAGGGCCAGGCTGCCGCACAACCAGGCGCTGCATTCCATCGGCGTCGGCATCCTCATGCAGGGCGTCTATCTCGGCGGCGTGTTCTGGGCGGTGCATCACGGCATGCCGGCCGGCCTCGCCGGGCTGATCGCCGGGCTGCAACCGCTGATCACGGCGGTGCTCGCCGGCACCATGCTCGGCGAGCGCATCCTGCCGCGCCACTGGCTCGGCCTCGCCGCCGGCTTCGCAGGGGTCGTCATCGTGTTCTGGCCGAAACTCGGCGCGGCCGGCGGCGGCGTCGATGCCGCCACGCTGTCGGCCTGCCTGGCGGCGGTGCTCGCCATCAGCGTCGGCACCATCTGGCAGAAGCGCTCCATCCGCGGCGGCGATCTCGTCGCCGCCACCTTCTGGCAATATGTCGGCGGGACGGTGATGATGGCGCTGGGCTCGCTCCTGTTCGAGACGCGACAGGTGACCGTCAACGGCGAACTGCTCTTCGCGCTGGCCTGGCTGGTCCTGGTGCTGTCGATCGGCGCCATCTTCCTTTTGATGGTCATGATCCGCGACGGCGAGACCTCGAAGGTGGCGTCGCTGTTCTATCTGGTGCCCGCCGTCACCGCGATCCTCGCCTTTTTCCTGTTCGGCGAGCAGCTCGACGCCATCCAGCTCGCCGGCATGGCGATCGCCACCGTCGGCGTCGGCCTGGCGACGGCTCAGCCGCCGACGCGGGCGCGCGCTTCCAGATAGCGGCTGATGGCGGCATTGAGCTCTCCACCCAGGATGAAGATCGCCGAGACGATATAGAGGAACACCACCGCGATCATGATCGAAGCCAGCCCCGCATAGGTCGTCACATAGGACGAGAAATGATCGATATAGGCGGCGAAGACCGTCGACCCGATCAGCCAGGCGATCAGGGTAAAGAGAATGCCCGGGATCAGCGACACGAAACGCCGCTTGCCGGCCGGCAGCCATACGTGCACGGCGAACAGGCCGAGCACGATCACGGTCGAGGCGATGATGAAGCGCCACAGCGTGAACGTTCCCATATAGGGCTCGATCCACTCGAAGCGCTGCTCCGCCAGCCGCGCGATCAGCGGCGCGAAGACGAGCAGCACCGAGATCACCAGGAAGCCGACCGTGGCGATCAGCACGAAGATCAGGCTTTGCGCACGGCGGAGCAGGAAGCCCCGGGTTTCGGTTACGCGGTAGGCGCGGTTGAGCGAGGTGCGCACGGCCTCGATGCCGTTGGACGCGAAATAGGCGGCCAGCACGACGCCATAGGTCAGAAGGTCGGTGCGCTGCACGGTTAGCACGCGCAGCACCTCGCGCGAGATCGGCTCGGCGATCTGCTCGGGCCAGGTGTCGAACACGATATGCACCGCCGTTTGCGCGAACGCCTGCGCGCCGAGAAAGCTTCCGAGCGTCGTGGCGAAGATGAGGAAGGGGAAAAGCGCCATCAAGGCGGTGATCGCCAGATGGCTCGACATCGCCCATCCGTCGTCATTGTTGAAGTGACCGAGCGCGTCGTAGAGGACACGCTTGACGGCGACGATGTTGCGCAGCAACGGCACTTTCCCTGCAATTGTCTAGCGGCCGCGAATATGGGAAGGGTTTGGTGCAAATGGCAAGTCTCGGCAGCCCTTCTTCCACGGCCTCGCGGCAACGCGGCATCATCGTCACCGGCGCCTCTTCCGGCATCGGAGCCTATTGCGCGCGCGCCCTGAAGGCCGACGGCTGGCGGGTTTTCGCCACCGCCCGCAAGCCGGACGACATCGCCGCCCTCGAAGCAGAGGGAATGGAGGCCTTCTTTCTCGACTATCGCCAATCCGATTCGATCGAGGCTCTCGTCGCCTCGGTTCTGGAGCGCACGGGCGGCCGGCTTGATGCGCTCTACAACAACGGCGCGCACGCCCAAGCCGGCGCCGTCGAGGATTTGCCGGTCGAGGCGCTGCGCGAGCAGTTCGAGGCCAATGTCTTCGGCTGGCATGACCTCACAAGGCGCATCGTTCCCGTCATGCGGGCGCAGGGACATGGACGCATCGTCCACTGCTCGTCCATCCTCGGCCTGCTGCCGGCGCGCTACCGCGGCGCCTACTGCGCCTCCAAATACGCGCTCGAAGGGCTGATGCTGAGCCTGCGGCAGGAAGTCGCCGACGCCGGCATCCAGGTTTCGCTGATCGAGCCCGGCCCGATCCGTTCGAATATCCATGCCAACGGCATGACCTGGTTTCTAAAGAACATCGACTATGCCGGTTCCGTCCATCGCGCCGGCTACAAGGCGCAGATGCGCCAGGTCCGCTCGGAGCAGGCCGAAGCGCATCGCAGCGATCCTCAAGCCGTCTACGCCGCGCTCAGCCACGCCCTGCTGTCGAAGAGACCCCGCGCGCACTATGTGGTAACCTTGCCGGCTCGCATCGGCGTGGCGATGAAGCGGTTGCTGCCGGCCGGCCTGCTTTATCGAATTCTCGCACGCAACGTCTGAACCGATCGGAAGCGCCCATGGACACCTTTCTCAAATTCCTCACCATCGTCGTCATGGTGGCCGTCGTGGCGGTGCTGATCCGCGGCCTCGTCAACATGATGCGGGGCGGTTCCGGCGCGACCTCCAACAAGCTGATGCAGGCGCGCGTCGCGCTCCAGGCTGTCGCCATCGTCCTGATCCTCATCGTCGTCTACCTGACCCGGAAATAGGTTTCGGGAGGGCCGCATGGTCAAGCTCAACAAGATCTATACGCGCACCGGCGACGACGGCACCACCGGGCTCGGCAACGGCGCGCGCCGCCTGAAATGCGACCTGCGCGTCGAGGCCTACGGCACGGTCGACGAGGCCAACGCCTGCATCGGCATGGCGCGCATCCATACCGGCCCGCTGCATCCGGCGATCGACGCCATGCTCGCCCGCATCCAGAACGACCTGTTCGACCTCGGCGCCGACCTGTCCGTACCCGACACCGGCGAGCCGCTCGGCTATGAGCCGCTTCGCATCGTTGCCTCGCAGGTCGAGCGGCTGGAGCGCGACATCGACGCGCTGAACCGGGTCCTGGCGCCGCTGAAATCCTTCGTGCTCAACGGCGGCACGCCGGCGGCCGCCGCCCTCCACCTTGCCCGCACCGTAACGCGCCGCGCCGAGCGTCTGGCGGTGGCGCTATCCCGGGAACCGGACGAACCCGTCAATCCGGAAACGGTGAAGTTTCTCAACCGCCTCTCCGACCTGCTGTTCGTCGTCGCCCGCGCCGTCAATGACAACGGAAAAGCCGATGTGCTATGGGTGCCCGGCAAGAACCGCTGAGTACGTCACGCAGCAAGGGCGCCCATGTTCATTCCGCTTCATGACGCGAACGGTCTCCATCACATCAAGCTCCAATACGTCACGCTCGGGCTGATCGCGGCGAACGTCATCATCTACCTCGCCACCACGCTGGGCGGCGAACAATTCACCAACGCCGCCGTTCTCGGCCTCGGCTTCATTCCCTCCGTCGTCCATCACACCGCCGGGCTTCCCGTGCAGTTCATCGTCATCCCGGAAGACTGGAGCTACCTGACCTATGCCTTCCTGCATGCCGACATCATCCATCTCGGTGGCAACATGCTGTTTTTGTGGGTGTTCGGCGACAATGTCGAGGATGCGCTCGGCCATGTGCGCTACCTGGTCTTCTATCTCCTGTGCGCGGTCGCCGGCGCTTTCGTCCACGGGCTGGTCGCGCCTGATTCGCAGGAGCCGCTGATCGGCGCGTCTGGCGCGATCGCCGGCGTCGTCACCGCCTATCTGGTCCTTCATCCACGCGTGAAGATCTGGATTCTGGCCTTTGCCCGCATCCCTCTTCGCATCCCCGCCTACATCATCATCGCGCTGTGGATCGCGCTGCAATTCGTCATGTTCGCCATCGGCGGCGACGACCGCATCTCCTGGGCCTGCCATGTCGGCGGCATCCTGGCCGGCGCGGTTCTGGTCCTGATCCTGCGGCGCGGCGACGTTCCGCTGATGGACAAGGAACTGGTGACGCCCCGCTCGGTGAAGGTCGTGCAGAAGAGTGCCGTCGAACCCGGCGAGGCCGGACCGGTGCAGCGCTGGGGGCGCCGCTAACGTCATCATTCAACCGATTTGGACCGTTTGCCGATATTGACGGCCCTGTCCGCCGCAACTAGGGTCCGCGCGCCTGCGGCAGCCCAGATGCCACCAAGGGGCGGCCGAAGAACAGAATTCCCGCCAAGGATGTCGGCTTTCGGCAAATCCGGGCGGTCCGGCGCTGCTATAGCGCACTCCAGAACAGTCGAGAGGTGATACCACGATGAAGCTGCTTGTCCCGGTGAAGCGGGTTGTGGACGCGAATGTGAAGGTGCGCGTGAAGGCGGACGGTTCGGGCGTCGAGCTCGCCAACGTCAAGATGGCGATGAACCCGTTCGACGAGATCGCGGTCGAGGAGGCGATCCGCCTCAAGGAAGCCGGCAAGGCCGAGGAGATCGTGGTGGTCTCGATCGGCCCAGCGCAGGCCGCCGAGACGCTGCGCACCGCGCTCGCCATGGGCGCCGACCGCGCCATCCTGGTCAAGGTCGACGAGGCGGTCGAGCCGCTCGGCGTCGCCAAGGTGCTCAAGGGCGTGGTCGAGGCCGAGCAGCCTGGCCTCGTCATCCTCGGGAAGCAGGCGATCGACGACGACGCCAACCAGACCGGCCAGATGCTGGCCGCGCTGCTCGGTTGGAGCCAGGGCACCTTCGCCTCCAAGGTGGAACTGGACGGCGACAAGGCCAAAGTCACCCGCGAGGTCGACGGCGGACTGCAGACGATCGAGCTGAAGATGCCGGCGATCGTCACGGCGGACCTGCGGTTGAACCAGCCGCGCTACGCCTCGCTGCCCAACATCATGAAGGCCAAGAAGAAGCCGCTGGACGAGAAGAGCCCGGCCGATTTCGGGGCCGACGTCGCGCCGCGTCTCAAGGTCCTCAAGACCGAGGAGCCGGGCGGCCGCAAGGCAGGGGTCAAGGTGGGCTCGGTGGCCGAACTGGTCGACAAGCTGAAGAACGAAGCCGGCGTGCTCTGAAGCGAAAAGGAAGGACAAAAAATATGGCTATTCTCCTGATCGCCGAACACGACAACGCAACGCTGTCCGACCAGACCGCCAAGGCGCTGTCGGCGGCCCTCAAGATCGGTTCCGACGTCGACGTGCTGGTCGCCGGCAAGGGCGCCAAGGCAGCCGCCGACGAAGCCGCCAAGCTCAAGGGCGTGCGCAAGGTGCTGCTGGCCGAGGCCGACGAACTCGCCGAGCGCCTGGCCGAGCCAACCGCCGCGCTGGTCGTCTCGCTCGCCGGCAACTACGACACCATCGTCGCGCCCGCCACCTCGACCGGCAAGAACGTCGCCCCCCGCGTCGCCGCCCTGCTCGACGTCGCCCAGGTGTCGGAGATCATCGAGGTGGTCTCGCCCGACACCTTCAAGCGGCCGATCTATGCCGGCAACGCCATCCAGACGGTTCAGGCGAGCGAGCCCAAGAAGGTCATCACCGTGCGCACGGCCTCCTTCCAGTCGGCGCCCGACGGTGGCTCGGCCGCGGTGGAGACCGTCAAGGCCGCCGACAACCCGGGCTTGTCCACCTTTGTGGAAAACAGGCTGTCGGAAAGCGACCGCCCCGAACTCACCTCGGCCAAGATCATCATCTCGGGCGGCCGCGCGCTCGGCTCGGCGGAGAAGTTCCAGGAAGTCATCCTGCCGGTCGCCGACAAGCTCGGCGCCGCCGTCGGCGCCAGCCGCGCGGCGGTCGACGCCGGCTACGCCCCCAACGACTGGCAGGTCGGCCAGACCGGCAAGGTGGTCGCTCCCGACCTCTACATCGCCTGCGGCATCTCCGGCGCCATCCAGCATCTCGCCGGCATGAAGGATTCGAAGGTCATCGTCGCCATCAACAAGGACGAGGAAGCGCCGATCTTCCAGGTCGCCGACTACGGCATCGTCGGCGACCTCTTCACCGTCCTGCCCGAACTCGAAAAGGCGCTTTGACGCTCTTTCGACTTCGGTATTAAATTGTGAAGGGCGGGGTAGACGAAGCTGCCCCGCCCTTCTAGTTTGCACTGCACAAAAAAACAGGCGGCGTCAGCCGCGGACGGGATCGGTGTGATGGGCAAGATCGAAACGATCGGCATCGTCGGCGCGGGCCAGATGGGCGGCGGCATCGCCCATGTCTCGGCGCTGGCGGGATATAACGTCCTGCTGTACGACGTGTCGGCCGACCGAATCGAAAACGGCATCGCCACCATCAACGGCAACATGGCGCGGCAGGTCTCCTCGGGCAAGCTGGAGGAGGATGCCCGCAAGGGCGCCATGGGCCGCATCGCCTCGGCCGCCGAGATGGCGGATCTGGCAGCCGCGGATCTGGTGATCGAGGCCGCGACCGAGGACGAGACCGTCAAGCGCAAGATCTACAACCAGCTTTGTCCGGTGCTGAACCCCACGGCCATCCTGGCGACCAACACCTCCTCGATCTCCATCACCCGTCTGGCCGCCTCGACCGACAGGCCGGAGCGTTTCATTGGCATCCATTTCATGAACCCGGTTCCGCTGATGAAGCTGGTGGAGCTGGTGCGCGGCATCGCCACGGAAGACCAGACCTTCGAGATGGCCAAGGCTTATGTCGGCAAGCTCGACAAGACGGTCACCGTCTCGGAGGATTTCCCGGCCTTCATCGTCAACCGCATCCTGCTGCCGATGATCAACGAGGCCATCTACACGCTTTACGAGGGCGTCGGCACCGTCGAGGCTATCGACACCGCCATGCGGCTCGGCGCCAACCATCCGATGGGACCGCTGCAGCTTGCCGACTTCATCGGCCTCGACACCTGCCTGTCGATCATGCAGGTGCTGCATGATGGCCTGTCGGACTCGAAATATCGCCCCTGCCCGCTGCTGGTGAAATATGTCGAGGCCGGATGGCTCGGCCGCAAGGCCGGCCGCGGCTTCTACGACTACCGCGGCGAGCACCCCGTCCCGACCCGCTGAACGCGGCAGAACAGCCGGCCAGGGCATTCGGAGCCGGTCAGCCGGCTGCGACGCTACCAGCGGATGAACACCCGCCCCGCGATCGCTCCGAGAGCCGCCATGACGGCGATGGCGATCGTGTACCAGACCGCCACGAACAGCGGCGAGTCGTCGAAACAATGGGCCGCGTAGAACGTCGCCCCCAGTCCGCCGGCCAGCAGGCCGGCGAGCGCGCCCGCCAGCACAGGCCGCGTCGGTGCTCCGTAACGCAGCACCGCGATGAAAACCGCCAGCGGGCCGATGCCGATCAGCGGAATGAAGCTCATGCAGATCATGGAGTTGGTGCCGATCATCCTCGGCATCCAGGTCTGTTCTGGCATGACCGTGAGTTCGGCCATCACCGCAGCGATCATCAGCGCCGGCGCCAGAAGCAGCGCCAGTCCCATGCGTCTGGAATAGGCGCCCGGCATCGAAAAGGCCCTGGCGCACAGGAAGGCGGTCAGCGCCAGGCTTGCCGTGAAGACGAACTTGAACAGGAAACGCATCGTGTGCGCGGCCGCCATGAAATCGGCACGCGGGCCGATCGTGGCGAAGAAGACGATCGCGGCAAGCGCCACGGCGGCGGCACCGCCCGTCAACCAGGCCCGGTCGATGGACGGTCCGGCGTTGCGGCTGTCTGCGCCAAGCGCGCGGATGAGGTCGTCGGTCTTCATGTGCTTTTGAACCGCTTGGCGATAGCCTGAAGCCCGCGGTGCAGCGCCACCCTGACCGCGACTTCGCTCATGCCGAGCTTTCCCGCCGTCTCGCTGATCGACCGGCCGTCCACGGAGATCGCCGAGACCACCGACCTCTGGCCCGGCGGCAGCGTATCCAGCGCGCGATTGAGGTCGCGCTCACTGAGCGTCTCCGGTTCAGGCGCGGCGATGCTGTCGGCGATCTCGTCTATCTCCACTTCGATCCGCCGGCCGCGCCGGCGGAAGGCATCGATCAGCTTGTAGCGCGCGATGGCGTAGATCCAGGGCAGCACGTGCGCGTCTTCGCGCCAGGTCTGCCGCTTCAGGTGAATGGCGAGCAAGGTCTCCTGCACCACGTCCTCCGGATCCACGCCGCCATGCGTCACCCTGCGGCGAGCAAAGCCACGCACCAGCCCCGCGGCGCGCTGGAGGAAGTCGGCATAGGCCTTCTCGTCTCCGGCGATCGCCGCGCGCAGCAGTCCGGCAAGTTCGGCCTCGTCCTTGCCGATCACAGGCTCCACCTTGGTCCATTCGCATTCCGGCAGCGTTTTGTTACGGTGCCGGGCGCGCAAAGTCCAAGCCAAAGTGGAAGCAGGGCCGGACGGCGACCCTTCTACGTCTTCAGAACGTCCGCCCATTCCGGATGGCGGCGGAACTGCGCGGCGGCGAACGGGCAGAGCGGGATGATCTTCTTGCCTTGAGCGCGCGCGTCCTCGACCGCGCGGGTGACCAAGCTGAGCCCGACGCCCTGCCCCCGGAAGGCATCCGGCACGCCGGTATGGTCGATGATGATCTGGTGCTGGCCGACCTTGGTGAAAGTCATCTCGGCCTCGGCACCGTCCGGCCCCGCAATCACGTAGCGGCCCTTCGTGCCGCTGTCCTCGAGGCGTATGGTCGGCAAAGCGTCGTTCATGGCTGTTTTCCTTTCTCGATGCTGGCGCACAGGAATCGTCTGGCCGCCGCGATTTCGTTGGGACGTAGTTCGTGGCCACCGTCGTGCCATTCAAGGGCGACTTCCGCGCCCGACGCCTCCAGCCAGGCTTCGAGCCGGCTGGTCAGCACCGGTGGGCAGATCGGATCCCGCCTGCCCGCCGTGATCAGGACCCGCTTGCCGGCGAGGCTTCCGGCGATGTGCGGTTCGAACGGAATCAGCGGATGCATCAGCACCGCTCCGTCGAACAGCGTCGGCGCCGAAAACAGCGTCGCCGCCAGTATGTTGGCGCCGTTCGAATAGCCGAGCCCCAGCACAGCCGACGGCCTGGCCGCGGCGACATGCGCCTTGACGAAGGCCGCCATCTTGGCGCTGGCGCGGGCCAGATCGTCCATGTCGTAGACGCCTTCGCCTGTACGGCGGAAGAACCGTGCCGCGCCGAATTCGGCGACATCGCCGCGCGGGGCAACGATGGTCGCCTCCGCCGACAACTCGCGGCCGAGCGCCGCAAGCTGGTTTTCGTCGCCGCCGGTGCCGTGAAACACGAACAGGAGCGGTCCGCCCGGCGTACCGGGCACGACCTTGTGGATATAGCTGTCCAGTGTCATGGCAGGCCTCAATCGTCCAGCGGCTGCAGATGGTCTTCGAGATAGGGCCTCAGATGCTGATGCTGCGGCGGCAGCTTCAGCGCCTCGCCCAGATGCGCGGTGTCCTCGTCTCGGTCGAAGCCGGGCTCGTTGGTCGCGACCTCGAAGAGCACGCCGCCGGGCGTGCGGAAATAGATCGCCCAGAAATAGTCGCGATCGATGACCGGCGTGACCTGGTAGCCAGTGTCCATCAGCGCCTTGCGCACCTCGAGCTGCTTTTCGCGGTTCTCGACGGCGAAGGCGACATGGTGGACCGATCCCGCGCCGAGATCGGCAAAGCCGGCATCCGGCAGCGTCTCGATGTCGACGACGTCGGCGCCGTTGCCGCCCTTCACGGCCAACCGGCGCGTGTTGCCGGAACGGTCGACTTCCTCGTAGCCCATGAACTTCAGCAGCTCCTCGGTCGCTCCGGCGTCCCTGAGGCGCAACGAGACGGAATGGAAACCGCGCAGCGCCTCGTCGGCCGGGACACTGCCCTTGACCCACGGAGCGCGTGAATCGGCCTTGTCTTCGACCAGCGCGAAGCCGTCGCCGTCCGGACCTGCGAAACGCAGCCGCTTTTCGCCGAACGTCTCCTCACGCTGGAGGCCGGTCACGCCTTGCTCGGCGAAACGCTGCTCCCAATAGGGCAAGGTGCCCTCCGGCACGGAGAAGACGGTGGTGCCGACCTCGCCGACGCCGTGACGACCCTTGCCGATGTTCGGGAACGGAAAATAGGTCATCACCGTGCCCGGCGTGCCTACCTCGTCGGCATAGTAGAGATGATAGACGTCCGGCGCATCGAAATTGACCGTCTTCTTGACCCGCCGCAGCCCGAGCTTGTGGGTGAAGAAGTCGTTGTTCTGGCGTGCATCCGCCGCCATCGAGGTTACGTGATGAAGTCCCTTGATCTGGTCGAGCATGTTGCTTGCTCCTGTCCGGTGCGGCCCTCGCCGCTGTCCCGCTCAATATGAGGCGGCACCGGAGCCCGGCAAAGACGGTGATCGCAGAATGGACTGTTTCACGATTGTGAACGATGATGCCTCTATCGTTCACGAAGAAGAAAAACCCGCGCCGTTGCCGGCGCGGGTCATTTTAGTCGTGCCCAGGACGATCTCTACTGGATGATCATCCGCTGCTCGTCGCGCTTGTCGGCGTAGCTGCCCTTGTCATAGGCCGCCTGTGCTTCGAGCTGGTCCTTGGTGAAGTCGGTGTAGAGATACTGGTTGCCGTCCTTGTCGGCCAGGAACTTCAGCTTGTCCATGCCGATCGCCACCGGCTTGGAACCGATGCCGAGGAAACCGCCGACGTCGACGATCACGGCATCGACGCGATTGTCTGCCGACAGAACCACGTCGCCGATCTCGCCCACCTTTGCGTCATTGGCGCCATAGACCGTGGTACCCATCAGATTGTCGGCGCTGATCTTGTCCGCCGGCACCTCGGTGAGGGTCGACTTGTCGATCGCCGCGGTCTCGGTCGCATCTGTACCCGACTTCGCAGCGTCGGCCGGCGCCTGGGCCTGATCTGTGGTTGCGGGGGCCATCGCCGTATCGGCTGGCTTCTCGCCGGCCGTGCCGCTATCGGCCGTGCCGCTGTCGGCCGTCGTCGTGGTCGGCGTCACGGCCGCGGGCGCGTCGCTGGCGGCCGCCGACGAGGCCGGCGCAGGATCATAGGCCTTGCGGTCGAAATCCGGCAGACCCTGCAACTCTTCCTTGGACGCCTGAACGACCATCCACCGGTCGCCGTTCTTCTCGGCCCAACTCGTTTTGCCGAGATCGAAGGCGACGTTCTTCTGGCCGACGCCGAGGAAGCCGCCGACGCCGATCACATACTGCTCGGCCTTGCCTTCCTTGCTCAGCACGATGTCGTTGACGCTGCCGATCTTCTCGGCGTTGGACTCCATGCCGTTATAGACATCCTCGCCGAGCACGCTGCTGGCCAGCATGCCCTGGGACATGTCCGCCTCCTTGGCAGGGGGCTCGGCCGGCATGGTCTGGGCGTCGCCGCCCGGCGCGGTCTGCGTGGCATCGCCTGCCGGGGCCATCGCCCCGCCGCCGCCCGACGGGGCCATGGCGGTATCGGCAGGCGCCGGAGCCGGCTCGTAGGGTGTCTTGTCGAATTCCGGCAGTGCCGTCAGCGCTTCCTTCGAGGTCTCGGCCACCAGCCAGCGGTCGCCGTTCTTCTCGGCCCATTTCAGCTTGTCGTAGTCGAACGCGACATTCTTGGTGCCGACGCCCAGGAAGCCCCCGACGCCGATGACCATCGACTTGGCCGTGCCGTCCTTGTCGAAGACGATGTCGCTGACCTTGCCGATGCTCTCGGCATCATCGCCCGTCCCGTTATAGACGCTCTCGCCGACGATATTGGTGGCGAGGCTGCCGTCAGCCTTGACGACGGGGGCGGCCGGCGCGGCGTTTTCGGTAGCCGGCGCGGCAGGGGCAGGCTGGGTGGCCGTCTGGGCATAGGCGCCGGAAGCCACGAACGTAACCAGAGCGGTTGTAGCCAACAGTTTGCGGATCATGGTAATCTCTCCTCGGTGCGTGATCTCATGCACGCCGCGCCTGGTGAACCGTGGTGGGGAAGCCGGGCGCGGCATCTCCTACGACTTCACAACGTGGTGAAGCCGGTTCCGTTCCGCGTTCCGCGGCGGGCGCCGGAACCCGGCGGCGCGAGCGGCGTTGGGCGTTGCCCGTTCATCAGGATCGGCAAAAAAGGAGACTGCGATGCGGTTCACAGCCGTTCTCAACCGCGACGGCGGCACGTTGCGCACGGCCGATCTGGATGCGCTTGCAGCCCGCATGCGCCAGTTGCTGGAAGAGGCGGGCCATACGCTCGAGATCGACATCGCCGGCGGCGACCGGATCGGCGAACGGCTCGAAAAGGCAGCCGCCAGCCGCGCGGTCGACGTGGTGCTGGCAGGCGGCGGCGACGGCACCATCTCGACCGCGGCGGCGCTCCTGATGGGAAAGAAGAAGGCTCTGGCGGTGCTGCCGGCCGGCACCATGAACCTGTTCGCCCGCGGGCTCGGCATACCGCAGGACTTGGAAGGCGCGATCGCCGCCTTCGCCACCGGCAAGGTGATCGCGGTGGACATGGCCAGCGCCAACGGCAGGCCGTTCATCCATCAGTTTTCCATCGGCCTGCATGCCAAAATGGTGCATCTGCGCGAAAAGATGGAGTTCGGATCGCGGCTGGGAAAGATCGGCGCCTCTTTCCGTGCCGCCTGGGCGATAATGAAGAACCCACCCAGGATGGCGGTCGACCTGACGGTCGGCGAGGCCGAGATGAAGATGCGCACCACCGGGATCGGCGTCAGCAACAACGTGTTCGGGGAAGGCCACCTGCCCTATGCCGACAATCCGTCCGGCGGCGTGCTGGGCATCTATGTGGCCAGTCCCCGCCAACGCGGCGAGATGCTGGGATTCTTCGTGGACATGGCGAGGGGACGCTGGCGCGACAGCCAGCATGTCGAAGCGCTGCAGGCGGCATCGGCCGTTCTCAAGGTCAGCGGCCGCACACGGCGCTTTCCCGCCGTGATCGACGGCGAACTGGTGCGGCTGGAACCCGTGACGCGCCTGGAAATCCATCCCGGTGCGCTCAACGTGCTCGTTCCCGCGCAGGCACCGGCCTGACCGGTCGCTTCGCGCTTCAGCCCTTGGGCGTCTGCTGTTGCGGCTGCTCGATGGAAACGCCGTAGATCTCCACGGCTCCCCATACGGCAAAGGCCAGCACCAGTCCCACGATCAGCACGGCAAGCACATGCCAGCCCCATCTGCCCTGGCGTGCTTTGTTGGTCGGAACGGTCTTGGTCATGGTCTGCCTCCTCGACGTGAACTGTCCAGGCGCAACGGATGCCGGCCGGGCAGGTTCCGTTTTCCCGGACACGGGCGACGACGGCAGGTGACGGCTATGGAAGCTCCCGGCGAAGGCTCAGGTGCCTTCGCCGGGGTGATCGTCGCCCTTGGGCGGCGACCCCGTGTTCTCCTTGTAGATGGCATAGGCGACCAGCGTCGCCAGCGGCCACAGGACGAGACCGGGGCCGGGCTTCGCGCGTGCCAGTGCCGGCAAAAGCCCCAGCGCGACGGTGGCGCCGAGCGCGGTCAGATCCGACCGTCGCCGACGCGCCTGACGGCGCGCGCGCGATCCCGCCGTGACGCGATAGACGAGCAGGATAAGCCCCGCCAGCACCACAAAGCCCGCGCCGAACCCCAACGCGGCCTCGATCGGACCGTACCGCCGCTCGGTCCATATGAAGGCGGCGGCCAGGAGAAAGCCGGCACCTATGCAGACGGCGGCGGCGGCGGCGAGATAGACGATCGCCGCCGTCTTCGCGCGCTTGACGGCCGCCAGCGTCTCGCCGGACGCCAACCCTGCGATCAGCGATGCAAGAGTGCCCATAGAGGCCTAGCGCCGCGACAGGACAGCGAAGAGAAAGCCCACGCCCGCGGCGATGGCGAGCGAGGTCACCGGCTTCTCGCGCACATTGGCGATGACCTGATCCTCAAGGTCGCGCGCATTGCTGCGCAGGCTGTCGAACGCCGCTTCGCCCTGCGCCCGCAACTGCTCGACACCCTCGGCAGCCGCGCGCTTGGCCGTGCCGTAGCCATGCTGGCCCGTGGCGGCAAGCTGCTTGGTCAGCTTTTCGATATCGGTCCTCAATTGCCGGATGTCGGCTTCGAGTTCCGAAACATCCTTCTCGGTCCGCGCGGCGCCGGCTGTCTTTCCTGCGGTTGTGGCCATTCTCAACTCCTTTTGATGGATACGGGCAACAACGTGCTCGCCACGGCAAGGTTCCGGTTCCAGCCCTGCCGCGTCGACGAAGCAAAGGGCCTTTCACGGCCGATGTCCAGCATTTCAAAGCAGTGGCCGCGGCCCTTCGTCCGGCCCGTCCCAACCGGCCAGCGCGCACAGGCCGTCCATGTCGATGATCTCGCAGCCACCGTCGCGCCAGGCGATCAGCCCGCGATCGGCTAGCTTGCGGATCGTCTTGTTGGTATGGACCAGCGACAGCCCCAGCGTGTCGGCAACGTGCGATTGCGTGATGGGTATCTGGACCCGCTTCCTGCCGTTGAGGCCGACGACCTTGGCGCGCGTGCCGATGAAGGCGATCAGGTAGGCGCAGCGCTCTATGGCCGTCCGGCGCCCCACGCTGAGCAGGTTCTCGTCCAGCATCCGCTCCTCGCGCGACGCCAGCCAGGTAATGTCGTAGGCGAGGCTGGGATAGTTCCGGTAGAGATCGTGCAGCTTCTCCCGCTCGAAAACACACAGAAGCATCGGCGAAAGCGCCTCGACGGAGTGCTGCATCTCGCCCATGACGCTTCCCTGCAAACCGATCAGGTCGCCGGGCATCACGTAGTTCAGGATCTGGCGCCGGCCGTCCGACAGGAGCTTGTAGCGGAACCCCCAGCCGGCGAGAACGGTATAGAGATGCGCGCTGTGGCTTCCCTCCACCAGCACGGCGGCTCCACGGTCGACCGCCAGCTCGCCCGTCTTGAAACGGCTGATGAAATCCAGTTCCTCGCCGGTGAATTCGCGAAAGACGGGGAGCGGCCTGAGCGGGCAGCGCTCGCATGGATATCTGCGCGTCGACGACGCACGTCCCTTCAGCTCGGCCATGACGCCTCTTTGTCTGTCCCCTCAGGACGCAGTATCATCTCGCTTCTCGTCGCGGCATGTCTTTTTTAAATGACAGAAAAATAATTTGAGTACAGGAATCGCCCCGCTTTGAAGGAGTGATTTGCTTGTCCGCCCTGCTCGATGGTTTGCGTGTCCTCGTTCTGGAAGACGAATTTCTCATAGCGATGGATGTCGAGCAGTTGTGCCGCGACAACGGCGCGGCTGACGTGATCGTTGCGGGCACGTTGAGCGGCATCGATCTCGACGGATCGCCCGGCTTCGACGTCGCGATCGTGGATTTGATGCTCGGCGGCGTTTCCACGCTGGACCTCGCAAGGCAATTGCGCGCGCGCGCCATTCCCTTCGTCTTTGCCTCCGGCTATTCGAGCACCGACGACATCGTCGCGGAGTTTACCGATATCCCGATGGTGCCCAAACCCTATTCGGGAGCCGATCTCATCGGAGCGGTTGCCGCCGTCGCCGGGCGCGAGGCGGCTCCCCAGGCCTGATCCCCTCCTTGCGACGGCCTGGCGATCGACAGGCGCCGCCACGAAATCAGGCGGCCGACGAGCCGATCACATGGGTGGCGATGGCATCCGGGCCGAATTCGTCCTCGCCGGAAATCTTCAATATGTCCTGCAGCCGCGCGCGGGCGCGCGACACGCGGCTCTTGATCGTGCCGACCGCGCAACCGCAGATTTCCGCCGCTTCCTCGTAGGAAAAACCGGACGCGCCGATCAGGATGATCGCTTCGCGCTGGTCCTCGGGCAACTGTTCGAGCGCCGTCCTGAAATCCTTCAGGTCGAGCTGGCCCTGCTGGGCCGGGTGCACGGCCAGCCGAGACGTCATGATGCCGTCGCTGTCCTGAACCTCGCGGCCGCGCTTGCGCATCTGCGAATAGAACTCGTTACGCAGGATGGTGAACAGCCATGCCTTGAGATTCGTGCCCGGCTGGAAGCTTTCATGCTTGTCCCACGCCTTGACGAGCGTTTCCTGGACGAGATCGTCGGCCTTGTCGGCGTTCTGCGACAGCGAAACCGCGAACGCGCGAAGCGAAGGAATCGCCCCGAGCAGGTCGACCTTGAAGTCCTGCGAGACAGCCATCGTCAGTCCTTCTTGCGCGCGGGCTCGGCGGTTTCCAACTGCGCAAGCAGTTGTGCGAAGCGATCCGGCACGTCGTCGGAGACAAGTTCGTCATAATATTGCTTGAGTTTGCGGCCGATTTCCGAGTTCGGTCCCAGCGGATCGCCGCCCGCGCGGGAGCGACCGCCCGCCACTGTCGAATCTTTCATGCTTGTCATCAGCCCGCTTCTTGTCCCCTATCGGCCCTGCCTACTCTACACACAGGGCAAACGACACCCTCACCCGGTTGCCCGATTTGGCGATTAAACGCTTCTCATACAAATTCGTTCCCTGTCGATGGAACTTTTTTGCCAGATTGGCATTTTCGTTCCCAGGGACTTGCATCAAGCCTGACCTCAAGAAATTGAAACACGTCATCTGAGGGAGACGTTCCACATGAGTTTGTCCACTGCCATCGCGCCGCATCTGCCGTTCCTGCGCCGCTTCTCCAGAGCCGTCTCGGGATCGCAGGAAAGCGGCGATGCGTTGGTTGCAGCGTTGCTTGAAGCGATCATCGCCGATGTCGACATGTTTCCAAAGGCGTCGAGCGACCGGATCGCGCTTTACAAGGTTTTCGCCAAGCTGTTCACGTCGGTCGCCATCCGCGTTCCGCAATCCGAGCCGCAATCCGCCTGGGAGCAGCGCGCCGCCGCCAATCTGAACGCCCTGGCTCCCCTGCCGCGTCAGGCGTTCCTGCTGGTCTCGGTCGAAGGGTTCAGCGAAGCCGAAGCCGCTGAAATCCTCGACGTGGACGAGGACGAGTTTTCCAGGTTGCTGGTCGAGGCGAGCAACGAGATTTCGCGACAGGTGGCCACGGACATCCTCATCATCGAGGACGAGCCGCTGATTGCCATGGACATCGAGGAAATGGTGGAAAGCCTCGGACACCGCGTGGTCGGCACGGCCCGCACCCAGGCCGAGGCCGTCGCCATGTTCGCCAGGACGCATCCCCGCATGGTGCTGGCCGACATCCAGCTCGCCGACGGCAGTTCGGGCATCGACGCCGTCAACGAGATCCTCTCCTCGACGCCGGTGCCGGTCATCTTCATCACGGCCTTCCCGGAGCGGCTGCTGACCGGCGAGCGACCGGAGCCGGCTTTCCTGGTCACCAAGCCGTTCAATCCAGACATGGTCAAGGCGCTGATAAGCCAGGCGCTGTTCTTCGACCGGCAGGCCAAGGCAGCGGCCTGAGGCTGGACGCGCTCATGGCGCTTTTTCTCACGCAGACGGAACCAAGGCCGGCGCGCGGACGTTGTGGCGCAGCATTCTAAGGAGACGACCATGCTCTACTGGGCGCTAGTTTTTCTCGTCGTGGCGATCATCGCCGGAGCGCTCGGTTTCGGCGGCATCGCCGGGGCGTCCGCAGGATTGGCGAAGATTCTGTTCTTCATCTTCCTCGCCTTCCTGGTGATTTCCCTGCTTGCCGGTATATTCCGCCGGGCGTGACGCGAAAGATGGGAACGCTGGAAACCGCACCCCTCAAGCGGATTCCAGTCGCCGCCGGGCAGCGCTCCTCATGGAGAGCGGCCCGGCGGAACTGTTTCTGGGGGACAAGGGAGAAATCCCCGTGCGGCAAGCAGGCGGCCGGCTTATATCGGGGGCGAATGGTGGCAGATGAGCTCAGGGAACGGCGAGCAAGGAAAGAGTAAGGACGCGGAAGAGGTCGTGGCTCTGCCCGATGGGTCGAAGGACGATCAGCTTGGCCGTGCATTGCTGCATGCCTTGCGCAACGCCGGCATCGCCGTTCTTTATCAGGATCGGGACCTGAAGACCGTGTGGGCGCGCAATATGCGGGCGCCGTGGTTCGCCGATGACGGCGCGGGCGGTCTCCCTCCCTTACAGGCTGAGCGTCTGGCGGCCGCGCGCCGCAATGTCATCGCCACCGGAAATCCCGAACGCCTCGAACTGAGCGTCCCCGGCGAAGATGGCATGCGCTGGTTCGATATATGGGTGGACGCCGATTTCAGTACCGAAGGCGACGTCCAGGGGGTCATGACCACCAAGATCGAGACCACGGAGCAGAAGCGCCGCGAACAGGCTTTGCGCGCCCTGCTGCGCGAGCTCAGCCACCGGTCGAAGAATCTGCTCGCCATCATCCAGAGCATCGCTTCGCAGACCGGCCGCTATTCCGAGACCATCGCCGATTTCCTGGCGCGTTTTCGCGGCAGGCTCCAGTCGCTGGCGGCTTCGCAGGACCTGGTGACCTCGTCCAACTGGCGCGGCGCCGCGCTCAGAGAGCTTGTGGAAGGCCAAGTGGGTCGCTACAGCGCCGATTCCGCACACAGCCTTCGCTTCGAAGGCGTCAATCCCTTCCTCAATCCGAATGCCGCTCTCCACATCGGCCTTGCGCTGCACGAACTGGCGGTGAATTCGGTCAGTTACGGCGCCTTGTCCCACCCCGACGGATTCGTCGACGTATCGGCGGACCTGGGAAGCGACGACGACGAGGCGCCGGCCCTGTCGCTCATCTGGAGCGAACGCATCGAAAAAGACTCCCGCGGCAACGGCGCGAAGCGCTTCGGTTCCATCGCACTGGAACGGGTCGTCCCCGCTTCGCTCAACGGCAACGCAGCGCTCGACATCAACGACGACCGGCTCCAGTACCGGCTCACCGTACCACACGGCAATTTCGAGACCGACTGAGCGCGTCTCGAAGCAGGTATTGCTGCCCTATCTCCCGACGGAACCTTTCTCGTGCCATCTCCGTTTCTGGCGGCGAGAAAGGATTCCAAGTCATGGAACACGTCGCCGCCATCCTGCTGGTCATCGGTTGCTCCAACGACCTTTCCAGTTGCAAGGAACTTCCCGCCCCTGTCCCCGTCTTCGAGACGGCTCAGGAATGCGCGGATACCCGTCCCTTCGTGCTCGACGACATGGCGGGCCGGCGAGAGCGCGTCTTCGGCACATGCGTTGCCGTCGATCCCGCGCTGGAAGAGGAAGACGGGGAAATCGTCTGGGACATCAGCCCGGACGGCCGCATCGAGGCTTCGGTCGAGCGTCCGGGTTCGGTTGACGGTGACAGCCTTGTCGTGGCGTCTGCGGAGCCGGGTTTCGAAAAAGACCATGTTGGCTTGAAACGATAAAAATGCGACGTATGGCTTGAGCTTGCGCCGGCGGCTGGCCCGTCCCGTCAAGCGAGGGATTTTTAAAGCGAGAGGAGTTCTTCATGCGCAAGCTTATGTTGGCCGTGGCGGCGGTGGCGGCATTGAGTGGCTGCACCACGACGGAACAGGATGTCAGCGTCGGCACCGGCGCCGGAGCGCTGATCGGCGGCGCGATCGGCGGCTGGAAGGGCGCGGCCATCGGCGCCGCAGTGGGTGCGGGATCCGGCCTTCTGGTCCGCAACCTGCGCAACGGCTACTGTCAGTATCGCAGCCCGCGCACCGGTCGCATCTATACGGCCCGCTGCAACTGACACCCGGTTGATCGTCGGTAAGAACAGGGCATCGGCCAGCCGATCCCCTTTTTGCGTCCATAGTATCGCTTACCCTGTTGCCGACTAACAATGAACGCATATCGACGCGGCATCGGTGAAACGGTGCGGGTTCAGGCCGACAGGGGAATCCGGATGGCGACGCTCAGCCCGCCGGGCCGGAAGTCGCGATTGATGGTGCCACGCAATTCGCGCGTGATGTTCATGTCGATCAGCTTGGTGCCGAAACCCGTCCTCGAAGGCGCTTCCAGATCCGTCTGGCCTCTTTCTTTCCAGTCGAGGGCAAGCGTTCGGTGCCGTCCCAGCCCTTCCAGCCGCCATGACACGTTCAGCGCATCGATCGACTTCGCCGCCTCGCCATATTTGAGCGCGTTGGTGGCCAACTCATGGAAGGTCAGGCCGAGCGCCTGGGTGGTGGTTTCGTCGAGCAGCACCTGCGGTCCCGACAACAGGTTTTCGGGCAGCTCCTTGCCGAACACCTGGCCGAGTTCGATCCGCAACAGATCGCTGAGATCGGCTTTCTGCCAGCGCGATCGCGTCAGCATGTCCTGCGAAGCGGCCATCGCCTGAAGCCGCGCCGCGAAGGAGTTGGAGAACTCGTCTATATCTTTCGAGCCTGCCGCCGTCTGGCGCGCGATAGCCAGCACCCGGGTGATCGAATTCTTGATGCGATGCTTCATTTCCTGAAGCATCAGATCCTTTTCGAGCAGGCTCTTTTCCGAGCTTTCGTGCAATTGCGCGACAGCATCGTAGGCCCGCTCCTGATAGCGCGACACCAGCGCGATCGCGCTGGCCAGCAGCAGGCCGAAAATGCCGAGCATGATGGGAACGATCCGCGACGACGGCGCCGAAAACGCACTGGTCGGCCTGAACAGGATCGTCCATTCGCGCCCGGCCACCGTCATCTGCCGCGTCGCCAGGAGTTTGTCGCCGAACGCATTCGTCGGCGGTGTTTGCGAACGGAACATGAGATTGTCGGGATCGACGCGCCCGTCATAGACCTCGATATTCACCGGCAGCAACGGCGCGCGCCGAAGGGCCGCCTCGAACAGTTCCTTGGCGCGGAACGCGGCATACAGGAATCCGCTCGTGACGGTGGTCTTGGTGTCCACGACGTCCGGCGCGGTCGATACGGTCAGGCGCACGAACACCATAAAGCCTGGATATCCCTGCCCCGTGCCGGTGTTCTTGCCCAGCATCGTCAATCCGCTGGCGTGCTGCTCATCGTCGACCATGGCCTTCTGGATCGCCGCCCGGCGCACAGGATCGCTCATCATGTCGTAACCGATGGCGGTTCGGGTCGCGTCGTCCAGCGGCTCGAAGAGCACGATGGGCGCGCGCCACGCCAGGGTCGATGCCGGGTAGATGGATCGGTCGAGGCCCTGGTCGTCGCGCATCTCGCGTTCCGCCACGGCTTCATTTCCGGCCTTGACCAATCTCAGGAAGCCGATGCCGCGCAGGCCGGCGAAATTGCCGTCGACGTCCAGCGCATCGAAGAACGCCTTGAACTCGCTCTGCCTGATTTTGCCGTTGCGGGCGTCGAACAGCGCCTGCGTCGCCCGCAGCAGCGACAGATGGAGATCGACGCGGCTCTCTATGCGGTTCAGCGTATCGTCAGCCGTGGCGGCGAACTTGATGCGCGCCGCCTCCTGCGAGGCGAAAAAGGCGAAACCGGCCATGGCGAGGCTCACCAGGGCGACAGCCACAAACGCTGCGATGGGCAACAACTTCTTCAATTATCGGCGTGGTCCGCTAAAGGCTACGCCCTTCTTAGCAATCTGGCGCGTCAACACAATGGCTGGATATTGGGACAGCGATATCCGCAGGTCATGCTGACCATAGGCGATACCGGACGAAGATCCGCCGAGCGCCAGAGATGCGCGGCAGGCGTGCGGTAACCATCGTCGAGGAAGCGCTGCGCGCGCCAGGCGTCGCGGCTTAATCTTCTCGGATGGCGTAGCCGGCGCCGCGAATGGTGCGGATGACATCGGGCATCCTGCCGGTGTTGACCGCCTTGCGCAGCCGCCCGACATGCACGTCAACGGTCCGCTCGTCGATATAGATCGTCTCGCCCCAGACATTGTCGAGAAGCTGGCTGCGCGAGAAGACGCGGCCGGGATGCCGCATCATGAATTCGAGCAGCCGGAACTCGGTCGGGCCGAGCCTGATCTCGCTTTTCTTGCGGTAGACCCGGTGCTGCTCGCGGTCGAGCATGATGTCGCCCACCTTCAGCACGGACGACAGCACTTCCGGCTTCGCGCGGCGCAGCAGCGCCTTGACGCGCGCCATGAATTCCGGCGTCGAGAACGGCTTGACCAGATAGTCGTCGGCGCCCGTCTGCAGGCCACGCACGCGGTCGCTTTCCTCGCCGCGCGCCGTCAGCATGATGATCGGCAGGCGCTCCGTCTGCGGCCGCATCCTGAGGCGCCGGCAAAGCTCGATGCCCGACACCGCCGGCACCATCCAGTCCAGGACCAGCAGGTCGGGCGTGCTTTCCTGCAGCCGCACCTCGGCCTCGTCGCCACGCGTGACGACCTCGACCTGATAGCCCTCCGATTCGAGATTGTAGCGCAGGAGCACGCCGAGCGGCTCCTCGTCCTCGACCACCATGACGCGCGGTGCGATCATCGGTTCCAAACCTTGCCTCAGGCCGCCGCCGTCTCGTCCCGCTTGGGACGATTGGGCGGCAACTGTTCGCCTGTCAGGATATAATACGCATTTTCGGCGATGTTGGTCACGTGGTCGCCGATGCGCTCCAGGTTCTTGGCGCAGAACAAAAGATGCGTGCAGGCGGTTATGTTGCGCGGGTCCTCCATCATGTAGGTCAGGAGTTCGCGGAAGACAGCCGTATAGCGCGCGTCGATGCTCTCGTCGCTGGCGCGCAGCCGGGTAAGCGCGGCGGCGTCACCCGCTGCATAGTCGCGGATGACGTCGTCGACCTGTTCGAGCACCAGATGGGCCATGCCCTCGATCGAATGGGACAGGTCGCGCGGCACGGCGTTCTCGCCGACGGCGCCGACCCGCTTGGCAATGTTCTTGGCAAGGTCGCCGATCCGCTCCAGATCGCCGGCCATGCGGATCGCCCCCAGCACCGAGCGCAGGTCGTCGGCCATCGGCTGGCGCCGGGCGATCAGCGTGATGGCGCGGGAATCCAGCTCGCGCTGGCGCTCGTCCATGACGATGTCGTCGGAGACGACGCGCTGCGCCAGCGCGACATCCGCCGACAAAAGCGCCTTCGTCGCGCCGCCGACCATCGTGCCGGCCAGTTCGCCCATCCCGTCGATGATCTGCCCGATCTCGCGCAGATCGTCGTCGAAGGATGCAACCGTATGTTCAGCCATCTGCCTTCCCCGTTATCCGGTGCCGCCGCTCAGCCGAACCGGCCGGTGATGTAGTCCTGAGTGCGCTTCTCGCGCGGCGAGGTGAAGATCTTCTCGGTCTTGTCGAACTCGATCAGCTCGCCGAGATACATGAAGGCGGTCTTGGAGGAGACGCGCGCCGCCTGCTGCATGTTGTGGGTGACGATGACGATCGTGTAGTCGTCCTTCAGTTCGTCGATCAGTTCCTCGATCTTGGCCGTCGACAGCGGATCGAGGGCCGAGGCCGGCTCGTCCAGCAGGATCACCTCGGGCTTGACCGCGACCGTGCGGGCGATGCACAGGCGCTGCTGCTGGCCGCCCGAAAGCGACAGGCCGCTGGCGTCGAGCTTGTCCTTGACCTCGGTCCACAGCGCAGCGCGCTTCAGGGCATGTTCCACGCGCCCGTCCATCTCGGACTTCGGCAGTTTCTCGTAGAGCCTCACGCCAAAGGCGATATTCTCGTAGATCGACATCGGGAACGGCGTCGGCTTCTGGAACACCATGCCGATGCGGGTGCGCAACAGGTTGAGGTCCTGCGAGCGGTCGAGGATATTGCGGCCGTCGAGCAGGATCTCGCCGTCGGCGCTCTGGCGCGGATAGAGCTCATAGATGCGGTTGAAGCACCTGAGCAGGGTCGACTTGCCGCAGCCCGACGGACCGATGAAGGCGGTGACAGAGCGCGCCGGCAGGGACAGCGAAATGTCCTTCAGCGCCTTCGACTGGCCGTAATGGAAATTGAGGTGCCTGACCTCGATCTTGGCGGTCTCGGCGGCCGGTTCGGCGGCCACGTCGAGTTCGGTGGACAACATCGGTTTCATCTGTCCTCTCTGCGTCCGGTGAGGCTGCGGGCGAAGATCGAAAGGCCCAGCACCGTCAGGGTGATGATAAGCGCTCCGGTCCAGGCGAGCTGCTGCCATTCCTCATAGGGGCTGAGCGCGAACTGGAAGATGGTCACGGGCAGGCTGGCCATCGGAGCATTGAGATTGCTCGACCAGAACTGGTTGTTGAGCGCGGTGAAGAGCAGCGGCGCCGTCTCGCCCGAGATGCGGGCGATCGACAAAAGGATGCCGGTGACGATGCCCGACAGCGCGGCGCGGTAGGCGACCGAGCGGATGACGATCCAGCGCGGCGCGCCGATCGCCGTACCGGCCTCGCGCAGCGTGTTGGGCACCAGGTTCAGCATGTCCTCGGTGGTGCGCACCACCACCGGTATGACTAGGATCGCCAGCGCCACCGCGCCGGCGAGCGCCGAGAAATGGCCCATCGGGCGCACCACCAGTTCGTAGACGAACAGGCCGATGATAATCGAGGGCGCCGACAGCAGGATATCGTTGATGAAGCGCACGACCGTGGTCAGCTTCGAGAAGCGCCCGTACTCGGCCATGTAGGTGCCGGCCATGACGCCGACCGGCGTGCCGACGGCCACGGCGATGACCGTCATGACGACCGAGCCGTAGATGGCGTTGAGCAGGCCGCCCGCATCGCCCGGAGGCGGAGTCATTTCAGTGAAGACGGCGAGATTGACGCCGGCCAGCCCTTTCCAGACCAGCGCGCCGAGGATGAGGGCAAGCCAGGCGAGGCCGATGCCGGCGGCGACGACGCAGAGCGTCATCATCGCCGAATTGCGCACCTTGCGGCGGCTGTGAAGGGAGGTTGCGGCGGCGACGGTCATGTCGGTCTTCTCTCTCAGGCGCCGGCCTTGCGCTCAATCCGCATCAGCATGTAGCGCGCCAGAGCGAGGATGAGGAAGGTGAGGACGAACAGGATGAGGCCGAGGGCGACCAGCGAGGAGGTGTAAAGGTCGCCGTCGGCTTCCGTGAATTCGTTGGCGATCGTCGCCGAGATGGTGGTCCCCGGAGCCAGCAGCGAGGCCGAGATGCGGTGCGCGTTGCCGATCACGAAGGTTACCGCCATCGTTTCGCCCAGCGCGCGGCCGAGGCCGAGCATGACGCCGCCCATGATGCCGACGCGGGTGTAGGGAACGACGATGCGGCGCATCACCTCCCATGTCGTGCAGCCGATGCCGTAGGCCGATTCCTTCAGCACGGACGGCACCGTGTCGAACACGTCCTTGGTGATGGAGGTGATGAAGGGCAACACCATGATCGCCAGGATCAGCGCCGAGGTCAGCATGCCGATGCCGTAGGGCGGGCCGGCGAACACCGAGTTCAGCACAGGGATGTTCTTGAAGAGGGCGATCAGGAAAGGCTGGACCGTCGTCTGCAGGAACGGCGCAAAGACGAACAGGCCCCAGATGCCGTAGATGATGGAAGGAATGCCCGCCAGAAGCTCGACGGCGATGCCGATGGGCCGCCTGAGCGGACGCGGGCACAACTCCGTCAGGAAAATGGCGATGCCGATGCCGATCGGCACGGCGATCAGGATGGCGACGGCAGAGGTGACGACGGTGCCGTAGATCGGCGCCAGCGCGCCGAAATTCTCGGTAACGGGATTCCAGCTTTCCGTGGTCAGGAAGGCCGGCCCGAATTTGGACAGGGCTTCCCACGAGCCGGCGACCAGCGAGATCGCGACGCCGCTCAGGATCAGCAGGACGAGGATCGCCGCACCCTTGGCCGTATTATGGAAGATCGTGTCGGTAAGCGCGAAGCGGCGTACGGTCGCCTCTCTGTCGCGCATGGATTGCGCGGTGGCTACAAGCGTCATCCAGCCAATTCCCGTCCGGGTTCGATCAGGCGTTCAAGAGAGCCGCGGGGTCGGCAACACCGGCCCCGCGCACCCGTTCGGTCTCAGTTCGTGGCGGCGAAGAGCGGCTTGCCGTCGGCGCCCACGATGTTCTTGGCCCAGGTGTCCTCGATGCTGTTGACGACACCGTCCGGGATCGCGACGTAGTCGAGACCGGAAGCCATCTCGCCGCCCTTGTTGTAGGCCCAGTCGAAGAACTTGAGGGCTTCGCCGGTGGTGGCGGCGTCGTCGGGGGTCTTGTAGAGGACAACCCACGTCGAAGCCGTGATCGGCCAGGAGTCGGCGCCCGGCTGGTTGCCGAGGATCACGCCATAGCCCGGAACCGAGTTCCAGTCGGCGTTCGAGGCGGCGGCCGAGAACGAAGCCAGGGTCGGATCGACCTTCTTGCCGTCCCTGTTGATCATGTCGGTGAAGATCAGCTTGTTCTGCTTGGCGTAGGCGTACTCGACGTAGCCGATCGAGCCCTGCGTCTGCGCGACGTTGTTGGCGACGCCTTCATTGCCCTTGGCGCCGATACCGACCGGCCATTCCAGAGCGGTGGCGACGCCGACCTTGTCCTTCCACTCGCCGTTGGTAGCGGCCAGGTAGTTGGCGAAGTTGAAGGTCGTGCCCGAACCGTCAGACCGATGGACCACGGCGATGGCGAGGTCGGGCAGCTTGGCGTCGGGGTTCAGTTTGGCGATGGCCTCGTCGTTCCAGTTGGTGATCTTGCCGAGGAAGATGTCGGCCAGCGTCGCGCCGTCGAGAACCAGCGAGCCCGGCTCGACGCCCTCGATGTTGACGACCGGCACGATGCCGCCCATCACGACCGGGAACTGCACAAGGCCGGTAGCCTCAAGGTCTTCGCCGGAGAGCGGCGCGTCGGTGGCGCCGAAAGTCACGGTCTTCGCCTTGATCTGCTTGATGCCGCCGCCGGAACCGATCGACTGGTAGTTGAGGCCGGTGCCTGTCTCCTTCTTGTAGGCATCGGCCCACTTGGCGAGGATCGGGTAGACGAAGGTCGAGCCGGCGCCCGTGATGTCGGCGGCATAGGCGGCGGAAAGGGTGAGGGTTGACGCCGTGGCCATTGCGATCGCAACGACCGACGCGCGGAGGAAATGTCTCATTGAGCCTGCTCCTGTCGGACTGGTCTTTGGCGCTTTTGCCAGCGCCCGAGCGAGGCCATAGCCACCGTTTGTTACAGTCGCATGACAGTTCCGTGTCGGTCCGATAACGGTTCTTATGCGGCAACGGCGTCGTGTTGAAACGCGAGCGTCAGGAGATGTTGTGAATCAGCGGCTTGCCTGCGCAGGCCGGCGTCCAGCGAGAATTCTCGCTCGGAATGAAATACTTTGCCCGGGAAACGGCCTGTCAGGCGCGGCGTTTCGCGCCAGCCGCCTCGCCCAGCCAGCGCGCGACTTTTTCAGACAGCGCCTTGGGGCTGATCGGCTTGGGCAGGTAATCGTCCATGCCGGCGTCCAGGCAGCGCTCGCGGTCGCCCTTCAGCGCGTGCGCCGTCACGCCGATGATGGGAACATGCGCGCCCTCGATTGCCTCGCGCCGGCGGATTTCGCCGGTCGCCTCAAGCCCGTTCATCTCCGGCATCGAGACGTCCATCAGGATCATGCGCGGCTTCAGCTTGAAACAGGCCTCCAGCGCTTTGCGGCCGTTGCCGACGATCTCGAAACTGCAGCCGGTCTCTTCGAGGATCTGTGTGAACACGAGCTGGTTCACCTCGTTGTCCTCGGCGACCAGTATGTCGACGCCGTGCGCGCCGGCCGGTGCCGCCGCGGCTGAAACAGCCGGACCTTCGGGCGGCGCGGCCGTGTCTTTCGCCGGCGCGGCCTGCTCGTGGTCGATGACGATCATCTCCTCCGGTGCCGGCCGGGTCTTCGCATGATGGCGCTGGATGGTGGAGACCAGCGTTTCCAGCAGGGCCGACGAGCGCGCCGGCTTGATGAGCTGCGCGTCGATGCCGAGATCGCGGTAGCTGGCACCGCCGAGCGACTGGTCGACGGACGTCAGCATGATGATCGGCGTATCGGCGAGCCCTTCCGTGCCGCGCACGATCCGCGCCATTTCGGCGCCGGTCATGTTGGGCATCTGGTAGTCGAGCACGATGCAATCGACCGCCACTCCGTAGGCCGCTGCCGCGAACAACACTTTCAATCCTTCCGCGCCGCTTTCCGCCGCGCAGGAATCGAACCCCCACGACGCCATCTGTTCGCTCAGGATGGAGCGGTTGACGGCGTTGTCGTCCACGATGAGCACGCGCGCCCCGGTGACGTCGATCGGCATGGCCTTGCGCCTTTCCTGCTGCTCCGCGCTCGGCAGGGTGATGGTGAACCAGAAGGTCGATCCCTTGCCGTCCTCGCTCTCGACGCCGATCTTGCCGCCCATCAGGTCGACAAGGCGTGAGGTGATGGCCAGCCCCAGCCCGGTGCCTTCGTGGCGACGGGTGGACGAGGTGTCCACCTGGCTGAATTTTTCGAACACCAGCTTCAGCTTGTCTTCGGGAATGCCGATGCCCGTATCGGTGACGGAGACCGTGAGCCGCGTGGCGTTCGGCAGCTTGTCGCCGCGGACATCGACCAGCACATGACCCTTGTCGGTGAACTTCACCGCGTTGCCGAGAAGATTGGTGACGATCTGGCGGATCCGGCCGACATCGCCGACGAACATCTTGTCGAGGCCCGGCTCGACCCGCACGATCAACTCCAGGTCCTTTTCCTTGGCGCGCGTGGAGACGAGCGTCGCCACGTCCTCGATCGCCTCGGCGAGGTTGAACGGCGCCGGGTCGAGCACGAGCTGGCCGGCGTCGATCTTGGAGAAATCCAATATGTCGTTGATGATCGTCAAAAGCGCGTTGCCCGACTTCACGATGATGTCGGTAAAGGTCTTCTGCTTGGGATCGAGCTCGGACTTGGCGAGCAGCTCGGCCATGCCGAGCACGCCGTTCATCGGCGTCCTGATCTCGTGGCTCATATTGGCCAAAAATTCCGATTTGGCCCGGTCGGCCAGCACCGCGCGCTGCTGCGCTTCCTTCAGCTCCGCCTCGCGCTGCTTGAGAAGCGTGATGTCGGTGGTCGAGCCGATCAGGTAGAGCGATCCGTCCGACGCGATCATGGCCCCCTTGCGGGCGAACTGGTGACGGACGGAGCCGTCGGTTGAGGTGACGGTCTCTTCGATCTCCTGCGTCTCGCCGGTCCGCAGAACCGCGAGATCGCCCTCGACGAGGGCTTCGCCGTCAGGCCCGAATATCTCGATATCGGTCTTGCCGGTCGCCTCTTCCTTGGAGATTCCCGTCAGCTCGCACCAGCCCTTGTTGACGTAGAACTGGCGCAGGTCCGAGCGCTTGGCGTAGATCGAGACCGGCACGTTGTCGATGAGCGAGCGGAACACCTCGTTTTCGCGCATCGATTCCCTGAGCGCCGTCTCGCGGTTCTTCAGCTCGGTGATATCGACCCTGACGCCGATGAACGTGCCGTCCTGCGTGCGCGTGTCGTAGACCTGATACCAGCGCCCGTCCGGACCGAGCCTTTCGGAGACCCGCCTGCGGGCATGGTAGTTCTCGATCTGCCGGGCCACCCAGGCCTGTGGATCGGTATCGTAGAGCGCGTCGGTCTGCGGGTCACCGATCTCGCGGAAATAGCCGGCGGCATGGGCGTTCTCCATCGCCTCGCGCAACGTGGCGCCAGGCCGCCACGCCTTTTCGAGAGCGGGCAGCGATTCCTGCAGCCTGCGGTTCGCCAGAACGAACCTGTCGTCACGGTCGTAGATGATGACGCCGGCCGGCAGCGATTCCAGCACGCTGGCGAGTTGGCGGCGCGCTTCCTCGGCTTCGACTTCACGGCGTTTCAATTCGCTGACGTCGAAAATCGACGCCGCGAGATACACCTTGCCGCTGGACGTTTCGAGCCTGTTCTTCCGAACGATGCGGGCGCCGGAAACAGGACCGGAAGTGTAGGTCGATTCCACTTCGAGAATCTCGCCGGTATCGAGTACCTTGCGTTCCGAGGGCTCGAACATCTGCCGTTCGTGGACAGGCAGAAGACTGGCGTCGTTCTGTCCCGGTATCCGGTCCGGCGTCGTGCCGACGAGATCGGCGAAGGCCTTGTTGGCGAGAACGAAATTCAGGTCCGCGTCCTTGACGAACACCGGGCTGGGCAGGCTGTTGATGACGGCCTCGGCCAGCTTGGCCTTCTCCAGCGCCGCCGCCAGTTCGGCCTCATGCCGCTTCATCTCCGTGACGTCGTAATAGGAGACGAGGCGCTTGCCGCCGGAAAGCGCGGTCACGGCATAGATCATGACGCAGCCGTCGGCGCGACTGAACTGACGAGGCGCCACGGTTCCGGCGCGGATTTCGTCGAGCCGCGCGGACACGTAGCCGTCCCATCCCTCGTCCACGACGTCGTAGATTCCCTTGTGGCGATTGACGTCCATCAAGGCGCGGAACGGGTCGCCGACGCCGACCTGCTCGGGCGTGACCTTCCAGATATCGTAGAAAGCGCGGTTTATGAGCTCGGCGTTCAGGTCGGCATCGAGGATGACGATGCCCATGTCCACCACGTCGATCGTGCGCTGGAGATCGGAGAGAAACTCGTTCGATCGCTCCGCGGCCGATACCAGTTCCGTCTGGCGCGCCTGCTGCTCGGTCACGTCCGTGCAGACGGAGATGGTACCGCCTTCCACGTCGCGCATCTCCCGGTGCATGATGCTGCGGCCGTCCGCGAAATGGATCGTCGTGGTGAATTGCCGGCCGGCGCGGCGCTTTCCCAGAATGGCGCCGCTCCACTCGGCCGCGCTCGCCCCCTTCAGGTCCCAAAGGCCGCGCGAAAGACCGGCGTCGATCATGTCGGCGAAACGCGAGCCCGGGTGAATGACGTCCGCGATGCCGGCATACATGTCCAGCATCGCCTCGTTGTGGAAGACAAGAACGTCGTTCGAATCGTAATAGCAGAGCGCTTCGTTCATGGCATTGAGCGCGGCCATCATCCGCTCTGCCTGACCACGCCCGCCCAATGCCTTGCTGCTCGCCTTCACTATCCCCACCCGTCCGGAACAGGACCCCTCCGCGGCCCGCCGGCGACTGTGCACGAGAGGCGTTAACGATCGACTAACCTTAACAACGACGAACCTTTACCGGACATCGAATGTCATCGGCTTCTTACGAAGGGTTTGCCACCAGAATGGCTCAATCGTGACGTAGAAAAACCGTATCCGTAAACAGGGGGAGCTTTACGTTTGCGCAAGATGGTGTTGACAGTGCTGGCCGGCATGGCGCTCACCGCGCAGGCCGCATGCTCGCGCACCGACGACGGCTCGGTGACGGTTGCGCGGCCGCTCGATGTCGGACGGTTCTGGAAAAGAGACCCGGCGCCGCCGGCGACGCCTCCCGTGCAAAGCGGCCTGCAGGTTTTCCCAACCACGCCCGCTCCCTCGGTGACACGCTCGCGCGGGTCCGTATCACCCAGGAAAAGCAGGCGGCGCGCCTCCGCGCCGCCGCCTCAGGTCCCCGCCAAGCCGCTGGCCTGCCGCGATGCGGTGAATTCCAGCGGCCGCATTCACGTCGTCTGCGAATAGCCGCTGCGTCGGGCGACAGCCGGACCGCAGCGGCAGACATGCCGGTTCCGGTTTCGAGGCTCAATGGCAACAGCCCGCTTCCGCCCCGTCCGCGTCGTCATATTCGTCGTGCAGCCGCACCCATGTCATCAGGCCGCGCTGGTCTTCCTGCCGGCCTTTCGGCGTCAAGTCGAGATAGTCGTAGGTGGTGATCAGCGGCTCGCCGCCCCGCGCGCGCGTCGTGAAGGTGAGATAGACGCAACCGTCGTCGCCGATCGTGAAGACGGTGGCGCCCGGCAGGTCGCGGGAGGTCAGCGGCCGCTTCTCGAAATTGTAGACGGTCTCGCCTTCGGCGATCTGCCGGTCGGTGAAGGAGACCTGCATGTCGAAATTGAAATCGCTGGCGAAGGACGACACCCAGTCGAACGTCCAGCCCATGCGATGCTTGTAGGGGAGCAGTTCGGAGAGCGGCGCACGCGAGACGACGACGAGCGACACGTCGTTGTGCCTGAGATGCCGGTCGGCGCCGTCGATATGGTCGGCGAGGAAGGAGCAGCCTTCGCAGCGGTAGTCCGCATTGGGCGCAAACATGAAATGATAGACGATGAGCTGGCTTTTCCCCTTGAACAGGTCCGGCAGCTTTTCCGGCCCGCGCTCCGTCTCGAAGACGTAGTCCTTGCGAATCTTCAGCCAAGGCAATTCGCGCCGTTCGGCGGCGATTTTCTCGCGCAGATGCGTGAGTTCCTTCTCGCGCGCGAGGTGCGCCTTGTGCGCTTCGAACCACTCTTCCTGCGAAACCGTTTTCGGACGGGGCATGGGCCGTTCTCCTTTGTCGACGCCCCAAGGACGTTCGGGAAAGCCGCCAGCCGACACATCCTGCCACGAAAAACACGAGAGACGAAAAAAGCCCGGGCGCGAGGCCCGGGCCGAATGGATGTTTTTTTATCTGTGCCGAGAGCCGCGCGGTGCCGGCTATCTGCACTGATTATCCTTTGACGCTCGACGCCTCGAATATGCTGTCGATCGCATTACCGAGGGCGGTGTTGAACTGGTCGTCGCTCTGATTGACCGACAGGCCCTCGGTCAGCGCGCGCGAGAAGGAGGCGATCATGCCGTCGTTCTGCTTCAGCTTGGCGTTCGCCTCGTCGCGGGAATAGCCGCCGGAGAGCGCCACCACACGCATGACGCGGGGATCTTCGGTCAGCGGCTTGTAGAGGTTGGCCTTCGTCGGCAGGGTCAGCTTCAGCATGATCTGCTTGCCCGCCGGCACGCCGTCGAGATGCTTCCTGATTTCCGCCAGCAGGATGTCTTCCGCTTCCGCCTTGTCGGGGATCGAGATCGTCACCTCCGGTTCGACGATCGGGACGAGGCCATGCGACAGGACCTGTCTGGCGACGTCGAACTGCTGGTCCACGATCGCCGCGATGCCCTTCGGGTTCGCCGCGTCGATCACCGAGCGTTCCTTGGTGCCGAATATCCCCTTCGCGACGGCGCGCTCCAGCAACGCGTCGAGATCCGGCATCGGTTTCATCAGCTTCACGCCGTCCTTCGCCTCAGTCAGGCCCTTGTCGATCTTCAGGAAGGGCACGACATGGCGCTTCTCCCACAGGTACTGGGCGGTCGGCGTACCGTCGATGTCGCGGTCCATCGTCTGCTCGAACAGGATGGCGCCCATGATCTTGTCGCCGGTGAAGGCCGGTGACTTGATGATGCGCGTGCGCATCTTGTGGACGAGGTCGAACATCTGCGCCTCGCTGGACCAGGCGCTTTCATCGACGCCGTAAAGCTTGAGCGCCTTCGGCGTGGAGCCACCCGACTGGTCGAGCGCCGCGATGAAGCCGTCCTTGTGTGCGGCCTGCGCGGCCATGTCCTTGTTCATTTCATTCTCCCGGATTCTCCGTCAGGGCGCATAACAGAAGAATTTTTGCGATGGAATGCAGCCAAAGTCCCTGAACCGATTGAAAGACATCACTTGCGATGTGGAAGTGTTTCACCCCGCCGCGCAACAGGCAAGCCGAAGATGGCGATCAGGCCTTGAGCACCTCGACGCCGGGCAACGGCTTGCCCTCCATCCATTCGAGGAAGGCGCCGCCTGCGGTCGAAACATAGGTGAAGTCGTCGGCCACGCCGGCATGGTTCAGCGCCGCCACCGTATCGCCGCCGCCGGCGACGGAGACGAGCTTGCCTGCCCTGGTGCGCGAAGCCGCGTGCCTGGCCGCCGAGACGGTCGCCGCGTCGAAGGGCGCGATCTCGAAGGCGCCGAGCGGGCCGTTCCAGACCAGCGTGGCGGCGCGGTCGATCCACTGGTTGACGGCCTCGACGGTCTTCGGACCGACATCGAGGATCATCGCGTCCGCGGGCACCTGATCGACGGCAACCGTCTCGCTGGCGGCGCCTGCCTTGAACTCGCGCGCGACGACGGCATCGGAAGGCAGGATGATGGCGCAGCCCGCCTCGGCCGCCTCGATCATGATCTGCTTGGCGGTCCCGGCAAGGTCATGCTCGCAAAGTGACTTGCCGACATCGGTGCCGCGTGCGGCCAGGAACGTATTGGCCATGCCGCCGCCGATGACCAGCGCATCGACCTTTTTGACCAGGTTCATCAACAGGTCGATCTTGGTCGAGACCTTGGCGCCGCCGACGATGGCGATCACCGGCTTGACCGGATTGCCGAGGCCCTTCTCCAGCGCTCCCAGTTCCGCCTGCATGGTGCGGCCGGCGAAGGCAGGCAGGAGATGCGCCAGCCCTTCCGTCGAGGCATGCGCCCGATGCGCCGCGGAAAAGGCGTCGTTGACATAAAGATCGCCATTGGCCGCCAGTTGCTCGGCAAAGGCCGGGTCGTTCTTTTCCTCGCCCTTGTGGAAGCGGGTGTTTTCGAGGAGCAGGATGTCGCCGTTCGTCATCTTCGCCACCGCGGCGGCGGCTTCCTTGCCGACGCAATCGGCGGCGAAGGCCACCGGTTTGCCGATGATGGCCTCGACGGCGGCGGCGATCGGATCGAGCGAGAATTCCGCAGCCGGCGCGCCCTTCGGCCGGCCGAAATGCGCCAGCAGGATCACCTTGGCGCTCTTTTTCGAAAGCTCGTCGATCGTGGGCACGACGCGTTCGATACGCGTGGTGTCGCTGACCTTGCTGTCGGCGACCGGCACGTTGAGATCGACGCGCAGCAGCACGCGCTTGCCCTTGACGTCACCGATATCGTCGAGTGTCCTGAAGGCGGCCATGTCGTACCCCTGTTGTGAAACGGGCGGACCTTACCCTGCGCCGCGCCCGATGCAAGGGCGGCGACGCAACGGCAAAAGAAGAAAATGCCGCAGGGGCCCGTGCCGGGCCAAGCTCAGGCGTTGCCGGAGGCTCCCTGCGCATGCGCGTCCGTTTCGGGTGGAGACGAACCCTCGTCCAATGCTGCCGCGGCCGTGCCGGCGGCCGCTGGCTCAGGCGCGCCCTTGGCAGATCCGCGCCATCTGCGCACCAGGTCCCGCACGGCATCCCAGAGTTCGCCGGCGGAGAGGAACACAGGCACGCGCGCCACCGGGGCGGTCGGCTCGAAGGACAGGCCGAGCGACGTGATGCGCCCCTTGTCGTCGACGTCGCGCACGATCAGTTCGACCGGACCCAGTGAAACGCGGTCGGCATATTCGGGCTTGCCGTCGAGCCGCTGCGCGACCAGTTCGCCGACCGCCAGCTTCCTGTCTTCCTCGTCGAGGCCGGTCCCGTACGCGGCCTCCAATTCCTCTGCCGGCCGGGCCGGATCGACGGCGAAGGCGCCGAAGAAATCGGCGTCCTCCGGATCGACCACCGCACGCGAGGCGAACAGGCGGTCGAGAAGACGCGGATAGCGGTCCGGCACGAAGATGTAGACGTTGTCGCCAGCCTGCAGCCTGCCTCTCTCGGGGAAGCGCATCGAACGCCCGTCGCGGACCACCAGCGACGGGCGCGCCCAGCGTGGAATACGCTCGCCCCGCGCCACCGGACTTCCCGCGACGACGCGGTAGGCCAGCAGTTCGTGATGTGCGGAGCCCGGCAGTTCGAGCTCGACCTTGTCCAGCGGACCGATGCGCGCCGGCACGATCAGCCCGAGCCGGCGGGCCAGCGGGCCGATCGTCCAACCCTGCACGACCAGCGAGACCAGCACGATGATGAACGCGGCGTTGAAGATCAGCCGCCCGTGCTCGAGGCCGCCCAGCACCGGGGTGATCGCAAGCAGGATCGAGACCGCGCCGCGCAGCCCGACCCAGGACACGAAAGCGACCTCGGGACGCGGCAGCCGGAACGGCATCAGGCACAGCCAGACCGCGACCGGCCGCGCCACGAAGATCAGGATAAGGCCGAGACCGACGGCCGGAAGCAGGATTTCCGGAAACTGCGAGGGCGTTGCGAAAAGGCCGAGCACCAGGAACATGATGATCTGCGCCAGCCACGACATGCCGTCCTGGAAACGCTTGAGGATGGTGACGGCGCGGATGTCGGAATTGCCGGCGATCATGCCGGCGATATAGACCGCCAGGAAGCCCGAGCCGCCGGCCGCGCCCGCCGCCGCGAAAACCATCAGCGACAGCGTCAGCACGAAGATCGGCAACAGGCCGGCATCGAGTTGCAGCCGCTCCACCAGCCGCACGATGCCCAGGCCGCCGAGCACGCCGATCAGCGCACCCAGCCCCATGTTGATGAGGAAGCCGAGCACCAGGTCCGTGGCCAGCATCTTGGTCTCGGGATGCGCGCCGATCGCGATGACCTCCACCAGCGTGATGGTGAGGAAGATGGCGATCGGATCGTTGGAGCCAGATTCGACTTCCAGCACCGAGCGCACGCGCTCGCGCAGGTTGATCTCGCCGGCGCGCAGCAGGAAGAACACCGCCGCGGCGTCGGTCGAGGCCACGGAAGCACCGAGCAGGAAGGATTCCAGCCAGTCCAGATCGAGCAGGTAATAGGCCGCGACGCCGAACAGGCCCGTCGTCATCACCACGCCGACGGTGGCGAGCGAGACCGCCGGGCCGGCCGCCTGGCGCAACGCCTTGAGCGGCGTGCCGAAACCGGAATCGAACAGGATGACGGCCAGCGCCAGCGATCCGATGAAATAGGCCACCCGCGCATTGTCGAACTGGATGCCCAGACCGTCCGCGCCGGACGCCAGGCCGATGCACAGGAAGAGCAGCAGCAACGGAGCGCCGAAGCGAAAGGCGATCAGGCTCGAAAACGCGGCGGCGACCACAAGGCCTGTGCCGACAAGCGTCACGAGATAGATCGCATTCTCCATGCGCTATTGTCCCCCTCAGTCCAAGACTTTTGGCTTTACCCTAGAGTGGGGCCAAGGCATGGCCGCTGCAAGGCGGACCGATGTTTTTTATGGCCTTGCGCGGCATTTTTGCCGGGCAGGACCGTCTGTCCGCCGCTCGTTTCGTCAAAAGAAAACGCCCGGCGCTGCCGGGCGTTTCGGATGCGCGAAATCCCGACCGGTCAGGCGATCGTCTTGGCGAACACCGCCGTGACGTCGGCCATGCGATTGGAGAAGCCCCACTCGTTGTCGTACCAGCCGAGGATGTTGACGAAGTTGCCGTCCATCACCTTGGTCTGGTCGAGCAGGATGGTCGCCGAATGCGGATCATGGTTCAGGTCCGACGAAACCAGCGGATGGCGCGTATAGGTCATCACGCCCTTCAGCCTGCCGTCGGAGGCGGCGATCAGCGCGTCGTTGACCTCCTGCACCGTCGTCGGGCGCTTGGCCACGAATTTGAGATCGACCAGCGACACGTTCGGGGTCGGCACGCGGATCGAGATGCCGTCCAGCTTGCCCTTGAGCTCCGGCAGCACCAGGCCGATCGCCTTTGCCGCGCCCGTCGAGGTCGGAATCTGCGACAGCGCCGCGCCGCGGGCGCGGTAGAGGTCCTTGTGCATCGTGTCCAGCGTCGGCTGGTCGCCGGTGTAGGAGTGCACGGTCGTCATCATGCCCTTCTCGATGCCGACGAGGTCGTGCATGACCTTGGCCATCGGCGCCAGGCAGTTCGTGGTGCACGAACCGTTGGAGATGACGATATGATCCTTCGACAACTGGTCGTGGTTGATGCCGTAGACCACGGTAAGGTCGGCGCCGTCGGCGGGCGCCGACACGATGACGCGCTTGGCGCCGGCGGCCAGATGCGCGGAGGCCTTCTCCTTGGAGGTGAAGATGCCGGTGCATTCCAGCGCGATGTCCACGCCGAGGTCCTTCCAGGGAAGCTGCGACGGATCCTTGACGGCGGTGACCTTGATCTTGCCCGAACCGATCGAGATCGTGTCGCCGTCGACCGCCACCTCGTGCGGGAAGCGGCCGTGCACGCTGTCGTAGCGCAGCAGATGCGCGTTGGTCTCGACCGGGCCGAGGTCGTTGACGGCCACGATGTCGATGTCCTTGCGGCCGCTTTCGTAGATGGCGCGCAGGATGTTGCGGCCGATACGGCCGAATCCGTTGATGGCAACTTTGACGGTCATGTCTTTCTCCCTGGGAGGTCCGGTCCCTGAAGCCGTTCGGCTCCGGTGAAGTCCGGGCTTGTCATAGCGGCGAAGCGTGCAGGAATCCAGCCGCTGTCATCCGCAATCTAAATCGATTTATCCCTGCGTGAGTTGAGCCAGGGACGCGTCCCGAGCCGGCCACGAGGCCCGTCGGAACGCGCCCGCGACCTTTACTTTGCATGCAGCCGCTTCTCCGCCGCCTCTGCCGCAGCCTCGGCGGTGATGCCGAAATGCGGATAGAGTTGCTCGATCGTGCCGGACGCGCCGAAACCCTTCATGCCGATGAAGATGCCGTCGGCGCCGATCAGCGCGTCCCAGCCCTCGCGGATGCCGGCCTCGATGGCCATCTTCAGGCCCGCCTTGCCGAGGGTCTTCTCGCGATAGGCTTCGTCCTGCGCGGCAAACAGCTCGAAGCAGGGAACCGAGACCACCCGCGTCGGATGGCCGTGCCCCTGCAGGAGCTTGCGGGCGCCGAGCGCGATCTCGACTTCGGAGCCGGTGGCGAAAATGGTCACCGCCGCCTCGCCGCCTTCGGCGCCTGCCAGTTCGTAGGCGCCCTTCGCGCACAGGTTCTCCTTCACGAATTCGGTGCGCAGCGCCGGCAGGTTCTGGCGGGTCAGCGCCAAGGTCGACGGCGTCTTTTCGCTTTCCAGCGCGATCTGCCAGCATTCGGCCGCCTCGGTCGCGTCGGCGGGGCGCATGACGTTGTGGTTGGGGATGGCGCGCAGCGCCGCGAGATGCTCGACCGGCTGGTGCGTCGGGCCGTCCTCGCCGAGGCCGATGGAATCATGGGTCATGACGAAGATCGAGCGGATGCCCATCAGCGAGGCCAGCCGCATCGACGGCCGCGCATAGTCGGAGAAGCACAGGAACGTGCCGCCATAGGCAATAACGCCGCCATGCAGCGTCAAGCCGTTGATGGCGGCGGCCATGCCGTGCTCGCGGATGCCGTAGTGGACGTAGCGCTGGCCGTAGTCGTCGGGCGTGATGTTCTTCGTCTGGCTGGTCTTGGTGTTGTTGGAGCCGGTCAGGTCGGCGGAGCCGCCGATCGTCTCGGGCAGGAAGCCGTTGATGACCTCCAGCGCCATTTCCGACGACTTGCGGGTGGCAACCTTCGGCTTGTCCTCGGCCAGCTTCTTCTTGTAGTCGGCGATCACGCCGTCAAAACCCTTGACCAGCTTGCCGGACATGCGGCGCTCGAACTCGGCCTTCTTGTCGGATTTGGCGAGTCGGCCCTCCCAGTCGGTCCGGGCCTTGGCGCCGGCCTTGCCGGCATCGCGCCACGCCGAAAGGATTTCGGACGGAATCTCGAAGGGCGGGGAGTCCCAGCCGAAGAACTTGCGCGCACCGGCGATTTCCTCGGCGCCGAGCGGCGAGCCGTGCGCCTTGTTGGTGCCGGCCTTGGTCGGCGCGCCGAAGCCGATGGTGGTCTTGCAGGCGATCATCGTCGGCTTCTGCGAATGGTGCGCCGCCTCGATGGCGTAGGCGATCGCCTCGGGGTCCATGCCGTCGACATGGCTGGCGTTCCAGCCCGACGCCTGGAAGCGAGCGACCTGGTCGGTATTGTCGGCCATCGAGACGGGACCGTCGATGGAGATGTTGTTGTTGTCCCAGAACACGATCAGCTTGTTGAGCTTCAGGTGCCCGGCCAGCGAGATGGCCTCCTGCGAGACGCCCTCCATCAGGCAGCCGTCGCCCGCCAGCACATAGGTGAAGTGGTTGACGAGGTCGTCACCGAAGGCCGCGTTCATGATGCGCTCGCCGAGCGCGAAGCCGACCGAATTGGCAATGCCCTGGCCGAGCGGACCGGTGGTGGTCTCGATGCCGGTTGCGTGGCCGTATTCGGGATGACCGGCGGTCTTCGACCCGAGCTGGCGGAAATTCTTGATCTGGTCGATGGTCATGTCCTCATAGCCGGTAAGGTAGAGGAGCGAATAGAGCAGCATCGAGCCATGGCCCGCCGACAGGATGAAGCGGTCGCGGTCGGCCCAGTGAGGATTCTTCGCGTCGAATTTCAGGAACCGGGTGAACAGGACGGTAGCGACGTCGGCGCAGCCCATCGGCAGACCGGGATGGCCGGAATTCGCCTTCTCGACCGCATCCATCGAAAGGAAGCGGATGGCATTGGCCATCCGGTCATGTTGTTCGCGCGAAACCATGGTTCCTCCTGGCAGACGGTTCGGGAAAGATGCTGCGACACATAGCAGGCGGCACGGCTGAGTCAATAAAACCTAAATCGATTTAAATCGTTTAAACCGTTATGAACGCTCATCTTGCGTCCTCACTTTGCCGTTAGCGGGGGACAGTCGCGACGCCTTTATTGACGGGCCATTCAACCGCCGCCTAATGTTTTGCGAACTAAGACGTTGAATGCGCACGATTCGGTGATGGGCAGGGACAGGATTTTAAGGCCATGACCGGGGAAACCACGCTCAAGGAAGTCATCGCCCGGCTGGGCAAGGCCATGGAAGGGCTGGAAAACGCGGTCGCGGGGCGGCTCGAGCACGAGCGCGATTATTCCGAGGCCGAGGCCGAGGTGCAGCGCATGAATGCGGATCGTTCGCGGCTCGCCCAGGAACTGGACAATTCCGAGGCCCGCGCCGAGCGGCTGGAGGAGGCCAACAAGGAGGTCTCCCGCCGGCTGGTGACGGCGATGGAAACCATTCGCGCGGTCCTGGACCGCTAGGGAGTTTTCTGCATGGCGCAGGTCACCGTATCCATCGACGGCAAGCAGTACCGGATGGCCTGCGACGAAGGCCAGGAAGAGCATCTGACCGACCTGGCCGAGCGGTTCGACCGCTATGTCTCGCATCTCAAGGAGTCCTTCGGCGAGATTGGCGATCAGCGCCTGACCGTCATGGCCGGCATTATGGTCATGGACGAGCTGAGCGAACTGCAGAAGCGCATCAAGGGCATGGAAACCGAGGTGCAGACGCTGCGCAAGACCCGCGACGACGCGCTGACCAAGGCCGACAAGAACGATGCCGCGCTGACAGGCGCGCTCGGCGCCGTGGCTCAGCGCATGGAAGATCTGGCCGCGACGCTGGCGGTCCGCAAAGCCTGACGGCCGGCTCTTCCGGCATCGCAAATTCCTTCTCTTTTCCTGCCCGGTGCCGGAATGATGTTTCGGCAATGGTCGAATTACCTGTGGCCGCTTCCTTCCGGCCCCATTTTGAGAAAAGATAGAATACCGCCGAAAGCGGACGGCATCGAGCGTCCGCGCAACGCCAGACAAGGAACGCGTCATGAGCCTTCGCATCAACGACACCGCCCCCGATTTCACCGCCGACAGCACTGACGGGCCGATCCACTTCCATGACTGGATCGGCGACGGCTGGGCCGTGCTGTTCTCGCATCCCAAGGATTTCACGCCGATCTGCACCACCGAACTCGGCACCATGGCCGGCCTCAAGGGCGAGTTCGACAAGCGCAACGCCAAGATCATCGGCATCTCGGTCGATCCGGTCGAGAGCCATGTCAAATGGAAAGGCGACATCCAGAAGGCGACCGGCCACGCCGTCAACTATCCGATGATCGGCGACAAGGACCTCAAGGTGGCCAAGCTCTACGACATGCTGCCCGCCAGCGCCGGCGACACCTCCGAGGGCCGCACCCCTGCCGACAACGCCACGGTGCGCTCGGTCTTCGTCATCGGCCCCGACAAGAAGATCAAGCTGATCCTCACCTATCCGATGTCGACCGGCCGTAATTTCCAGGAAATCCTGCGCGCCATCGATTCCATCCAGCTCACCGCCAAATTCCCGGTCTCGACGCCGGCGGACTGGAAGCCGGGCGAGGACGTCGTCATCGCCGGCTCGGTCTCGGACGAGGATGCGGTGAAGCGCTTCGGCGCCTTCGAGACGATCCTGCCCTACATCCGCAAGGCCAAACAGCCGAGCGCTTAAGGCTCGTCGCTTTCCGTCATCCCGGAAGCCGCTTGGAGCGAAGCGGAAAGCGGTTGTCCGGGATCCATTCCGTGACCCGCGTGATGTTCCGGACTGGATCCCGGCTCGGCGCTCGCAAGCTCGCTTGGCCGGGATGACGATCGGATGAAGCGACTCACAGAGATCGCGTCTTCGCCCGCAAAAAAGCGGCGCCGTGAAACGGCGCCGCTTTGCATTCATGCAGATCGACCAGCCCTAGGCCGCCGGCTGCGCCTCTATGGTGCGCAGCGCCTGCGCCTGCCGCTTGGCGGCGGCCTTGACCGCGTCCTGCACCTTCTCGAAGGCGCGCACCTCGATCTGGCGCACGCGCTCGCGCGAAATGTCGAACTCGGACGACAGGTCTTCCAGCGTCAGCGGATCCTCGGACAGGCGGCGCGCCTCGAAGATGCGCCGCTCGCGATCGTTCAGCACGGACATGGCGCCCGCCAGCATCTTGCGGCGGTTCTCCAGTTCGTCCTGCTCGACCAGCATATCTTCCTGGCTGTCGCTGTCGTCCACCAGCCAGTCCTGCCACTCGCCGCTCTCGCCCTCGGTGGCGCGGATCGGCGCGTTGAGCGAGGCGTCGCCCGACAGGCGGCGGTTCATCGACACCACTTCCGCTTCGGAGACGTTGAGGCGGGTGGCGATCTCGGCGATCTGGTCAGGCTTGAGGTCGCCGTCGTCGAGCGCCTGGATTTTGCCCTTCACCTTCCTGAGGTTGAAGAACAGGCGCTTCTGGTTGGCGGTCGTGCCCATCTTGACCAGGCTCCACGAGCGCAGGATGTATTCCTGGATCGAGGCCTTGATCCACCACATGGCATAGGTGGCCAGCCGGAAACCACGCTCCGGCTCGAATTTCTTCACGGCCTGCATGAGGCCGACATTGCCTTCCGAGATCACCTCGCCGATCGGCAGGCCGTAGCCGCGATAGCCCATGGCGATCTTGGCCACGAGCCTCAGATGGCTGGTGACGAGCTTGTGCGCCGCGTTGGTGTCGTCATGCTCCTGGTACCGCTTGGCGAGCATGTACTCTTCCTGCGGCTGCAGCATGGGAAAGCGGCGGATTTCTTCCAGGTAGCGGGTGAGACCCCCTTCTCCGGAAACGATGCTTGGTAGTGACTGGGCCATAAGGTGCGCCCTCCTCTCATGAGCGTGCCCCCGAAACACGGCGGGCATATGACGCGAACGCCGAAGCGCACGTTCGCAGGATCGATTTATACAGGAGCAAAACCAGAAAAGACAGCTTTTGTTCAAGGCAGAACAGTTTGTCACGCCAAAGTGAACAATACCAGTCAGGTTTTTTGCGCGTCGGATAAGGATTTTTGGCGGGTCGGCTTCATTGATGCGGTTCAGATGTTTCGGAAGGCGTCGACGAGATTTTCCATATCCCCTGGCATCGGCGCCTCGAACCTCATCGCGATATGGGTATCAGGATGCGAGAATTCAAGGAGCCTGGCATGCAACGCCTGGCGGGGAAACTCGCGCACGGTCGTCGCCTCAGGCTCCGGCAGACGGTTGGCCTTGCTGCGGAAAGCCTGGCCGTAATCCCTGTCGCCGACCAGCGGATGGCCGATATGGGCCATATGCACCCGGATCTGATGGGTGCGGCCGGTTTCCAGCCGGCATTCGACCAGGCTAGCGGTCGCGTATTTGGCCTGCCCCTCGCCGAACCATTCCTCTACCGCATAGTGCGTCACCGCATGGCGGGCGTCGTCGCGCGTCGCCGGCACGACGGCGCGGCGCACCCTGTCGGAAGCCCGTCCGAGCGGCGCGTCGATCGTTCCCGAAGGACGCGCAGGAATGCCCCAGACGAGCGCGACATAGGCGCGCCTGAGATCGCCTGTGCGGCCGTGATCGGCGAACGCCTCCGACAGGACGCGATGCGCATGGTCGGTCTTGGCCACGACCATGACGCCGGACGTGTCCTTGTCGAGGCGATGCACGATGCCCGGTCGCCTGACGCCGCCGATGCCGGACAGGCTGTCGCCGCAATGATGGATCAGCGCATTGACCAGCGTTCCCGTCCAGTTGCCGGCACCGGGATGCACCACCAGCCCCGCCGGCTTGTTGACGACGATCAGCGCATCGTCCTCGTAGAGGATATCGAGCGGGATCGCCTCGCCCTGCGGCTCGGCGGGTTCGGGTTCGGGCACATCGAGAGTGACGGTATCGCCCGAGGCGAGCTTGTGCTTCGCCTCGGTGACAACCTGCCCGCCGACCTGCACGGCGCCCTGGCGGATCAGCGCCTGGATGCGGCTGCGCGACAGGTCCGGCCCGAGCCGTCCCGCCAGCCATTGGTCGAGCCGCTGGCCGGCTGCGGCGGCATCCGCCGTCAGCTGCCGCGAGGCCCCTATCAATTCGTCCGTCTCTTCGTTATGAGCGCTCATCTTTCAGGAACCGCTGGAGACGCCATGCCCCGGCCATATGCCGACGAAGAAGAGGACAAGCCGCTCGACCCCGATCTGGAGAAGGTGCGCCGCAAAATGGTGCGCTTCATGGGGATCAATCTCGGCCTCCTGTTCCTGGCCCTTATGGTGGTGGTCGGCGCCCTTGTCTACAAGCGGCAAAAGGCGGCGCCCCCACCCCCCGCCGCGAGCGAGATCCCCGTTCCCGCCGGCGCGCCGCTCGCCGGCGACATCGTCCTTCCCGTCGGATCGAAGATCGTCTCGCAGTCGCTCTCGGGCAACCGGCTGTCGATCGACGCCGAACTGGCCGACGGCAGCCGGACCATCTTCGTCTACGACATGGCGGCAGGGCGCATCATCGGGCAGTTCGCGGTCCGCAACTGAGGCGCTCCCACGCAAGCTGTGCGACATGCACGCCCTGCGCACACGCCCTGTTGCATTTTAGAAATCCTCAGCCTATATGGCGCCTCTCGGCTGCGCCCTTCGTCTAGCGGTCAGGACGGCGCCCTCTCACGGCGCAAACAGGGGTTCGATTCCCCTAGGGCGTACCAACCGCTTTTCCATCGCATTGATTTCCTTTTACGATTTGCGATTTTTCCCAAACGTCAAAGAGATGGTTCGGGACCGCCTGTTCCGTTTCTGTCCCTCGACATGAGCAATGCCGTCGTCGGCAAGCAACTGCTGGTCCGCCTCGCGCGCGCCCTCTCCCGCAAACGACCCCAACTTCTCACCTGCAGGCGCTACAGAACACCGACATCCCGGCCAACCTGCCCTTCGTCCGCTCGATCGTGGAAAAGATCCCCGCTACCCCTGTCGGCAATCCATCTTTGCTACGCTGCCTGATCAGGCACGCTGCACCATGCTGCCGGTCGTTTCTGAGGGCAACAGATGACCAAAAAAACGTTTGCGCAAACGTATCGACAACGCTAGCGTCTGACATTCGGGCGATTTCCCAGCTTCCAGAGGTTGGAGATTGGCTCGGCTGGGAGGAAAATTTGGTCGCACGCCGTGTCGCGTCGCCGCCGTCAGGTTGGCTGCGCCGATGACCACTATTGCCCAAGTCGCCAGAATGGCCGGCGTGTCGGTCTCGACCGTTTCTCACGTCATCAACAAGACGCGCTATGTGTCGCCCGCCAAGGTCAGGCGTGTGGAGGACGTCGTCGCCGAGGTTGGATATATTCCCAACACGGTGGCCCGGTCGTTAAAAATGGCGTCGACCGGAACTGTCGGATTGGCCATATCGGCCATATCCAATCCCTATTTCAGCGACATCATCTGTGCCGTCGAAGCTGAGTGCTCGCGCCGCGGCCTGACGGTCTTCCTCTGCGACACCCAGGAAGATCCGGAGCGCGAACTGGCGGTCATCCGCCAGTTGCATCAGAGGCGCGTCGACGGGATCATCCTTGCTCCATCCCGCGAAGCGCGGAGCTCACTCGACTATATGCTGGAAAAGGGCGTTCCGTGCGTCCTTGTCGACCGCCTCTCGGACAGCCGCTTCGATCAGATCGGGCTGGACAATGTAGCGGCCGTCGAAGCGTTGGTGGCGCATGTTGCCGAGGCCGGGCACGAGCGCGTGGGCTTCATCGCGGGACAACCTGGCTTCGCAACGACCATCGAGCGTGTGGACGCATTCAAGGCGGCGATGGCTGCGCGCGGACTGGACGTGCCGGCCGCCTATATCAGCGACAGCAACACCGGCACGGCCCAGGCATCGGTTTCGACTCACCGGCTTTTGTCGCTTCCCGTTCCGCCGACGGCGATTATCGCCAACAACAACCTGACCATGATCGGCGTCATGCGCGCGGCGCGGGAGCGGCAGTTGCGCGTCCCGGTGGATCTGTCCGTCCTCGGCATCGACGATTTCGAATGGGCGGACTATTTCGAGCCTCGCCTTACCCTGGTGGCGCAGCCGTGCAACGACATCGGCCAGCAGGCCGCGGAGCTCCTGATCGAACGCATCGCTAAGCCGGACGGCGCGCGGCGCACCCTGCGCCTTGCGCCAAGCCTTCGGGTACGCGGATCATGTGGAGCGCCGGCATGAGCGAGCCCCTGCTGTCTGTGACCGGAGCCGTCAAGCATTTCGGTGGCGTCCAGGCATTGCGCGGCGTCGACTTCGACCTGAAGGCCGGCGAGATTCATGCGTTGCTCGGCGAGAACGGTGCCGGCAAATCGACGCTGATGAACCTGCTTTCGGGCGTGCATATGCCTGACGCAGGCGTCATTCGGCTTGACGGCGCTTCCATGCGTTTTGCATCGCCTCGCGACGCGCAGGCCGCGGGTATTGCAACCATCTTCCAGGAATTGGACCTGGTTCCCAGCCTCGACGTCGCCTCCAACCTCTTCCTTGGCCGTGAACTGATGCGGCCCGGCGGAATGCTCGATACGCAGCGCATGCGCACCGAAGCCCGCAAACGGCTCGAGGCGATCGACCTCGGGATCGACCCCGCGCGCCCGGTTGCGGATCTTTCCGTCGGCCAAAGGCAGGTGGTGGCCATCGTCAAGGCGTTGTCCTATGCCACCAAGGTCCTCATCATGGACGAACCGACCGCGGCGCTGACAGTCGGCGAAGTCGAGCGTCTGTTCGCAATCATGCGGCGGCTGAGCGCCAGCGGCGTCGGGATCATCTACATCTCGCACCGGCTGGAAGAGGTGCCTCATATCGCCCATCGCGTCACCGTCATGCGCGATGGGCGCGTCGCCGGCGTCACTGCGCCGGACGCGCCGCAGGCGGAGCTGGTGCGGCTGCTTGTCGGCCGGCCGCTGGATGAACTGTACCCGCGACGCGCGGCGACCGTGGGCAAGCCTTTGCTCCATCTGCGCGACGCGGGCTTCAGGCCGACGCGGCCGGCCGCCGGCTGGCAACCGCCCGAGAGCGTGAGTTTCGACATCCACGAGGGCGAGATCGTCGGCCTTGCCGGGATCATGGGCGCGGGCCGCACCGAATTGCTCAGCGCCCTCTATGGCACGGGCCTTGCGGGCCGCTGGCACGGCGACATTGCGGTCAGCGGCAAGCCTGCGACGCTAAAGTCGATCGCCGCCGCCCGCAGGGCCGGCATCGCCTTCGTGACCGATGATCGGCGCGGCAGCGGCCTGATGCTGCGCATGGCCGTCGGCGTCAATCTGGTGATGTCGATCATCCGCCGCATATCGCCGAGCGGTTTCATGTCCCGAAAGAGACAGGACGAGGCCGTCAAGGAGTCCTTCGGCCAGTTCGACATCAGGCCGCGCAATCCCGACATCGCCGTCGGGGCGCTATCGGGCGGTAACCAGCAGAAGGTCGTCCTCGCCAAGGAAGTGCTCGGAAAACCGCGCCTGCTCCTGCTGGACGAGCCCACCCGCGGCGTCGATGTCGGCGCCAAGGGGGAAATCTACGCGCGCTTGCGGCTGCTGGCCTCGCAAGGTCTCGGCATATTGGTTGCATCGAGCGAGATGCCTGAACTGATCGGCCTGTGCGATCGCATCGTCGTGTTGCGGGCCGGCCGCAGCGTGGCGGAATTCTCCGGCGGCGTGGACGAGCACACCGTGCTCGCCGCCGCCAACGGCAGGGAGGCTTGATGTCCGAACAACAGACACCATCCGCGAATGCAGCGGCCGCCCAGCAGGCCAGGCGCAGCGATCCGCTGGCGATCATCGTCCGCTTCCAAAGCCTGATCGGCCTTGTGCTGGTGGTCATCGGCGGGGTGATCTTCTCTCCCAGGCGGCATGGCGCCATCCTGTTCCTGGCGCCCGACAATATCGCCAACATCATCCGGGCGGTCTCGGAAACCGGCATCATCGCCATCGGCATGACCTTCGTCATCATCACGGCGGGTATCGACCTTTCCGTCGGCGCCGTGCTCGGGCTTTCCAGCGTGGTGACGGCGACGATGATGGTGTCGGGCGGTTTCGGCCTGCTGACCACGCTGCTGGCGGTGCTGCTGATGGGGACGGCGTTCGGCCTGGTCCAGGGCGTGATCTCGAGCCGTTTCAGGCTTGAACCCTTCATCGTCACGCTGGCCGGCCTGCAGGCGGCGCGCGGGCTGGCGCTGGTCGTCTCGGACAACCAGTACATCAACATCTCGTACGGCGACGGCCCCGGGCTGGCGCCTCCCATCTTCGCCGTGCTCGGCGAACGTCTTTTCGACAACGTCGTGCCTGTGGCAACGATCGTCTTCATCGTCTTCGCCGGCATCGCGACGGTGGTTCTCAACACCACGCGCTTCGGCCGGTATGTCTTCGCCGTCGGCGGCAACGATCGTGCGGCCCGAATCTCCGGCGTTCCCGTTTCCGCCATCAAGATCTCGGTCTACGCCATCACAGGTTTCGCTTCGGCGCTGGCCGGCATCGTCCATGCCGGCCAGTTCAACTTCGGCAGCGCCAACGACGGCGCGGGTTATGAATTGACGGCCATCGCCGCCGTCGTCATCGGCGGCACAAGCCTGTTCGGCGGCTCCGGATCGATGGTCGGCACCGTCGCCGGCACGATCATGCTCGGCGCGCTCGCCAACATCCTTCAGCTCAACAACATCACGCCCGCCATGCAGTTGCTCGCAACCGCCGCGATCATCGTGCTGGCGGCGATGCTTCAATCTCTCGTCCGTCGCCGCGAGGGATTGGGTCGATAGGAGGTGGCGACAGGACTGAACCACACCCAGGCCCGGGAGGCCAATTGGAGGAGAAGACAATGGACTGGAAAGACAGAAGAGTTGGCCATGCGGCGCGGCTCGCGCTGCTGGCAGGATCCTGCATCGGCTTTGCCACCTGCGCCTATGCGGCCGATCCGCTGGTGAAGGCCTGTTCGAAGGACGGTGAATTCATCATCGGCTTCTCGCAGGCCAATAACGCCGAACCCTACCGGCAGCACGTCAATGACGAGCTGACGGCCGAGGCGAAGAAAGTCCCGCAGTTCACGCTGCAGATCGCCGACGGCGCCGGCAACGTGAACACGCAAACCTCACAGGTGGACAACTTCATTACCCAGAAGGTGGACGTGCTGCTGATCTCGCCATTCGAGGCCGCGCCGCTGACACCGGCCGTCAAGCGGGCGATGGACGCCGGCATTCCGGTGATCGAGCTCGACCGCAAGACGAATGGCGACCCCGGTAAGGATTACACGGCCTTCATCGGCGGCGACAATTACAAGATCGCGCAGGCTGCGGGCGAATACACCGCCAAGACGCTGTTGCCGGACGGCGGCGAGGCAGCGGTCCTGGAAGGCCTGCCGAGCTCGACGCCGGCCGTCGAGCGCCTCAACGGCTTCAAGGATGGTGTAAAGGGCAACTCGAAGATCCAGATCGTCGCGGAACAGGCGGCCGACTGGCTGCCGGACAAAGCCCAGACGGCGTTCGCCGCCATGCTTCAGGCGCATCCCGACATCAAGATGGTCTATGCATCGAACGACATGATGGCGGCCGGCGCGCTGCTGGCGGCCAAGGGTGCGGGCAAGGAGGTGAAGGTTATCGGCACGGATGGTCTTCCCGGTCCGGCCGGCGGCATCGAAGCCGTCGCCAAGGGCGACTGGGCGGCCACCTTCGTCTACCCCACCGGCGCCAAGGAAGCGATCGACATGGCAAAATCGATCCTGCTCGATTGCGCCACGTCGGTGCCGGCTACCGTTACGGTCGACACGACGGCCGTCACGCCGGAAAATGCCAAGCAGATGATGGGCAACTAAAGCGGATTTCCTGTTGGTGCCAGGCGGCATCGGCCGCCTGGCACATGCTTTTGGATCAATCAATCCGAGAGTGTTTTCAATAGCCTCATCTACGATTCGGGCAGCAGTCAAAGGCGCTGGATGTATCTGTATGAACGAGCTACGAGCTTCGGCTTCGTCTTTATATGGGGCGGCGACACACCACTCGCCTTAGGCCCGGTACGGTGATGACCGAGATCGTCACCGTACCGCGCAGGAGTTCGTCACCCAAGCCGTCTGCCCCGAAAGCGAGAAGGTTCATTGCCGTTTTCGGGCTATCGAAGCTCATAGTGAGCTGACTGAGGCGGGGCCGGGAGAGGACCGTCCTGTTCGAGTCCGTAGAGCTCAGGAAGCTGACATTCGATGAGCGCAGATCTTGGCCCTAAGTGGCCCGTGGGCCAACCGCCAAGACGAACGTACGCCGCAAGGGAACATCGTCGAACATAGCGCCGACAACTGCGACGTCGGGAACCTGGCAGTGGCTAGTGTTGACCTTCATCCGCCCAGGACAACGGTCGCGCGCCAGCACTCCGTCTGGTTCGAGGCGCAGTTCAAAGTGATCGGCTGCAGCCTGGTGCTTGTGGACCGCGGAAGCGAAATGCCGACTTTCGTTCCGGCCGGCTGCTCCTGCGGCGGAAATTCCCGTCAAGTCGCGCAGATCAGGCATCAGCTCGATCAATGCCGGAGCCGGCAAAGAGATTTGCGGCCCAATCGACGAAGACGCGCAGCTTGTTGCCGAGATGACGGTTTGGTGGATAGACGACGTAGAGAGGCATTGGGTCGCGATGCCAGTCGCTCAAAATCGGACGAAGCTCCCCCTTGCCGATCGCATCCCGGACCATGAAGGTCGGGACCTGGACGACACCGAGCCCGGCCCGGGCAGCGGCCAGATAGGTCATCCCTTCGTCGACCGATACGGCGCAGTGACCCGTCACTTCGATCCGCTCGTCGCCACGACAGAACACGAAAGGGATCTGTCGTGCATTTGACGGGCGGAAGTAACTGACAACGTGATGGCCCTCTTTGAGGTCCCTTGGGTCTTGAGGCTCTCCGAACTTTTCCAGATACAACGGCGCCGCGCAGGTGACGATGCTCATCTCGGCGATCCTGCGGGCGATCAGAGATTGATCGGAAAGCTGACCGGCGCGTATTGCGCAGTCGACATTCTCGGCAAGGATATCGATTTGCCGGTCCGAGACGCCAAGGTCGATCTGGATGTCCGGATAAATTTCGTGAAAGCGGCATAGCGCCGGCACCAGGATCATGCTCGCAAGCGCGCTCGACATCTCGACGCGCAACTTCCCCTTGGGGAGGACCTGCGACGACGCCATGCTGCCGTCCAGTTCGTCGATGTCGGCAATAAGTCGCTTCGAACGCTCGTAGTAGAGAGCGCCGTCCGTTGTGACGAGGACACGCCTGGTCGTGCGATTGAGGAGCTTGGTGCGCAGATGCGCCTCCAGCCCCTGTATGAGCTTGGTGACGGTCGCCTTCGGCATGGAAAGCGTGTCCGCGGCCCGCGTGAAGGTGCCGGTCTCCACTACCCTGACGAAGGCGCGCATCGCCGCGAACTGATCCATGGGAAGCTTCCACTGCCGATTATTCACAATCAGAAACAGTGTTATCAACATTAGGCTTCTTTTTCCAACAAAGAACAATCCCACATATCCGCGACCGAACTGAGATTCGTTGGAACGCAGGGCAAAACCTGCTGACAGGCGGTTGTCAGGTGCAGTGCGGTATCACCGCCGTCGACTGAGCGGCACCGTGGTTCGTGCAGGCAAGAGTGGTTGGAGCGCATGACCTTCAAAGAGGAGATCCTCGATTGCGACGAAGCGGGACCGGTTCCCGTGAGAGTCTATGTCGGCGATCAATTGCCGGAGACGCCGCCGCTCGTGCTGCATCTGCACGGCGGTCTGTTCCTCGGTGGCTCGATTGCAAGCGGGGCGCGCGTTGCGGGGCGCCTGGCCGACGCCGGCGCCATCGTTGTTTCCGTCGAATATGCGCTGGCCAACGCCAACCCGTTTCCGGCGCCGCTCAATTTTGTTTTCGACGTGCTGGAGGCGCTTAAGCGGCGGTGCGCGAAGCTGGCCGACCGCAAATCCTTTATTTTCGTGGCCGGAGAGGAAGCGGGCGGCAATCTGGCGGCAGGCGTCGCCTTGATGGCGCGCGACCAGCAAATGGGCGCGCTTCGCGGACAGATCCTGCTTTCGCCGATGCTTGATCCTTGCATGGCGACACGGTCCTTCCGCGCCACGCAGTTGGGCGTGGGGCAATGCAAGTTGGCCGACGGCTGGAACCGCTATCTGGGCTTCGCCCCCAAGGCCTGCCACCCCTATGCGGCGCCGGCTCTGGCGACAAGGCTTGCCGGGGTCGCCCCGGCATTGGTTATCACGGCCGAGGACGACCCCATGCGTGACGAAAGCCTGAACTATGCGCGGCGCTTGCGGGAGGCGGGTGTCCTTGTGCGTGAGCATGTTCTGAGCGGCCCGACCGGTTGGCCGGCCGCTTATGCGGACGAGGCAGGGAACATGCAGGACTGGGAGGAAAAAATCCGCGGCGATTTCGCCGCGTTCTTCCAGCAGACCGGAGCGCTGCCTTCATGAGCCAGCCGCTTCCCCATTATTCGGCCTGGGGGCCGTAAAGGAGATTGCTATGACGAATTTTCGTTTCCGCCGGCTGCTTGCCGGTGCCGGACTGGGCGTGGTTTTGTCGCTCGTGGCCGCGACCACGCTCATCGACAAATCCAGCGGTGCCAAGGCAGACGCAAGCGTTGCCGCCGAACCCGCCGCGATCCCGGTGTCGGTTGCGACGGTCAAGTTGCAGGACGTCACCACATGGCAGGAGTTTTCCGGAAGGCTCGAAGCGATCGACCGGGTCGACCTGCGGTCGCGCGTGCCTGGATCGATCCAGTCGGTCAATTTCCGCGAGGGCGCGCTTGTCAACAAGGGTGATGTGCTCGTGACGATTGACCCCGCTCCCTTCGAGGCGACGGTCGCGCAAGCCAAGGCACAGGTGTCGGCCGCCGAAGCGCGCGTCGAACTCGCCAAGTTGGGGCTCGACCGAGGCCAGAAGCTTGTCGCAAGCCGCACCGTCTCCCAAAGCGATCTCGACCAGCGAACGAGCTCTTATCATGAGGCGACGGCGTCGCTCCATGCCGCCGAAGCGGCTCTTCAATCGGCGGAACTCGACCTCGGCTATACCGAGATCCGGGCGCCGATATCCGGCCGGATCGGAAAGCTTCAGGTGACGGTCGGCAATCTCGTCGCCGCGGGCGCGGGGTCGCCCGTGCTCAGCGCGCTCGTTTCCGTGGACCCCATCTATGTAGGCTTCGACGTCAATGAGGAGGTCGTGACCCGGATTCTGTCCGAACTATCGTCCGATCCGTCGGGAACGCGTGCGACCGACAGCATCCCCGTCGAGATGGATGTTGAAGGAAACGGCGAACCCGTCCGCGGTCACCTGCAGTTTATCGACAATCGGGTCGACACGGCGAGCGGCACTGTCCAGCTCCGCGCGGTGTTCGACAATCCCGACGGGTCGTTGCTGCCGGGGCAATTCGTAAGGGTGCGTATTGGTCAGCCGAAACCGCAGCCGCAGCTTCTCATCAGCGAGCGTGCCGTCGGAACGGATCAGGACAAGAAGTTCGTCCTCGTCGTCGATCCGCAGAACAAGCTCGACTACCGCCAGATCGTTCTCGGTGAATGGGCGAACGGGCTGCGTATCGTCAAAACGGGGCTGAAGCCCGGCGAACGCATCGTCGTCAATGGCCTGCAGCGCGTGCGTCCCGGCGCGGTCATTGCGCCGGAGCCGGTCACGATGGCTTCAGTCGAACAACCGGCTGCCATGAACGTGGCCGAACGCTAGCCGATCCAGTTCCAGGCCGGCTTCCAGCCGGCATCCGGGAGCGCTTCGGATTCCCGACACATCAGCATGGCCGGTTTCCGGTCATGAGCGGGCTTCTATGCCCGCCGCATGCCCAATGAGGGGACGCAACATGAACATTTCCAGGTTCTTCATCGATCGTCCGGTCTTCGCCGGAGTTCTGTCGGTGCTCATTCTCGTGGCCGGTCTGCTCGGCCTCTACGCCTTGCCTATTTCGGAATATCCCGAAGTCGTGCCGCCCTCGATCGTGGTGCGGGCGCAATATCCCGGCGCCAATCCCAAGGTGATCGCCGGGACGGTAGCCACGCCTATCGAGGAAGCGATCAACGGCGTCGAGAACATGCTCTATATGTCCAGTCAGACGACGACCGACGGCCAGATGACGCTGACGGTCACCTTCAAGCTCGGCACGGATCCGGATAAGGACCAGCAACTTGTCCAGAACCGGGTTGCCCAGGCCGAGCCGCGGCTGCCTGAAGAGGTGCGCCAGCTCGGCATCACCACGACCAAGAGCTCTCCCGACTTGACCATGGTCGTGCATCTTCTGTCGCCCAACGACCGCTACGACATCACCTATCTGCGCAACTATGCGGTCCTCAACGTCAAGGACCGGATCGCGCGCATCGAGGGCGTCGGCGATGTCCAGGTGTTCGGTTCGGGCGACTATTCGATGCGCATCTGGCTCGATCCGGAAAAGCTCGCGAGGCTCGATCTCGCCGCCAGCGATGTCGTCAACGCCGTGCGCGAGCAGAACGTGCAGGCGGCGGCCGGCATCGTTGGCGCCTCACCGGGTTCGGACGGTCTTGATCTGCAATTGTCGGTCAATGCGCAGGGCCGCCTGCAGACGGCCGAGGAGTTCGGCGACATCATCGTCAAGACGGGCACGGACGGGCAGGTCACGCGCCTGCGCGATGTGGCGCGCGTCGAACTCGGCGCGGCCAGTTATTCGCTGCGCTCACTGCTCGACAACAAGGCCGCGGTCGCGATCGGCATCTTCCAGGCGCCGAACTCCAATGCCATTCAGATTTCGGACAATATCCGCAAGACGATGGACGAACTCCAGCAAACCATGCCGGAGGGCGTCAAATACAGCATCGTCTACGATACGACCGAATTCGTCCGTTCCTCCATCGAGGCCGTCGTGCATACGCTTCTCGAGGCGATCGTGCTCGTCGTTCTTGTGGTCATCCTTTTTCTGCAGACCTGGCGCGCCTCGATTATCCCGCTGGTCGCCGTGCCGGTTTCGGTCATCGGCACCTTCGCGGTGATGCATCTCTTCGGCTTCTCCATCAACGCTCTGTCGCTGTTCGGCCTTGTGCTTGCGATCGGCATCGTCGTCGATGACGCGATCGTCGTTGTCGAAAATGTCGAACGCAACATCGAAGACGGCCATTCGCCGCGCGAGGCGGCGTACCGCGCCATGCGCGAGGTCTCGGGTCCGATCATCGCGATCGCGCTCGTGCTTGTCGCCGTGTTCGTGCCGCTGGCCTTCATCTCGGGCCTGAGCGGTCAGTTCTACCGCCAGTTCGCTCTGACGATCGCGATCTCCACGGTGATCTCGGCCTTCAACTCGCTGACCTTGTCGCCGGCGCTCGCCGCTCTTCTCCTGCGTCCTCACAATGCACCGAAAGATTGGCTCACGCGCGCGATCGAGCTGCCGTTCGGCTGGTTCTTCCGTGGCTTCAACCGTGCCTTCGGGGCGGGTTCTAAAGCCTATGGCGGCGGCGTGGGGCGACTTCTGTCGAGGAAGACGCTGGTAATGGGCGTCTATCTCGCTCTTGTCGCCGCAACCGTCGGCCTGTTCCAGGTCGTGCCCGGCGGTTTTGTGCCGGCGCAGGACAAGCAATACCTGGTCGGCTTCGCGCAGCTTCCCGACGGGGCGACGCTCGACCGCACCGACAGCGTTATCCGCAAGATGAGCGAAATCGCGCTGAAACAGCCTGGCGTCGAGCATGCCGTCGCCTTTCCGGGCCTGTCGATCAACGGCTTCACCAACAGCTCCAATGCCGGCATCGTCTTCGTCACGCTGAAGCCGTTTTCCGAACGCCCTTCCCCTGATCTTTCGGGCGGCGCGATCGCCATGCAGCTCAACCAGAAATACGCGGCACTCCAGGACGCCTTTATAGCGATGTTTCCGCCGCCCCCGGTGCAGGGGCTGGGCACGATCGGCGGTTTCAAACTTCAGATCGAGGACCGCAATGGCCTCGGCTACAAGGCGCTGGACGCCGCAACCAAGGCGTTTCTCGCAAAAGCCTATGAGACGCCATCGCTGGCGGGGCTCTTCTCGAGCTATCAGATCAATGTGCCGCAGCTTTACGCCGATCTCGACAGGACGAAGGCGCATCAGCTCGGCGTTGCCGTCACCGACGTGTTCGAAACGCTGCAGATCTATCTTGGCTCGCTCTACGTCAATGATTTCAACCAGTTCGGTCGGACGTACTCAGTGCGCGCGCAGGCGGATGCGCCCTATCGCGCCCGGCCTGGCGATATCGCCAAGCTCGAAGTGCGCTCCAGGTCCGGGGAGATGATCCCCCTGTCGGCCTTGATGAAGGTCGAGCCGACGGCCGGGCCGGAGCGCGTCAACCGCTACAACGGCTTCCTCTCGGCCGATATAAATGGCGGGCCGGCGCCCGGCTATTCTTCGGGCGAGGCGCAGGCCGCCGTCGAGAAGATCGCCGCCGAAACACTGCCCAAGGGGATCGAGTTCGAATGGACCGATCTCACCTACCAGCAGATCATCGCCGGCAATTCGAGCCTCATCATCTTTCCCCTGGCGTTGCTTCTGGTCTTCCTCGTTCTGGCGGCGCAATATGAAAGTCTCGCCCTCCCCGTGGCGATCATCATGATCGTCCCGACGGGGCTGCTCGCCGCACTCGTCGGTGTCTGGATCACCCATGGCGACAACAATATCTTCACGCAGATTGGCTTCATGGTGCTCGTCGGACTCTCCGCCAAGAACGCCATCCTCATTGTGGAATTCGCACGCGAACTGGAATTCTCCGGACTGACGCCGAAGGAAGCGGCAATCGAGGCAAGCCGGCTCAGGTTGCGGCCGATCCTGATGACCTCGATGGCCTTCATAATGGGCGTGGTGCCGCTCGCACTATCGACCGGGGCTGGCGCCGAGATGCGTTCGGCGATGGGCATTGCGGTGTTCGCCGGCATGATCGGCGTGACGGCAATGGGCATTTTCCTGACACCTGTCTTCTATGTGGTCATGCGGCGGCTGACCGGCAATCGCCCGCTCAAGCAGTCCAGCCAGTCGACGATGGCGGTCCACGGCACATTGGCCCCAGCCGTGGAACGATAGGCTGAAATGACCTCAAAATGGGCCAACCGGACCACCAAGCATGTGCAACGGCATATTCCATCTAATGCCGTTGCACCCGGACGATTGCGAATGATCATCCTGTAAACGTCTATACGCTCTTTTGCGGTCGTGAAACTTGCCATTCCCCAAGCATGCGGATACTCTGGTCCGCTTTTTAAGCAAGCTTGGGGGCCGTTAGCGGCCTGGCTGGTTCCGGCTGGGATTTGCGATAAGCTGCCGTTCTGCAGGCGGACTCTTTGTGGTCGTTTCGCTTTCTCTGTCGCTGTCCAAATGCTGCCATACATCCAGCGACCGATTCTCGGCGTGAGTGGGGTCTAAGCCGGGCCGGTCGTTTCGAAGCTCGGATTTCCAGAGTGGGACAAGATATTTAGCGTCGCTCCAACAAGGAGACGGGTGCCTTCCCCATCCCGCCGAAGCCGAATATCCACTTTTTAAGTTTCATAGCGCCGACGAGATCGGCCGCGCCCTATCTGGGCACTTTCGGAGTATCTAGGATCAGGTTCGCTGGAACCGGCGCGCACCAAGCCCATCAGGGCAGGTATGCGGCCAACGCATTCACCAGGTTAACGGTAAGGCCGTGGCCGATAGCACGACCGCATAATCAGCTTTGCTATAGAATACGAGCGGCATCGTCGCTCGAGCAACGGCAAAGGCGCCACTACCGATCCCGAACAGCGCGAGATATCCTCCCACTGCTAGGAGACTGACCCCACCGTTCCAGACCGTAATTAACCCAACGGAATGATCGCTCCCGAAACCACGGCGATCGAAAGAGCATCCCATCGGCTTCCGCCGAGGAGGTCGATGATGCGCCCTCCGACCTTGGCAGCACTTACGAGCGATGCAATCGCAACCGCTTTTGCAAGATCGGCACCCAGCGCCCGAAAGAGTTCGATCCTAACGGCCTGAACCCCGAAGGTCACGAGACCATTCAACGCGATCGCCACCGCGATCAACCCGAAGACCCGTCCCTTTCCGCCGCTCCCTCTTTCTGTGGGCATGGCTGTCGGCATGGTCCGGGTCGCCGGCAGCGCAAGGCAAACGAGCGGACAGACCAGCAGCGCCATGGTGGCCGCGTAGATCAGGGCGGTCGTCCGCCAACCTGCCCAATGATCGAGCAACGCCGTAATGCGCGTGGAGGAAAAGGTGTTTGTCTCGATGATGTCGGCGCCGGCCTTGACGTAGGCGTAGTGGATATCCTCGATAGCCTTCGGCTGAGCCAGGATCAGAAGGTCGTTGTTGGCCTGCTGATGACAGGCGCAGCCGACGAAGCGGTCGCTGCGGAAGTGGTCTTCCTGAAGTCCGAGACCCTGGATCTGCATGCCCATCGCCCCGTCGAGGACAAGGATTCGCTCACGCGCGGCGGCCTGGAGCTCGGCAAGGATTTCGGAGCCGTCCGGCTTGGCGGCGACCGGCCCGAAGAGCTCATCGACTGAAGACATATGCGACGTTTCTCATTCCCGGCACGGCATTACCGGAAGCAAGCCACATAAAGACATCTTTATGTCAATATACGATTTGTCGGCTTACCGCTCCTGACGCGGCCGCAGCAGCATCCAGACGACAAACACCGCGCCCAGAGAGCTGGTGACGATGCCGATCGGCAATTCCTGCGGCGGCAGCAAGGTGCGCGCCAGCAGATCGCTGGCCAGCACGATCACCGCGCCGAAGACCGCGCAGGCAAGGATCAGCCTGAAATGCAGCTCGCCTGCCAGGCGGCGGGACAGATGCGGTATCATCAGCCCGACGAAGCCAATGACGCCGGCGACGGCCACCAGCAGCGCCGTGGCGAAAGCCGAAACCAGGAAAGTCGACCAGCGAAGACGCGCGACCGGCACGCCGAGGCTTTCGGCCGTGCTTTCCCCGGCAAGCAGTGCGTCGAGGCTGCGGTGGCTGCGCAGGGCGAACCCGCCGACGCTGGCGGTGCCGACAAGGGCAAGCCCTATATTGTCCCAACGCGCAAGACCAAGGCCGCCCATGGTCCAAAACAGCACCGAATGCGCGGCCCTCTGGTCGCCAGCGAACACCAGATAGTTCGTCAGCGCGGTGAACAGGAACGAAACCGCCAGCCCGCCGAGAATGAGGCGCTCGGGCCCCTGGCTGTGAATGCGCGACACGAGTCCGAGCACGACCAGCGCCGCCAGGATGCCGCCGCTGAAGGCGGCGACGGGCAAGGTCCAGATGCCGAGCCGGTCGCCGAAGACGGTTATCACCGATACGGCTCCGGCCGCCGCGCCCGAGGACAAACCGAACAGGAAAGGATCGGCCAGATCGTTGCGCGTCACCGTCTGCAGCAGAGCCCCAACGATACCGAGGCCAGCGCCAACCAGAACGGCGAGGATCGTGCGCGGCAGGCGCAGTTCGACGACGATGCTCGCGACCGGACCGGAACCTTGTCCGTCGCCGAGTCCGAGGGCACCGGCAATTGCCCTCAGCACATCGTGCAGCGGGATCACCGTCGAACCGAAAGCTATCGACAAAAGCGCGAGGGCGACGACCGCCGCCGCCCCGCCCGCCATCGCCGATCGGAAATAAGAGGAGGCCAATCTCAAAAGGCGTCGGGATACATCGCCTTGGCGATCTTCTCGATCGCGGCGATGTTGGCCGGCCCGGGCGTCAGCTCCTCATAGCGCAACGGCACGAACCGCCCGTTCTTCACCGCATCCGTCTCCTTCATGGCCGGGTGCGCCTTGAGGAACTCCATCAGCTTCTGTGCGCCGCCGCCGTCCTGGTAGTCGAGCAGGATGAGGAACTGCGGATTGCGGGTGGCGACCGTTTCCCAATCCGTGTTGCCCCAGCTCGTCTCCATGTCGGCCATGATGTTGACGCCGCCAGCCGCCTCGATCATCGCAGTCGGCATGGCGAACTTGCCCGCCGTGAACGGCTTGTCCTCGCCGGAATCGTAGAGGAACACCCGTGTGCCCTTGCGGTCGCCGACCTTTTCCTCGATGCCGGCAAGTTCGGTTTTCCAGCCCGACACCAGCTTTCCGGCTTCCGTTTCCTTGTCGAAGATCTTGCCGAGCTTTTCGATATCGCCGTAGAGGAGGTCCATCGACGCGGCGGGCCGGTTCTTGTCCAAGTGCACGCAGCTCTCCGTCAGCACCAGCGTCTTGATCCCATGCTGGGCAAGCGTATCCGGCGTGACGTCGCCGCCCGGCTTCATGCCGTAGTACCAGCCGGCGAAGAAGAAGTCCGGGTTCGCGGAAAGAAGGTTCTCCATCGTCGGATATTTCGGCGCGAGTTCCGGGATGGAACCTTGTTCCTTGATGAACTCGGGCGTGAGCTTGTACCAGCCGGTGATGCCGGTGACGCCGACCATGGAAGGCTGCAACCCGAGGGCGAAGGCCATCTCGGACATGTTGATGTCATGGACGACCGCCCGCTTCGGCGCGGCATCGAAGGTCAGCGGCGTACCGCAACTGTCCACCGTAATCGGATAGGCGAAGGCCGGAAAGGCCAGAAGGGCCGGGATAAGCGTGAAGGCGACGCGCCTGAGCATTGAATGGTCTCCTATAGGTTTAGCGGGAAAGACGAAGGGGTATGTCGAAGACGGTGAGTTCGCGGTCCTCCACGGGATGCGGGAGCCGCAGCACGTCGATGGAGAACACATCGCGGACAAGGGCGGCGTTCAACGTCTGCCGCGGCGGGCCATACGCCTTGAGCCGGCTGGCATCCATGATGGCGACATGGGTGGCGAAGGGCGCTACGAGCGACAGGTCGTGCAGGACGGCGATAACTGCTATGTCCAGGCCGGCCACCAGCTCGACCAGTTCGCCACGGGCGCGCGGATCGAGGTGATTGGTGGGCTCGTCCAGGAAAAGCACTTTTGGCTCCTGGGTCAGCGCCCGGGCAAGCTGCACCCGCTGCCGTTCGCCTCCCGACAGGGAGCCGATGGTGCGACCGAGCACCTTCAGCATGCCGGTGCGCCGCAGCGAGTCCACGACGATGTCGCGGTCCGTGCTTCTTCCGCGGAGGCCTAGGTGCGGCACGCGACCCAGTTCGACATATTCGATGACGGCCAGCCGCGGGTCTGGCACGTCGCTCTGGCCGACCACCGCGATACGCAGTGCCCGTTCCGCAGGGGACAGCCGACGAAGAGGTCTGCCATCCAGCCATACCTCCCCGCTTGTCGGTCGCAGCAAACCCGCCAGCATGCGCAGGAGGGTGCTCTTACCCGCACCGTTCGGGCCGACAATGGCGAGGCGTTCGTTCTTGTGAACCTGCAATGCGACCGAACTGACCAGTTCCAGTCCATCCTTCGTCCGGAAGCCCAGATCAGCGCATTCGACGAGGGCCGCTGTCATTGGAGGCTGTGCTCCGCGGGGGCGGGTATGCGTGCGATGATCTTGCCGGCAAGGCCCGCCGGGCGCTGACCTTCGTTGCACCAGCCGCCCAACAATGAGGTATAAAGATCCGCAAACTCCAGCAGCGCCTGCGCGTGCAAGTCCGGGTCGATATCCCCAAAAAGGTAGCTTGCCTTGCCCGGCGCCGAGAAGCCGACTGTCAAGGGACGGTCGCAGCCGGCCATGCAGCCAACGCCGCCGAGAACGAGATCGCACGTCGTCCGGGCGGCAAGAAGGTCTTGGAGCCGGCCCAGCAATAGCAACCCAGGCTGACCGTTCCCACCACGGCACCGGGTGCAGACGTGAATAGTGTGCTTGGTCGCCGCCACTGCAAACCGCCATCTCGAAATGGGGGCGGAAGGATGTCCGGATCGCGGTGGCAACCGCTCTCGAAGCGTCCTCCCGGAACACCCCGTCCGGTCAACTCGTCGCGATGGCAGGTCTCCTGGCTCGCGGGTCACCGCTCGGTCCTACCTTCCCAGCCGTGAAGCCAGTGGCATGTCGGACGTCGCTAACCGCTCACAGTTGCGGGGGCAGCCGCGGCATTGGCTCTGGAGCCTCACCGCGTTCCCTTTTCATCCCGGGCCTTGCGGACCGGGAACCATCGGTGGGGACCATAGGATCTGCCGCGGCCAATGGCAATCCGGACGGCGAGCTACCGATCTCGCCACGTCCCGAGCGCGACAAGGATCGCGTCGAGCCCGTCCGTCAGGGCGGCCGGTCCCGGTTGCAAGATCAGCGGCGACTTGATCTCGACGGTATGGCCTTTGCGGACGGCCGGGATAGCCTCCCATCCGGGCCGGGAGCGAATCCTTTCGGGAACCACTTTCTTGCCGCACCATGAGGCCAGGACGATGTCGGGTCTGGTGCCAACCACGTCTAGCGAGGAAACGATCCGGTCCTTGGCAGCCCTCTCCTTCGCCTTGCCGGGAAACACGTCGTCGCCGCCTGCGATACCAACAAGTTCCGACACCCAGCCGATACCGCTGATCATCGGCTCGTCCCACTCCTCGAAGTAGACGCGGGGCCGCTGTAGCCCCCGGACCGACTTCTCTATGCCGCGAAGCCGTTCTTCATAGCTGCGCGCCAGCGTCTCCGCCTTTTCGGCCGCTCCGACGAGAGCGCCGACCGTGCGGATCATGGCGAAGATTCCGGCTATGTCGCGCTGGTTGAAGGCGTGGACCGCGACGCCCGCGCGGACAAGCTCGGCCGCGATGTCGGCCTGAAGGTCGGAGAAGGTCAAAACCAGGTCCGGCTCGAGCGCCAGCACTTTCGGAATATCGGCGGAGGTGAAGGCCGAGACGCGCGGCTTCTCGCGGCGGACTTGCGGCGGGCGGACGGCATAGCCGGAAACCCCGACAATGCGGTCCTGCTCGCCCAGCAGATAGAGCGTCTCCACCGTCTCTTCCGTCAGGCAGACGATGCGCTCGGGAGGAAAGCGCATCCGCTCAGGCGTAAGCGCCGTCACGCCCGGCTTCCGGACGTGCAAGGAAACCGATGGAGAGGGCAAGCTTGTGAAGCGATGCCAGGGCCGCGAGCGCCAGCATGTTCGGCCAGAGGATTTGTAGGATGACAGGAAGCGAGAATGCGTCATCTCCGGACGGCAAGACTGCGGTCGCCGAGAACAGGGCGAGTTCGTAGACGGCGAACGCGACCGTAAACCCCGCGACGAGCACCAGAGGCCCGGACCGGATCCTGGCGCTTAACAAGGACACGGCACCGGTTGCGAGCGCGGCCGCGACGCCGATCGCCGCACCCCAGGCAAAGCTGTCCCATATCCTCGGATAGCCGAGCGCCAGGTAGCCGACCGTCTGATTCGTGAGCCATGCGACGCCCGTCAGCATTAGCGCGCCGCGCCGCGGCATGTTGGCAGCGGCAACGGTTGCGATCGCCGCGAATGGCATGGCACAGGCAAGCGCGAAGCTGAACACGACGCTGAGGGCGGCGACAAAGACCACCCAGCAGCCCTGGCGCAGGCTGGCGGAGCCATCATGCATCACGGCGATGTTCATGACGCGAGTCATATCGCGACCTGCCTGGCGTTTCAACGCCGCCAGCATGATGCCGATCTCGGGCGGGCGGCCACGTAACAGCACGAGGGTCCGGTCGGCCAGTTGATAGGCGTGATCGGGCGCGTGCGTGGTGAAGACGACGGCCAGTCCGTCATCGGCAAGGCGCGGTGTGGGCAGCCGAGGCTACTGGCTGACTTCCTTTCTCGCGGTATCGCCGGAGAAGCCGCGGCGCCAGTAGGCGACGGCAAGGTGCTCGTTGCGGCTCAGGCGGCAGTCCTCGCGCAGATATTTGCGGATCGAGCGGAAGGCTGCGTGCTCACATCCGGTCCACGCAAAAACGGGTCGGCCGTCCGAGGGCATGGCCACATCGCGCACGGCCCGTACGAGCCTGTCTGTCGTTCCGGCCGGTGCGCCGTCCCGGCAGAGCCATTGCAGGTCGAGTTTGGCGGCCGAGCGCAGGTCCTGCCGTTCGGCCGCATCCGCCACCTCGATGCGCACCACCGCCTTCGCCCCGGCCGGCAGTTCTTCCAGGATGCGGGCGATGGCCGGCAGCGCCGTCTCGTCGCCGGCGAGCAGATACCAGTCCGCCTCGCCAATGCTACCGCCCCCCGGGCCGGTCATGCCGACGATATCGCCCAGCCGGGCATCGGCCGCGAAACGGGCGCCCGGCATTGCCTCGCCCTCATGCAGGACGAAATCGATGTCGATCTCACCTTTCGCCACATCGATGGCTCGGATCGTGTAGATGCGTACGTCCGGACGGTCGGCGGTCTCGGGCCAGCAGGGCCTTCCATCGGCGCCGGTCGTCGGCCAGACCGGTGGCACGCCGCGCCGCTTCGGAAACAGAAGCCGCACATGCAGGCCGCCCGAGGCGAAGCGCTGCAGGTCGTCGCCGGCCAGCGTGACGCGGCGCATTCGCGGCGTCACCTGCATCGTGCGGACGACGCGCATCTGGCGGAAATAGGGCAGGGGCGAGCCCGCCGCGCCGTCGCCCTGCCAGACGATCTCAGGCCGCTCGTCGATGGCGAAGGTCAACAGATGCTCCGCCAGCGCCAGCTTCACATAGGCGAGAGCGACCGCGTCTTTGCCTTCGGCCGAAATCCTCAGGCAGCCCTTGCAGGCTTCCAGGCCGGCCACGCCGAAGCCGGTGTCGATGCGGCTGCACAGACCATCCACCGTCACCTCGCCGAATTCGCGGAAATGGGCGCACAGGCGCTCCATCACCGGCTTCGGAGAGGCCAGCCGCACCTCTGCCGAGGCGGTGAAGGTTCGCGGCATCTCAGCCATGGCGCGGCACTCCCTTTGCGAGCAGATAGATCAAATACGGTCCGCCGACGAGCGAGGCGAACAGACCGAGCGGAAGCTGGTATGGAAAGACGGCAATGCGCGAAAGCCAGTCGGCCAGGACCATCAGCAACGCGCCAAGTGCTACGGCTCCCGCAAGTTGCTCGCGCGCGCGGCCGAGGCCGAGCAGGCGCGCGAGATGCGGCGCGATCAGGCCGACGAAACTCAGCGGGCCGACATAGGTCGCGGCGAGCGCTGTCATCAATGCGGCAAGCCCGATGACGACGAGGCGGGACGGGCCGACGCTCAGCCCGAGCGCTTTTGCGCTCGGTGCGCCGAGCGCCAGCAGGTCGAGCCAGCGCGTGAGGAGGAAAAGCGGAGCGACGAGGAGGATCGCGCCGGACAGTGCGATGCAGGCGTCGAACGCGACCGCGTCGTTGGTCGAGCCGCTCAGCCAGCGCAGCAGCGTGTAGGACTGCTGGTTGCCGAGCGCAATCATGGCCGTCAGCACCGCGCTGCACAGCGCGTTCATGGCGATGCCGGCAAACAGCAGCCGTTCCGGACCGAGGCCGCCGCGCGCGCCGATCGAGAGGATGACGAGGAGCACGGCGAGCGCGCCGGTCGCCGAAGCCGCCAGTTGCAGGCCCAGCGCGGCGCCAAGCATCAGCGCGATGGCAAGGCCGGCTCCGGCTCCGGCTCCGACACCGAGAACCTCGGGGCTTGCCAGCGGGTTTGCGGTCACGCGCTGGATGACCACGCCGGCCGCACCCAGCATCGCGCCGGTTGCCGCAGCCACGGCGACGCACGGCGCGCGCCATTCGAGCAGATCCGGCAGCACGTCGCCCGAGGCGATCTGCCAGCCGCGCGGACCGATGCCGACCGACAGGGCGACGGCCGCTGCCGCCACGACGCCCGCTGCGGTCAGGAGAATGAGGGACCACGGTCTGGGCGACCGTCTTGCGGTGTCGGCTTGCGCGCCCATGGAGGGCCATTCGAACATCTTCAGCCGCGGCAGCAGCCATAGGAGCAGCGGTCCGCCAAGCAGCGCGGTGGCGGCGCCCGTTGGCACGCGCTCGCCGCCCGGTCCCGAGAAGACCTGCACCAGCCCGTCGGTCAGCCACAGCAGGATGGCGCCGACCAGCGGTGTCGCGACCAGTTTCTGGCGCAGCGAACGCGCGCCGGACAGCGTGGCGAGCGCCGGCGCGGCGAGGCCGACGAAGCCGATGATCCCGACCTCCGCCACCACTGTGGTCGCTATCCAAACGGCCAGCACGATGACGAGGAACCTGCTGGTATGGACGGCAACGCCGAGATTGCGCGCCGACTGGTCGTCCAGGCCGAGGATCGCCAGCGGGCGCAGGAGCAGTCCGGCCGCGAGCAGCCCCAGAACCAGCCTGAGGCCAATCGAGACCGTCGGCTCCCAGCTTTGTTGGACGAGCGAGCCACCGCCCCAGATGAACAGCGAGAAGAGATACTCGCCGTTGGCCAGGATGAGGGCGGCGCTGAGCGAGTTTGCTGTCAGCGCGACCATCATGCCCGCAAGCACCACCGCAACGGGTTCGAGACCGCGCCGCCATGTCAGGCCGAGGATCAGCGCCACGGCGGCGACGCCGCCGGCGAAAGCCACCGTGCCGGCGGAAAATTCCATCAGGCCGTGCGCATAGATCTGCGCCGCCGCCATGGCGAGCTGGGCGCCGGCCGAGATGCCGAGCGTCGACGGCTCGGCGAGCGGATTGCGCAGGACGTGCTGGAGCAGCAGACCGGACAGGCCGAGTGCCGCGCCCGCGACGAGCGCCACGGCCGCGCGCGGCAGGAAGCTGTAGACCAAGATGACGCGGGAGAGATCCGTGCCATCCGCGCTCGACGCGGCCGCCGGCCAGAGATCATACAGCCGCAGGCCGAACAGCATGGCCGCGACGAGCGCGAGCGTCCCCCAGAATGCCGCGGGCAGGAAAGAACGGTCAGCCATGCGCCAGCCCGTGCACGCCGTCGACCAGCAGTCTGGCGAAGCGCCGTGCCGAAGGCAGGGCGCCGAAATGATTGAACGGATCGAGGAAGATCGCCCGTCGCTCGCGCACTGCAGGCAGCGCGTTCCACAAAGCGTTTCCGGCGAGGCCACGCCGGACTTCGGGCGGCAGCGGGCCGATCACGACGATACAGGCCTGAGGCACGCGGGCCAGCGCCTCGATGCCGACCGGCGCCGCCGCGCTGTAGCTGGTCTCTTCGGTCCAGGCATTGTCGAGTCCCAGCCGGCCGAGCACGTCGCCGGCCATGGCGTCGGCGCCGAAGGCTCGGAAATGCCGGGAATCGCCCAGGCTGATGACGAAGAAGGGGCGATGCGCCACGGGTGCGAGGGTGTCGCGCGCGCGGCGCAGAAGCCGCTCTGTTTCGTCCACATAGGTTCCAGATTCCGTCGTCCGGCCCAGCCGCTCGCCGAGCGCCAGTGTGGAGGCCACCGCCAGCGGATAGGGCGGCTTGCCGGCCTCGTAGACCGGCAGCGAGAGGACCGGGGCGATGCGCTCCAGCGACGGGCGCTGATATTCGTAGAAGCCGGAAATCAGGATCAGGTCGGGCTCGATAATGCGCAGGAGCTCGAAGTTCGGCGAGCCGCGCAGGCCGAGATCGGTCACGCCGTCCGGCACCGTCGGCTCGACAGCAATCTTGCGAAACTGGACGAGTTCGGTGGCTGCAGCCGGCACCGCGCCGATCGCCAGCACCGTTTCCAAGAGGCCCCAGTCGATCACCGCGACTTTCGTCTCGGCCGCCGCCGCACCGGCGGGCAGAAAGGGGAGGCCGCCGACAAGCGACAGCAGGCGGCGCCTGTCGATTCGCCCGGTCATAGGACGTAGCTGATCGGCGCGCCGGTCCGCGGATGGGCCAATATGCCCATCGGCAGGCCGTAGATGCGATCCAGCACCGCGCCGTCCAGGATTTCGTCCGGCGTCCCCTGCGCGACCAGTTCACCCTCACGCAGCGCGATGATCTCGTCGCAATAGCGCGCCGCCATGTTGATGTCGTGCAGCACAACGACCACGCCCATTTCGCGCTCGCGGCTCAGGTCCCTGACGAGCGCGAGGATTTCCACCTGATGCGCGACGTCGAGGGCGGATGTCGGCTCGTCGAGGAGCAGGCAGCGCGTGTCCTGCGCCAGCATCATGGCCAGCCAGACGCGCTGGCGCTCGCCGCCGGACAGGCTGTCAACCGTCCGCGCCGCGAAGGATCGCAGGTCCGTCTGGTCGAGCGCCTGCTCGACCTTCGCCGCGTCTTCGTCGCTGAACCGGCCGAGCGCGCCGTGCCAAGGGAAGCGGCCGAGCGAAACCAGCTCGCGGACCGTGAGGCCGTCCGCCGGCGGGGTGAACTGCGGCATGTAGGCGACGAGGCGCGAAAACGCGCGGTCGGCGAAACCCGCCAGCGATTTGCCGAGCACAGTCACGGATCCGCTCGAGGCCACCTGCTGGCGCGCCATGATCTTGACCAGCGTGCTCTTGCCCGAGCCGTTCGGGCCGACAAGGCCGTAGATACGCCCCTGCCGCAGGGATAATGTCAACGGGTGGACGATGACGCGCGCGCCGATCCGGAACGAAACGGCCTCCAGCTCGAAAAGGGGAGTGCGGTCATCCGACATCGCAGACTTTCAAAACGAATTCGGGAACAGTGTCGCCTGTCCCCGAATGAAGCTCCGTGGATCGCCGACTACCAGGTGGTGTGCAACTTCAGCTTGAACGAGCGCCCTTCGCCGTAATAGCAGGCCGTGGGAGACTGGCAGGCGGCAACATACGTCTTGTCGAACAGGTTGGTGACGTTGAAGTCGATGCCCCAATTGTTCTTTTCATAGCCTAGTTTGAGGTCGGCCAACGTTACCGCAGGGACGGGCAGCGTGTTCTCGTTGTCGGCCCAGCTCTTGCCGATATAGCGCAGGCCGCCGCCGATCGAGACGCCGTCGTACCAGGCATCGCCCCGGAACGTGTAGTCCGCCGAGAGCGAGGCCTGTACTTCGGGAACGATGGCGGGTGTCTTGCCGACCGTAGCCACGCTGTAGGGATCCGCCTTGGTGATGTCTACGTCGTAGGCCGTGAGCGCTCCCGTCAGCCTGAAGTCTTCCGTGACATTGATCTTGGCCTCCGCCTCGAAGCCGCGCGAGCGGATTTCGCCGGTCTGAATTTGCGTGAATGGGCCACTGTAGGTGGGAACGTTCTGGCGGGTCAAATCGAACAGCGCCAACGTGAAGAGGCCGTCAACAAAGGTCGGCCTGTATTTCAGCCCCACCTCGTACTGCGTCCCGGTCTCGGGCTCGAACAGTTCGCCGGTCACGCCGTTCTTTCCGACGATCGGGTTGAAGAATGTCGCAATGCTGGCATAGGGCGTCAGGCCGTTGTCGAATTCGTAGGCGAGGCCGGCGCGGCCAGAGAATTGTCCGTAGCTGGTGCTGAGATCGGGACTGGTCCCCCAATAGGTCGGACCGTTGTCCAGCGCCAGCCATGCGCGGTCATAGCGCCCGTTGAGCGTCGTCAGCCAACCGTCGCCGAAGCGGATCTGGTCTTGAACATAGACGCCGAGCGATTTGAGGGTGAGGTTCTCGTTGGTCTGCAGTTCCCGTGGCGACAGCGGCGTTCCATAGACCGGATCGAACGGATCGATCGGATTGGCGTTTCCGTCGAACAGGTTGTAGGCCTGCTTGTTGTCGATATTGTAGTATTTGTATTCGAGTCCGGCCAGAAGCGTATGCTCCATCGGGCCGGTCTCGACCTTGCCTTCGATCTGGTTGTCGATGGCGAACGACCTGGCGGTCGTGTCGGCATCCCAGTTGATGCGCGACAACTGGTTTGGCGCGAGACCGGGTGCCCAACCGCTGCCGTAGACCGAGACTTCCTTGTTCTTGGTCCCGATGAAACGCGCGTTCGAACGGACGGTCCAGTCGTTGTCGAACGTATGCTCGAATTCGTAGCCGATCGATCCCTGCTGGCGCTTGTAGGAATCTATATCCGGCTCGGAAAGATTGGTTCCCGGCTTGATCCGGCCGTAGTTCACGCCACCGACGGCCCGATCCACGACCGTGCCTTCGTAGGGCAGGAAATTGTCACCGTTATGGTTCTCGTCGATATAGGTGAGGTTCGCGTGGAGGGTGAGCGAGGTCTGCTCGTCGGGCTTCCAGGTGATGCTCGGCGAAATGATGCCGCGCCAGCCATCCTGATAATCGGTGTAACCGTTGCCGCCAGCGACCTTCCCGGTCATGCGATAGGCGACGGTGTCGTTGTTCGCGGTGTCCTGAACATCGAAGCCGAGATAGGCCGTTCCCGCATCGTTGACGCCGGCTTCCGCGTAGTGCCGACGCTCGAATGTCGGACGCTTGCTGACGTAGTTGATGACGCCGCCCGGATTGCTGCCGCCGTAGAGGACGGAAGCGGGGCCCTTCAATACCTCGACCCTCTCGAGGCCGAAGGAATCGACGTAGAAGCCGCCGAAAGCGTAGCTGTAAAGTTGCAGGCCATCGAGATAGGCGCCGTCGGCCGTTGCCTGGAAGCCGCGGATGAACATCCAGTTGGTGTCGGTATCAGAACCGAAGGGTTGAGTGAAGACGCCGGCCGTATAGCGCAGGGCCTCGTCCGCTTTCTGCGCACCCTGCGCGTCGATTTCCTCGCGCCCGACTACCGAAACCGACTGCGGTATCTCGGTGATGTCGGTGGCGGTCTTGGAGCCGGTCGTCGTCTTCTTGGCGACGACGCCCTTGACCTTACCCTTGCCGCTGGCATCTTCGGCGCCGGTGCCCGCGCCGGAATTGACGACCACCGGGGAGAGTTCGGTTTCACTCTGGGCCGTGGCCGGCAGGGTCTGGAGCAGTACGACGCTTGCCGCGCCAGTCGCCAGCAATATCCGGTAGTCGGTCAGTCTCATGTCGATGGATCCCCGCAACGCCCGGGCCGATGGAGCGGCCCATTAACTTGACTTAATACATCAAGTTTTGTGCGGGTGATTGGACGTTTTTGACTCGCCTTGTCTGTTTTTGGCCGATTTCACCCGAAAGCCACCGGGCAGTGCAGAAATGTCACGGCAGGTTCTTGCGGCGCCATTCGGCGGGCGTAATTCCGGCAAGGCTTTTGAAAACGCGGGTAAAATGCGCCTGGTCGGCAAAGCCAGCGATGTTCGCAACTTCGATCAGTGTCATGTCGCTCGTCGTCAGCATGGTCTGGACCTTGCGGATTCGCGAGTGCATCTGCCACCGGTGCGGAGGCATTCCGGTCGATGCCTTGAAGGCATGACTGAAATGCGTCTGCGACAGGTCGATCATAGCGGCGAGGTCGGCCAAGCGTATCGTCTCAAAGCAATGCGCTTCGAGGAAGGTGATGGCCCGCGCCAGTTGACGGCGTGATAATTCGGCACGCCGCTTCGTGCGTTCCGGCCGCACATCGAAAAGCAGTGTCAGCAATGCGTCGACAAGCCCCTCACCATATCTTTGATGGCGAGGGCCGGGATTCGTGCACTCGTCGGCGATCAACCTGGCGACCGATGCAATCCGGTCGTCGTCGAACCTCAGGCGTTGCCTCGTCAGCAACGCGTGGTCCAGCGCGCGGCCGAAGCGCTGCCTGACTGCGTTCTCGGAGAAATGCAGGTCGAGATGCCGGATGCGGGAAAGACCGGAAGCCCGTGCGATCAGACGCATGCCGGCCGGCACGAAGCTCATCGAATTGGCGACGAGGCGGCAGGCGTTTTCACCGGGACAGCCGACTTCGAAGCGGCCATTCGCTCCCTTCAACTCCAGAAGAACGAACAGGCGCGGATCCGGCGAGACGTAGAACCCTTCTGCGCAGCTATCGCAGGCGACATCCCACAGATCGGCGACCACGCCGTTCCAGACACGCCACCGCAGGTCGCCGACGACCGTGAATCCGCTGATGCGGCTTTCCATGCGTGGGTTGAAATTCACGCTTCCGTTCCTTCCGTGCGTCGTGCACGATTACAGCAAGTCCGTATACGGAGCGAGTTCCGCCAATCCGCATCAGCCCGCGGCCGTCGAACTGCCTACCTCGAAATCAGGAAAGATTCCTGGTTCGTTTGAGGATGAAGCGTCAAGGAATTCTTGGATCATGACGACAATCGGTTGACCCCAAACGCCCTATGAGGGACGCTCGGGAGCGTGGGGGAAGCTATGTCCAAGAAATCGATTGCTGCCGGCCTTGTTGTTTTCGGCTGCCTGTCGGCCGGTCCGACATGGGCACAGATCGCGGCCGACGAACAGGAATTTCAGCAAATGGCGGCCGCTCTCAAGGCCGACGATGCGGAGCGTCAGAGCGCGATTGCGACCTGCATCAAACAAGGTATCGGCGACAACCCGGCCGGAGCCGCCCAGTTCATGGGCGTTCCGGTGGAGAAGGCAGCTGAAGCATGGTGTACGCGCATGACCAACGGTATCGCCAACGGCTTGCTTAGCCTTGCAGATGTCATGGGACTGAACGAAGGAACGGTCACGCCCGCCGCGCAGAAAGTACTGACGTCTCCTGCAAATTTCTGATCTCATCATTTTCGTTACTCATAAAAACCCTTGGTATAAGCCCGCGACGCGCCATGGAGCAGATCGTCGAGTACAAGAACGATCCGGGGAACGGCTACACGAAGACAATCCTGTGCTTCCTTCAGCTGTTCGTCGTCAGCAACCGCGATAGGACGTTCTATTTCGCGAACAACAATGCCCGGCATGTTGATTTCCGCCGAGAACTGACCCGGGATTGAGGGATTTTTCCATTGAGAAGTGACCCATGTTTGAACCCACCCCTGCTGGCTGATTGCAGGGGACATTGGAGTGATAGACATGGCGTTACTGAGCGTTATCCGACGCTGGCATCTGCGAGATGGACATTCGATCCGGGAGATTGCGCGGCGCACGGGACTGT
>NZ_JBEBMG010000020.1:0-30895 GCF_040081975.1 Mesorhizobium hunchu
TCATGGGCGCCCTCGTCGCCGCCAGGCGCAACCCCGTCCTCAAAGCCTTCCGCGACAGGCTGGTCATGGCCGGAAAGCCGAAAATGGTGGCCATCATCGCCGTCGCCCGAAAGCTCCTCACCATCCTCAACGCCATCATCCGGGACCAAAAGCCGTGGCAACCAACTTGATTTCCAAGACAGTCGCTCCCCACAAAGGGAAGGGAGACGCAGACGCTGCCGTTTTCGCCACGGACGATCGAAGCCTGCGAGCTGTGATAGAGCCGCAAGATCCCCCTCCCCCTTATGGGGAGGGGTTAGAGGTGGGGGTGCGCCGCCACCTGCCGTTCTATGCAAGGGTGCCGCCCCTCAGTTCGACTGGGCGTCGTCGCCGTAGACGTCGAAGTCGAAATACTTCTTGGTGATCTCGGCGTATTTACCGTTGGCGCGGATGTCCTTGATACCGGCGTTGATCTTGTCCTTCAGCTCGGTGTCGCCCTTGCGCACACCGGCGCCGACGCCGGGGCCGAGCACTTCGAGGTCGGGCGCGACATCGCCTTTCATGTCGCAGCAGGCCTTGCCCTCATCGCTCTTGAGAAAGGCATCGAGCGCGATCGCGTCGGCCTGGGTGGCGTCGATGCGCCCGGCTGCCAGATCCTGGTTGGCCTCGTCCTGCGTCTGGTATTCCTTGATCTCCGAAGCGCTGTCGCCGAAGTGCTTCTTGGCGTAGGCGGCATGCACGGTGGAAACCTGGACACCGAGGATCTTGCCCTTCAGGCCCTCGGGCGTCGCGTCGAACTTCTGGTCCTTGGCGCCGACGATGGCGGTCGGCGTGTTGTAGTACTTGTCGGAGAAGTCGATCTCCTTCTTGCGCTCGTCGGTGATCGACATCGAGTTCATGATGGCGTCGATCTTCTTGGCCTTGAGCGCCGGGATGAGGCCGTCCCACGGAATCGGGGTGAGCACGCAATCGAGCTTCTGGTCCTCGCAGATCGCCTTGACGATCTCGACCTCCCAGCCGCCCCAGTTGCCGGAAGCGTCCTGCTGGTAGAAGGGCGGATAGGCTTCCGGCGAGAAGCCGACCTTGACCTGCTCGGCCTGAGCCGAGGCCGCGCCGGCCAGCGCGAACGTGGCGGCCGCGACGGCCGCTTTCAGAAATGTCTTCATGATGGTGCTCCCGTTGTCATGGTTTCGCAGTTCCCGTCCGGATCGATGCCCGATTCGTTCTTGTCATCCCACATTGCGCAGGAATTGCTGCAGCCGCTCGGATTTCGGCTGGCCGAATATCTGTTCGGGCGGGCCTTCCTCCTCGACCAGCCCGTTGTAGAGGTAGACGACATGGCTCGCGACCTCGCGGGCGAACTTCATCTCGTGCGTGACCAGCACCATCGTGCGGCCCTCGCGCGCCAGGTCGCCTATGACCTTGAGCACCTCGCCCACCAGTTCGGGGTCGAGCGCCGAGGTCGGCTCGTCGAACAGCATGACGCGCGGCTGGATGGCGAGCGCGCGGGCGATCGCGCCGCGCTGCTGCTGGCCGCCCGAGAGGAAGGCCGGATAGACATCGCGCTTCTCGGCCAGCCCGACGCGATCGAGCAGCTTTTCGGCGGTGGCGACCGCCTCGTCGCGCCTCACGCCCAGCACATGCACCGGAACTTCGATGACGTTCTCCAAAAGCGTCATGTGGCTCCACAGGTTGAAAGTCTGGAACACCATGCCGAGGCGCGAGCGGATGCGCTCGATCTGACGCCGGTCGGCCGGCGCGGTGTGGCCGTGGCTGTCGGCCTTGAGCCTGATCTCCTCGCCGTTGACGCGGATGATGCCGCTGGTCGGATTCTCCAGGCAGTTGATGCATCTCAGCAGCGTCGACTTGCCGGACCCCGAGCCGCCGATGATGGCGACCACCTCGCCGTCGCGCGCCGACAACGACACGCCCTTGAGGACGTGGAGTTCGCCGAACTTCTTGTGCAGGTTCTCGACGTGAATGGCTTCGGCAGCCTCCGAAGGCGCCTCGTTCGCAGCGGCCGTTGCAACGCCGGCTGATGTCATCACGTTCGCCCCGCCGAGGCCCGGGAAGCCACTGATCTCATTATGCGGCGCTCTACCCCGGTCCGGTCCATGCCCACCTGTTCTTACCTTGAACCCGACCGTGCGGGCTCGTCAATGGCTTGCATTACGGCACTTGCGGCGTTGTTATGCAAGCGTATAAATAGCGCCGCATGAAATTTTCCGTGATTTTTTCAGACCCCGAGGAAGAGAGATGAGCGCTTTCGGAGCACAGTCCATGGCCGCGCCGCTGAGGCGCGTCCTGATGCGGTCGGCCGGCAACGCGATGCGCGATGCCGACCGCGCCGCGTGGCATTACGGACCCGGCTTCGACCCCGCGAAAGCCGCTGCGCAGCATGAGGCGCTCACGCGAATGGTGGCGAATTCCGGCGCCACGGTCGAATGGATCGAGGACAGGGCCGACGGGCTGGCGGACTCGGTCTTCACCCACGATCCGTCGCTGATGACGAACCGCGGTGCGCTGATCCTGTCGATGGGCAAGGCGCTGCGCCATCCCGAACCCGCCCTGCACGAGGAGACCTACAAGCGCCTCGGCATCCCGGTGCTCGGCCGGGTCGAGGCGCCCGGCCAAGTCGAAGGCGGCGACTGCGTGTGGATCGACGACAGGACGCTGGCCATCGGCCGCGGCGTGCGCACCAACCAGGCCGGCATCCAGCAGGTCTCCAACATCCTCTCGCCGCTCGGCGTCGAGGTCTACGGCTTCGACCTTCCTCTGTGGCAGGGCGAGGAGGCTTGTCTGCACCTGATGTCGGTGATCAGCCCGCTGGCGGACGATCTCGCGCTGGTGTTCGCGCCGCTGCTGCCGGCGGCGTTCTACCAGATGCTGCGGGCGCGTGGCATCGCGCTGGTCGACGGCGACGCCGGCGAGTTCCACGCCTCCAACGGCCTCAGCCTCAACGTGCTGCCGACCAGCCCGCGCCAGGTGATCGCCGTCGCCGGCTTCCCCAAGACGAAGGCGGCGATGGAAGCAGCCGGCTGCACGGTCGAGACCTTCGAGGCGGATGCGCTGTGCATCGCCTGCGAAGGCGGGCCGACCTGCCTGACCCGGCCGATCCTGCGGCAATGAGCGAGGCCGCGCGGCGCAAATTCCGGCGCGAAGGCGAGGAGCGGCGCCGGCAGGACCTGATCGAGGCGACGCTGGACTGCGTCGCCGAGAAAGGGCTCAAGGGCGCCACGGTGCGCGCCATCGCCTTGCGCGCCGGCGTGACCGCCGGCCTCATCCGGCACTACTTTCCCGGCAAGGAGGACCTTCTGCAGGCCGCCTATTCGACGCTGATGGATCGCATGACCGAGCAGGCCAAGGCGGCGCTCGACATGCAGGGCGCCGATCCGCGCCGCCGTCTCGCTGCCTTCGTCGAGGCCAACCTCGCCCCGCCCGTCGTGGACGTGCGGACCTTTTCGCTGTGGGCCGGCTTCATCGGCCGCGTCCACAGCGATCCGGCGCTGGCCAGCGCGCACCGCGACTCCTATCTCGGCTTCCGCGACGAGGTCGAGGCGCTGGTGGCTGAAGTGCTGCGCGGCGAGGGGCGACTTGCCGGCAAGGCGACGCTGCAACGCCACGCCATCGCCATCAACGCCGTCATCGACGGATTGTGGATCGAGGGATGCCTGGCCGGCGACATCTTCGCTTCCGGCGAACTCGCCGGCATCGGCAAGGACTCCGTCGAGACCCTTCTCGGCCTTGAAAAACACACCGGGGATACATCCGCATGAGCACGACCGAACCCAGGACGACAGTGGGGGAAGCCCTCATCCATCTCCTCGAAGTCCACGGCGTCGACACCGTGTTCGGGATTCCGGGGGTGCATACGGTCGAGCTCTATCGCGGACTGGCGCGCTCGAACATCCGCCACGTGACGCCGCGCCACGAACAGGGCGCGGCTTTCATGGCCGACGGCTATGCGCGCGCCTCGAGCCGGCCGGGCGTCGCCTTCGTCATCACCGGCCCGGGGCTGACCAATGCCGTCACCGCCATGGGACAGGCGCGCGCGGATTCGGTGCCCATGCTGGTCGTCTCCGGCGTCAACGCCATGCCGACGCTCGGCAAGGGTCTGGGCTACCTGCACGAATTGCCGGACCAGCGCGGCATGATGGAGAAGGTGGCGCTGTCTTCCACCCGCGTCACCAGCCCTGAGGACCTGCCGGAGGCGCTGGCCCGCGCCTTCGCCCTGTTTTCGTCGGCGCGGCCGGGGCCGGTACATATCGAGATCCCGACGGATGTCATGGTCAAGCCGGCTAACAGTATCGCGCCTGCGCCGCGCAACAGCGCCACCCCCCTGCCCGATCCGGCGGCCGTCGCCAAGACGGCCCGGATAGCGATGCAGTCGCGCAAGCCGCTCATCCTGGCCGGCGGCGGCGCCAAGGAAGCGGAAGCGGCATTGCGCGCGCTGGCCGAGCGCCTCGACGCCCCGGTGGTCGAGACCGCCAACGCGCGCGGCCTGATGCACGGCCATGCGCTGACCGTGCCGGCCAGCCCGAGCCTGAAGGCTGTTCGCCGGCTCATGGCCGAGGCCGACTTCGTGATCGCCGCCGGAACCGAATTCGGCCCGACCGACTACGACATGTACGGCGACGGCGGATTGGTCGTGCCGGCCAACCTGGTGCGCATCGACATCGACGCCGCACAGCTCGCGCGCCGGCCGGCGACCGTGGTGATCGAAGCGGATTGCCAAGCCGCGCTAGAGGCGCTGCTCGATGCAATCGAGGCTTTGCCTGCATCGCCGGAGTCTCTATCCGGCGCCTCGCGCGCCAGCGCCACGCGCGAAGCAGCCTGGGCGGAGATCGGACCTGCGTTGCAGACGCAGGCGCGGGCCGTGGAAACGATCCGCGACGCGCTGCCAGGCGCGATCATCGTGGGCGATTCGACCCAGCCGGTCTACGCCGCCAACCTCTACTACGACCACGACCGGCCGGGCGGCTGGTTCAACGCGGCGACCGGCTTCGGCGCGCTGGGCTATGGTCCTCCCGCGGCGATCGGCGCCGCGCTGGCCGTGCCCGATGCGCCGGTCGTGTGCCTGACCGGCGACGGCGGCTTCCAGTTCACCCTGCCCGAAATCGGCGCCGCGCTCGACGCCGGCGCCAACGTCATCTTCGTGGTGTGGAACAACCGCGGCTACCGCGAGATCGAAACGTCGATGCGCGAGGTCGGCGTCGAGCCGGTCGGCGTGTCGCCGGCGCCGCCCGATTTCCTGAAGCTGGCCGACGCCTACGGCATTGCGGCGGAACGGTTGGCGACCATCGACGAGCTGCCGGCCGCGCTCGCCCGCGCAAAAGCCGCGCAAAAGCCGCGCATCATCGAAATTTCGGTTGAGTGAGAAACCAAAAGGCGCGAGGTTCGCGCCGGGGTGGCAACAGGACTGGAGCGCAATGACGGTTTTGGCGGGCAAGCATATCGTGATCACCGGCGGCACGGGGCAACTCGGCAGCGCGGTGGTGGCGCAGCTTCTGGAGGCCGGCGCGATCTGCCATGTGCCCAACAGCCATGCCGAGGCGCCCGGACATTTTCCGTTCGCCGCGCATGAGCGCGTGCGCCTCGCACACAACGTCTATCTGGCGGACTCACCGGCTGTCGATGAGTTCTACCGCGCGGTGCCGGATCTGTGGGCCTCGATCAATCTTGCCGGCGGCTTTGCCAAGGCGGCGTTCGACAAGACGGAATCGGCGTCCTTCGCCGAGATGATGGAAACCAACGTCCGCACCACCTTCCTGTGCAGCCGGGCGGCAGTGCGCGCCATGCTGGCGTCCGGCACCGGAGGTCGCATCGTCAACGTCTCGGCCCGGCCGGGGCTCGATCCGCGCCGTGGCGGCGGCATGGTCGCCTACGCCACCAGCAAAGCGGCGGTCGCGGCGATGACGGTAGCGCTGGCCGAAGAGGTGAAGGGCAAGGGCATCCTCGTCAACGCAGTCGCCCCCTCGACGCTCGACACCGCCTCCAACCGCGCCGAAATGCCGGACGCCGACGCCGCCAAATGGGTCAGCCTCGGGGCGGCGGCGGAAGCCATCGTCTACCTCGCCTCCCCGCAGAACCAGGCGATGAGCGGCGCGGTGGTGCCGATCTACGGAAACGCGTAGCGGTTCGGTCCGCCGCTGTCCGGCGTCCATCGGCGCTGCCTCACCCGCCTGCAGGTGTCCTCTCGTGGCCGGCAACGGGTAATCGCGACGAAAATTCCTGCACGATACCCCCACCCCCTAACCCCTCCCCGCAAGGGGAGGGGGATTCTGCGGCGGCGCCTTGATGCGCCGGCGTTGGTCATTTCACGCGAGACGGCGGTGTCGGCGTTCCCCTCCCCCTTGAGGGGAGGGGTTAGGGGTGGGGGTATCTTGCCGCCGGAATTGCATATGCGGTTGCCCTGCCTTGCGCGAGGATCAGGATTCCCTGTCGTCGAAAGACGATGGCCGTGCCACCGCAAAAAAGACCCGCCGGATCGCTCCGGCGGGTCTTTGTCTTCCGGCGTCGCGCCGTCGAAAACGGCGCGACCGTTAGGATCAAGGCTTAGCTGCCGCCCTGCTTCTTCAGCGCGGCGCCCAGGATGTCGCCCAGCGAAGCGCCGGAGTCGGTCGAACCGTACTGCGCGACGGCTTCCTTCTCTTCGGCGATCTCCAGCGCCTTGATGGAGACCTGCAGCTTGCGGGTCTTCTTGTCGTAGGCGATGACGCGGGCATCGACCTTCTGGCCGACGGAGAAACGCTCGGGGCGCTGCTCGTCGCGGTCGCGGGAGAGGTCGGAACGCTTGATGAAGGAGTCCAGGCCGCTCTCGACCAGCCGCACCTCGATGCCGCCGTCCTTGATGCCGGTCACTTCGCAGGTCACCACGGCGTTCTTGCGCAGTTCGCCGGAAGCGGCGGCGTCGCCGGCCGCGTCACGCTCGAGCTGCTTGATGCCGAGCGAGATGCGCTCCTTCTCGACATCGACGTCGAGCACCTGGGCGCGGACCATCTGGCCCTTCTGATACTCCTCGATGACCTGCTCGCCCGGACGGTTCCAGTCGAGGTCGGAGAGGTGCACCATGCCGTCCACGTCGCCGTCGAGGCCGATGAACAAGCCGAACTCGGTCTTGTTCTTGACCTCGCCCTCGACCTGGCTGCCGACCGGATGGCTGCGGGCAAAGGCTTCCCACGGATTCTCCAGCGTCTGCTTCAAGCCCAGCGAGATGCGGCGCTTCGCCGGATCGACCTCGAGCACGACCACGTCCACTTCCTGCGAGGTGGAGAGGATCTTGCCGGGATGAACGTTCTTCTTCGTCCACGACATTTCCGAGACGTGGATGAGGCCTTCGATGCCCGGCTCCAGCTCGACGAACGCACCGTAGTCGGTGATGTTGGTGACGGTGCCGCGGATCTTCTTGCCGATCGGGAACTTGGTGCCGATGTCGTTCCACGGATCGCTCTCGAGCTGCTTCATGCCCAGCGAGATGCGGTGCGTCTCCTGGTTGATGCGGATGATCTGGACCTTGACCGTCTGGCCGATGTTGAGGATCTCAGTCGGATGGTTGACGCGGCGCCATGCCATGTCGGTGACGTGCAGCAGGCCGTCGATGCCGCCGAGGTCAACGAACGCACCGTAGTCGGTGATGTTCTTGACCACGCCCTCGACCACCTGACCCTCTTCGAGGTTCTGGACAATCTCCGAGCGCTGCTCGGCGCGGCTTTCTTCGAGCACGGTGCGGCGCGAGACGACGATGTTGCCGCGACGGCGATCCATCTTGAGGATCTCGAAGGGCTGCGGGTTGTGCATGAGCGGGGTGACGTCGCGGATCGGACGGATGTCGACCTGAGACCGCGGCAGGAAGGCCACGGCGCCGTCCAGATCGACGGTAAAGCCGCCCTTGACCTGGTTGAAGATGACGCCTTCGACGCGCTCGCCCTTGTTGAACTTCTCTTCAAGCCGGACCCAGCTCTCTTCGCGGCGGGCCTTCTCGCGCGACAGCATCGCCTCGCCCAGCGCGTTCTCGATGCGCTCGACATAGACCTCGACCGTGTCGCCGACCTTGAGGCCGCCTTCCTTGGCGTCCTTGCCCTTGGCGCCGAATTCCTTCAGCGGCACGCGGCCTTCGACCTTGAGACCGACGTCGATGATGGCCATGTCCTTCTCGATCGCGGTGACGAGACCGCGCACGACCTGGCCTTCGCCCGAATGGCCGGGCGAGAATGATTCTTCCAGCATGCTCGCGAAATCATCGCGAGTGGGGGTAGCTACAGACATATGTTCTCCTGAAAGCCCCGTACCGGGGCGGCGCCGTGGGTTAGCGTTGCGTTCGGCCTGCCGGCGTTCCGGGACTTTTTTCAAAAGACCCTGGGGCCGCCTCTGGCGGCAAATCCGGCGCATTCAAGAATGCTGGCAGGCTGGTTTCACCTGATATGGGCATTTCGCCTGACGTCTCCAATCGGAGACGGCGACAAAAGACCGGTCAGGCCTCATTCCCTCCGGCAAGGACCTCTTCGACGATGGCCCGCGCCGCCTGGAACGCGGCCTCTATATCCATTTCGCTCGTATCGAGCAAGTGCGCGTCCTCAGCCGGCCTCAGCGGCGAGTCGGCGCGCCCCATGTCGCGCTCGTCGCGGCGCTCGATATCGGCGAGGATGGTGGCGAAATCCCCGGAACCGTCATTGGCCTCGATCTCGGCCAGCCGGCGGCGCGCCCGTACCGCCGCGCTCGCCGTGACATAGAGCTTTACCCTCGCCTCAGGACACACCACCGTGCCGATGTCGCGCCCGTCCAGCACCGCGCCGTCCGGCCGTGCGGCGAAGGCCCGCTGTTTCTCGACCAGAATCCTGCGCACTTCGGGAATGACCGCGACCTTCGAGGCCGCCTCGCCGACGGCATGAGCCGACAGCACCGTGCGATCGAGCGCCGTCAGGTCAACGCGCCTCGCCGCCTCGACCGCATGCGGCGCATCGCCCAGCGGCCAGCCCTTGGCGATCAGCATATGCGCGACGGCGCGGTAGGTGAGCCCGGTATCGAGATGCGGCAGGTGGTAATAATCCGCCAGCCGTCGCGCCAGCGTACCCTTGCCGGCGCCCGCCGGGCCGTCGATCGCGATGAGAAGGGGGCGAGACATGGGCGCGGTTGAAGCGGAAGGAAGGGGAAAAGGCAAGCGTCGCCAGAAAATCTTTCCACGCCCTTGCAATCTCCCCCGATACTTGGCGCGCCCGAACAGGAGGCCGCAATGGAGGAATGGGAGACAGGCTGGAGCCGCGATGTGCTGGAGCGCATCGTGGCGCTGCTGTTTTCTCTCGCCGACATTGCCGATATCGCCGCCGGGCTTCCTGCCCCCCGCCGCCGGCACATCCTCGGCATTCTGAGCGTCGGCGAGACCGAGGCGTGGGCCTTCCTTATCGGCACGGCTCCCGGAACGCCGGCCCCGACAGATGCGCTGGACAGTGCCGGCGACGCGGAGCGCCTCGCGGCGCGCCTGCGGACGCTGGCGCTGCTGCTCATCGTCATGTTGTTGCAGCGGTTCGAGCAGCCTGGCGCGGTTGATCTGCTAACCGATCGTGAAACGCCTGCTCGGCAGGCGGGCCGGCTGGCATCGTTGGCCGCGCCCGACACTTCATAGGGCCGCGCCAGCGACAGAACTCGGCGTCGTCCCTACCGCTGCCGAGCATCCCCTCGGATCTTGCCTCTCGCAGGCCGGGAGCATTTCTTGACAATGGCCGGACGGACGAAAATCCGGGCGCGGCAACGGTGACGCGCGCCGGTCTCCTCCCCTCGCGGAAGGGGCACCGACGCATTTTCTAGACCACGATGTTTTCGAGCTTTTTGGCGATCAGAGCGGCGAGCCGCGCGGCAACCTCGTCCTTGGACAGTTCGGGCCATTCCTCGACACCGGCTCTGGAAACGATGCGCACGCGGTTGCGCGCGCCGCCCATGACGCCGCCCTCGATCCCCGTGCCGTCGGTTCCCCCGTCGGTCGACACGTCATTGGCGACGATGATGTCGGCGCCTTTCTTTTTCAGTTTCGCCTCGGCGTTCTTCAGCAGGTCCTGCGTTTCGGCGGCGAAGCCGACGACGAGGCGCGGCCTTTCCGCGTGGTGGCCGACGCCGGCGAGGATATCCGGGTTCTCCACCATGCGGAGCGCCGGCGGCCCCTCGCCCGCCAGCTTCTTGATCTTCTCGCCGGCCTCGTCGGCGGTCCGCCAGTCCGCCACGGCGGCGACGAAAACGGCGGCGTCGGCCGGCAGCAACGCCTCGACGGCATCGCGCATCTCCACCGCGCGCTCGACATGGAGCGTGGTCACGCCCGCCGGGTCGGGAATAGAGACAGGGCCGGAGACGAGCCGTACATCCGCGCCGAGCCTCGCCAGTGCGGCCGCGATCGCGTGGCCCTGCCTGCCCGAGGAGCGGTTGGCGATGTAGCGGACCGGGTCGATCGGTTCGTGCGTCGGCCCGGAGGTGACGATGATCTTCTTTCCCGCCAGCGGCTTCGGCCGACCATCAAGCAGAGCCTCGACGGCTGCGACGATCTCCAGCGGCTCGGCCATGCGGCCCTCGCCCGCCTCACCGCTCTCGGCCATCTCACCCTTGCCAGGCCCGACGAAACGGACGCCGTCCTTTTCCAGTGTCGCGCGGTTGCGCCGCGTCGCCGGATGCGCCCACATTTTCGGGTTCATCGCCGGCGCCATCAGCACAGGGCGGTCGCTCGCCAGCAGGATCGCGGAGGCAAGGTCGTCGGCGAGCCCATTGGCCAGCTTGCCCATCAGGTCGGCGGTCGCCGGGGCGACGAGGATCACGTCGGCCTCGCGGGCGAGCCTTATATGGCCGACGTCCTGCTCATCCTGCCGGTCGAACAGGTCGGTGAAGACATGGTCGGCCGCCAGCGCGCCGACGGAAAGCGGCGTGACGAAATGCTGCGCGGCCTCCGTCATCACCGGTCGCACCGCAGCGCCCCGCTCACGCAGCCGGCGGATCAGGTCGAGCGCCTTGTAGGCGGCGATGCCGCCGCCAATGACGAGCAGAATGCGCCTGGCCGAAAGGGTCATGTCGCCGCGATTTCCCATGGATTGAAAATCTCGATGCCGCAATGCTCAAAATCGGCGACATTTCGCGTGGCGACGGCAAACCCATGAGACGCGGCGATTGCCGCAATCTGTCCGTCCAGTTCTTTCAAGGGCCTGCCCGCCTTACGCCGGCGTGCGGATATTCTCCCATAGAAGAGCGCATCTTCGTCCATGAAACCCAGAATCGGCGTCACGATCCGTTCCGCAAAAAAAGTTTGCATCGTCCCCGCCAAGGCCTGTTTGCGCTTTCCGTCGGGCAGAAGCGCCAGGCCATAGAACAACTCAGCTTTTGTTATGGCCGTCACGTATATTGTATTGATGGCCTGTTTCCGCAGCCAAGCTGCCACCTGCATGTCCACAAAAGGTTTCATGGCCTCCGACACAACATTCGTGTCGGCGATTATCATTCCCAATCCTTGAAGGGCGGATCGCGCTCGGCAACACTTCTTGGCGGAATATCGAGATCGAAGCCTCCGTGAGGCTCGACCAGGTCACGGATCGCATCGTAAAGATTGGTGAATTGCATGGCCTTGCGAGGTCGCATTGCCGCCTGCCTTACCACCCGACGCAATTCCTCCTCCAGCGACACGCCGTTCTGTGCGGCGACAATCTTCAGCTGTTTCTTGATATCGTCCTCGACGTTGCGGATCGTGAGCGTGGCCACAAAAGCCTCCATCTGGAAGCTTTCAATGTAGGCATTGCCTGCAATGCAGTCAATCAAGCCACCTTCCAGGCGATCCACACCAGCGTCAGCGCAATCAGCCACAGCGCCACGCGGCCCCAACGCGCCGCGCGCGCCTCCGCCTTGCCGATCGAGCGCGCCGTCTCTTCCTCGAAGCGCAGGCCGCGCTCGGTCATCAGTTCCAGCTCGCGCGAGATGTGCTCGGCGCGGATCGCCAGTTCCGGCGCCTGCCGCGCCAGCGACAACAGGGCGGACAGGCCGTCGCGGGCATCGACCAGCAGGCCTTTGGGACCCAGATTGTCGCGGATCCAGTCGCCGACGACCGGCTCGGCCGTCTTCCACATGTTGAAGGCGGGATCGAGCGTGCGCGCCACGCCTTCCACCACCACCATGGTCTTTTGCAGAAGCACCAGTTCGGGGCGGGTCTGCATGTCGAACAGTTCCGTCACCTCGAACAGGAGGGTCAGCAGCCGCGCCATCGAAATCGTCTCGGCCGGCTGGCCATGGATCGGCTCGCCGATGGCGCGGATCGCCTGCGCGAAGGCCGCGACGTCGTGCTTGCGCGGCACGTAGCCGGCCTCGAAATGGACCTCCGCCACGCGCAGATAGTCGCGGGTGATGAAGCCGTAGAGGATTTCTGCGAGGAAGCGGCGCTCCTTCTTGCCGAGCCGCCCGGCAATGCCGAGGTCGACCGCGACGATGGTGCCGTCGGCCTCGACGAACAGGTTTCCCGGGTGCATGTCGGCATGGAAGAAGCCGTCGCGCAGCGTGTGACGCAGGAAGGATTGGATCAGGTTGGCAGCGATCGCCTTGAGGTCGTGGCCGGCGGCGGCCAGCCCTCCGACGTCGTTCATCTTGACGCCGTCGACCCATTCGAGCGTCAGCACGTCGCGCCCGGTGCGCTCCCAATCGACGGCGGGCACGCGAAAACCCGGATCATCGGCCGTGTTCTCGCCAAGCTCCGAAAGGGCCGCGCCTTCCAGCCGCAGATCCATCTCGATCTTGGTGGTCTGCGCCAGCGTCTCGGTGACCTCGACGGGCCTCAGCCGCCTGGCCGAAGGGATGAAGCGCTCCTGCAGCCGGGCGGCGAGGAAGAAGCTTTCGAGGTCGTTCTGGAAACGGCGGCGCACGCCGGGGCGGATCACCTTGACGGCGACCTTCTTCGGTCCGTCCGGATGCTCCACTTCGGCCGGATGCACCTGCGCGATCGACGCAGCCGCCACCGCATCGCCCAGGCTGACGTAGAGCGCGCCGACGGGACGGCCGAGCGAGCCTTCTATCGCGTCCACGGCCGCTGCCTTCGGGAAGGTCTGCATCTTGTCCTGCAGCATGGCGAGGTCGACGGCGATGTCGTTGCCGACCACGTCCGGCCGCGTCGCCAGGAACTGGCCGAGCTTGACGTAGGAGGGGCCGAGCCTGGACACCGCACGAGCCAGGCGGTCGCTACGCCCGCGCCGCAGGGCCCTGCGACGCGCAAGCAGGCGGGCCACGCGCCAGCCAAGCTTCGGCGCGCCGGAAAGCTCGTCGCCCGGCATGGCGGCGACCACGCCTTCGCGCACCAGCACCCAGCCGGCCCGCATCAGGCGAAAGGCGGCGATGACGGAACTCATTCGGCCTGTTCCCGAAAAACGCGACCGCTCAAAGCTTCCAGCCCGAATGCAGGGCCGCGATGCCGCCGCTGTAATTGCGGAAGGCGACGCGTTCGAAGCCGGCGCGGGCGATCATGGCGGCGAAATTGTTCTGGTCGGGAAACTTCCTGATCGATTCCACCAGATAGGAATAGGGTTCGCCGTCGCCCGTCACCATCTTGCCGATGCCGGGAATTGCCTTGAACGACCACGCCTCGTAGGCCTTGTCGAGAAGCGGCATGTCGACGGCCGAGAATTCGAGGCAAAGGAGGCGCCCCCCGACCTTCAGCACGCGGAACGCTTCCGCCAGCGCCACCTCGATGCGCGGCACGTTGCGAATGCCGAAGGCGATCGTGTAGGCGTCGAACGTGTTGTCGGGGAAGGGCAGTTCCTCGGCATTCGCCTCGACGAAATCGACATGCGGCGCGAGGCCGTTCTTCTCGGCCCGGTCGCGACCGACGGACAGCATCGAACCGTTGATGTCGAGCACGGTGGCGTGCGCCTGCCGGCCGCTCGCCTCCAGGATGCGGAAGGCGACGTCGCCGGTGCCGCCGGCCACGTCCAACACCTTCCAGCCGGGCCGTTTCGGCGGATTGAGCCAAGCGACCAGGGCATCCTTCCACAACCGGTGCAGACCGCCCGACATCAGGTCGTTCATCAGGTCGTAGCGGTTGGCGACCTTGTGGAAGACGTCGTTGACCAGCGGCTGCTTCTCGCCGGCCGCGACACTCTTGAAGCCATATGACGTTTCCATCCCGCCCGCGGCGGTCGTCCTTGCATCCGACATGATCGCTGTCCGTCACAAAATCGGCGCGACCATAGCCGATCAGGATACCGGGCGCTATTGTTTAAGGCGCGGTGTTCGGCCGCGCGCACGACCACCGCACAGGACGACCGCATGCCCCTGAAAGCCGAGCTGCATTGTCATATCGAGGGGGCAGCATCGCCCGATCTGGTGATCCGGCAGGCAAGGAAATACGGCGCAGACCCCTCTCCCTTCATTCGCGACGGCGCCTTTGTCTGGCACGATTTCACGTCCTTCCTGGCGGCCTACGACTTTTCCGCCGGGCTGTTCCGTTCCGAAGAGGACTATGCGCTGCTGGCCGACCACTACCTGACCGCGCTCGCCCGCGACGGCGCGATCTATTCGGAAATCTTCATCTCGCCCGACCACGCCGCGCGCGCCGGCCTGTCGCCGAAGGCCTATGCGGACGCGCTCGGCGAGGGCATCGCCCGCGCCGGCGCCAGAACCGGCATCGAGGGGCGCATGATCGTGGTCGGCCTGCGCCATGTCGGCGTCGAGGCGATCGAGAAGGCGGCGCGCTTCGCCGCCCGCTGCGGCAATCCTCGCGTCACCGGCTTCGGCGTCGCCGGCGACGAGCGCACGGGCGAGATGGAGGACTATGTGCGTGCCTTCGAGATCGCGCGAGAAGCCGGGCTCGGCATCACCATCCATGCGGGCGAGCTGACGGGCTGGGAGACCGTCGCCGCCGCGCTCGACCATATCCGCCCGTCGCGCATCGGCCACGGCGTGCGGGCGATCGAGAACCCCGATCTCGTCAGGCGCATCGCCGACCAGGGCATCGTGCTGGAATGCTGCCCGGGCTCGAACATCGCGCTCAACGTGTTCGCGGATTTCGCAAGCCATCCCTTCCCGGCGCTGAAGGCCGCCGGCTGCAAGGTGACGCTGAATTCCGACGACCCGCCGTATTTCCGCACGTCGCTCGCCCGTGAATATGCGATCGCCGCCGACCATTTCGGCCTGAACGAGAAGGCGCTCGCCGCCGTTACCCGCACGGCGATCGAGGCGGCTTTCGTCGACAGGAGGACGAAGGCGGCCCTGCTGGCGCGGCTGAATACGAAACGGTGAATGGGCTCGATCGGGCGGCGTCACGGTCCTGCCAACTGTGGACCCGAGCGTCCTTCGTCCGACAAGGACTCGCCAAACCACTCACCATTCACTATTCACCATTGATCACTCTCGTTGCCGGAGCACACGCATGCAGGGCGTCACCGTCGTCGACCACCCCCTCGTCCAGCACAAGCTTTCCATCATGCGCAACAAGGAGACCTCGACGGCCGGCTTCCGGCGGCTGCTGCGCGAGATATCGCTGCTTCTCGGATACGAGGTGACACGCAATCTCGAACTGACGACGACGAAGATCGAGACGCCCATGGAAACGATGGACGCGCCGATCCTGGAGGGCAAGAAGCTGGTTTTCGCTTCGGTACTGCGCGCCGGCAACGGCCTGCTGGAAGGGCTGCTGGATCTGGTTCCCGCCGCCCGCGTCGCCCATATCGGCCTCTATCGTGACCACGACACGCTGGAGGCGGTGGAATATTTCTTCAAGGCGCCGAGCGATCTCGCCGACCGGCTCATCATCGTCGTCGACCCTATGCTCGCCACCGCCAACTCGGCCATCGCCGCCATCGACAAGCTGAAGGCGCGCGGCGCCACCAACATCCGGTTCCTGTGCCTGCTGGCCGCGCCCGAGGGTATAGAGCGCTTCACGACCGCGCATCCCGACGTGCCGGTGTTCACAGCCTCCATAGACCGGGGGCTGAACGAGAAGGGTTACATCATGCCGGGCCTCGGCGATGCCGGTGACCGCATGTACGGCACGAAGTAGCCGGCGCCGCGGCATCGGGGCTTGTCTCAAAGCGAGACGGATTCTCCGGACGCCACTTACCCCCCGTTAAGCGAAGCGCAAGTTTTCGGGCCGTCCAGCCGATCGTCGAGCGGCCGTTAATCCGTCGCATAGCGCGCTGCGGTAGCATGAAGGCACAATCGAGGCCGTTTCATGCTGCGCAAGGTTCTCCTGCTGGGCGTTTTCTTGGGGAGCACCGGGGCTCTGCCGGTTCTCTACCAGTCCAACCCGCATTTCTTCGAGGCCGTCATGCAAACGGCTGCCAACGGGTCGTCCGGGACGCAGGCGGCGCCGGAGATGGCGCTGGCCTCGGTCGAGCCGCAGCGGCAACAGGCGCTGGGCCGCACCGTTCTCGTGCCGCCGGACGATCGCGGCCACTTCGTCGCGGCCTTCAGGATCAACGGACGCCAGACCAACGCGATGATCGACACCGGCGCGACGGTGGTGGCGCTCAACCTGTCGACGGCGCGCAAGGCCGGCATCTCGATCAGCCCCGGCGACTTCACGCAGCAGGTCCAGACCGCCAACGGGACGGTCAAGGTCGCGGCCGTCGAAATTCGCGACCTTACCATCGGAAGGATCGCGCTCAAGGACGTGCAGGCGGTGGTGCTCGAAGACAGGGCGCTGCAGACCAATCTCGTCGGCATGAGCTTTCTCAAGCGCCTCGACAAGTTCGAGGTCGAGGACGGCAGCCTGCTTCTGGCGCAGTAGCCATTGGGCGATCAGGCCGCCTCTTCGGCGCCACCCCGGAAATGGCTGGGCGGCGCGCCGATGACGCGCTTGAAGGCCCGGCTGAACGCGGCTTCGGACTCGTAGCCCAGCCGCGTCGCCGCGACCGCGATCCTCACCCTATCCCGTATCAGCCATTGCCTCGCCTGGTACATGCGGACCTGCGTGACGTATTTGAGTGGCGGCTGCCCCACCACGGAGGTGAACCGCTCGGCAAATCCCGACCGCGACGCGCCCATCACGCGGGCGAGTTCCTCGACGGTCCAGCCGCGCATCGGATCAAGATGGATGGCCGCCAGAACGCGCCCGAGATCGCGATCCCTGACCGCCGCAACCCAGCCGCTGGAATCGCTGCAGCCGCATTCCACCCAGGTGCGGATGACGGTTGCGGCCAGCACGTCGGCGAGGCGGGCCAGGATGCCGCCCGAGCCGATGCGATCCATCGCCACCTCACGCCCCATGGCCGCGAGGAGATGCGGGATACCCGGCTCGAAGGCCTCGAGCCGCTTGGTGTGCATGACATCGGGCATCATGCCGAGAAGCGGGTGGGCGCTGTCGACATTGAAATGCATGGTGCCGAAGAACAGCAGCGTCGCGGGCGGGCAGCCGTCGTCACAATTGGAAAGGCAATAGACGTCCCGGCAGATCTTCGCCGTGTCGTAGTCGGCGATCGAGCGCGGCTCCACGTCCGGCCCGCTGGCCAGCACATGCACATGGCCGCGCGGCAGCAGCACGGCGTCGCCGGCTTCCAGCGCGACCCAGTCGCCGTCCGGCTGCTTCAGCCAGCAACCGCTGCGGCCGATGAAATGGAATCGCGCGGCGGCCTGCGCCGGAAACGCCACGCCCCACGGTTTGCGGAACTCGCAGCGGCCATACTCGACGCCGTCGAGGCGCAGGCCGCGCAATATGTCCGTCAGCGGGTCGCCAGTGACGAAAAATTTGGACGAACGATCATTCATACTGGATTCCATAACATAGAAACTCCAGAAAGCGCCACCCATGTTTCGCTCCTGATTTCAACGGAGCTTCCCGATGAGCGAAACAGCGATCCTTTCCGCCGACGCGGCGGCCCTTGCTGCGGCGGAACCGCAGGAACGGACCGAACCGGCGTGGCCTGCCGTCTTTTCAATGGCGCTCGGCGTCTTCGGCCTGGTGACGACGGAGTTCCTTCCCGCCAGCCTGCTGACGAAACTGTCGGCGGATCTGGGCATCAGCGAAGGGGCGGCCGGCCAGACTGTAACGGCGACGGCGGTCGTCGCGGCCATCGCGGCCCCGGCGCTGGCAATCGTCACCAAACGCATCGACCGCCGGCTGGTGATGTGGGGGCTGATGACCCTGCTCGTGCTGTCCAACCTGCTCGCGGCCTTCGCCTGGTCGCTGCCGGTGCTGCTGGCTGCCCGCGTGATCCTCGGCGTCGCGCTCGGCGGATTCTGGTCGATGTCGGGAGCGATCGCCATGCGGCTGGTGCCGGAATCCCTGCTGCCGCGCGCCATGTCGATCATCCTGACCGGCGTGTCGGTCGCGACCGTTTGCGCCGCGCCCGTCGGCGCCTATGTCGGGGACCTGTGGGGCTGGCGCGCCACCTTCCTGATCGCAGCCGTGATCGGGGCGATCACCCTTCTGGTCCAGCTCGTCACCATGCCGCGCCTGCCGGCGAGCGGCGTCTCGGGCATCCGCGCGCTGGCCGAGACCGCAGCTAATCCCATGATCCGTCTCGGCCTTGTCGCCATTCTGCTGGTGGTGTCCGGCCATTTCGCCGCGTTCACCTATATGCGCGCGTTCCTGGAGCAGGTGACGATGCTCGACATCGAAAAAGTGTCGCTGGTGCTGCTCGCCTTCGGGATCGCAGGGTTCTTCGGCAACCTCGCCGGCGGCGCGGTCGCGGGGCGCAACCTGAAGGCCGCCATGAGCCTGGCGCCGCTTCTGATGGCGATCGCGGCCGCCGTTCTGTTCCTCGGCGGCGCCTCGCCGGTCGTTGCCGCCATCGGCGTGACGCTGTGGGGCTTCGCCTTCGGCGCGTTGCCGGTCAGCGTGCAGACCTGGATGATCAGCGCCGCGCCTGATCAGGCCGAAAGCGCCGGCGGGCTGATGGTCACTGCCTTCCAGGTGGCCATCGCGACCGGCGCGGTGCTGGGCGGCCTCCTGGTGGACAATTGGAGCGTAGCCAGTCCGGTCGCCTATTTCGTGCTGGCGGCGTTCGCCGTCGCAGTGATCATGACGGCACGGGCGCCGCGCCGGATGGCCTGACGCTCCGAGGCAAGCTGCGGTTGCTGCGACGCCTCAGCCCCGCGGGGCGATGCGCCGCAGTACCGCCTTGTCGCCCGGCGGCCGCGCCGGGCCTGTCGCGTAGGCGGCCCGCACCGCGCGCACGGCCGCCTCCGCATCCATATCGGTGCGCGCATGGACCAGCGCCAGCACGTCACCGGCCCTGACCTGCGCGCCGATCGGCAGGATGCGGCTCAGGCCTACGGCCGGGTCGATGCTGTCGTCCGGTGACCGGCGACCGCCGCCCAGCGCGACGACCGCGAGTCCGAGTTCGCGTGTTGCAATCCCGGTGACGAATCCGTCCTCGATTGCCGTCACGGCGCGCTCGACGGGAGCAGTGGCAAGATATTTTTCGGAGCGCTCCACGAAATCCGTCGGCCCGCCGAGCGCCGCCACCATGCGGCCGAAGACCGTCGCGGCGCGGCCGGTGGCGAGCGCCTCGGCGGCACGCTCCAGCCCGTCGCGGTTGGAAGCGGCCAGCTCCGCCGATTGCAGCATTTCGGCAGCGAGCGCCAGCGTCACCTCTTCCAGCCTCTTGTCGCGGCGTCTGCCGGTGAGGAAGTCGACGGCGTTCCTCACCTCCAGCGCATTGCCGGCGGCCGACGCCAGCGGCTCGCTCATGCCCGTCACCAGCGCCGTCGTCCTGAGACCGGCGCCCGTTGCCACCTCGACCAGGCTGGACGCCAGCGCGGCAGCGTCGCGCGGGCGCTCCATGAAGGCGCCGTTGCCGACCTTGACGTCGAGGACCAGCGAGCCAAGGCCGGCGGCGAGTTTCTTGGACAGGATCGACGCCGTGATCAGGGGCACCGATTCTACCGTCGCGGTCACGTCGCGGATGGCGTAGAGCCGCCTGTCCGCCGGCGCCAGGTCGCCGGTCTGGCCGATGATGGCGCAGCCGGTCTCCAGCACTGTCCTGCGCAAACGGGAAAGGTCCGGCTGGCTGACATAGCCGGGAATGGAATCCATCTTGTCCAGCGTGCCGCCGGTGTGGCCGAGCCCCCTGCCGGAAATCATCGGCACATAGGCGCCGCAAGCCGCCACGATCGGCGCCAGCATGAGGGAAACATTGTCGCCGACGCCGCCGGTCGAATGCTTGTCGGTGACCGGACCGGGCAGATCCGACCAGTCGAGCACCCGGCCGGAATCGCGCACCGCCAGCGTCAAAGCCACCGCCTCGTCGCGGCTCATGCCGCTGAAGAAGACGGCCATGGCGAGGGCAGCCACCTGGCCGTCCGTGATCGTGCCGTCGCTGACGCCGGCGACGAAGGCAGCGATGTCGCCCGCCGACAGCTTGTGGCCGTCGCGCTTCCTGCGGATGATCTCCTGCGGGAGCATCTAGTTTCCCTCCCCCTTGAGGGGAGAGCCATCGCACATGGAGCTTCCGTCGATCTCGGCAGCTCGGTACCCCCACCCCTGTCCCCTCCCCACAAAGGGGAGGGAGACGCTGACGTCGCCGTTTCGCCCGAAACTGCGAATGTCGGCATGTTGTGGCATTGCCAAGGAATCCCCCTCCCCTTTGTGGGGAGGGGTTAGGGGTGGGGGTGCGACGCCATATGCGATGATCTTGCGCTTGAGGGAAGGGTGTCGAGAGAGGCCGCCCAAGGCAGTGCAGCAATCTTCTTCCGCACCAACCTGGTGAAGGTTACCTCTCCCGCCTCGCTGCGCTCCGCACACTCCGCTCAGGGGAGAGAGAAAAGCCGCATCACTCCACGCCATCCCGAAACATCCTCTTCAGCACCAGCGCCAGCCGCTTGCCGCCGAGCGGCGCCATGTCCTTGGTCTCCCGGTGCGACAGTTCCGCGCCGGTCATGCCGGCGGCGAGGTTGGTGATGACGGAGCACGCCGCGACCCTGAGGCCGAGGAAGCGAGCAAGGATGACCTCCGGCACCGTCGACATGCCGACGGCATCGGCGCCGAGCAGGCGCGCCATGCGGATTTCCGCCGGCGTCTCGAAGGAGGGGCCTGAAAACCACATGTAGACGCCCTTGTGCAGGCGAATGTCCACGGCCGCCGCAGCGCTTTCGATCGCCGCGCGCATGCCGGCGTCATAGGCTTCGGTCAGGCCGACGAAGCGGCGGTCGGTCGGCTCGCCGAACAGCGGATTGGAACCGGAGAAGTTGATGTGGTCGGTGACCAGCATGATCGAGCCGGGCAGCATTTCGGGATCAAGGGAGCCTGCGGCATTGGTCAGGATCACCTTGGTCACGCCGATGCCGGCCAGCGTTTCCAGCGCCGGCCGCATCACGGCGGCATCGCCCTGCTCGTAGTAATGCGCCCTGCCCGCCATCATCAGCACCGGCTGGCCGGCGAAGCGCCCGGCCACCAGTTCCCCGGCATGGCCGGTGACGCCGCTGTGCGGGAACCCCGGCAGGCCGGCATAGGGGATGCGGACGGCGTCCTCCACCTCGTCGACCAGACCGCCCAGGCCGGAGCCGAGGACAAGCGCGGTCGACGGCGCCAGACCGTCCAGCCTTTCAACCAACAGATCGACCGCCTGTTTCATGCCCAGCCGTCGCCCCGGAAACCGTAGGGCAGCATGTCGCCCATCGTCACCGTCTCGGCGACCCCGGTCTCGTCACAAAGGTAGAGCTTGGTGTCAGGCCCGGCAAATTCGGCCAGGCGCTGGCGGCAGCCGCCGCACGGGGTGCACCTGGCCATGCGCTCGGCGATCACCGCGATCTCGGTGATCCTGCCACCGCCGCCCATGATGTAATGGCCGAGCGCGGTGGTCTCGGCGCACCAGCCCTCGGGAAAGGACGCGACCTCGATGTTGGCGCCGGCGAAGACGCGACCGTCCTCGGTACGGATCGCCGCGCCGACCGGGAATTTCGAATAGGGCGCGTAGGCCTTGGCCATGGCTTCGCGAGCGGCGAGGAAGAGATCATGGGACATGAGGCACCCTTCGATAGTCAAGATGCCGAGGGCGGCGCACCCCCACCCCTAACCCCTCCCCACAAGGGGGAGGGAGACCGGTCAGGTCTTCGCCATGCTCAAAAGACTGCACATTATCAACTGCAGCGGGATCAACTGCAGCGGAAGAATTCCCCTCCCCCGTGTGGGGAGGGGGTGGGGGTGAGCCGCCTTTCGTTTTCAGCGGAATGACCATCACCTTTCCTTCACATAGGGCACGCCGCCGGCCTTGGGCGGAATCGCCTTGCCGATGAAGCCGGCGAGCAGGATGACGGTAAGCACGTAAGGCAGCGCCTGCATGAACTGCGCCGGCACCCGGCCGATAATGGGCAACGGCGTGCCCTGCAGGCGTATCGACAGCGCGTCGAGGAAACCGAACAGCAGGCAGGCGAACATGGCGTTGACCGGCTTCCACTTGGCGAAGATCAGCGCCGCCAGCGCGATATACCCCTTGCCCGCGGTCATATCCTTCACGAATCCGGCGTTCTGCACCATGGCCAGATAGGCGCCGGCGATGCCGGTGAGGATGCCGGTGCAGATGACGGCGCGGTAGCGCAGCCATGCCACCGAGATGCCCGCCGTATCGACGGCGGCAGGGTTCTCGCCGACAGCGCGCAGCCGCAGCCCGAAGCGCGTGCGAAACAGGACCCACCAGGTGAACGGCACCGCCAGGAAGGCGACATAGACGAGCAACGAGTGGCCGGAAATGAGCTGCGCATAGATCGGCCCGACGACCGGCACGCCTGCAACGGCATCGGCGCCCGGGAAGGTGATGGCGTCGAAGCGTTCGGGCGGCGTCAGGGCCGGAGTGCGTCCGCCCTGCTGGAACCAGGCCTGGCCGAGGATGACGGTCGAGCCCGCCGCCACGAAGTTGATCGCCACGCCGGAGACGATCTGGTTGCCGCGATGGGTGATGGAGGCGAAGCCGTGCACCAGCGCCAGCGCCACCGAGACCAGTATGCCGACAGACAGGCCGAGCCAGGCGGAATTGAGCACCGAGGCTGCCGCAGCCGACGCGAACGCACCGGCCAGCATCTTGCCTTCCAGCCCGATGTCGAAGATGCCCGACCGTTCGGAATAGAGACCCGCAAGGCAGGCGAGCAGCAGCGGCACCGAAAGACGGATAGTCGAGTCCAGCGTCTGGATGACGACGTTGAAGAGGTCCATCTCAGGCCTCCTTCCCGGCTTCGGCCATGCCGACCGATTTCGGGTTGATCGAGGCGAACAACGTCTGGATCGACGGACGGAACATATGCTCCAGCGCACCGGCGAACAGGATCACCAGGCCCTGGATGATGACGATCATGTCGCGGCTGATGTTGGGCATTTCGAAGGAGAGCTCCGCCCCACCCTGATAGAGCAGGCCGAACAGGATGGCGGCCAGCACGATGCCGACCGGATGCGAGCGGCCCATCAGCGCCACCGCGATGCCGACGAAGCCGGCGCCCGAGACGAAGTCCAGCGCGACGTTGTGCTGGTCGCCCATGGTCGGATTGAGCGCCATCATGCCGGCCAGTGCGCCCGAGATCATCATGGTGACGACGATGATGCGCGTCTCCGAAATACCGGCGTAGCGCGCCGCCTTGGGCGAGAAGCCGTAGGTGCGGATCTCGTAGCCCAGCCTGGTGCGCCAGATCAGCAGCCAGACCAGCCAGGCCATGACCAGCGCCAGCAGGAAGGAGACGTTGAAGGGCGCCGAGCGGATATGGGAAAAGCCGAACAGCTCGATCAGCCAGTTGAGCTTCGGCAGTTGCCCGCCCGCCGCGAAATTGCGTGTCTGCGGCGCCATCGCGCCGACAGGCTTGATCACATCGACCAGCATGTAGACCATCAGCGAGGCGGCGATGAAGTTGAACATGATGGTGGTGATGACGATGTGCGAACCGCGCCTGGCCTGCAGCCAGGCCGGGATCAGCGCCCACAGCGCGCCGAACAGCGCCGCCGCCACGATGGCGATCGGAAACAGCAGATACCAAGGCAGCACGTGATCGAAAGCAAGGCAGACGATGGCGATGCCCAGCCCCGCTATGTAGCCCTGCCCTTCGCCGCCGATGTTGAAGAGCCCGCAATGGATGGCCACGGCCACCGACAGGCCGGAGAAGATGAAGGTCGTGGCGTAGAACAGCGTGTAGGCGATGCCCTGCCCGCGCCCGAACGCGCCCTCGACAAGAATGACGGCGGCCCGGAACGGATTCTCGCCGACGAGAAGCACCACCAGCCCGGCCACGACGAAGGCCACGGCGAGATTGAGCAGCGGGATCAGCCCGTAGTCGGCCCAGGCGGGGAGCTTGGCGTAGGGTGTACTCACGCGGCTGCCTCCCTGTCGTCGATACCCGCCATCAGAAGGCCGAGTTCGCCCTCGCCGACCTCCGGCCCGCGCTCGCCGACGATACGGCCGGCGAACATCACCAGGATGCGGTCGGAGAGCGCGCGGATCTCGTCGAGTTCGACCGAGACCAGCAGCACCGCCTTGCCGGCGTCGCGCATGGCGATCAGCCGCTTGTGAATGAACTCGATGGCCCCGACATCGACGCCGCGCGTCGGCTGGCCGACAATCAGCACGCCGGGGTCCTGTTCGATCTCGCGCGCCAATACGATCTTCTGCTGGTTGCCGCCGGAGAAATTGGCCGTTCTCAATCGCGGATTGGCGGGACGGATGTCGTATTTCGCGATCTTGTCCGTGGCGTCGGCGATGATCGCGTCCGTATCGAGCAGCGGACCTTTCAGATAGCGCGGATCGTCATGATAGCCGAGGATGGAGTTCTCGTTCTCCTCGAAGGCCAGCACCAGCCCGACATGGTGGCGGTCCTCCGGCACATGCGCCAGACCACGTTCGCGCAATTCGCCCGGATCGGCGGCGCCGGTCAGGTCGACCGGACTGCCTTCGAGCGTTACGCTTCCCGAGACGGCGTGGCGGATGCCGGAAATCGCCTCCAGCAGTTCCGACTGGCCGTTGCCGGCGACGCCGGCGACGCCGACGATCTCGCCGGCGCGCACGTCGAAGGAGACACCGTTCACCATCGTTACGCCGCGCGAATCCCTGACCACCAGATCCCTGACCGACAGCCTGACCTCGCCGGGCGCCGCCGTCCCCTTCTCGACCCGCAGAAGCACGCGCCGCCCGACCATCAGTTCGGCCAGTTCCTCGACCGTGGTCTTCGCTGTCTCGCGCGTCGCCACCATCGTGCCCTGGCGCATGACGGAGACGGTGTCGGTGATGGCCATGATCTCGCGCAGCTTGTGCGTGATAAGGACGATCGTCTTGCCCTGCTCCTTCAACTGCCCGAGGATGCGGAAGAGGTGATCGGCCTCGGCCGGCGTCAGCACGCCCGTCGGCTCGTCCAGGATGAGGATTTCCGCGCCGCGATAGAGCGCCTTGAGGATTTCCACGCGCTGCTGGAGCCCGACGGGAAGCTCCTCGATCAACGCATCCGGATTGACCTGCAGGCCGTATTCGCGCTCCAGCCGTACCAGTTCCGAACGCGCCCGGGAAATCGACGATTTGAGCAGGGCGTTGCTTTCGGCGCCGAGGATGACGTTCTCGATGACCGTGAAATTGTCGACCAGCATGAAATGCTGGTGGACCATGCCGATGCCGGCGGTGATGGCGTCGTTCGACGACTTGATCGAGGCCGGCTTGCCGTTGACTTTGATCTCGCCGCTGTCGGCCTGGTAGAAGCCGTAGAGGATCGACATCAGCGTCGACTTGCCGGCGCCGTTCTCGCCGACGATGCCGTGGATGGAGCCGCGCTTGATCTCGAGATTGATATCGCGGTTGGCCTGAACCGGCCCGAAACTCTTGTTGACGCCGATCAACTCGATTGCGGCTTGCGCCATATGGCCGTTCCCACTCGTGTTCTTATCGGTTGGCCAAGGCCTAGCATGCCGCCGGTTTCCTGCCAACGGCGAGCCTGAAGGCGGGGGCCTCGTCTTCACCCTCGACAAACCCCCGCGCCATCGTCAATTTTGAGCCGGCAACGACCGCAGCCGTTTCACCGTCGAGGCGCCGGGTTTTGCGCACGCGCAACAGAGAGTACGGGTAATCATGTCTTCCGAACGTCTGACCACGCTGGAAATCCGTGCCGTCGAACAGGAACGGACGATCGAGGAGCTGTCCGGCCAGGTCGCCGACCAGTGGAAGGTGATCGACCGGATGCAGAAGAAGCTGGACGCCCTGGCCGAGCGCTTCCTGGCGCTGGAGGAACAGAGCGCGCCCGACGTGCCGGTGACGAAACCGCCGCACTGGTGATTTCAGCGACAAGCGTGGGCAGCAATTCCGCTTCCCTCCGAGCCGGCACATGATCTATCCTGCCGTTTCAGGCATTTTTCCGCTCGAGGCGGCAACGCCCGGCGTGACGTGCCGAACGGGAGGAATTGCGCCATGGGCGCGGAAGGGGAGCGCGGCCGGCGCGCCGGCGACTACATTTCGGGCCGCTTGAACGACGCCGAGCGAGAACGGGCCGAGCGCGACCTTACGCTCGATCCCGCCTTCCGTGACGCCGTGATGCGGCTGGCTGACGAAATGCGGTCTTCCGGAAGGCCCGGCGTGGACGGCGAGGCCGACCGGCATTGGGAAACCGTGGCACAACGATTGGCCGACCTGCCCCAGATGCGGCCAGTCGTTTCCGACGAGGCTGCACCAGGGCGCGCGGGCAGGTTCTCACCCTTCGACAAACCGATCGGCATGAGCCTGCATGCCGTGCCCGGCCGAAAGGCGCTCGTCGTGACGTTCGGCCTGATCGTGGCCTTCGCGCTGGGCTATGTGACGGCAAAGCTGTGAGTTCCGGCCAGGTCGTGACGACAGCCTTGCGAGCCTGAGCGATTCAGGGCCTGCCTGCTCGCGCCTGTCCGGTCCTCCCTGCTTCCAAAGCAAAACCGCCGGGACGATGCCCGGCGGTCGAAGGCTGAAAGAACCTGCCGATCAGTATGGGCATTTTCCGTCGGTGGTGAAATCGTGCACCTCGATCTTGCCGGCGATGATGTCGTCCTTGGCCTTGTCGGCGGCAGCCTTCATGTCGGCGGTGACGATATCCTTGTTGTTGTCGTCCATGGCGTAGTCGACGCCGCCTTCCTTGAGGCCGAGATGCTGCGCGCCGGCGGTGAACTTGCCGTCCTTGGCGTCCATGAGGCCGTTGTAGACGGCAACGTCCACGCGCTTGACCATCGAGGTCAGCACATGGCCGGGCTGCAGGCCGTTCTGGTTGGAATCGACGCCGATGCCGAGCTTGCCGGCATCCGCCGCCGCCTGCAGCACGCCGACGCCGGTGCCGCCGGCCGCCGCATAGATGACGTCGGCGCCCTGGTCCATCTGCGTCTTGGCGATCTCGCCGCCCTTGGCCGGGTCGTTCCATGCCGCAGGCGTGTCGCCGGTCATGTTGTAGATGACGTCCGTGGCGCCGGCCGCCTTGGCGCCGCCGACATAGCCGCAGCCGAATTTGCGGATCAACGGGACGTCCATGCCGCCGATGAAGCCGACCTTGTGGGTCTTGGAGGCCATGGCCGCCAGCACGCCGACGACATAGGAGCCTTCGTTCTCCTTGAAGGTGACGGAACGGACGTTCGGCGCATCGACAGCGTCGTCGATGATCTCGAACTTGGTGTCGGGATAGTCCGCGGCCACCTTCGTGAGCGAATCGACGAAGGAGAAGCCGGTCATGATGATCGGGTTGCGGCCATCCTCGGCGAAGCGGCGCAGCGCCTGCTCGCGCTGCGAGGCGTTGGATATCTCGAAGTCGACATAGTCGATGCCGGTCTCCTTCTTGAACTTCTCGGCGCCGTTATAGGCCGCCTCGTTGAAGGATTTGTCGAACTTGCCGCCGAGATCGTAGAGCAGCGCCGGCTTGATGTCGTCGGCCAGCGCCGGGAACACCATCGCGGTTGCAGCGAGAAGCCCAAGAACGATACGTTTCATGTGATCCACACCCTGTCGGTTATCTTGTCGTTGCGCGCCCTGCGGCGGCCGGTCACGGACACGCGCAAGGCACCTGGCAGGGCTGTAAGTCCCCCGCTTGCCGGCCAATCTTGCATGGGCGCGTACAAAATTCACCTGGAATTTTGACCTTCCGGAAAACCGTGGCGCAGAGGCGCGCCATAGCAAAACGCAACAGGCCAAGTCAGGCGGAAGCGGACGCCGGAGCGGGCATGGCGCAGGACACGCCCGTGCCCTTCAGGCCGCAATGGCCGGAGGGGTTCCTGGCCAGATATTGCTGGTGCTCCTTCTCGGCGAAATAGAAAGGCCCGGCAGGCTGGATCTCGGTGGTGATCCGGCCGTGGCCCGCGCCCGTCAGCGACACCCCATAGGCATCGCGGGAGGCGAGCGCCTGCACCTGCTGCTCGCCCGAAAAGGTATAGATGGCCGAGCGATAGGCCGTACCGACATCGTTGCCCTGGCGCATGCCCTGGGTGGGATCGTGCGCCTCCCAGAAGACCTTGAGCAGGTCGGCGTAGGAAACCAACGTGGGATCGAACACCACCAGCACTACCTCGGCATGCCCGGTCAGGCCGGTGCAGGTCTCCTGATAGGTCGGGTTGGGCGTGACGCCGCCCGAATAGACGGCGGCCGTCACCCATACGCCTTCGGTCTGCCAGAACAACCGCTCGGCGCCCCAGAAGCAGCCGAGCCCGAACATGGCCGTCTCCAGCCCGTCTGGGTACGGCCCCTTGAGCGGACGCTTCGAGACGAAGTGCTTCGAGGCGGTGGCGATCGCCCTGTCTCGGCCCCGCAGCGCCTCCGAGGGCTTGGGCAGGGTGAGCTTCCTGTTCAGCATGTCGCTGAGGAAAAACATGGTCTTTCCTTTCCAGTCGCTGATGGTTGCCATCAGGCGGCGAAGCGCGCGGCCTTCCGTCGGCGCCTGTAACCGATCATGTAGAGCACGAGGGCGAGCGCCGCGAACACGGCAAACCCCGGGCGGTCGAGGATCCAGTCGATGACCGTATCCCAGGCCAGCGGCCCTATCCTGTCGCGCACGAACGTCTCGCTCGCCGCCAGTGTGTCTGGCGAGACGGCGTTCCAGCTCGTCTTGAGCGGCGTCAGCACGAGCGCCGACGCCGCCACCGTGCGCGTCGCGTCGAGCACCGCCATGATAACGGCGACGGCCAGAGCCACCGTGGCGGCGAGGCGGAACAGAAAGCGGATCATGGAGCTTTCCAGATGTTTCGACACGAGGAATATGGCGCGGCGGCCGCAAGAGCAAGTTTCGTGATGGATGTCGCCGCCCGGCCGCCGGTGGACGGCGGCCTTCATGCCATTTTCAACGGTTATTCGCCAACGGACGCGACTTGTCACATCGCACCGCCGGCCGGGCTCCCAAAGCGTGCGCCTCGCCGGAAGAACGGGCCAGAAGAACGCCTGGAACACTTCCTCGCGACGCTCGCTCGCCCGCTCCGCGAGCCGGCCAGAAGGTCGCGATCCGGACATATTCCAGGCGCGCTCGCGAGCAGGCTCTGTCGAAAATTCCGGCATTACCAATCATCGGCAACGCATCGACGCGCCGATACGCGTCGTGCCCGCCGGACCTCCCGTCAAGCGCCGGATTCAATGTCTCTCGACGGAACCCGCAGCGATTTCGCCGCGAACGCCATTAAGTCTTGGCTTTCGCCTGCGGATCGACTAGATGAGCCCCGCGCCCGCCGTATCGATAGCTGAACCGTCGGCTTGACCAATGACCGGGCGTGGGGCGGAGAGGTGGCCGAGTGGTTTAAGGCGCACGCCTGGAAAGTGTGTATACGGGAAACCGTATCGGGGGTTCGAATCCCCCTCTCTCCGCCATCTGCGAACATATCTGCGAACTTCGGGCCCGCTAGTTCCACCAGAGCTTTCGTTGGATGAAACGGTGGCTTTCCGGAGATCGTCAGCGTGGCCTTCGATTCGGATTTCTGTTTCACCGACTTCGACGCGCTCCACGATTGACGAGAGATATATCTTGGTTCGCGCCCGGTTCTCATCCTCGAGCAGGCCGATCATTTGAGTTCTGAAATGGAGAACAGCTGTCTCGCTGATGTCGTCAACGCCGTCAGCCGCGCCAATAGCCTGGTTCAGGCGAGTCCTTGCCAGCTCCAGTTCGTCCGCGGCGCGTCGCAAATTCTTCTGGAAAAGCGGATCGTGCTGTAAGGACGGCGCTACCTGAATACTTGCCCATAATCCCTGCACCGTTGCCTCCGCTGCCGAGACCCGAGACTGCAGCGACGGCAGTTCCTCGATTGCGGAATTGGACCTAACTCGGTCGCGCTTCTGCAATCCAGAAATGAGTTTGGTCAGGTGATCCTTGTCCAGCACTCTCGAACGGACAGCCGTCAGAACGGCATCATCGAGCTCCTTCTCGGGGATGCTGGGACCAGTGCAGACCTTTTTCCCGCGTGTGGCGCTGCTACAATGATAATAGCGGTAATTTCCTCCCTTTCCGGTTCTGAGCGTCATTGACGCGCCGCATTCCTCGCAATAGGCGATGCCGGATAACAGCAGCGGGCTGCTGATCTGCTTGGCCGCTCCCATCTTCGGATCGCGCTTCTGCATCAGCAGCTGGACTTCATCGAGCATCTCGCGGCTTATGATGTGAGGGATCTTCAATAAAACTGGATCCAACTCCTCGCGGAATTCGCTGACTGCAGGGTCCACACCCCAGTAGTAGTCACCGAAATAACCCGAATTGGTCAGGATGCGGTGGATTGCCTGAATTCCCCATCGTGCACCGGTCCGGGTAGTGATGTTTCTCTCATTCAGCCAAATCGCGATAGCCTTCACGCCCATGGGCGCGCTGTTACCATCGCCATGAAGCGCCAAGGTATAGATCCGTTCGATGATCTGTTGATTTCCGCCGAGAACTGACCCGGGATTGAGGGATTTTTCCATTGAGAAGTGACCCATGTTTGAACCCACCCCTGCTGGCTGATTGCAGGGGACATTGGAGTGATAGACATGGCGTTACTGAGCGTTATCCGACGCTGGCATCTGCGAGATGGACATTCGATCCGGGAGATTGCGCGGCGCACGGGACT
>NZ_JBEBMG010000021.1:0-24881 GCF_040081975.1 Mesorhizobium hunchu
CCCATCTCGATGTCGCCCTTGACGTGGACGGCGTCCGACAGGTTGATGGTGATCGAGGACTGCACCCGGTCGAAACCATCCGATCCAGTCTCGTCGACGATGTCACCGGCATTGTCGACGATGTAGGTGTCGTTGCCGGCGCCGCCCTGCATCAGGTCGGCGCCGGTGCCGCCCTGCAGCGTGTCGTTGCCGGCATCGCCTTGCAGCGTGTCGTTGCCGGCGCCGCCGTCGATGAAGTTGTTGCCGGCATTGCCGATCAGCAGGTTGTCGAGGCCGTTGCCTGTGAGGTTGACGTTGGCGCTGCCGGTCAACACGCCCATCTCGATGTCGCCCTTGACGTGGACGGCGTCCGACAGGTTGAGGGTGATCGACGACTGCACCCGGTCGAAGCCGTCCGATCCGGCCACGCTCTCGTCCACCACGTCGCCGGCATTGTCGACGACATAGGTGTCGTTGCCGGCGCCGCCGAACATCTGGTCGGCGCCCGTGCCGCCGTCGAGATAGTCATTGCCAACGAATGGAGAGGCGGATTTCTCGTCGCCGTAGAGAACGTCGTTGCCGTCGCCGCCATAGAGGTGGTCGTTGCCGTCGCGACCGCGCAACTGGTTGTCGTTGCCGTCTCCGGTGATCGTGTCGTCGAAGGACGAGCCGCGGACTTGTGTCACCCCGATCAGCGTATCCGTGCCGATGAAATGATCTCCGGGATTGGCGTCTGTAGCCGTTCCGGTCGCCAGGTTGACGTTGACCGCCCCGCCGGCGTCTCCGTAGGTCACCCTGATGACAGCTGTCCCGTCGCCTTCGACACGGTCGTTGCCGGCACCGAGACGGACTTCGAGCCAACTGCCGAACGAATTGGTCCAACTCGAATCGACATAGATGGTGTCGTCGAAATCGCTGCCCGTGAGGACATGAAGGCCCGAGATTCGATCGGTCCCGCCGAGGCCGTCATTGACCAGAAAGCCCGTGGTCGTGTTGCCGCCACCTAACCCGCCGTGGCTCGTGGCCGTCAGGTTGGCGACGATGCCCGTTGTCGAGGTGACATAAAGAACCTCGGCATAGTCGATGTTGTCGACGTCACCCGACGTTTCGCCGATGATGCGGTCGTCGCCGTCGCCGCCGAGCGCCTGTCCCTGGCCGACGATGGTCAGGGTGTCGTTGCCGGCACCACCATCGAGAAAGTCGGAAAATTCGGCGCTTGCGACGCCGCCGCCGTTGATCGTGTCGTTACCGTCGTCGCCGACCAGCAGGTTCGAGCCGCTGTCGCCGGTGATGATGTCGTCGAACCTTGTGCCGCGCACATCCTCGATATTGGTGAGCGTGTCGGTATCGCCGAACCCGTCGGTTGCTGTTCCCGTCGCAAGATTGACGGTGACGCCCGACGTGCCGCCAGAGTTGGCGTCATTATGATAATCGACCGCGTCGATGCCGCCTCGCCCGTCGATCGCGTCGTCGCCGGCAAGGCCCTTGATGATATTGTCGTTGTCGTCGCCGTAAAGCGTATCGTTGCCATGACTGCCACGGATACGCTCGATACTGGTGAGCGTGTCGGTCGTGATGCCGTCGGCATAATGTTCGATGCCGGTGCCAGCAACGAGGTCGACCTCCACGTAAAGAACGTCGTGGTCACCGCCATAGTGGATTTCGTCGCTGCCACCCCTTCCGTCGACGGTATCGTTGCCGCGTAGCGAGCGGATGATGTTGTCTCCGTCGTCCCCGCGCAGGACGTCGTCATGATTGGTGCCGGCCATGCCCTCGATGCCGATCAGGATGTCGGTGTCGCCGTAGGTGTCGGTCGCCGTCCCTGCGGCGAGATCGACGGTAACGCCCGCTCCGCCACCTTCGCCCGCATACCAGACGTCGTCGAAATCATCGCCGCCATCGATCGTGTCGTTACCGCCGCCACCGGTCAGGGTGTCGTCGCCAGATCCTCCATAGAGATGGTCCAGGCCAGCGCCGCCATAGAGCTCGTCCGAGCCGTCGCCGCCGTCGATCGTATCGTTGCCGGCGTCACCGTAGAGAATGTCGTCATCGGCATTGCCGTTGAGAATATCAGCGCCGTTGCCGCCATGAATCTCATCATTGCCGTCGCCACCGTTGATCGTGTCGCTGCCGTTGCCGCCGTCAAGCACATCGTTTCCGGCGCCGCCGCTGATCGTGTCGCTGCCGTCTCCGGAATAGAAGACGTCGTCGCCGCCGTTGAGAAAAATGGTGTCGTTGCCGGTGGGATTGAAAGGAATGTCGTCGCCGACCACGTCGGAGGAATCCGCGACCTCCCCGAGGTCGTTGCCGTGATACGTCCAGTTGAACGACATGAAGAAGTGCTCGATCGCAGCGTAATCGCCATTCTCTTCGGCGATGGCGGCCTGCAGCGCGTCGGACACCGGCAGCGAGGTCGTGATATCGCCCTGGTGAACGTTGTCGAGCGTGAAGGAGACGCCGGTGATCGTACCGCCGGCCAGGGATGAATCCTCGTCATAGACGAAATCAGTGCCGGTAAAGACAGCGACAAGGATGCCAAGGTCCGTCTCGACCGTTAAGGTGCAAGTTGTTGTCTGTGCGTTGGAGACGTCGCCGCTCGTAATGACGACAAGAGCGTCCATAACTTGAGCGAAGCCGGCAATGGAGCCAGCATCGGCGGTATAAGTTGCGTCAGTCATGATCTTCCCCCCTGACAAAGCTCGATCGGCGGCTCGAACATCATGCTCGAGACCGAAAAGCCGCCACAAATAAACCCGATGCTAAGGATGTTTGAGAGTCATTTGCGGGTCAACCCCCATTTGAGGGAGGACAATTGTAGGCGTGCCCGAGATATTCGGGTCAACTTGCTGGATTCGGCCGCACGAATTGCGACGAACTATTGCTGTATTCGAATCCAATGAATAAGCGTGCGTGTCTTCATGCGGATGGCAAGTGTCCCGTCCCATGGTTTCGTCCGTTGACAATGTCGGCAAACAAGATCTTCGCGCATGGCTTCAAGGGGATACAAAGCGTGATTTACCCGGAACCTGCCCGGGACCGCCATTGTATTGACCTGTAAAAGCCCGGCCGATAAACGTCACGGCGATCAGCCAGCGCTTGGCGCGGCAACCTTTCAGCACATGACTCCATACACAGGGACGTTGGCGACTTCATGAAGGGTATCATTCTGGCCGGCGGCAGCGGCACGCGCCTCTATCCTCTGACGCTGGCGGTCTCGAAACAGATCCTGCCTGTCTATGACAAGCCGATGATCTATTATCCGCTCAGCGTTCTCATGCTGGCGGGCATTCGCGAGATTCTCGTCATCTCCACGCCGCGCGACTTGCCTGCCTTCAAGGAGCTGCTGGGCGACGGGAGCGAGTTCGGCCTGGAATTCTCCTATGCCGAGCAGCCTCATCCGAACGGACTGGCGGAAGCGTTCATCATCGGGCGCGAGTTCGTCGGATCGAGCAGCGTGGCGATGATCCTCGGCGACAACATCTACTTTGGCGACGGTCTCTCCGACGTATGCCGCAACGCGTCGACGCTGACCAGGGGGGCGTCGGTCTTCGCCTATCGTGTCGACGATCCCGAGCGCTACGGCGTCGTCAGCTTCGACAAGGATACGGGCAAGGCGCTGTCGATCGAGGAGAAGCCGCTGAAGCCGAAGTCGAACTGGGCCGTGACCGGACTTTACTTCTACGACAACGACGTTCTCGACATTGCCGCCTCGATCGAACCCTCGGCGCGGGGCGAACTGGAAATCACGACCGTCAACAATGTCTATCTGGAGCGTGGAGAACTTTCGGTCCACCGGCTCGGCCGAGGCTATGCCTGGCTGGACACCGGCACGCATGACAGCCTGCAGGAGGCGTCGTCCTTCGTGCGGACGATCGAGCACCGGCAGGGCATCAAGATCGCCTGCCCGGAGGAGATCGCCGTCGAAAACGGCTGGCTTGCGCCGGCAAGGGTTCTGGAGCGCGCGGCCAGATTGGGCAAGAACGAGTATGCGGTCTATCTGAAGCGGCGCATGGCGGAACTCGAGGAAGAAATCTGAATGCTGACCGTTACGCCTCTCGCCTTGAGCGAAGTGCTCGAGATTACGCCGCGCCGTTTCGGCGACGACCGCGGCTTCTTTTCGGAAACCTACAACGCGCAACGGATGGCAGAAGCCGGGATCGATCTCGTCTTCGTTCAGGACAATCATTCCTATTCGGCCGCCGCCGGCGTGCTGCGCGGGCTCCATTACCAACTCGCGCCGCGCGCGCAGGACAAGCTCGTGCGGGTCGTGCGCGGCGCCATCCTCGATGTCGCCGTGGACATACGCCGCGGATCGCCGGGCTTCGGCAAGTGGGCCGCGCTTGAAGTCAGCGCCGAGAAAGGCAACCAGATTCTGGTGCCGAAAGGTTTCGCCCACGGTTTCGTCACGCTCGTCGACAATACGGAGGTGATCTACAAGGTGACGGATTTCTATTCGCCGGACCATGACCGCTCCATCCGTTTCGACGATGCGGATATCGGTGTCGACTGGCCGCAGGCGGTGGCACCCTTCACCTTGTCGCAAAAGGATGAGGCGGCGCCCCTGTTGCGCGACGCCGAGGTTTTCGAGTGAGGACGACAGTGACGAAAAACATTCTCGTGACCGGAGGGGCCGGCTTCATCGGCTCGGCCGTCTGCCGCCATCTCTGCGCCAATCCGGCTTACAGGGTCACCAATGTCGACAAGCTGACCTATGCCGGCAACCTGGCCTCGCTGCGCGCGATCGAAAATGCGCACAATTACCGCTTCGTCCAGGCCGACATCTGCGACGACGCCGCCATGCTCGACATCATGCGCCGCGACGAGATCGATGTGGTGATGCATTTGGCTGCCGAAAGCCATGTCGACCGTTCGATCGACGGGCCTGGCGCTTTCATCGAAACCAATATCGTCGGCACCTTTCGGCTGCTGAATGCGGCGCTCGAATATTGGCGCGGCTTGTCCGGCGAAAAGCGCGACGGCTTCCGGCTTCATCATGTCTCGACCGACGAAGTGTTCGGCGATTTGCCCTTCGACAGCGGCATATTCACCGAGGAGACGCCCTATGCGCCGTCGTCTCCCTATTCGGCCTCCAAGGCCGCGTCCGACCATCTTGCGAGAGCTTGGCACGAGACCTACGGCCTGCCGGTGGTCCTGTCCAACTGTTCCAACAATTACGGCCCCTTCCATTTTCCGGAGAAGCTCATTCCGCTCGTTCTTCTCAACGCGCTCGATCGCCGGCCGCTGCCGGTTTACGGGACAGGGGCGAATGTCCGCGACTGGCTTTTCGTCGAGGATCATGCGCGGGCGCTCGAGCTGGTCGCCACGACAGGGCGGCCGGGCGAGAGCTATAATGTCGGCGGTCGCTCGGAGCGCACCAACCTTGCCGTGGTGGAAGCGATCTGCGACGTCCTGGACAGGCGCCGGCCGCTTGCCGACGGCTCCTATCGCGACCAGATCACCTTCGTGACCGACCGCCCCGGCCATGACCGCCGCTATGCGATCGATGCTTCGAAGATCGAGCGCGAGCTCGGCTGGAAGCCGTCCGTGACCTTCGAGGAAGGACTTGCCCGCACGGTCGACTGGTATCTCGACAACGATTGGTGGTGGGGGCCGATCCGGCGCGAACGCTATTCCGGCGAGCGCTTGGGCGATGGCAAGCGGGGCGCTGCGTGAAGGTTCTCGTCACCGGCAGGGAGGGGCAGGTGGCACGCTGCCTTGCCGCCCGGGCCGCGGATCAGCGCGATCTCGAGACGATATTCGCGGCACGCCCGGAATTCGACCTCGCGCGGCCGGAGACGATCGCACCGCTGATCCGGGCCGTGCGGCCCGACGTCGTCGTCTCGGCCGCCGCCTATACCGCGGTCGATCAGGCAGAGGACGAGCCGGAACTGGCCTTCGCGGTCAACGGCGCGGGGGCGAGGGACGTGGCCAAGGCCGCCGCGTCCGTCGGCGCACCTGTGATCCATCTGTCGACGGATTACGTGTTCGACGGAACGCTGGACAGGCCGTACAGGGAAGACGACCCGACCGGGCCGCAAGGCGTCTATGGTGCGTCCAAGCTGGCGGGAGAGCGGGCGATCGCGGAAGCCAATCCGAACCACGTCATCATGCGCACGGCCTGGGTGTACAGCCCGTTCGGGAAGAACTTCGTGAAAACCATGCTGCGGCTGGCGGAGACGCGCGACGAGGTTTCGGTCGTCGCGGACCAATGGGGCAATCCGACGTCCGCCGGCGACATCGCGGAAGCCGTTCTGGTCGCCGCGCGCAGGCTCGTGAACGACGATTTCGACGCATGGGGCATTTATCATTTCGCCGGCGAAGGCGAGGCGAGCTGGGCCGATTTCGCCGAAGAGATCTTCCATGTCTCCGGCGAGCGCGGCGGGCCGCGCGCCAATGTGCGGCGGATCGGAACGGCCGACTATCCGACAAAGGCGCGCCGTCCCGCCAATTCCCGGCTCGACAGCAGCCGGTTCCGGCGCGTGTTCGCGCACGCGGCGCCGCGCTGGCAGCAAAGCGTCCTGTCCGCCGTCGAGAGCCTGGTTCTCCCGATCGAGAAGGCGAGATCATGAAATTCGCCAATTTTCATGGTCGAAACCCCAGGCTGGGCTCCGGTTCGACCAATCCGGCCCTACTGTCCTTCCCGTCCCGGTGATAGAGCACGTATATTTCAGTCAAGATCGAGCAACACGAGTCCCTGGATAACGATGGTGAAGCAAAAGCAGTCTGTGTCACGCAAAACGACCGGCCGCCGGCCGGCCGCGCGACGGACCTGCGTTCTGATTCTGGGCATGCACCGGTCGGGCACCAGCGCCCTGACCCGGACGCTTTCACTGTTGGGATGCCAGTTGCCGCAACGCCTGATGGGGGCCGCCGAAGGCAACGACGCGGGCCACTGGGAGCCTTACAGGCTGGTCGCCTACAACGAGCAGTTCCTGCAGGGGCTTCATTCCAGCTGGCACGACTGGAGGCCGCTGGATCTGACCGGCCTATCCTTCGAGCGCAAGGCCGATGCCAGGAAGGACATTCTGAAGATCATCGAGGACGACTACGGCAACGCCAAGCTGTTCGTGGTCAAGGATCCGAGAATCTGCAGGTTTCCGACCTTTTTCATGGAGACGCTCGAAGAGGCGGGGATCGACGTTTCCCCGATCCTCATATTCCGGAATCCGCTGGAGGTTTTCTCGTCTCTGGAGGCGCGCAAGGCTTTCTGGCCCGAAGGATTTTCCATGGCCGACGGCGCCCTGCTGTGGCTGTCGCACGTCCTCGAGGCCGAGCGTTCGAGTCGCGGCTACAAGAGGACGCTGGTCACCTACGACGCCCTGCTGGGCAATTGGCGCGACGCCGTGTCGAAGGTCGCCAAGGAAACGAAGATTCGCTTTCCTGCATCATCCGACGAAGTCGCGCCGCTGGTCGACGAGTTTCTCAGCGAGGGACTGCGTCACCACGCCAAGAGCGCCGCCGAGGTCGCGATCGATCCGGTCTTGCGCGGCTGGTGCAGCGAGGCTTTCGAAGCTCTGATCAAGCTGAGCGCCAATCCCGGCGCGAAGGATCCTCAACAGACCCTCGACAGGATTTATTTCGAGTTCCGGCGCGCCCTGCCGATCCTCGAAAACCTGCTGGCGACGGCGCGCAGCCATGCACAATCCGCGGTCGAGACGGAGCGGGAACTGCGGCGCCAATCGGATCAGCAGCGGGATGAACTGAACGGGAAAGCGGAGGAATTGGCCGCGAGCCTGGCCAATGTCCAGGAGGTTCTTTTCAAAGCGCGCGGGGAAATCGAGACCCTGACGTCGAACGTCCAAGAAATGTCCGCGCAGCGCGAACAGATCGGACAGGTGAACGAGCAGCTTCTCTTTCAGGTCAGGAAACAACTGCGCGTCGAGGATGGAGACAACCGTTCGCTGGATCAACTCGTTGGCGACCTGATCTCCCGTTTCGACGAAGTGTCGAGCGAAGCCGCCGCAAAGGGGAACGATGCCGAACGTCTCGGGCATCTGGCCGAAGAGCGTGCATCGCTTCTGACGGCGGCCCGATCCGAACTGGAGGATCTGAAACGGCGCGCCTCGGAGAGCGACGGCGCCGCCGAAAGCCTCCGATCGGAAATAAACGACCTTCGGCAGCAGCTTGCGCAGGCGATGAAGCGGGAGCAGGCACTAAAAACGGTGCAGACCGATCTCGCCGACACGACGGCCGCGCTTGAAGGAGCGCAGGCGCAAAAGCAGGAGCTCCAGCTCAGATTCGATCGAATTCGGAGCCAAATGCGGGAGTTCGCGCAAACGCAGGCCAGGCTGGCGCATTACAAGGGAGAGGTCGACAGGCTCGCCGGGGAGCGGGATGCCTATCAGGCCCAGGCAGACGCTGTCGACCGTGAGCGGAACCAGGCCCGCGCGGAGGAGCAACGGCTTCACAATGTTCTGGATGCCGTCTACCGCAGCACGTCATGGCGGCTGACCGCACCCGTCCGCGCCATCGGCGGGTTGCCGCGCAACGCCCGGACCGGGATATCGAAATCGGCTCGGTCGGCCTGGCACAAGCTGCCGCTGCCGACGCGCGCGAAGCAAGGCTTCAAGTCCGCCGCTTTCAAATCTCTTCCCGTCGTCTTCCGCAGGACGAAGGCCTACAAGGCATGGCGCAACTTCAACGAGCAGTCTGCGAATGTCGTGGCATCGCCGGGGATCGAAATGGCGCGCGATGCCGATTCCGCAGCGCCCGCAACGGGCTATGTTCCCCTGCTGCCCGTCGCGCCCCCGGCAAACAAGCCGGTGCGCGTGGTCGCCTTCTACCTGCCGCAGTTCCACCCCATCCCGGAGAACGACGAATGGTGGGGCGCGGGGTTCACGGAGTGGACCAACGTGCGGCCCGCCAGCCCGCAATTCGTCGGTCACTACCAGCCTCACGTCCCCGGCGAGCTTGGCTATTACGACCTTCGGGATACGGCAGTCCAGCGCCGCCAGATAGAACTCGCCAAGCTCTACGGCGTGGAGGGTTTCTGCTTCTACTTCTACTGGTTCGGCGGCAAGCGCCTGCTCGAGAAGCCGCTCGAGAACTGGCTTGCGGACAAGTCGCTCGACCTGCCGTTCTGCCTGTGCTGGGCGAACGAGAACTGGTCGCGCCGCTGGGACGGGCTCGACCGTGAAGTCCTCATCGCGCAGGACCATTCACCGCAGGACGACCTCGCCTTCATCGCGGAAGCCGCGCCCTATCTGCGCGATCCGCGTTACATACGCATCGACGGCAAGCCGCTTCTGCTCGTCTATCGCCCGAGCCTCCTGCCTTCGGCGCGCGAGACCGCCGAGCGCTGGCGGCGATGGTGCCGGGAGAACGGCGTGGGCGAGATATTCCTGGCCTACACGCAATCCTTCGAGACCGTCGATCCGACCCTCTACGGTTTCGACGCCGCCGTCGAATTCCCGCCCAACAATTCCGCTCCGCCCAACGTCACGGACACGGTGACGCCGCTCAGGGAGGATTTCAGCGCGAATATCTACGACTGGAGCTGTTTTCCGCAGCGAAGCGAGACATATGCGGAGCGCAAATATCCGCTGTTCCGGTCCGTCTGCCCGTCATGGGACAACACGGCGCGGCGCAAGTCCGGCGCTTCGATCTTCGTGAACAGCACGCCGGCGCTCTATCGCCGCTGGCTCGAAAACGCGATCCGGGACACGGTCGCGCATGTCGGGAACCCGCAGGAGCGGCTGGTCTTCGTCAACGCGTGGAACGAATGGGCGGAAGGCGCGCATCTCGAGCCCGACGCGGCCAATGGTTACGCCTATTTGCAGGAGACGCGGAATGCGCTGGAGGCGACGGGCGGCCATGCGTCCCTGCTCCCCGCGGCCACGCAGGCACCCGTCGCGATCGTCATCCATGCGTTCTACCCGGATGTGCTGGACGAGATTCTGTCCTTCGCGAGCCCGCTTCCGAAACAGCACAAGATATTTGCGACGACGACCGCCGAGAAGGCGGCGGATGTCCGGGACCGACTGGAAAAAAGCGGGAGGGACTATTCACTGCGTATCGTTCCGAACCGGGGCCGCGATGTTCTTCCCTTCTTTTCTTCGTTCGGGGATCTGATGGGCGAAGGATTCGAGTTTCTTGTGAAGGTGCACACCAAGAAGTCGCTACACCGCGACGACGGGGACGTCTGGCGCCGGGACCTGTATGCGCGGCTGCTGTCGCCGGGGAAATTCACCGCGGCTCTGGCGGCGTTCATGGCAGACCCTCATCTTGGCATGGTCGGCCCCGAGGGGCATTACGTTCCGATGTCGACCTACCTGGGATCGAACGAAGCGCGCATTCTCGCCATCGGCGAACGATTGGGCCTGTCGCAAGGGCAGGTGCGATCGCAACCCTTCTTCGCGGGCACCATGTTCATGGCCCGGGCCAAGGCGATCGAGCCGCTCATGACCACGAGGTTCGCAGCCGAAGATTTCGAGACCGAAGCCGGCCAGATAGACGGTACCCTGGCCCATGCGATAGAGAGGGGCCTGGCGCTGAGCGTCGCTGCAAGCGGAATGCGGTTGGCGACCGATGCCGACCTCGACGGCATTGCGAGGGTCAATGAGCGCTATGGGCATGCGTGATGATTTGAGGGCGTACCATGAAGCAGATTTTGCTTACGTCGTATCGACAACGAAGACTGTGAATGTTCGATATAAATTGAATATTTATTAATCCGATCGTCACTCTATCTTAACTGAATATAATATGAAACCTTTAGATCTTCATCTTGTCCATGTCGGGAAATGCGCTGGCGAAAGCGTTCACAGTGCGCTCAACCAGCACAAGATTTTCCCGAAAGAGCATCACTGCGGTAACAGTAATGCCGATCTCGCTGATGCTATTCTTGCCGACGATCCAACCCTTTTTTTTATTGTCCTAATTCGAGATCCGGTAGCGCGGTTCGTTTCTGCCTTTGAGTGGGATCTATGGGAGAAAGTTCTTCTCCCCGAAGCGCCGCCCCGGAATGAACAATGGCGGCACATCTATGAAACCTTTCAGTCTGCAAATGATCTGGCAGAAGCGTTGACCGCGAAAGATGCCGCCGTCCGGATGATTGCGGACAAGGCCATGCGCAACAGCAGGCTTCACATGCACATGGACCTTGGCTGGTATCTGCCTCCGCACGTCGCCCGACGTCTGACGCCGGCCAACTCGTTTGCCGTTAGGACGGAGAATATAGTCGGTGATTTCGGCAGGCTCATCAAGGAACTTGACGCGCCCGCGATTCCGGACTTTGTCCTTCCACTTTCTAAGAACGATTACAAAAAGAAACTACCGGAAGAGCGTCGCCCCCCGTTGAGCGAGTTGGCTATATCCAACATACGAGACTATAGTATTACTTCCTATGAGACGATAAGGATTCTCAAGGAAAACGGAAATATTCCTACTTAGATCAAAATGGATGGCACCAATGGCGATATACCCGTCGGTTGAAGGCATACCTCTTCCACCTCAAGAACTGTTGTTTATGGATAAGGACGCCGCTGCTGGACTCGAACACGGCAAGAAACTGATCACTCTCATCCAGCAGAGGGCAGGAATTGGAAGCGGACAGTTCCTTGACATCGGCTGCGGGTGGGGGCGGGCTGCCTATGGTCTTCTAAGCGCCGGCTTCCCTGGCAGCTATGTCGGGTTCGATGTTCTGCCGACGCAAATCGATTGGTTGCGAGCCAATTTTTCCCCTGTTCACCCTCAATACCGTTTTGAAAAAACGCATATTAGAAATGCGTTCGAAAGAGGCGATGCGGGAGATGTATCGGCAAATATTTCACAATTATGCAGCGGCCCGCTGGATATAGCTATTGCCCTGAGCATTTTTACTCATTTGTATGAAAGTACCGTGGTCGGCTATCTGGAAAAGGTTTTCAACCTTCTGTCTCCTGGTCGCACTTTCATCTTTACGGCCTTTCTTCTTAATGACGAGTCCGAGGCTTTGGTCAGAGACGGAAAAGGTTATTTCAAGCCGACTCACAGATTGAGCGATCACTGCTCGATCCAAGATCCAAACAATCCACGCCATGTGATCGCGTATTCTGAGCACTGGTTAACGGAATTGGTTGCGAGACAGGGCTATATCGTTGATCGGGTTTACTATGGAAATTGGTGCGGTCGAGATGCGGTGACTCACCCCGATGGGCAGGATTGGATTATCTTGCGTAAACCGTGACAGCTATTGAAAATTGGCAAACGGCGGTTTCAATACAGCAACATAGAGGATAAGGCTCTTTAACAAATTCTAGAATAATGGGCCTTATTCTCTTATTCTATTTATTACTAAAATAGATATCCGCTTCTTCAAAACACTTCACGCGGCTGTTTTCCAGGCTCAGGATTTTGTTGCAGGTGCTCTGCAGGAGCGCCATGTTGTGGCTTGCGAGCACCAGGATGGCCGCGTCTTCCGACATCTGCTTCATCCGCGCGCGCGCCTTCTCCTGGAAGGGCGGGTCTCCGGCCCCGATCCATTCGTCCATCAGCAGGATTTCCGGCTGGAAACTTGTCGCGATCGAGAAGGCCAACCGGGCAGCCATGCCCTGGCTGTAGGTCTTGAACGGCATGTCGATGAAATCGCCGAGCTCGCTGAAGGCGATGATCTCTTCCATCCGGGCGGCGATCTGGTCCTGGCTCCAGCCATTGATCAGTCCGCGCAACTCGATGTTGCGGCGGCCCGTGGCCTCGCGCCGGAAGCCGAGATTGATGTTGAAGAGGGCGTCGACCTTGCCGTTGATGGCGATCGTTCCGCCGGTCGGCTCGTAGATGCCGTAGAGAACCTTGAGCAGCGTCGTCTTTCCCGCTCCGTTCGGGCCGACGAGGCCCAGCCGGTCGCCGGCCTGAAGCGAAAACGAAACGCCGTCCAGCGCCGTGACGTAGCGCCGGCCGCCGGCGGCCTCTATGCGTCCGCCGGTCGGAATGCGCCTGTCTGTCGGCGCGAAGGACAGCTTCTGCCGAAGCCGATACCGCAGTTCCAGATTTTCGACGTCGATGGAAACCATTACAGCACGAACACGATCTGCTTGCGGAAACGCCCGAGGCAAAAAATGGCAAGCCCCCACAGGACAGCCGTCATGCCGATGCACAAGGCGAACGAGCGCAGCGGAACCTCTCCCGCCACCACCGGCACGCGAGCGATCTCGAGGAAATAGGTAAGCGGGTTCCAGTAGTAGAAAACACCCTGTATGCCACCTTCGTTCTGGTGCACCCAGAACACCGGCGTGAGAAAGATGGCCAGTCGCGTGATATTCTGCACGACGAAATTCATGTCGGGAAAGAAGGCGCCCAGCGTAGCGAAGACCGTGATGACGGCCGGCGTGGCAAGCAGGATGAGAAGAAGTCCCGCGGCGGAAAACAGCCAGAAGCTCGTCACCGGCGTGCCGGCAAGCAGCAGGATCGCTATGCATCCGGCGAACGCATAGCATGCGCGGATCGCCGATTGGGCGGTCATTCGCATGATGTAGACTGTCAGGGGAAGCGTCGTCCCCTTGATGAAGCTTTCTTCGCGCGTGAACAGCGAAACGCTCAGGTTGATCACCTCGATCATGTAGAAGAACACGAACAGGCCGATCGCCACATAGGCCGGATAGTCGGGCGATTGCGCCGTCTGGCCGAAGATGACAATGAAGGTCCCCGCGAAAGCCAGGTAGTTGATGAGCAGCCACGCGGGGCCGAGCGCCGTCCTCCGGTGCTGGTCGCCGATATCCTCCTGGGCGAGGGCCATCCACACCCGCCGCATGCGAATGCCGTGACCTATGTCCGTAAAGGCGCTGCGGACCAGTTTTATCATGGTTTGCTGGTGGCTCGACTCGTGCGGTTAGGGAGGATGCGACAGCGGTGGTCGATACAGAAGGCGGGCGGAATGTTCAATGCTGCTGCCATGAAGCGCAATGGCGGCATGCATCTCCTGTGAATTTGTCGCTTTTGTGTTGGCCGGCCTATTCCGTCCCGACCGGCGACGGTTCAAGCGCCTGTGGCGGCAAGGCGGGCCGATGGAGCGGCCGGTGCCGCGCGCCTCAGGCGTAAACCCCGAGGACGCGGCAGAACGCCACCGTCAGATCGGTCGCCGTGGCAGCGAGGGATTCGCGCACGAACAGGAGGTTGCTGTTCGAGATCGGCGAGGGCGTCGGCGTGGTGACCGGAACGCTTATCTGGTTGCCCATGCCGTCGCCCAAGGCGTTCTGGCCCAGCGCCGTGCCCGCCGCGCCCGTGCCCGAATAGCTTTGTGCGGCGGGGCCGTTGCTGGAAGACGCGTAGATCAGCAGCATCACGCCCTTTTGCGGGAAGACGGCGCCGAGCGCATTCTGCAGAAAGCCGGATATGTCGATCGCGACCATCTGTAGCGCATTGGCACCCGTGGGGTTCGGGTCGCCGAACCGCAAGGCGTCTCCCGCCGACCATCCGGCGACATGGGCGGCGTCGGTCACGCGCAGGCTGGCGGCCGAAAGATCGTAGTCCACCCAGGCCGCTTCGGCCGGCGCCTTGCTGGTGTTCCATATCCGCACCGCCGCAAGGCCGCGCATCGCAGTGCCGAATATCTGACCGGCCGAAGCGGACGACAGCGTCAGCGTCGTGCCTGAGACGCCTGACAGGGCAAAGGTGCGCGGCGTGGCGGGACGGGAGACGTCGAGGCGAAAGACGGAGCCCGGGTCGGTCGGAATGTATTGCGCGACGGCAGCCCCTGTCGAATGCACGAGGCCCTGGGGAAAGCACGGACGGCCCGTCGCCGTTTCGACCCGCATCGCCGTCGCCCAGCCGGCGCCGTCGGGAGACACTTTCAGCGAAAGATCGTCGTCGCCGCACAGGCCTATCTCGGCGCGTCCCGCCCAGCCGTCCTGCATCAGCAGCGAAACGGTGTTGGCGGCCGACTCCTTGTTCATGGTGAAGCGCATGTCGCCGCTGCCGCCATCGGCGACGTATGGGGCGCTCCACAGGGCTTTGCTCACCTTGGCGGCGAACGGATTGGCCGCATCGGCCGTGGTGCCTATGCCCAGCAGGGACAGATTCTGGAATTGCGAAAAGCTCTCCTCGAGCGCGGCCCAGATGCCGCCTGTGCGGCAGACGAGCTTGTGTTCGTCCGCCACCCAGGCCAGCCAGCCTTCCCGCGGCGTCAGCATTGTCCACGCGCCGTCCTGGAAAGCGGCGACCAGCCCGTCCTTGCCCGACCATGTGCCCTCCGCGCCGCCGCCGACGATGTAGCGGTCTCCCTCGGCAGGCGTCTCAGGCGGCGCCGTCAGGCCACGGCTGACGACGGAGAGCTGGATCGTCGCGTCGAGCAGTCGCAACGCCTCGTTGTGGGTGACGTGCTTCTGGGCCTGCGAAGGCATGATATAGGGAAGGCCAAGCAGGTTCGTCTGATCGCTCATCGCGTCGCTCCGGTGTCAACCGGTTCGATCTTGCCGCCGCCGCCGCACGTGTTGACAGAATGATGGCCGCAGGCCTCGTCTTGGCGGAGTCGCGGTCGGAAACGCGAGCGTTGTCAGCAGGTTCGCCTCGTTCTTTTCCGGCGATTCCTGTCGCGACTGGAAAAACTGTCCACGCTTCGGCGCGTGGCCGATCGCCGGCTTTTTCAGAGTTTCCCAAGCAGGCAGGCAGCGTAAAGTCCGAGATTGGCGGCCAGCGACTGCCGGTAGGCGCCGGAGCGCATCAGCGCTGCCAGCCGGCCAGGCACTGCGCCCGAGTGCACGCGTTCGAGTTCCGCGAGGACGGTCCTGGCGTCGTCGGTCAGAAGATGCTCGCAGCGCCGAAGCCCCGTCAGGTTCTGCTCCATCCACTTCGAAAACCTGCCCCGCAGCAGGAAGCGGTAACGCGACAGCCGTGCGGTCATGCCCGTATTCGAACCGACGATGTTCTCGGCATGCTGGCGGTAACCGATGCGTGGTTGCGGGCAATAGTGAACATCGCCGCCGGCACCGGTGACGATCAGGTATGTCCACCAGTCATGACTGACGAAGCCGTCCTCGCGACAGGCTTCCCTCACAAGCGCCCATGCCGGCTGATTGAGAACCATCGTGTTGGCGCCGGCGATGCTTTGAACGATGGCGTTGCGGAAACTCGGCGGGCGCGAAAAGAGCGGCGACAGGCCGACCGGCTTTCCCTGGAGGTCGATGGTGCGCGTGCGCGAGCAATAGACGCCGGCCTTGCCGGGCGGGAGGCTTTTCAGCCAGTCCACCGCGACCGCCAGCTTGTCCTTGTCCCAAACGTCGTCCTGGTCGCAGAACGCGTAGTAGTCGGCGGCGACCTCCGGATTGAGAATCAGGCTGCGGAAATTCTCGGCGAACCCCGCGCGGGGGCCGCTGACGATCCGGAACCTGCCGAGGTTCCAGGATTTCTCCGCGGCCTGGAGACTATCGATCGTGCCGTCGGTCGATCCGTCGTCGGAAGCCCATACGTCGACCCGGTCCACCTGTTGCCGTTGCAGCGATTCCAGCTGTTCGCCGAGGAAACGATCGCCATTATAGGTGGCAAGCAGGATCGCGACATGCGCGTGCCGGACTGAACTCCGTGGTGTCGGGATCACGATGGCGGCGTTTCCTGTTCGGGCGAGACAGACCCTTGCACCCGATCCGCGGCGATCGTCAAGCAAGCCGCTCGCAATCGGGTCCCACTCACTGTAACCGGATGATCGCATGCGTGATGGGCCGCGGACTTGTCGATCGTCCTGTCTCGGGATAGGCGGTTGCAATCGCCTGGGCGCGTGCGGCAGAAAGCTGTCGGGCGTTGTGGTGCGGCGAAGCATTGACGGTGATAGGGTACAGGCTTGCTGAGGACAATCGCGGCGACAGCCAGGGCGGTTATGGGAAAGGCCTTACAGCACATCGTCGCGCTGCCGCGGCCGCGCAAACGCCTCATTCTGGTGACGATGGACTTCGTCGCCCTCGTGGTTCTGGTGTGGCTGAGCTACTGCATACGCTTCGCTACCGCCTTCCAGCCCAATCTCAATCAGGCGCTGCTGATACTCGCGGCGCCGGTTATCGCCATACCGATCTTTATCCGCCTCGGCCTCTATCGATCGGTCCTGCGCTACCTGCCGGATCGCGCGATCTGGACCATCCTGCAGGCAGTCACGCTCGCGGTACTGGGATGGATGGCTCTGGTCTTCCTCACCTTCATGACCGGCGCCGAAGGCGTGCCCCGCACCATTCCGCTGTTCTACTGGCTGGGTGCGGTCGCCTTCCTGATCGGCAGCCGCTTCGGCATCAAATGGCTGCTGCTTGGCAGCGTCGAGGGCGACTACGCGCTGAAACGGATTCTGGTCTACGGGGCCGGTGATGCCGGCGTCCAACTCCTGAGCGCGCTCCACAGCTCCAGGGAACGGCAGGTACTGGGCTTCATCAGCGACGATCCCACGCTGCGCGGCATGGATATCATGGGGCTGCGCGTCTACACGTCCGATGCCGTCGGCGCGCTGGTCTTCAATATGGGCATCGAGGAAATCATCATTTCGACGTCCTCCCTGGACGCGGCCCAACGCAAGCAGGTGTTCGCGAAACTGGCTCACCTGCCGGTGAAGCTTCGGATCGTTCCACCGATCTCCGACCTTGCCGGCGGCCGTTATCTCGTCAATTTCGTGCGCGATTTCGATATCGACGATCTGCTCGGCCGCTCCGAAGTGCCGGCGAATCCCGACCTCCTGCGGCAGGCGGTCAACGGGAAGGTGGTTCTGGTCACCGGCGCTGCGGGATCGATCGGATCGGCCCTTTCCCGCCTGGTTTCCGGTTTCAGCCCGGCCGCTTTGGTCCTGCTCGACGTGAACGAGCATGGGCTCTATGAGATAGATCGCGAGCTGACCCAGATCGCCAACTGCCGGGTTGTTCCCGTCCTGGGATCTGTGGCTGAACGGAAGTTCATCGATCGGGTGCTGCGGGACAACAAGGTCGACGCGGTCTTTCACTGCGCCGCCTACAAGCATGTCGCGCTTGTCGAGGCCAATACGCTTGCCGCGGTTTGGAACAACGTCTTCGGCACGGCGACGCTGTTGGAAGCCGCGCGTGGGGCCGGGGTGGAGAATCTTGTCCTGATCTCCTCCGACAAGGCGGTGCATCCCGCGAGTGTGATGGGAGCGACAAAACGCTGGTCGGAACTTATCGTGCGCCACTACGGAGCGGGGCAGATGAGCGATGGGCGCCCGCGATGCTTCAGTTCCGTCCGGTTCGGCAATGTCATCGGATCGAGTGGATCGGTGGTGCCGCTCTTTCGCGAGCAGATCGCCAATGGCGGCCCTGTGACGATCACCCACGAGAACATGACGCGATATTTCATGTCGGTGCGTGAGGCGGCGGAACTGATCGTCCAGGCGTCGGTCCTGTCGCAGAGCGGCGACGTTTTGCTGCTGGAGATGGGAGAGCCGGTGCGTATCCGCGATCTCGCGCAGGACATGATCGCTCTCGCCGGCCTGACGGTTCGCAATGCCGCCAATCCCGACGGCGACATCGAGATCGTCTCGATCGGTCCGCGGCCCGGCGAGAAGATCTTCGAGGAACTCTTCTACGATCGCGACGGCGTTACGCAGACCGCCCACCCCAAGATATTGAGGGGACGGCAGTTGGAGTCCGTCGACGACGACATCCCCGCCAATCTGGCCAGGCTCAATGAGGCTTTGACGGCCGGCGACGAGGAAGCCGTTCGTCACATCCTGTTCGAATGTGTGAAAGCATCGTTGGGAACGGTCGGGGCCGACCAATCGAAAGCGGCGCAATAGCGAAGCTTGAAGCAGGAGAACTGGTTTGGCGTGCCGGAGAAAACGGCTCATGTCGTGGCGTATAGGCCTCCGCAGAATATCGAGATCATGAAACGGACGGTCGATCTTGTCGCATCGGCCTTCGGCCTTCTGCTCGCCTCGCCCGTGCTTCTGGTGCTGGCGCTCGCCATCCGGCTGACGTCGGAAGGCCCTGCGCTGTTTCGACAGGTGCGGGTAGGTCGCGACGAGAAGCCTTTCGTCTGCCTGAAGCTGCGCACCATGTATGCCGGCACGCCGTCGGTGCCGACGCATGATGCGCCCGCGGCGGCGGCGACGCGTCTCGGCCTGATATTGCGGCGCTGGAAGCTCGATGAACTGCCCCAACTGTGGAATGTCCTGGTCGGCGAGATGAGCCTCGTGGGGCCGCGCCCATGCCTGCCGAGCCAGAACGAGCTGATTGCCGAGCGGCGACGACGCGGCGTTTTCTCCATTCGTCCCGGCGTGACGGGCCTCGCCCAGGTAAGCGGTGTCGATATGTCCGATCCCGCCGGATGCGCGGCGCTGGACGCGCGCTACATGGCCGGCATGGGGTTGTTGCCCGACATGACGATCCTGTTCAGGACGTTTGTCCGGCCCGGCCCGGCCGTCGCGCCGCCGCAGCAAGAGCCCTGAGCGCGGCATGGGTGTCATCCTCGCAATGCCAGCCAAGAGCGGCGAGCCGGTCGGAGCGAACGATCTGACCGGCGGCGAGCAGGCGGGCAGCGTCCCCTTGCAGCGCGAGCGCGGCGGCGAACCGCAGCACGCCTTCGGGCAGGTGGAACAGGCGCTCGGCCCGCACCAGGCCCCGTCTGAAGGAGGCAAGGATCTCTCCCGTGTCCAGGCTTTGGCGATCCCCGGCGAGATAGATGTCCTGCAGCGGACCCGTATGATCGAGCAGAAGCAGGGCGGCCCGGACGGCCGTGCTGCGGGAGACCAGCGTTCCCGGCGCCCCGTAGCGCCTGAACGGCAGGGGCATCGGCGTGTCGGCGAGCCGAAGCAGCGCGCCAAGCTGCCCGCGCATGCCCACGCCATAGACCGGCGGAAGGCGCAGAGCCGTCGCGTCGCCGCTTCGCCCGGCTGCCTCATAGGCCGCACGAAGCAGTCGTTCGCCTTCCAGCTTGGAGCGCCCATAGGCGGATACGGGACGGCAAGCCGTCGCCTCGTCCAGCGTCGCCGTTTCCCATCCGTCGATCATGGCGCGGGTGGAGGAAAGAAAGATGAAGCGGCCGGGAACCGTTCGCGCCGCTGCGCGCCCGAGTTTTTCGGTCAGCACGGCGTTCGCCGCAAAGACGTCGCGTTCGGTGCGCCCGGCATCGCTGTTGAGCGCCGCGCAGTGAACAATGCCGGTGGCGCCCGCCAGCGCCTCTTCGAACAGGCCGGCCGGCGCCTCCGGAGCAGGCAGGCTCCTTGTTTCCTCGGCGAGGTTCGGCTTTGCGACAGAGCGCGACAGTACGCGCACGCGCTTGCCCGAGGCGCGCAGCGCTGCCACGAGATGACGTCCGATCATTCCGGTTGCGCCTGTGACGACGATGGTCACCCTTTCGCTCCTCGCTCTCGCATGACGGGCGGCAAGACACCGCACCTTGGGAAAATCCTATTCCAAGCCGGTTTGGAACTTTGTAAAGAACCTCTCGGCTTGGACTTGCAAATAGGCATGCCGGTCTTGTTTATCGGACGCCGCCGACACATTTTACCGGCCCTGAAGGGCGGTAGCCAAACCAATATCAAGACGAAACGGAAGCATGCAAAGCTTGAAAGATACGCCTGAGGCGCTGACCCATCTTGATCGGCTGGAGGCGGAATCCATCCATATCTTCCGCGAGGTCGCCGCGACCTTCTCCAATCCTGTGATGCTGTATTCGATCGGCAAGGATTCGTCGGTTCTGCTCCATCTCGCGATGAAGGCGTTTGCGCCGGCCAAGCCGCCGTTTCCGCTGCTGCACGTCGACACCACGTGGAAGTTCCGTGAGATGATCGCGTTCCGTGACCGCATGGCCGCGGAACTCGGTTTCGACCTTCTGGTCCATGTGAACCAGGACGGCGTGCGCGCCGGCGTCAATCCGTTCGACAGCGGATCCAACGTCCATACCCACGTCATGAAGACCGTTGCGCTGAGGCAGGCGCTCGATCACTACAAGTTCGACGCCGCGTTCGGCGGCGCGCGCCGCGACGAGGAGAAGTCGCGCGCCAAGGAGCGCATCTTCTCCTTCCGCGACCGCCGGCACGGCTGGGACCCGAAGGACCAGCGGCCGGAGATGTGGAACATCTACAATACCCGCGTCCAGCCCGGTGAATCGATCCGCGTCTTCCCGCTGTCGAACTGGACCGAGCTCGACATCTGGCAATACATCATGGCGGAGAACATCCCCATCGTGCCGCTCTATTTCGCCAAGCGCCGTCCGGTCGTGGAGCGCGACGGCATGCTGATCATGCGCGACGACGACAGGATGAAGCTTCGCGACGGCGAGACCGCCGAAGAGCGCCTCGTCCGATTCCGCACCCTTGGCTGCTACCCGCTCACCGGCGCGATCGACTCCGATGCCGATACGCTCGAGAAGATCGTCGGCGAGATGCTGACGGCGCGCACCTCGGAGCGGCAGGGACGCCTGATCGACAAGGACGAAGCGGGGTCCATGGAAAAGAAGAAGCGCGAGGGATATTTCTGATGACGCGCCTTGAAAAGCCTACCGAGGACGCCGCCGGCACCAGGCTCGGCGTGTATCTCGCCACCCAGAAGAACAAGGGCCTGCTGCGGTTCCTCACCTGCGGATCGGTGGACGACGGCAAGTCGACCCTGATCGGCCGCCTTCTCTACGACACCAAGCTGATCTTCGAGGACCAGCTGGCCGATGTCCAGAACGCGTCGCGCAAGTTCGGCACAACCGGCGAGGACATCGATCTCGCCCTTCTGGTCGACGGGCTGGAGGCCGAGCGCGAGCAGGGCATCACCATCGACGTCGCCTATCGCTTCTTCACGACGCCGGCGCGCAAGTTCATCGTCGCCGACACGCCCGGCCATGAACAGTATACGCGCAACATGGCGACCGGCGCCTCTACCGCCGACCTTGCGGTGGTGCTGGTCGACGCGCGCAAGGGCGTCCTGCCGCAGACGCGGCGGCACTCCTTCATCGCCTCGCTGCTCGGCATCCGCCACGTCGTGGTGGCGGTCAACAAGATCGACCTGATCGATTTCGACCGCGGGCGTTTCGAGGCGATCGTCGCCGATTATCGCGCCTTCGCCGACAAGCTCGGCTTCACCTCCATCGCGCCGATCCCGATGTCGGCGCGCTATGGCGACAATGTCAGCATCCGTTCGGAACACATGCCTTGGTACGATGGCCCGACGCTGATCGAGCATCTGGAGCAGGTCGTCGTCGACGACGATCGCGCGAGCGCGCCGTTCCGCTTTCCGATCCAGTACGTGAACCGGCCGAACCTCGATTTCCGCGGATTTGCAGGCACGATCGCGACGGGGCGCGTCGCCGTCGGCGACGCCGTGCGCGTCGCCAAATCCGGCAAGCAGTCGCTGGTACGGGAAATCCTGTCGCCGCGCGGCAGCGTCAAGGCCGCCGAGGCGCATCAGGCCGTGACCCTTCTTTTGGAAGACGAGATCGAGCTGTCGCGCGGCAATATGCTGGTTGCGCCCGAAGCGCCGCCGGAAGTCTCCGACCAGTTCACCGCCGATATCGTCTGGATGGACGAGCATCCGCTGCTTCCGGGGCGCTCCTACATTTTGCGCACCGAGACGGACCAGACGCCGGCGACCGTCTCGGAACTGAAATATCGCGTCAACATCGAGAATTTCGCGCATGAGGCGGCCTCGTCGCTGGCGATGAACGAGATCGGCTCGTGCAACCTGTCGCTGCAGGCGCCGATCGCCTTCGACCCCTATGGCGAGAACCGTTCGACCGGCACGTTCATTCTGATCGACCGTACCACCAACCGCACGATTGCGGCGGGCATGATCGCCCACGGCCTGCGCCGCGCCACCAACGTCCATTGGCAGGCGCTGGACGTGGACCGCAAGGCACACGCCGCGCTGAAGAACCAGCGCCCGCGCGTCTTGTGGTTCACCGGCATGTCCGGTTCGGGCAAATCCACCATCGCCAATCTGGTGGAAAAGAAGCTCCATTCGGAGGGCCGGCACACCTATATCCTCGACGGCGACAATGTCCGCCACGGATTGAACCGCGACCTGGGTTTCACCGACGCCGACCGCGTGGAGAACATCCGCCGCGTGGCGGAGGTGGCCAGGCTGATGGCCGATGCCGGCCTGATCGTCATCGTCTCCTTCATCTCGCCTTTCCGCTCGGAGCGTCGCGCGGCGCGCGAGATCATGCGGCCGGGCGAATTCGTCGAGATCTTCGTCGACACGCCGCTGGAAGAGTGCATCCGCCGCGACCCCAAGGGGCTGTATGAGCGGGCGCTCAAGGGCGAGATTCCCAACTTCACCGGCATTTCCTCGCCTTACGAGGCGCCGGAGAACGCCGAGATCAGGCTTGAGACCGTTGGCCGCACGCCGGAGGAAATGGCCGAGGCGATCGGGCGCTGGCTTGAAGAGAACCAGCCGGCGGCAGGGGACGAGTGAGACAGTGACCGAAAACGACCTGTCGCACATGATCGAGGTCTTCGAGCGACTCGTCGTCGAGGCGGGTGATGCCATCATGGAGGTCTATGCCGGTCCGATCGACGTCGACCGTAAGGCCGACGCCTCGCCGGTCACCGAGGCCGACCGCCGCGCGGAGGCGATCATCCTGCGCGGTCTTCGACGGGAATGGCCTTCCATTCCCTGCGTCGCCGAGGAGGAGGTTTCGTCCGGCGTGCTGCCGGAGATCGGCGACGGCCCCTTCTTCCTCGTCGATCCGCTCGACGGAACCAAGGAGTTCGTCAACCGGCGACAGGATTTCACCGTCAACATCGCCCTGGTCGAGGCCGGCGTTCCGATCGCCGGCGTCGTCTATGCACCGGCCCGTCGCGACATATTCTGCGGCGCCGGCGCAAAGGCGTCGCGGGCGAGCGTCGCTTCTGCGGGAAAGCTGGTCGATCGCAAATCAATCGCCGTCCGGACGGCTGACGCGGCGCCGGTCATCGTCGCGAGCCGGTCGCACAGGACGCCGGAGACGGACGATTTCATCGCGAAATTTCCGGGGGCCGACCTCATTTCGGTCGGATCGTCGCTGAAATTCTGCCTCGTGGCCGCCGGCGAGGCCGATCTCTATCCGCGCCTCGGACGCACGATGGAATGGGATACGGCTGCCGGCGATGCCGTTCTGCGGGCCGCGGGGGGCGTGACGCTGACACTGGATGGACAGCCGTTCACCTACGGAAAGCGGCTCCCCGCGTATCCGGATCAGTTCGGCAATCCGTCCTTCGTTTCCCGGGGCAATATTCCGCAGGACTGGCACGCAAGGCTGTTCGGTCACTGAACTCGCCACGCGCTCGGGCGTCCGAGGCTGATAGTCAATAACAGCTCTGTCCGGTGACCGCCGCCGACCTTGACACGCGAATGCGTTTGCGCGTTTCCTTGACGAAAAGCGCGGCCATCGAGCGTTGGCGCGGGAGCATGAGGCTGGTGGGTACAGAACCATGACCGAAACAATGGGCAGATCCTTCGATCTCATTTCGGGGCTGGCGTTCGGGTTCGGCGCCGTCGTGATTGTCGCCAGTCTCGTGTCGGCGCTGCTGACGTTGCTGGCCGTCGCCAACGCCGTGCTTTAGCGGTCGCTGCTTCTTCCATCAGCCGTTGCGCTGCAGTCGTCTCACTCGAAATCCGGTCTCGTGTCCGCCGGTTGTCGGCGTGAGGCATTTTGCCTTGCGCCTCGTTTGACGGTCACGCAGCCTGCTGCGACGTTTCGTGCCTTGCGGATGAGGGTGCGCGCTTGTAAAAAGTGGTATCTGGAATACTACTTTATATCGGAAGCCGATGGATCCGCAGCCTCTCGACCGAATCCGCTCCGTGACGGAGCAGCCGCTGGAGCACCCGCAGGTGGATCGCGCCTTTATCGGGCGGCTGGTGCGTGCCTTCTATGCGCGGGTGCGTAAAAACGAGCGGCTGGGGCCGATTTTCGAGCGCCACATCGCCGACGACTGGGAGCCGCATCTGGAGAAGATGACCGACTTCTGGTGTTCGGTCATCCTCAAGACGGGAACTTACCAGGGCCGGCCGGTTCCGGCGCACCTCAAGCTGAAGGAAGCC
>NZ_JBEBMG010000022.1:0-14696 GCF_040081975.1 Mesorhizobium hunchu
GAGGCGGGGCATGCGTGCTTTCGCCGATCTGCCGGCTGAAGGGCATCGTGCGGGAAGCGCTCGGCGCTTATCTCTCCGTATTCGATAAATACACGCTGGCCGATCTGGTCGCGAACAGAGAAGAGCTTGCAGGCGTGCTGGGCGCGTATAAACTGATCGGCAGTTCAGCCGAACAGGTGGCGTGAACCGGCGCCGCCGAGGGGAAACCATGGTTGCGCAACTGACTTCCAGCGAAAGACAATATTGTGCCGTCATCCTGATCGTGATGGCCATCGTCGGCATCGCCATGGCGGCACTCGGGCGCGGCGACGCGCTCGGCGTCCACGGCGTCATGGTGCTCGCTTACAGCGGCGTCCTGCTATGGGTCGTGCTGTCGGCCTTCTATGGCCCGGAGCCCACGGAAGACAGGTCGGCCAGCTATTATGACGACCCGATCAAGGTTGGCATCGCACTGTCCTTGGCGTGGGCGGTGTTCGGCATGTTCATGGGCGTCTGGGTTGCCGCGCAACTCGCCTGGCCGAATCTCGCCTTCGACGCCGCCTGGTCGACCTTCGGCCGGCTGCGGCCCACCCACACCACCGGCGTCATCTTCGGGTTTGGCGGCAACGCCCTGATCGCCACCTCCTTCCATGTCGTGCAGCGCACGTCACGCGCGCGGCTCGCCGGCCAGATCAGCCCGTGGTTCGTGCTTTTGGGCTACAATCTGTTCTGCCTGCTGGCGGTGAGCGGCTACCTGATCGGCGTCACCCAGTCGAAGGAATACGCCGAGGCCGAATGGTACGCCGACCTCTGGCTGGTGATCGTCTGGGTCGCTTATTTCATTCTCTATGTTCGCACGTTGGCGCGCCGCAAGGAGCCGCACATCTACGTGGCCAACTGGTATTACCTGGCCTTCATCCTGGTGGTGGCGATCCTGCATATCGTCAATAACCTGGCCATCCCGATTTCGTGGGGCAGCGCCAAGAGCTACACCATCTGGGCCGGCGTGCAGGACGCCATGGTGCAGTGGTGGTACGGCCACAACGCCGTCGCCTTCTTCCTCACCTCGGGCTTCCTGGGGATGCTGTATTACTATCTGCCGAAGCGGGCGGGCCGGCCGATCTTCTCCTACCGGCTGTCGATCCTCTCCTTCTGGGGCATCACCTTCTTCTACATGTGGGTCGGCTCCCACCATCTCCACTACACGGCGCTGCCGCACTGGGTGCAGAACCTCGGCATGACCTTCTCGGTGATGCTTTTGGTGCCGTCATGGGCCTCCGCCGGCAACGCGCTGCTGACCCTGAACGGCGCCTGGCACAAGGTGCGCGACGACGCCACGCTGCGCTTCATGTTCATCGCCGCTGTCTTCTACGGCCTCTCGACCTTCGAGGGCTCGTTCCTCGCCATCCGCCCAGTCAATTCGCTGTCCCACTACACCGACTGGACGATCGCCCATGTCCATGCCGGCGTGCTCGGCTGGGTGGCGATGATCGTTTTCGGCGCGTTCTATACGCTCGTTCCGACATTGTGGAAGCGCGAGCGCATGTATTCGGCGGCTCTCGTCGAGGTGCATTTCTGGCTCGCGATGGCCGGAACGCTGATCTACGTGTTCGCGATGTGGAATTCCGGCATCATCCAGGGCCTGATGTGGCGAACCTACAACGGCGACGGGACGCTGACCTATTCCTTCGTCGACTCGTTGGTGGCGATGTACCCCTACTACATTGCGCGCGCCTTCGGCGGCCTGCTGTTCCTGCTCGGCATGATCGTCGCCTGCTACAACATATGGATGACGGTTCGTGGCGTTCCCGCCGTAGCCGATCTCGCGGAGCGGCCGGAAGCCGGCGCCGCGCCAGCCCTTGCGGAGTGACCCGATGCGTGAGCTTTTCCATCGCAAGCTGGAGCGGACGGCGATCGGCTTCGTGCTGATGGTGATCCTGGCCGCCAGCGTCGGCGGCTTCGTCGAAATCGCGCCGCTGTTCACCATCCACCAGACGGTCGAGGATGCGCCCGATATGCGCGTCTATACCCCGCTGGAACTCGCCGGCCGCAACATCTACGAGCGCGAGGGCTGCTATGCCTGCCACAGCCAGATGATCCGCACGCTGCGCGACGACGTCGAGCGCTATGGCCACTACTCATTGGCTGTCGAATCCAAATACGACCATCCGATGCTGTGGGGCTCGAAGCGCACGGGGCCGGACCTTGCCCGCGTCGGCGAAAAATATTCCGACTTCTGGCATGTCGCGCATCTGAGCAACCCGCGCGACGTGGTGCCGGAATCCAACATGCCGGCCTACGCCTTCCTGGCGCGCACGCGGCTCAAGATGGACGACCTCGGCGAACACCTCAGGGTACTGCGCGAGCTTGGCGTGCCCTATACGGACGACATGATCGCCAACGCCGCGCGCGACGCCTACGGCCAGGCGACGCCGGACAGCGATTTCGCCAGCGGCGTCACCGAGCGCTATGGCGACGCGACCGACGTCAGCGCCTTCGACGGCGTGACGAGCGAAGTGACCGAGATGGATGCGCTGGTGGCCTACCTGCAGGTGCTCGGCCGCCTGACCAACGCGGCGAGCCGCGACGAGGCCGGTATCACGCCCCAGGTCGGCGGCACGGGCGGTTGAGGAGCAAATCATGGATATCACCCACGACATGCTTGTCGGCCTCTCCAAGAGCTGGGGCCTTTTCTATCTGATCGGCTTCGCGGTGGTGGTGACGATCTACGCGTTCTGGCCCTCCAACCGCGCCCGCTTCCATGCGGCCAAGAACGACATTCTGGATCAGGACGACAAGCCATGGCGGTAGAGGAGATCGATCCGGTCAGCGGCCGCGTCACGACCGGGCACGAATGGAACGGCATCAAGGAACTCGACACCCCGGTGCCGCGGGGTGTGCTGATGTTCCTGATCGCCACTCATATCTTTGCCGTGCTGTGGTGGTTCGTGATGCCGACCTGGCCGCTCGGCACCACCTACACGCGTGGGTTGCTCGACACCGATCAGCACAAGATCATCGCCGAGAAGATGGCCGAGGCGAACGCCGCGCGCGCGTCTTGGGTCGATGCGCTCGACACCAAGAGCTACGACGAGATCCTGGCCGACCCGCAGCTCATGAAAGTGGTGAAGGAGACTGGCCACCGCCTGTTCGGCGACAATTGCGCCGCCTGCCACGGACGTGACGGGCGCGGAGGCGCCAACTATCCGGACCTCGCCGACCACGACTGGATCTGGGGCGGTGGACCGGAAACGATCGCCCAGACCATCAGTGTCGGCGTCAACAGCGCCAATCCCGACAGCCGGGTGTCACAGATGCCCGCTTTCGGCCGCGACCAGATGCTCGAGCCGGCGCAGCTGCACGACGTCGCCCTCTATGTCCACTCGCTGAGCAATCCGGATGACGCCACGCCGGACAACGTCGAGACCATCGAGGCGGGCCGGCAGGTGTTCCTGGCCAATTGCGCGGCCTGCCACGGCGAGGACGCCAAGGGGAGCGCCGACGTCGGTGCGCCGAACCTGACCGACAAATACTGGATCTACGGCGGCGACCTCCAGACGATCATAAACACGCTGCATGGCGGACGGCAGGGTCATATGCCGACCTGGGCCGAGCGCCTCTCGCCCGCCGACATCAAGATCCTCGCCCTCTATGTCTATTCGCTGGGCGTGGAAAACCCGTGAGCTGGAACGGACGATGAAGGAACAGGCCGCTGGCAGAAGAATTTCATGGGCTGTCTGGCTGCTGGTCGGGGCCGGCGTGCTGGTGTTCTGCGGCGCCAACGCGCACCTCGTCTATGTGGCGGTGAGTTCTCAGCCGGAGTGCGTGGCTCACCTCAAGGAGCCGCAGCGCGGAGGCGGGAGCTATCGCGCCGCGCAGTCTGATTGCTGACGGGCAGGAGAGAACGACGATGAGCCAAGCCCAACGCCCCTATGGCCTGTTGAACGAGCTTTCGGGCATCGAGGAGACGCGCAATCCCGAGCGCCAGCGCAACCTGCCGGCGGGTGCCTGCTTCGCATGGCTCTCCGCCGGGTGGCGCGATCTGTGGACGCGGCCCGGACCGAGCCTCGCCTACGGCTTCGCCGTCTTTCTCGTCTCAGCGGTGCTGGTGTGGACGCTGTTCGCCTTCGGTTGGGACTACATCCTGTTTCCGGCGCTGGCCGGCTTCATGATCGTCGGGCCGGTGGCGGCGGTCGGACTCTACGAAAAGAGCCGCGAGCTGGAGGAGGGCGGGAAGCCCGGCCTTGGCTCGATGCTGTTCGTGTCGCCGCGCGCCGGCGCGCAGGTGCTGTTCACCGGCTTGCTGCTGTTCCTGGTTATGCTTCTGTGGATGCGCGCCGCCGTCCTCATCTACGCGCTGTTCTTCGGCGTGCGGCCGTTTCCGGGCCTCGACCACATCACCCATGTGATCCTGACGACACCGGAAGGCCTTGCCATGCTGGTCGTCGGCACTGCGATCGGCGGGCTGTTCGCCGCCTTCGGCTTCGCCATCAGCGTCTTTTCCGTTCCCATGCTGCTCGACAGGCCGGTCGATGCTCTGACCGCGATGGGCACAAGCATGGCGACGGTGTGGAACAATACCCGGCCGATGATCGTGTGGGGCTTTGTGGTCCTCATACTGTTTGCCCTTGGCGTGGCGACCGGATTCCTCGGACTGATCGTCATATTCCCGTGGCTCGGCCACGCCACCTGGCACGCCTACAAGGCGATGCGCTGACGAGGCGGAACAGTGTCCTGCTGCGCACCCGGCGAAGCGAGGCTCGAATTCGAGGCGCCGACGGTGGCGCGCGAGGAGATCCTGCTGGCCAGCCGCGATCTCGGCGACGGCACCCGCCAGACCGACCTTTCGGTGCCGGGCGTGCATTGCGGCGCCTGCATCGCCGCCGTGGAAAAGACGCTTTCCGCGCTCGACGGCGTGACCGGCGCGCGCGTCAATCTTTCCACCAGGCGCGTGGCTGTGCGCTGGCGCCCGCTTGACGGGAATGTCCCCGACATGGTCGGCGCGCTGGCACGGATCGGCTATCCGGCGCATCTTCAGTCCTTCGAGGCCGACAGGACCGACCCGCAGCTTTCCCGGCTGATCAAGGCGCTAGCACTTTCGGGTTTCTGCGCCATGAACATCATGCTGCTGTCGGTGTCCGTCTGGTTCGGGGCGGACGGAGGAACGCGGCAGGCTTTCCACATCATTTCCGCCGTGCTGGCGCTTCCGGCCGTCATCTATGCCGGCGGCATATTCTATGCGTCGGCGTGGAATGCGCTGCGTCATGGCCGCACCAACATGGACGTGCCGATCGCCATCGGCGTGACTTTGGCCTTCGGCTTGAGCCTCTACGACACCGCGCAGGGCGCCGAACACGCGTATTTCGACGCCGCGACGACGCTGCTGTTCTTCCTGCTGATCGGCCGCACGCTGGATCACCTTATGCGCGAGAAGGCGCGCTCGGCCGTGGTGGGGCTGGCGCGGCTGGTGCCGGCCGGCGCCACGCTGGTCGAGAAGGACGGAACGCGCCGCTATGTGGCGCTCCCGGCGATCGAATCCGGCGCGCTGCTGTTCGTCGCGCCCGGCGACCGCATCCCCGTCGACGGCGTCGTGGAAACCGGTCGCTCGGACCTCGACCGTTCGCTGGTGTCGGGCGAAAGCGCGCCGGATACCGCCTCGCCGGGAAGCGGGGTGCAGGCCGGGCTGATGAACCTCACCGGGCCGCTGACGATCCGGGCGACGGCGCGGGCAGAAGATTCGTTTCTGACCGAGATGGTCCGGCTGATGGAGGCCGCCGAAGGGGGCAGGGCGCGCTACCGGCGGCTCGCAGACCGGGCCGCGGCCCTCTATTCGCCGGTGGTGCATACCATCGCGGCGCTCTCCTTCGCCGGTTGGTTCCTCGCCACGCGCGACTGGCACCAGTCGGTGACGGTGGCGATCTCTGTGCTCATCATCACCTGTCCCTGCGCGCTCGGCCTCGCCGTGCCGATCGTCCAGGTGATGGCGGCGCGCCGTCTGTTCGAGCGCGGCGTCATGGTCAAGGACGGCGCTGGGCTGGAACGCCTCGCCGAGATCGACGCCGTGCTGTTCGACAAGACCGGCGTGCTGACGCTGGGCAGGCCGCGTGTCGCCAATGCCGGCGAAATTGCGCGTTCGGCATGGCCGATAGCCGTGGCCCTGGCGGCGGGCTCGCGTCATCCGGCCGCCCGCGCGATTGCCGCAGCCGGCGGGGCAGGGGGAGCGGATGTCGTCTTCGACGAGGTCCGGGAGATCCCGGGCCTGGGGGTCGAGGGCCGTGCGCGGGGAAAGCTTTATCGGCTCGGCCGGTCCGCTTGGGCGCTCGGCGGCGACGCCGGCGAAGGCAGCCCTGAGGGCGGATCGGTCGTCGTGCTGGCCGGCGATGGCGCCAGGCTGGCGACGTTCGCGATCGAGGATCGCGTCCGCCCCGGCGCCAGTGAGATGATGCACCGGTTGCGCCAGGCGGGCCTGCCGGTCGAAATCCTTTCGGGCGACCGCGCCGTGGCGGTTCAGGGACTGGCGTCGCAACTGGAGATCGACCGCGCGGCGGGCGACCTGCTGCCGTCGGACAAACTCGCCCGCATCCGCGAACTCGCCGATGCCGGCCGCAAGGTGCTGATGGTCGGCGACGGCCTGAACGATGCGCCGGCGCTGGCGGCGGCCTATGTCTCGATGGCGCCCGCTACCGCCGCCGACATCGGCCGCAACGCAGCCGATTTCGTTTTCCTGCACGAGGACCTATCGGCTGTCTCGACGGCGTTCGACATTGCACGGAAAGCAAAGGTGCTGGTGCGCGAGAATTTCACGCTTGCCGTCGCCTACAACGCGCTGGCCGTGCCGGTCGCCGTCGGTGGGCTGGTCACGCCGCTGGTGGCGGCGGTCGCCATGTCGCTGTCATCGGTACTGGTCGTGGCGAACGCCATGCGGTTGCATTCGGGGCGCCTGCGCCCGGGATCGGCCGCCCGACCAGACGAAGGTCGCCGCGCGCCCGTCCAGCCACAGACGGCAACGGTTGCCGGCCGATGAACTATCTCGTGGTCCTGATACCCGTCGCGCTCCTGCTCGGGCTGGCGGGGCTGGCGGCTTTCCTGTGGTCGCTGCGCTCCGGCCAGTACGAGGATCTGGACGGCGCCGCCGAGCGCGTCCTGCTGGACGACGACGACAAGCCGTCGTGATTGTTTCCGCGATGTTTTGCCTGGCGCAGCAAAAAATGGGCGCGCCCCACGGCGCGCCCGCTCCCCCCGCCCCTGCAAGCCGATGCTATGGCTTGGCCGGACCGGCGTGCATGATGTCGTCTTCCCTCGGGCCGTCGACGATCAGGTAACCGGCGAGGCCGCGCTCCGCCCGCGACAGCGCGTGGTCGACCAGCACGTAGTGGCCGGCGCGGTCGACCTTGAAGTCGACCACCGTGGCGCCGCCGGGCGGCACGGTGACCGTCTGCACGTCGGTGAGCGGCGGCGACGTCATGCTGGCGAACGGGTAGACGTGGTCGAAGATCTCACCGATGACGTGGAAGGACGAGGTGTAGTTCGGCCCGCCGACGCCGAAGAAGATGCGCACCGTCTCGCCCGCGTTGGCGTAGAGCGGATGCGCCTTGGTGAGCGCGCCGACCGAGCCGTTGAACAGGAAATATTCCGGGCGCTCGGAGATCAGCTTGTCGTAGTCCATCTCCATCTCGCCCTTTGTGCCGAACGGCTCGACCGTGTAGAGCTCGCCCTGCATGACGTAGAATTCACGGTCGACCTGCGGCAGGCCGCCCTCGGGCTCGACCACGATCAGGCCGTACATGCCGCTGGCAATGTGATGGGCGACGCTGGGCGTGGCGCAGTGGTAGACGAAGACACCGGCTTTGAGCGCCTTGAAGGTCACCACCGCCTCTTCGCCGGGTGCGATCTGGGTGAAGTCGGCGCCGCCGCCGGGGCCGGTCGCTGCATGGAAGTCCACCGAATGCATCATGACGCTGTCGGCGGCGTTCCGGATATGGACCTCGACCGTGTCGCCGACGCGGGCGCGCAGCATCGGGCCGGGCACCTTGCGGTTGAAGGTCCAGTAGACATAGGACGTGCCGTCGTCCAGCCGGCCCTTCAGCTCGACCGTTTCGAGGTCGACGCGCACCACCTGCGGCGCGCGCTGCCCGATCGGCGCCGGCAGGTCCGCCGGGTCGCGCACGATGTCGGCGGCGTCGCCCTCCATGTCGGAGCGGGGGCCCGGCATCACCTGGATCAGCCCTTCCATGCCCGCTGCGCGGTGGCCCGCGATGGAGCAGAAATAGGCGAATTCGCCGACTTTGTTGGCCAGGAAGGAAAAGGTCGAGGAGGCGTTCTTGCCGACCACGATGGATGAGCGCGCGGCATACTGGTCGAGGACGATGTCGTGTTCGGCGCCCTCGCCGTTGATGAGGTTGATCTGGACCAGCTCGCCCTCGTGCACCATCAGCGTCGGATTGACCTTGCTGTCGATGTCGCCGCCGACGCCGATATAGACCATGCGGCCGTCGGCGATGCCGGTGCGCAGCGTGAAGATGGTGGCGTTGTGGTAGCTGACGGCCGGCTGATCGGCCGATGCCGGTGCGGCGGCGGGCGCTGCCGTTTCCTGTGCCGTCTGCGAGGTCATGGTATGGTCGTGCGTTTGGGCGAAGGCGCTGGAAAGCGGCGCGAACGCCACGGTTCCGGCGAGTAAGGTGGCCGCCAGGCACCGTGCCGCCTTGCGCGCGGTTTTCGCTCCGGCCGCGGGCACTGGGCTGGCTCCGCTGCTGTGTCTCATGGAAGGACTCCGTTTCTGGATCGAACGGACGGAGCCCTAACAGGCCGCCGCATTGCCTTCCTTGAGGCAGCGCAATGAAGCGGCGGCCCAAGCGCCGCACGGCGCACCGAATGTCGTTGATCACTCGGAAGTTTGCGCCCGCGCAAGGAAGACAGGGAGGGTCCGGCCCATGGTCTACCCTGTCGCAGGAATTGCCGCGCGAGACTTTGGGCCTCCCGGTCGCTCCAGCCGGATGGTCGAAGGAGAACAGCAACCATGGGAACCGCGCTGTCGCGCTGGACGATGGCCTTCTTCGCCGCCGCGCTGCTCTTCCTGCTGGCGGCGGAGGCGATGATGGCGGGGGGCTACGGTTTTCCGGCGGTGCCCGTCGAGGCGCCGGAGACGCTGGTTCTCGTCCATGCCGTCGCCATCGGCTGGCTGAGCCTGCTGATGTGCGGCGCGCTGCTGCAGTTCGTGCCGGTGCTGGTGGCGCGGCCGCTGAGGGCAGGGCGTCTTGTCGTGCCCGCGTTGCTGTGCCTGCTGGCCGGACTGACCTGCCTGCTCGGCGGCTTCCTCGACCTCGCCGGCACCATCGTGAGCGGCCTGCCGCTGCTGCCGGCAGCGGCGGTCCTGCTGCCTCTGGGATTTTTGCCGATCGGCTTTATCGTCGCCGCGACGCTGTGGAGCGTGCGGCCGTCGCGTTTGCCCTTGCAGGCGCGGTTCGTCGCGGTGGGCGTGGCCTGCCTGTTCGCGACCTTCGGCCTCGGCGCGCTTTTCGCGCTGACCCTGTCCGGCCTGCTGCCTTTCGACGTCCGCAGCTGGGGATTGCCGATCCATGCCGTCGCGGGTTTCGGCGGCTGGCTGACCTTCAGCGCTATCGGCGTGAGCTATCGCCTGCTGCCCATGTTCATGCTGTCCCCGGAAAAGGAGCGCGCGACGGGCAAGGCCGCGTGGTGGTGCGGCGTCGCCGCGCTGCTGTCGGTTCCCTGCGGCATCGCGGAACACCTGGTCGGCGGTTCCAGCGTGGGCGGCGCTCTCGCGGCGGCGCTGGCCGCGGCGATGCTGGTGTTCTATGGCGCCGATCTCGTCTTCTTCTACCGCAACCGCAAGCGCCGCCACGTCGAACTGAACGTCAGCGCGGCGGGCGGTGGGTTTCTCGCTCTGTTCGCCTCGGCGTTGCTGTTCTTCGCCCTGGCGGCCGCCGGTTCGCTGGATCGGCATGTCGGCGCTCTCGTCTACATCGTGGCTTTCGGCTGGTTGACGGGCCTCGGCCTGTCTCAGCTCTACAAGATCGTGCCGTTCCTGACCTGGCTGGAATGCTATGGCGGATTGATGGGAAAGAAGCCGACGCCGCGCGTGCAGGATCTGGTCGCCGAAAGGCGCGGGCGATACTGGTTCGCCCTCTATTTCGCCGCCGTGGCGGCCGGCACGGCGGCCCTGCTGATGGAGGCGCCATGGCTGTTCCGGCTGGCGTCCGCACTGATGCTTGCCGCGACCCTTGCTATCGTCGCCGAACTGGTCGCGGCGCGACGCCTCGTCTACGTGCCGTCGGAAAAACGGCTTCCCCAAGGAGCCGTGCGACCCAATCTCTTCCTGCCGCGATACCGTTGATTCCACTTGGAGATTTTGCCATGTCCCCTGCACCCTATGATCTCGACGTCAGGCCGATCCTGCGCGAGGGCGGCGAGCCGTTCAGCGTGATCATGGCGGCGGTCGCCGTGCTCGCTCCCGGACAGCCGCTCCGGTTGCTGACGACTTTCAAGCCGCTGCCGCTGTTCCAGGTGCTGGGTGCGCGCGGCTTCGACGCGGCGGCACGCGAGATCGGCGGCGGCGACTGGGAGGTGATTTTCACGCCGGCCGGAGCGCCGCCTGCGCGCGAAGCTGCCGGAGCGCCGGCCGCGCGCGATGCCGGTCACGATTGGCCGGAACCGGAGTTCGAGCTCGACCTGCGCGACCTCGATCCGCCCGAACCGATGGTCCGCGCGCTGGAAGGCGTGGAGTCGCTCTCTGCGGGCCGGACGATGGCCGCGCTGCTGCCGCGCGAGCCGGTGTTCCTCTTCGAGGAACTCGATCAGCGGGGCCACCGGTGGCGCGGCGCCTTCCTGCCGGATGACGGCTACCGCATCGTCGTGCGAGCCAAGGACGTATCGAAAGAGAGCGGGACATGACCGCCGCGTCGGATACGCTTGCGGCGGAGGTGAGGCAGGCGCTCGCTCTGGTCATCGATCCCGAGCTTGGCGAGAATGTCGTCGACCTCGGCCTGATCTATGCGGTCGCGGTGGAAAAAGGCGTGGCCCGGATCGAGATGACGACGACGACGCCGGGCTGCCCGGCGACGGCCTTCCTCAAGGAGGCGGCGCAGGCGGCCGCACGGGGAGTGCCGGGCGTCCGCTATGCCGAAGTGAAACTCACCTACGAGCCGAAATGGTCGCCCGCCATGATGAACGAGACAGCGCGGCGGAACCTCGGCAGCCGGTGAGAGTCGGCAGGTGCGCCGCAGCTTTTCCGCTCATTCCTTGCCGGCATGCGCTTCGGCGATCTGCCTGAGCCTGCGGGGATCGGTGACGGCGACTTTCTGCCGTCCGCTACGGACCAGTCCTTTTTCCTCCCATGCCGTCATCAGGCGGCTCACCGTGTGGAGCGTCGTGCCGGTCATCTCGGCTATATCCTGACGCGAGATCGGGAAATCGATCAGCACCCCATCGTCGGTCTTCTTGCCGCTCTGCGCGATCAGCTTGAGAAGGGCATGCGCCACGCGCTGGTCGACCTGCTCGGTGGACATCTCGACCACGAGCGTATGCGCATCCTGCAGGCGGCTCCCCACGGTCTTGTAGGTATGGGCGCCGAAGGCCGGGAAGGTCGCGGCGAATTCCGACCACAGTGCGCTCGGCCAGGCGAGGACGATGCAATCGACCGCGGCGACGGCGCTGGCGGGATAGGTGGTGCGGCCAAGGGCGCGTGCGATGCCGATCAGCTCACCGGGGCTGATGTAGCGCACGATCACGTCCTGGCCTTCCGGCGTCGACTTGACCACCCGGACATGGCCGTCGAGCAGCAGGAAGAAGGCGTGCGCCTCGGCATCCTGCTCGAAAATGGCCTGTCCCTTGGGCACACGCTGCGAGCGGGCCTTGCCGACAACCCGGTCGAGGTTGTCGGCCGTCAGGCCCTGAAAAAGGGGCAGGCCTGAGATCAGGGACCGGTCCAGTCGGCTCAACGGCCTTTTCTCCTTGGGTTGTCGAAACTCGGATTCGAACGGCCGCACCATCTCACAGGTCCCTGGAGCGCGGCAAGATGAACCTGCTGCGGTCATTTATCTCCCATTTCCGATTTGTTTGCGCTGCAACAAAGTTGGCGTCTGGCGGTATACCTAGATATCGCCCGACGGTTCGCCGTCATCCAAGAGAAAGAAAGGCAAATCCGATGAGACCCCTAATCGCTGTTGCAGCCATCTTCGCCGCGTTGACGCTGGCCGGAGGCGCCGAGGCGGCCGACCACCAGATCCAGATGCTCAACAAGGGCGAGAAGGGCAACATGGTGTTCCAGCCCGATTTCGTCCAGGCCGCGCCCGGAGACACGATCACCTTCGTGGCGACCGACAAGGGGCATGACGCCGAGAGCGTCAAAGGCATGATCCCCGACGGCGCCGAGCCCTTCAAGGGCAAGATGAGCGAAGGCTTTACCGTCACCCTGGACAAGGAGGGCGTCTACGGCGTCAAGTGCACGCCGCATTACGGCATGGGCATGGTGGCGCTGATCGTCGTCGGCAAGCCCGTCAACCTTGAGCAGGCCAAGGCCGTCAAGCAGGTCGGCAAGGCCAAGAAGGTGTTCGCGGCGTTGCTGGCCGAAGTGCCGGCCGGGAACTGAACGCGACTGACCACCACCAGCGTCGAAAAATCCGTTCGGCGCCGGGACAGGGCTGGGACGTGATGGCGATTCCACGCACGCGACCGGGAAACTATCCGGCGCTTTTCTCCTACGGGTTCAGGCCCTTCTTCCTGCTCGGCGCGCTTTACGGCGGCGGGGCGATCCTGTTCTGGCTGCCGCTGTTCTATGGCCGCCTCGCCACCCTCAGCGCCTTTGCGCCGGTCGACTGGCATGTGCATGAGATGCTGTTCGGCTATCTCGCCGCGATCGTCACCGGGTTCCTGCTGACGGCGATCCCGAACTGGACGGGGCGGTTGCCGCTGCAGGGCCTGCCGCTGCTGGTTCTGGTGATGCTCTGGCTGGTCGGTCGCGTGGCCGTGTTCTTCTCCGCCGTCATGGATTGGCGGCTGGTCATGCTGGGAGATTGCGCATTCCTGCTCGCCGTCGCCGCGGCGGCAGGGCGTGAGATCGTGGCCGGAAGGAACTGGCGCAATCTGAAGGTTCTCGTGCCGGTTTCGATCCTGCTGGGGGCCAATGTCGCCTTCCACGCCGAAGTTCATTTCGACGGCGTTTCCGATGTCAGCCGCCGGCTGGGCATCGGCGCGGCCATCGTTCTGATCATGATCATCGGTGGGCGCATCATCCCGAGCTTCACCCGCAACTGGCTTGTGCGCGAGAATCCCGGCCGCCTGCCGGCGCCGTTCGATCGTTTCGACGTAGCGGTGATCGCGGTTTCTGCTGTCGCGATTGCGGCATGGGTTTTCTTCCCCGTCCGTCCTGCAAGTGGTGTGCTGGTCATCGCCGCCGCCGTGTCGAACCTCTTGCGGCTGGCGCGTTGGGCCGGAGACCGTACGTGGCGGGACCCGCTGGTCCTCATCCTGCATCTGGCTTTTGTCTTCGTGCCGCTTGGGTTCCTGCTGAACGGACTGACCGCGCTGTTTCCGGGGACCGTGCCGCAGGCGGCGGGGCTGCATGCCTTCGGCGTTGGTGCGATCGGTTGCATGACGCTGGCAGTCATGACACGTGCCACACTCGGCCATACCGGCCGGAAATTGCGGGCTGGGACTGGAACTTGTGTCCTGTATGCCATGGTCATAGTCGCCACTGGCTTACGGATTGCAGTAACCTTTCTCACTGATGGCGAAACGCTACTGATTTTGTCGGCTGTTAGCTGGGCGGCCGCTTTCCTCGGCTATGCGGCACTGTTCGGGAGGATGCTTGTTCGCCCGAGAATGACAATACGCTAAGTTGGTTGATCATGATCGTCTGTTGATCCCGTTTCGTCGGTCCACCGCTGATGTTTGCGAGATTACTGGCCACCGGCGAAATCGTTCAGCCGTTCGAGGTTTCAATTGCGCCGGGCAGCTATTGGTTGACGAGCTTGCCAAGCAAGAAGCTCTCCAACGCAATGCAGAGCTTCGGCTGTCGCTTAATCGAGATAGCCATATGCGACGGTCGGTTTGCGGCCCAACCATTGTTACCGCGAATGGCTGGAACGAGGGCTATCCGGGGTGGCAGCTTTTCGGGGAACGTTCTCCAAGACCGGACGGTCCGTTCTCGGCCCCGAATGCGTCATCGATAACGGCAGAATTCAGCCGTTCAGACACGAGGCCGCCGCCCGAGCCACATGTGGCGCGTGTGCTGACCGTCGCGTCTCAGACAAAGTTTGTCCACCGATTTACTTGATGGGTTTGGCGGCGTGTCGAACCTTCTTCTCCGGGGCGGCGTAGGTGGGTGTTTGTGTTGATTTCCGCCGAGAACTGACCCGGGATTGAGGGATTTTTCCATCGAGAAGTGACCCATGTTTGAACCCACCCCTGCTGGTTGATCGCAGGGGACATTGGAGTGATAGACATGGCGTTACTGAGCGTTATCCGACGCTGGCATCTGCGGGATGGACACTCGATCCGGGAGATTGCCGCCACCGGCTATGGCAGCCGATGCCGCGCTTTCCATCGCTGGAGGCCTTGAACGACTGGCTGGAGCGGCGGTGTCGGGCGCTGTGGCAACAGATTCCCCATGGCCTCAGGCCGGGAACGATCGAAGACATCCGGGCCGAGGAAGCACGGTTCCTAATGCCCATGCCACGCCTCTTCGACGGCTTCGTCGAATA
>NZ_JBEBMG010000023.1:0-13629 GCF_040081975.1 Mesorhizobium hunchu
AGCCGGAAAATCCCGTATCCTTACGACAAGGCGCTCTACCGCCAGCGCCACAAGGTCGAGAACCTCTTCGCCAAGCTTAAAGACTGGCGGCGCGTCGCCACCCGCTACGACCGATGCGCCCATACCTTCTTCTCCGCAATCTGCATCGCCGCAACCGTCATCTTCTGGCTCTGAAACAATGAGTCCTGAGCCTAGTCTGCAGTCGTCCAAGCTCACCGTATATGCCTACGGACATCCGCGGAACGTCTTCGGTGTTCGGTTGCGCCAGATCGATAGGCTTCACAGAAGAAAGTCCTTTAAATGATCGATCGACGGCTCTTGGTCCTCAGGACTGTAAGCTTGAGTTATTCAACATCATGGAAGAAATAAAAGGGCTTTTGGCCGGCGCGCATCATCGCGTGGTCGCAGACCAGATAGTCGGCGTAGTGAAGGACATATGCCTCCCAGCTTCGACCGGGAAACGGCATGCGCGGAGAATGGGTCGTGACGGTGGCCACGACATGGTGGGGAAAGCCCAGTTCCTTGAGCAGCATTCCGCCCACGACGCCATGCGGAATCTCGTGATAGAGCGCGGTTCGCTTGACGACCCCGTTCTCGCGCACGAACATGAGCGGCTTGTCGACGTCGTGAAGGATGAGAATGGGGACCAGGATTTCGGGATCGAGCTTGACCTGCCATTCCTTCTCCACGTGGTCGGCGAGGTTGAGCCCGGCACGCGTGACTTCGTTTACATGGTCGGCAAGTGTGTAGTCGAAGGCGACCGCGTCCCACGGCGCTTCGTCGATGGCATTGAACGGGCTTGAACTCCAGGTACTTTGCCAGGCCGTGACGATCAATTCCCGCGTCGCAGGCGAGACGAGATCGAGGCCGAACAGCCACGCCTCGACCGCCCTGCGCCATTCGTTAGGTGTCTGATCGATCACGTAGGACATGGTTGCTCCCGCCTCTCCTCCCCGAAAGACCTACTGCCCGTCCAGCACGCCTGGCAGCCACAAGGCGATCTCGGGAAACATCACCATCAGCGCTATGAAGACGAACATCGCGATCACGAATGGCATGGTGCCGATGATGACGTCCTTGACGTTGCCGGAATCGCGGGTGCCTTGCACGACGAACAGGTTTAGTCCGACCGGCGGCGTAAGCAGCGCCACCTCCATCAGCACCATCATCAGGACGCCGAACCACACGGTGTTGACGTCAGCAGCCTTGAGGGCGGGCACGATAAGCGGAACGGTCGCGATCAGCATCGAAAGCGATTCCATGAACATGCCGAGGATCAGGTAGAAGACAATCGCCGTAATGACGATGCCGGTCGGCGAGAGGCCCGATGCGGCGAAAAGGTCCGTGACTATCCGTGAAAGGCCGATGGCGGAAAGAACGAAATTCAACAGGAAGGCGGCCATCACGATGAAAACGAGCATGGCCGTGACGATGACGGTCGATTCGGCTGCATCGAGGACGAGCCGGAAAGACAGGCGCCGCTGATAGCCGGCCAATATCATCGCCATGATCACGCCGAGGGCGGCCGATTCCGTCGGTGTGGCCCAGCCGGCGTAGATCGCCCCGATGACGGAGACGATGATAAGCAGGGGAGGGATGAGTTCCGGCAAGGCGCGAAACCGTTCCGACCAGTTGGTCTCGATCGGCACTCCGCCCCATGCCGGGCGGAAGTAGCAAGCAAGGACCACCGTGAGAATGAAGCAGCTCGCCAGAAGAATGCCCGGAATGATGCCCGCGAGATAAAGCTGCGGGATCGAGGTCTCGGTCAGGACGCCATAGAGGATGAGCGGAATGGAAGGCGGGATGAGAATTCCCAGGGTTCCGCCTGCGGCAATCGTGCCCAGGAACAGCCGCTCATTGTAGCGATAGCGCGGGATGAGTGGATTCGCGACCTTTCCGAGCGTGGCGGCGCAGGCGACACTCGAGCCGCTCATCGCAGCAAAGACGGTCGAAAAGCCCAGATTGGCGTGCATCAGCCCGCCCGGCAACCGGGACATCCACTGGGCGATCGCATGGTACATCTTCTCGCTGATGCCGCTTCGCAGCAGCAGCTCGCCAAGCAGAATGTAGAGCGGGATGGCGAACAGCGTGAACTCGCTTGTCGAGCTCCAGGCCAGTTCGCCAAATACGGATGCGAGCGGAATCGGCGAGAACGTGCTGCCCAGGATGATCGCCAGCAGGATCAGCGTCGCGGCAACGGGAATGCCGATTGCGAGAAAACCGAGCAGGAGGCCGATGGCGGTGGCGATCATGGTTTCGCCTCCGTCAAGCTCGACTCGATGATCGCATTCTGTTCGTCGACTTCCTCTTCGACCGATCGCGGTCCGATCAGCCGGTGTGCCGCCGCATAGTCACGCCTGATGAGAGCGACGCAGCCGGCCAGCGCTATGGCGGCGGACATCAATGTCAGGAACGCCAAACCGGCGAACCACAGTCCCTGCGGAATGGCGAGCGGGACCGCGAGCGGGGTCATCGAGTGCGCGTCGAGCATCAGAGAACGGTTGAAGGTGAAATAGGCAACGTAGCTAAGGACAGCGCTTGCGGCGAAGAATGCGACAACCGCAACCATGTCGGCCAACCGGCCCGCCGGTCGCGGCAGCATGATCTGCAGCGTGTCGATCCTGACGTGAGAGCGGGCGAGAAGCGCCGAGGCGGCGCCCCACGCCGTTATGATTGCAAGCACATAGCCGGAGATCTCCCCCACGCCGCCGCTCATCAACGTCGTCGCGAACAGCTTCCGAACCACCACGTCGATGGCGATCAGGAAGGCCATGCCGACAACGACAAGGCCGCATATGCGCGTCGCAAACCTCGACACGGATGCGAGCAGTCGAAGTGGGAGAGGAAACTCTCGAAACGTGCTCATGCTTTCACCGATCAGATCTGATCCAGCGGGATCTGGATCCCCACGGCCTTGCCGACCGTGTCATTCCACTGCGCGGCGCAGTCTTTGCCGCAGCGCCTGGCCCATTCGAGGACGATCTTGTCCTTGGCAATGGTCCTCAGCTTCTCCTTGTCGGCGTCCGACACAGGCACAAGCGTCATGGAAGCCTTCTTGCCCAGCGTACACGGATCCTTGCCGGTGTTGCAGGTCACGCCTTCGTTATGCGCCTGTTCGCCGATCGCCCAAAGACGCTTGTCCAGATCCTTGAGCTGCTCCTCCAGAAAGCTGCGTACCTCCGGGGCATAGCTGTTCCAGGAGTTCAGGTTGGCGGACTGGTACGACATGCCCCAGTTTACCGGTAGCGGGAACATGTATTTGCTGACCTCGGCCCAGCCGGACGTGTTGCCGCTGAGACCGCCAGTGATCGCGCAGTCGAAGACGCCGCGCTGAAGGCTTGGCACGACCTCGGCGAAAGGCGTCGTCACGGGCGTCCCTCCGAGGGCGGTGATCAAGTCGCCCATGGTGCGGCTGTTCACGCGAACCTTCTTGCCCTTGATGTCGTCGAGGCCCGATATCCCGTCACGGCACCAGAACACCAGACCCGGATTGGGCGAGAGCCCGAACAGCTTGGTGTTGAACTTGGTCTGCATCACCTTGTCGATCACAGGTAGCCAGGCGTCGCAGGCCTTGTGCACGGTTTCGATGTCGGGCGAGATACCGGTGAGGTCGCACCCTTCAAACACCGGGTCGTCGCCGGCCAGCTTGGCGATGTCGGTGGACGCGAAATCAGCGATGCCGGCTTCCGAAAGACGCAGGAGCTGTTGCTCCTTGATGCCCATCACGTCGTAGTTGTTATACTCCACGGTGATCTTCCCATTCGACCGTTCGGGAATGTCTTTCGTCCAGAACGGCTTTTCGACCTTCTGCGTCTGAACGCCCGAGCTGAAATTGCCGAGCACGCGAATATGCGTCGCCGGCAGGTCCTGCGCGAGCGAGACGCTGGCCGCCCCCATCGCCATCGCCGCGCCGGCGATGGCCGTAATGATCTTTGCTTTCATGGTCATTCCTCCCTTGTTGACTTGTTGTTCACGCCTCGTCTGGACGCCGGCCGTGATAGACGTCTTCGAGGATTCCTCTTGCCACCTGCTCCGTCACCGGAGCGGGATTCAGGCCGTTGTCCGTCTCCATCGTGATGGCGGCGGCGCGATCGAGCTCGTTTTCCTTGAACCCGACCTCCTTCAGGCTGGTCGGCAATCCGGTCTCGACCAGGAGATCGAAGATCGTACCGCCGAGGTTTTCCGTACCCAACGCTTCGCGGATGCGCCCCAGCTCGGGGGCATACCGGCTGTTGAATGCGGCGACATGGGGCAGGACGAGCGCGTGCGACAGGCCATGCTCGATGCCGTAAGAACCGCCCAGCGTATGCGCCAGACCGTGCTGCAAAGCGAATCCTCCCGTCAGTGCCGCTCCCGCCATGTAGGCGCCATAGAGCAATTGCGAGCGCGCCCCGATATCGGCTGGTGCCTGCAGGACGCGACGCAATCCTTCCACCACCGCCTGGGCGCCTTCCACCGCCGCCCATTTGATGACCGGGCTAGCGGTGCGCAGATAGATCGCGTCGACGCAATGCGCCAATGCGTTCATGGCGCTTGCCGCGCTTACGCGAACCGGGAGGCCCGTGGTCAGTTCCGCGTCGTAGATCACCGTGGAGGCCAGCATGTTCAGGCTGGTGTGCATGCGTTTCACGCCATCGATGGTGATCCCGCAGAACCCTGTCATCTCGGAGCCGGAGTAGGTCGTGGGGATATCGATGATCGGTAAGGCCAGCTCGAGCGAAATGCCTTTCCCCAAGCCGACGGACGCACCGCCGCCGATGCAGACAAGGCAGTCTGCGCCCATTTCGGATACCTTCTTCCTGCCTTGGCGGGCAAGCTCGATAGGCACCTGCGAAACGGCCTCCGGCAAGATGCCGACGCAATATTCGCCGAGGTTCGATGCGGTTTCTCCGGCCATGGCAGAGCGGCCGGGCGTCGACAATACGACGGCGCGGCTGCAACCCAACCGTTTCACCTCTTCCGCGATCCGGTTGCGGGATCCGGCGCCGAAAACGATGCGGGCGGGGGTGGCGTTATAGACACCGCCTGGAAGCTCGAACGCGATCGCAGATGTATGGATGTTGGCGGTCATTGGGCGCTCCTTACCAATCGACGACGGTGCCGTCGGCAAGCACGGCGCCCAGCGTGTGCATCACCTCGGGCTTGAACGGATGCTTGGCGGCCTCCGTCTCGTTCACCTCGACGCCCAGTCCCGGGGCAAGCGGCACCTCCCATGAATTTCCTGTGCGCTTCATCGGCGTGGTCACGACATCGTCGTACCAGGGTACGGCCCCGCTCATTTCTTCCTGGATGACGAAATTCGGCGTCGAGACGTCGTAATGCAGGGCGGCGGCGCCTGCGATCGGACCATTGGGATTATGAGGCGCGACGCCCATGAACGCCTGCTCGGCGGCAGCGGCAATGCGTTTGCCTTCCAGGATGCCGCCCGTATGGTTCAGGTCGGGCTGCAGGATATGAACCGCCTTTTGCTGGAATATCGGTTCGAATTCCTTGTAGCCGACGAGCCTCTCGCCTGACGCGATCGGGCACCCTGCCCGTTCCGTGACCATGCGAAGGGCGTCGGTATCGCCGGGAATGACCGGCTCCTCGCAAAACATCGGCTTATAGGGCGCAAGTTCCTCGATATATTGAAGGGCGGCGGCGATTGATGCGGGACGGCCGTGGAAGTCGATCATGATATCTACGTTTTCGCCAACGGCGTCGCGTAGAGTCTCCATCATCCGCCCGACATGGCGGCGGGAGGGGATGTCGACTGCGAAATGCGAATAGGGGATAAACACGACCTTGAGCGCGTCATAGCCGAGCTCGGTTACCTGCAGCGCCTTGTCGCGCAGCGAGCCGGGATCGAAAGTCTCGTAGACCGACTTCATGTCGCCAAGGCCGAGGTGGGTATAGACGCGGACCTTGTCGCGCGTCTTGCCGCCGATGAGACGCCAAACCGGGAGGCCGACGCTCTTCCCGAAAATATCCCACAAAGCATGCTCGATGCCGCTGATCGCGGTCGCGCCGATGATGCCAAGACGATAGTAGGAGTGCTTGTTGAGGGTGCGAACGATCTGTTCGATGTCGCGCGGGTCCTTGCCGACGACCAGTGGCGCCATGTCCTCGACGGCACCGGTCACGGCACGCGTCTTCCAGTTGAGGCTGGCCTCGCCCCAGCCGAACAATCCGTCCTGGTCCGTCTCGACCTTGACGAATATCCAGTTGCGCATCTCCGCGTTGACGACGAGGGTCTTGATCCCCGTTATGCGGATAGGAAAATCAGTCATGCAAAAGGCCTTCGTTGAATCGGATCAGTGAGCGGCGCGCACGACATTCAACCGCGGCTCGCCACGGAGCAGCCGGTCGATGTTCGAGGCGATGAAGCGATAGCGACGTCCCGGCAGCGCCGTCGTCCAGGCCGATGAATGCGGCGTGCAGACGGCGTTGGGCAGTTTGGCGAAGTCGAAACGGGACGGTGGGACATGGTCGTCCGCGCCCGTCGGATACCGGTACCAGACATCCAGCACCGCGCCGCCGATCACTCCGTTTTCGAGCGCATCGAAAAGCGCCTTCTCCTCGACGATCTCGGCCCTGGAGACATTGACCACCAGTGCCGTCTTCTTCATCGCCGACAGTTGCTCATGCCCGATCATGGAGTGCGTCGCCCCGCTCAGCGGGCAGGTGACCACGCAGTAGTCGAGCTGGGGCAGCAGCCGGTTCAGATCGGCAGGCTTCATCACCTCGTTCGCAAGCCCGTCGCCGGGATCGTTGATATCCAGAGCGAGAATGCGCATCCCGAACGCCTTGGCGCGCGTCGCGATTGCCCGGCCGATGCGGCCAAAGCCGATGATACCGACCGTCCTGCCGAACAGCTCTCCATGCGGGACGCGGTTGCGATAGACGTCTGACCAGCTTTCCGCCGACATGGAGCGCCTGAGATCGTCGAAGCGGATTTCGTGATTGAGCATCTGGCCCAGCACATATTCGGCGATCGGGATTTCATGTTCGAAGACGTTGCAAACCTCGACCGAGGCAGCGAGTGCCACCATGTCGATGCCGTCCAGACCGGCGCCGGGAACGTGCAGCAGGCGAAACGGCGGCAGGCGCCCCGCCGGACGTTTCAGCCGAAGCGAGATGACGATGTCGTCGGGCTCGATCCGGTCATCCCAGTCGGCCTGATAGGATGCCTCACGCGGGAGGGTCGCAATATCGACTGGCGCCGCCAGAGCGTCGGACAGCTTTTGCTTATGGTTGGCCGCTTCGCCGACCATCAGGATTTTCATGACCGCTCCTCCCAGCAGCGATGAAGGAAAGCGCGCCAGTTCAAGCAAGTCCAATTATTAATGTTGATTTTCTAATCTTGAATGCTAATCATAAGCATGGACCGAAGGCGCCTGCTCAGTTTCATCGCCCTTTCCGAGGAACTTCATTTCAACAGGGCTGCCGCACGCTGCCACATCACCCAGTCGGCACTGAGCCAGCAGCTCGTCCAGCTCGAGGCAGACCTGCAAGTTCACTTGGTCAATCGAACAAGGCGCAGCGTTTCGCTCACACGCGCCGGCGAGATATTCGCCGCAGAGGCCCGCAAGATTCTTCGCTCCATGGACGAAGCCGCCCGGCTGGCGAAGCAGGCCGAATCCGGGACGGTCGGTCGTCTCGTAATAGCTGCCACGGCTCCGGCGATGTTTACCGTGCTCCCGGAGATCGTCGCGGCGTTTGCAAACAGGATGCCTAAGGTGGAGATCGCAGTCAGAAGCCTGACGACGGCCGAGCAGGAGCAAGCGCTGGGGCGCGGGGAGATCGACGTGGGAATTCTCCACCCGCCCCTTGACGACCGGGAACTCAGTTGCCGCGACATCGCCACCCTCCCCTTCGACGTCGTGCTGTCGAGGAAAAATCCGCTGAGCGAGCGGCCGGTTCTCAAGCTGAAGGACCTGGCAGAAGAGACATTCATTTTATTTCCCCGCCAGATAGGGCCGCAACTATACGACAGGATCATCGGTCTTTGTCTCGAACAGGGCTTCAGCCCGCGCACGATCATCGAGATGACGCCAGCGCAATCCATCGTGGCCGTTGCCGCCTGCAATCTGGGTGTCGGATTCATCGCATCGCGATTCCAGCACTTCGAACGACCGCCCGTCGTCTACCGCCGCATTATTGGGCCAGCACCGTCCTTCACGCTTGGGATCGCGCGGCGCGCCGACGCCGCATCCCCGGCCGCGAAAACCTTCATCGAGATCGCCGTCGAACAGGGAGCGAAAGCAACCTGACGGCAATTTACCTGAAGGACATCCGCTGCTCACAGGTCAGTAGTGTTGCTACGGAAGCGAGATCACCTGTCCGCGTTCGCGATCGTTGACTGCGTCACGCCGCCCGATGCCCTCTTGCACCGATCTTTTTAGATTTTATCACGATCTCGCAGCGGCCTCCAAGATGCGGGGTTCTCTACCCAACGATTGATCTCGGACTCGTGCCATCCTGCACCGTTCATGCTAATCCTGACCTGCGCCGGGAACGTGCCCTCGGCGATCTTGCGATACATGGTTGAGCGGGACAGACCGGTCCGGGCCAGGACAGTTTTGCTGCGGATGATGCGGTCTGGTTCGGGCATGGCTGGCTTGCCTCCTGCTGAATGCTTCTGACACCTAATGGATCAGACAGAACAGTGGCTACGGCCGCGCAAGAGGGATCGATGCCTTATCGTAAGGTGGCGTGGAGAGGGCTGCAAGTCGGAGGGATCAGAGTCCGATACCACGCCCCCTTCCGAGTCCGATGCCATGGTTGAAAGCGAGTTCCTGGGCGAGGCGACGGCCGGATTCGACCTGGATGCCAAGCGCCTTCTTGTGATTGGCTAGAATGGATTCCAGTTGCGGATCGCGCTCGAGGCTTTTGGCCATGTCGGACATCGCCGAGCGGGTTGATTTGTAGCCACTCATGTCGCCGGCCTGATATTGACGCTGGCTGGCCTGATCCAGCTTCTGCCAGCGTTCGACAAATCGCTCGGCGCGCATGGTCGGACTGATGTTCTGATCGGCGCCCCGTCCGGTGCGGAGTTCGGTTTCGAGTTGGAGGGCACGCACGACGCGATTGACTTGGCCGGCGCCTGCCTCGTGGACGAACTCGGGATTTTTCGCGTAGGCCGCTTCGGCATCGCGCCAGCCATGCGGGCGAACTTTTTCGAAGGCGGTGCGGGCATCGCTCAGTTCGCGCATCTGCTCTGGCGTGCCGTGGCCATCTGCGCTTCCGTTGCTGAGGATCGCGTCGAGTGCACGCGCGTGGCGCACCAGCGCCTGCGTGCGTGCCTTGCGCAAGGCCGCCTCCGGGTCCGCCGAGGAAACCGCTTCGCGCGACGCGTCCAGCCCTGGCCTGTCCCTTCCGGGCTGCGCTCCATCGTGCCCAATCGGAACTCCTGCGTTCTCCCTTCCCGGCCAACCTCCACGCTTTATGCCAGACGCCGCATCTCCGGGCGCGCGCAAGCCCTCCAGTACACCATCGATCCTGTCACGCAGTTTCTCCGCCACGATCTTCCTGACGATCTCGACGACCCGCTCGCGGAAGGCGATGCCGCGCCGCTCGGCATAGGTTTGGGCCGGATCGCGTTGTTCGTAGTCCGACGCCATGTCCTTGGCGCGGTCGCGCGACAGTGTGCGGACGAGTTTATCCCGGCTGGCAAAATCGTCGGCGCCATAATGCAGGTCCATGCCGTCGCGATGCCGCGACAGGGCGACATAGCTGCCATGGGCATCCATGCCTCCTGGTGTCGCCAGCACATAGGTGCGGTCCACCGTCATCCCTTGTGCCTTGTGAATGGTCGCCGCATAGCCGTGGTCGACATGGGCATAGTCCTTCAGGTCGAACGAGACACTACGGCCATCGTCGATGCGCACGGTCATGCTTTTGGCGCTGACTGCTTCGATGGCGCCGAGCGTGCCGTTCTTCACACCAAGACTGCGCTCGTTGCGCAGGAACATGACACGGTCGCCGCTGGCGAAGGTTCGTGCGCCACGCTCAACAGTGACATGGACATCCTCGCCGAGATCGTCGGCGTCTCGCATTCTCTCCCGTGCCGCCTCGTTGAGTGCCCGCACTTCGGCATTGGTATGGGTGAGGATAATGCGGCTTGCCTCCGATTGCGCCTGTCGATCGCGGTCCCAGCGCTCGATCAGATCGTTGCGCGCCTCGCCACGCGTTGGTGCCGCATGCACCATGCCGTTTGCGTCATAGGCATCAAGCGCGGCGCCGATCCTGCCCGTTGCCAGGTCGCGCGTGGCGTCGCGCTGCCAGTCCTCGCGCTGGCGGCGCACGGTCTCGATCTCGACACCGCCATGACGATCGTGGATGGAGCGGAAGGCGGCACCGGCTTCGATCGCCTGCAGCTGTTGCGGATCGCCGACCAGCACGATCTTTACACCGGCCTCCGCCGCATGCGAAAGCACGCGCTCCAACTGGCGCGTGCCGACCATGCCGGCCTCATCGATCACCAGGACATCGCGAGAAGTCAGCAGGTCCCTGCCCTGTTCCCAGCCATGTTCCATGCTGGCGATGGTGCGGGAGGAAATGCCCGATCCGCTTTGAAGGTTCTCGGCGGCAATGCCGGATAATGCCGCGCCACGAACTTCGTAGCCGGCTGCTTCCCAGGCTTCCCGCGCGACACCCAGCATGGCGCTCTTGCCGGTGCCGGCATAGCCGACGACGATGCCGAGATCCCGGCCGTCGGTGATGTGCGAAAGCGCATCGGCCTGCTCGCTGGACAGTGCAAGACCGCGCTGTTCGGCCTGGGCAAGTGCAGCCTCTCTATCCTTCTCGCTGACCTCGTGACGGTCGCGCTCGGCCATCCATGCCGTCGCCCGATGCAGGCGCTGTTCGGCCTCGATCATCTGCCTTGTGGTGAAGCGGTTTTGTCCACGTGCGTCCTGGCCAAGCTCGACCAAGTCGGGCGCATTACCAATGGCGCCCATGACCTCGTTGAACTGGTCGATGCCGTCGCTGTGGCGATGCGCGAACTTTGCCATGTCGCGGCGGGTGAACGTCGATTGCTGCTGGGTGATGGCGTCCAGCGCCAGATGAGGATCGGCGATGATCCGCGCGCCGTTGTTTCGGGCGATCTCGCGGTGCAGTTCGGCGCGGTCGGCAACATCTGCCGCGTCGCTTCCATCGCTGGCGATGTCCAAGCCTTCAATGCGTTGTGCCGGCGCGCCGATCTGCGTCTGAGGCTCAAGGTCGATGCCCTGTGCTTCAAGGCTGCGATGATCGATGCGGGCGTCTATGTCGAGTTCGGCAAGACGTTCGTTGGCAAGCTCGGCCCAGCGTTCGCGCCAGTGCTCGACCAGTTCGGTGCGATTCCAGTCGCGCACCTTCTGGCCGAAGCCGCTCTCGTCCACTTCCCGCATGGTGAGCATGACATGGGCGTGCGGCTTCAGGCTGCCGTCCTCGGCAACATCCCAATGCACATTGAGATCGGCAACCATGCCGCGATCGACGAATTCGGCCTGCACGAAGTCGCGAGCGAGCTGGATGCCCTGTGCCTGTGTCATCTCGCGCGGAAGAGAAAACTCGATCTCACGGGCAAGCTGGGCATCCTTGCGCACCTCGAAGGCTTCGACATCGTTCCACAGCCGCTCGCGGTCGCTCCAGGCTTCGGGCGCATGGTCGGGGAGCAGCACCTCCGAATGGACGACGCCGCGCTTGGCGGAGAAGTCGTGACTGCGATCGATGCGCTCGTCGCGCAACCGCGAGGCCGAGCGGTAGGCGGCGGACGCCACCGCACTGGAGCCTGCCTTCCTTCCAATGACCTTGACGTGAAGATGATAGATCGCCATCGCGACCGGATCATTTGCACGGCAAAGCGCACGTCGGCACGACGTATAAGCGCGCCCTCCCTCGAAAAATTCTCGGGATGGACCGGCGCGTGCCACACCGTCCCGGCAACTGGGAAGCCTTCCGGCAGGCCCTCGCCTATCATCGCTGCATCGACAATCTCTCGGATATGGAGACGGCAGATGCGCAAGCCACGTGACTACGATGCGGAACTGAAGGCGCTGGAGGACAAGGCCAAAAACCTCAAAGCGCGAAAGGTGCAGCAACTCGGCGAACTGGTCATCGCCACCGGCGCCGACACCCTCACACGCGACGAACTCGCCGGCGCGCTGGTCGCCATCACCGAGAACAAAGACACCGCAAAGCGCGAGGCATGGGCCAAGCGCGGAGCCATGTTTTTTGACAGCCGCTCGAGGCGATCTGCATCGGCGCCTCACCGCAACACTGGCCGCGCTCCGACGCAACCGGGCAGCGCGCAATCGCCGTCAGGCAGCACTGTCACGCAATGACATGCGCGCCTGGCAGGTCGAGCGGCGAAAGCGAACGCGGCATCTGATCGAACTCGGCGGTCTCGTCGTCAAGGCGGGTATCGTCGAGCTGACCAATGACGATCGCACCATGATCTTCGGCGCACTGCTCTGGATGTCGGACAAGCTCAAAAGCGATCAAGGTGAACATGCGCTGGCGCTCTGGGCCGGAAAGGGAAAAGAGGCGTTCGGTAAGGAACATAATGAAGAGCAAAATAGCTGGCGAACGTAACTGTATTTGCGTCGTGCGGGGGGACGGCGCGGAGACCTCGAATATCGGAGCGCCGCTCGCTTTACGCCGGCAGTCGATTTTTGGGTCTTAGAATCTCGACGGTCTCAATAGGTGCCGTCAGCCGATCGACAACTTTCAACGTCCGGAAAGTGATGGCGCCATGCAACCAACTTGACCGAAATTTCTGATGTGGCCAAACCCAACGCCCACCGTTTGAAGATTGCCCCTAGACTATTTCCATCCACGAACTGCAAAGTGTTTTGATATTCGATAGATTGCCGCTTCTGGCGCGCGATATCCGGCGATTTCACCAATGAATATCGTCGACACGTGGGAGTAGCCCGTGCCGATGCGGTATAGCTAGATTCCGTTGGCAAGCAATAATGGCAACGGGAAAGGGCCATTTGAGTGTCATGGGTCGCGACGGTAACGATTTTACAGAAAGAACCAAGCTTCTGCTCGCTCAGAGAGTGGGATGGTTGTGCTCAAAACCGGGCTGTCTGAAGCCGACAGTGGGGCCAAAGAAGGGATCCGATGGGGTCGTCAAGTTGGGAGAAGCGGCTCACATAACGGCCGCGGCGCCCGGCGGACCACGATACGACGCATCGCTTACTTCCGGTGAGCGACGCAGCTTTTCCAATGGCATTTGGCTGTGCCGTGATCACGCTCATCAAATTGACCATGACGAGGAACATTTCACTGTTGAAACGTTGCGCCACTGGAAACAGGACGCTGAGGCACGAGCCTTTGAACAACTGACGACTGGAGGTTTAGCACAAACCGTCAATCTCGGCCCTGAACTGATTGAAGAACTCAAGGAGCTGGCAGCCTCTCTGTCTCTTCCGGCGGAAGATGACCTACTCAATGTAAAGCGGCTGTTGATTTCCGTTGAGAGCTGACCCGAGATTTTCGCCGAGAAGTGACCCGCCTTCATGTATGGTTTGGGTCTTAGGTTTTGGTCAAGGTGGGTGCTTTCTCCTTCTTTGTTGGTGTGGTCTGGGCGGAGCTGTTCTTGAAGCGGAAGCTGTCGTTTCCGGTCTCCAGGATGTGGCAGTGATGGGTGAGGCGATC
>NZ_JBEBMG010000024.1:0-13491 GCF_040081975.1 Mesorhizobium hunchu
CCATTGCGGATCACATAGACGATCCCGCTCACGATCCGTCGGTCATCAACACGCGGCACGCCATGCGCCAAGGGAAAAAACGGCGAGATCCGAGCCATCTGGCGCGCGCTCAGCAGAAACAAATCACTCATCACAGCCTCCTCAAACAAGACTGTGAATCACATCTCAAATCAATTTAATAGGTCCTGAACCTAGATGATTAGTCTTAGTAATAAAATCTGAAAAAAGATCATGCGTGACAGAGCGCTCAGTTAATATTATTCGATGCTCTATGGGGCGCCGTGACGCATAATCTCGAATTTCATCCAACATGGACACATAATTTTCAAATATAACTGCAATTTTAGTGCGATTTGATGTAAGTTTACGTAGTTCTTCAATTAATTTAAGAGACTTATTGGCATAATAGATCTTATATCCCTGCTTTATAAGGATCGATGCCAAGTTTAGAGAGCTAGCAGTTTTTCCTGATGCAAGCTCGCCTGTGATAAGTATATCTCTATATGGGCCTCTCGATAAAGCGGCAGATATGTCTTTATCCTGCCGCCGACTAACTAAATATGGTTGATTTCCAAACACAAATTCGCTATGTAGAACCTCATGTTCGGGCAATCTCCCATATACTAACTGTTCTTTTATTTTCGTTGCGTTTGATTCGCTCGATCCATTGTCGGCAAAGGCCGTGATTTCCTTTAGTGCTACAAAACCCGTAGAAAATCTCACAGCTTCGTAGTTGGCTCCAACTACAGTTATTGACGACAAAAGTTGCTCGATGCCACCTTCAATGAGTTGCCCAAAATCCGCTATGACACCTTTCTCTAAATCATCGGCCTTAGGTGAGACGTAAAAATACGTCTTTCTTGCCAACGATGGATCGGATATCAGTGCCCTCTGAATATCGAGATCGGAGAGGCTATACCCCACGAAGAAAATTGCTCTAGCTGCGCTCAAGTCCTTCAGAAAGAATCTAAACCATTCTGAATCTTGCAAGCGCGACGTAGCGTACGCATAGTCCGTCAAGGTCAGATTTGCCTGGAGTGTGGCTGGGCTTACTTCGTTTATGAAGCCATTGATATGAATTATTGCTCCAGTGCTGGCTCGTGCTTGTTCGTCGTTGAGAGTAAGCGACGATACTGGTCGTCTCCCGGCCAGTGACATTTCAATGGCGTTATCATAGTTTGTTGTATAGATACGGCGCCATGGTATATCATAGAGAATTGGTAATTTCTCGTCTACTTGTGTTACTGTAAGACAATTTTTTATTAGATCGTAAGTAAAATTTGTTCCTTTATTTCTAACTACGTAGCCGGCAACGCGCTCTAGTGTGTGTGGCGAGCCGGTACCAATGGGTTGCTCCAGCAATAGATCAACTAGCGCTTTTCCGTCCGGTATCTGCTCGCCGTCCCGGTTCTTGGAGAGAAAGGACAGACCAGCACCCACGAAAAGCATGGCATCACCGTCTAGAGCACATCTAATTGCATCGTCGATTTCCATGACCCGCTCCTACCGGTTGCCTAAGACACCTCAATGGTTGGCTCTCAATCTGTAGAACTACGCCTGTGCTCGTCAAGAGATAGGGATGTGGCCTGATGCCGGTTTTTCGGACACCATAAGCTAACATAGCCTGTCCTCGGGCTTGCCGGAGGCAAGACCCTGGGGCGCCAATCCGCTTTCTCCGACAAATTGCACTCCTTTATCCCCACGCCTCCTGCCCTGCCTTACAATCCCGCCGCCTGAATGGAGGCGGTGATGGACTGGAACCTGGCAATCGAGATAAACCGCGCGGCGCTGAAGCGCATCGTGGCGATGCTTGTGGCGATGGCGGGATTTGCCGGCACGGCCGTTGTTACTCCCGCCGGGCAGTCCGACGATTGCGGACCTCTCCTTGAGGGCGGACGTCGCGTTCTACCTCGTCATCTTCATCGTGCCGTGCTCAGGCTGTTGCGGCCGGCCGAGTCGGCGGCGCGACGGCTGGTCATCGCCGCCGCGCGCGAGATGCTCGTCGTGCCTGTGCGGTCCGTGCCGGGAGGTGCAGGCTCGGGCGGTCTCGGGATTCCTGCAGGCGTTTGCGCACCCCCACCCCTTACCCCTCCCCGCAAGGGGGAGGGAGTCGCCGACGTCTCGCTTGGTTCTCCAGCAGATAAACTGAGCGCAGGCGCTGCAAAATCCCCCTCCCCCTTGCGGGGGTCCGAAGGACGGGCGAGACCCGTGGCTCGCCCCGGCACGGTTAGGGGTGGGGGTGCGCCGGCAGTGGTCCTTTACACCGATCGGCGGACGCACGGCCGCAGGGCCGAACCCGGCAGCCGCCCCGGAGCGACAGGAGGCGCCGCCATCCGCGGACATATGCTTCCGCTGCTGGATACCCTGCCCCGCTGGCGTCCGCGCCGGCCTGCCCGGACCTGCATGCCGCGCATCTCGGTTCCCGGTTACACCCAGCCGTCACCGATTCCGCCGCCGCCGGCGCCCGGCGATCCGGTCGATGCGACGCGGCTTGTCCTGCGGTTGCAGGCGCTCGAACGGGCGCTGGACGACCTGCCGGGCCAAGCCAGGCGCTTCGCCCGCTGGCGCCACCGCGCAACCGCACGCGCGCAGGAAAGGGAAGCCGTAGCGCGAGGCGCAGCCGACAAGGAAGCGGCCGCAGAGTTGTGGCGCCGCCACTCCCAGGCCGCCGCACGCGGCGAAAAAACGCGCACGAAAATCATTCGCTGTTGGCCGCTGCGCATGGGCCGGCCGCCGGGCTGGCGGCGCAGGGGCCGGCATGAAGTTCATGAGGTGCTGTCGAGAACGACCGGGCTGGCGCTCTATGCGCTGGAAGGACGCGACACGTCCTGACCGCCCAAAATCTCCGCAAGCAAGACAGGAACCGCCTGCCGTCTCGAAAAATGAGCGGACAGGCCGCCCGGCCCGCCCGCTCTACCCCCAGCATACGGCGAACGGCGGCCGTTGGGTGCCGCCTGCCGCCCCCGAGCCAAAGAACCGGGATTGGGTTGCCGATACTAGCGCCGGCGCAAACATTCCGCACACCCCATTTGGGGTAGTGACGCCGCATGAAACCGGACGGGCGCCTTTCACGGAAAGGCTCTTCACGCTCGGCTTGGACCAGCTTTGGGCCGGAATTGGCAGGAGCGTGCACCGTCTTCACGGTTTGCTGTGGCAAGAGCCGGGCGCACGTGGTTTCTAGAGCAATTCCAGCAAAAGTGTGCAGCGGTTTTGCGTCCGGAATTGCGTAGGAACAAAAGGATGGAGCATTGAAGGCGATCCTGTTTTCACCGGAAATGCTCTAGACAGCAGGTCTCGCTGAGGCGATCCGCAGTCTTCGAGGAGGAACGCATGGCAAAGTCAGGAACGATCCGCGCCGGCCGGATACGAGCCGGCATGGGCGGCTGGACCTTCGAGCCGTGGGACACGTCCTTCTATCCGGACAAGCTGGCGAAGGCGAAGCAGTTGCATTACGCGTCGCGACAGGTGCCGACGATCGAGGTCAACGGCACCTATTATTCCAGCTTCAAGGAACCGACCTTCGTGAAGTGGGCCAACGAATCGCCCGACGGCTTCGTGTTCGCGCTCAAGGGCAACCGCTTCGTCACCAACCGCCGCGTGCTCGGCGAGGCCGGCGAATCGATGATGCGCTTCCTCGGTTCCGGCGTGGCCGCGCTCGGCGAGAAGCTCGGGCCGATCCTGTGGCAGTTCGCACCGACGAAGAAATTCGACCCGGACGACTTCGAGGCCTTTCTCAAGCTTCTGCCGGACAAACAGGACGGCGTGAAGCTGCGCCACGCGGTGGAGGTGCGCAACGGCAGCTTCGTCGTGCCCGAGTTCCCGGCGCTGGCGCGGAAATACGGCGTGGCGATCGTCTATGCGGATCACCACACCTATCCGGCCATCGCCGACGTCACCGGCGATTTCGTCTATGCCCGTCTCCAGACCGGCAAGGACGAGAACCCCGACTGCTACGAGCCCGGGCGGCTGGACGAATGGGCCGGACGCGTGAAGGTATGGGCGGAAGGCGGGGAGCCGGACGACCTGCCGAAGGCCGCCCCCGCGACGGTCGCGCCGGAGGAACCGCGCGACGTGTTCGTCTATTTCATCACCGCGGGAAAGGTGCGCGCGCCGTTCGGCGCCAGGGCCTTGATGGAGCGGGTCAGCGGCTGAGGGGGCGGTCCCGCTCAGCCGGCGCCGCGCGCCACCCGCTCGATCTCCTCGCGCACCAGGCGCTCGACCAGCGTCGGCAGATTGTTGTCCAGCCAATCCTGCAGCATCGGCCGCAGCATCTCCTCGGCCATCTCGTCGAAGCTCTTCTTGCTGCGGCTGGCGAAGGCTTCCGACAATTCGCCGAACGCGGCGGCCACCTGGCGTCCCGTCTGTTCCGAGACGAGCGTCGGTCGGGGAGCGGCCGTTGCAGCCGGCTGGTCTTCCGGTTCATCGAGGAGCAGGTCGTCGTCGTCGATCTCGACCTGCGGCTCGTCGGACGACGCGGCGTCTGCGTCAAGGGACTCCACGGGCTCGGCCCGTCCGGAAAATCGGTCGCCGCCCGCCGGTTCGATGTCGGGCTCAATTTCGGGCGCCGTCTCCGGGACTGGCCGGGCCGCGGCGGCATTGAAACTCTCGCCGGCGGCGACGCGGGCACCGAGTTCGGCCAGCGAAGTCGGCCGCGTCGCGGAAGCGGCGGCCGGCTCGCTTGCTGCAAAATCGAACGTCTTGGGAGCGGCCTCGGTCGGCAGAGATAAGGATGCCCGATCGCTTGGGTCGGGATCGATCGGAACGGCGCGCAATTCGCTGCGGAAGACTTCCACGTCCCCGGCATCCGCTTCGGCGGCTCCCGTTTCTGTCCCGGCGGTCTGCTCAGCTTCGTCGGGCTGCTCAGAGACATCGCCGGCAGGTCGACGTCCGCCATCACTGTCTTCGATGATCCTGCGGATCGAAGCCAGTATCTCTTCCATCGAAGGTTCGCGCTGTGCGCTGCTTGCTGTCGCCATCGTCACATCCGCCGCCCTTGTGACCCAGAATTCAGGATCCGCGATAGCCTGGCCACCGTCGAATCACCTTCCCAAGCGTAGCGGATCAACTCCGAGACGAGAATCCCCATTCGCCCGGTGCCTTGGATTTCAACAGATTAGGGGATTCACCAGACCAGAAGATTCGGCCAGCCGGCGGGTCCCGAAGCGGCGCCGGCTTCAGCGACCGTCCGGCGTGCGCAGGCCGTACCACTTGTCCTTGACGGCCTTGTAGTGCTCTTCGGGATGGTAGACCGCGACCTGGAGCCCAAGACGATCGACGGACAGATGCCCGATCGCCAGCACGATGGCGTAGCTCGCCACCACGACGTCATGCTCGGAACTGGCGAGATTGATCTTCGCCGTAGTCACGTCGTTCTGTGCATTCAGCACGTCGAGCGTGGTGCGCTGGCCGACATTGCGCTCCTCGATGACGCCGTCCAGCGCGAGCTGCGCAGCCGATACCAGCGCCCGGTTCGCATCGACACTCTCGCGCGCGGCAGTATATTGCGACCATGCCGAGGCGACGGCCTGGCGCACTTGGTCGCGACTGACATCGACCTCGATGCGCGCCTGCGACAGCGATTCCTTGTTCTGGCGGACCTGCGCCGAGACGCGTCCGCCCTGATAGAGAGGAATCGTCAGCGTCGCGCCGACGCTTGCGGAATTCGAATAGTCAGAACTGTCGTTGCCGACGCCCGGCAGATTGCTGTCCTTGTAACTTCTCGACACCCCGGCCGACGCCGAAAGTTGCGGCAGCAGCGCGCCTTCCGCCGACTTGACGTTGAATGCCGCCGCGTCGACCGCATGCTCGGTGGCGAGAATGGCTGGATGCTCGTTAGCCGCCAGCGCAAATGCCGAATCGATGTTCCTGGGAAGCAGCTTCGTCAGCGGCGACGCGGCCTTCAGCTTGCCCGGATCGTCGCCGACGATCTGGCGATAGGTCGCGGCACTGGCAAGCGCCTGCGCACGCGCCGCGCTGAGCTGGGCGATCGCCGAAGACCGCTGCGCCTCCGTCTGGGCGACATCGGTCCGGGTGCCCTCGCCCACCTCAAGCCGCGACCGGGCGGCGCGAACCTGCTCGGTCATGGCTTTCAGATTCTGCTCGGTCAGCACCGCGATCTGCCGGTCGCGGATGACGTCCATATAGGCGGCGGCGGCGTTGTAGAGGATGTTCTGCTCGGTATTGCGCAGGTTCTCGTTGGAGGCCTGCACCTGCGCCTCGGCGGCCGCGACGTTGTTGCGGGTCTGGAAGCCGTCGAAGATGGTCTGGTCGATCTGGACGCCGAAGCTGCCCGTCGTCAGGTGCGTCGTACCCTTCGCCCCATTGAGCGACGTCGATGGTCCGCGCGTGGTCGAATAGTCGATGCTGGCGGAACCGGCGATGGTGGGACGATAACCGGACTTGGCGATGGCCACGCCTTCGTCGGTGACGCGCACGCCGGCGCGCGCCGAGTTGAGCTGGGAATTGTTCTGGTAGGCCTTGGAGAGCGCGCCGAAGATGGTCTCGGCCGACGCCGTGACCGGCGAGAGCACGGCCGCGGACACCAGAAGCGCGGCGAAAAGACTCTTGTTCACAGAAAGCACGGCACGTCCCTCATTCGCTCACGGGAACCAACGCGATATGGATCGCTCCGCCGGACTCGATGCCGCACCGCTGATGTTCCCCGCCGCCGTCGTCAACCCGAATCCGGGACGAGTCGGCAACGATTATTTAACACCTTAGCCAACATGAGAACGCGTTGGCCGCAAGGCAAATAACTCAGAACTCGAAAACGCGCGCCCGTTCAAATCCGGGTAGTGGCTTAATTGCCGCATTAAATGCACGCCGTCCGGTAACGACACCAGTAGTCTTTAAAAACAGACGGGCGACGCCCGCATTTCCATTACCTTCGACGGCGACGAGACGACCCTCCTCCGCCAGCTGGTCGAACAGCGCCTGAGGCACTTCCTCCACGCTGCCGTTGATGAGGATCACGTTGTAGGGCGCAGCCGCCGAATGGCCCTGCGACAAGGGACCCGTGACCACGTCGACATTCGTGCAGCCGGTCTGCGCCAACGCGGCGGACGCCTGCGCGGCCAGACCCGAATCGCCTTCCACCGCCACCACCGATCGCGCCAGCCGCGACAGGATGGCGCTGCTGTAGCCGGTGCCGCAACCGACATCGAGCACGGTGTCGGAAGGCTGCACGTCCGCGAGCTGGATCAGGCGCGCCAGCGGCGACGGCTCCATGAGGTAACGCGGCCCTTCAGGCCCGGTGGCGACCCGGATATCCTCGTCGATATAGGCGATCGCCGGATCGGCGGAACCGATAAAGCGCTCGCGCGGAATGGTCAGAAAAGCGTCCAGCAAGGGCGCGCTGGTGACGTCGGTGGTACGGATCTGGCCGTCCACCATCTTGAGGCGACGCTCTGAGAAATCGCTGATCATGCCCCTGACAGTCCCATTCTGGCGCTGGCCCGCTTCGGCGCGGGTTTTGCCGCCGCTGTCCCTTGGCGGAGACCTTGCCACAGCATGTGGCCGAAGTCCCCTCTTCGCCGCGAGATTCCTGGGGACGATGCAGGAACCGGCAGCCGATGAAACGGGATCAGGGAATTTGGAGGCCTCGCCCGGAATCGAACCGGGGTGCAAGGATTTGCAGTCCTCTGCGTAACCACTCCGCCACGAGGCCTCGTCGCTCCCGGCGTTTCACGGGCATCTCAATAGGTTAGCCCAAATTTTCAGTCAAGCACGCAAGCCCCGTCCCGAAAAGTTTCCTCCGGCCATTCCGGATGACGGATACAGGAAAGATTTCTTCAAGCGCCGAAGGCTCCTCGTGAAAGAAACGGGAACCTGCTTTGCGAAAGTCGGGAACAGTCATTGTGTCCGTGCTCCAAAATGCGATAGTCTCGACCAGGAATGATACTGGACGGGTCGGAGCCTACGCTCGCGAGATAATGTACGACTTCTGGACGAGTAAGGCGCAGATCTCATTCTTCAGGGCGATAAATGTCTGCTTTCTCGATCTACTATAATAACGAAGCAATACAGCGAATCGTGCAGGAGGGCGAACACCGCAAAATTATCGGAGGGGAATGGGAGGAATATGGTCGCAACCAGCTTGATTTTCTCAAGCGACACAGCCTGCGACCTGAAAGCCGCCTGCTCGACATCGGGTGCGGAAGCCTGCGGTTGGGAGTCCCCGCCGTTCGGTACCTTGCCGCGGGAAACTATTGGGGTACCGACCTAAGCCGTCCTCTTCTCGATGCGGGTTACGAAAAAGAAATCGTTCCCGAGGGACTAGCCGACAAACTGCCGCGCGATCATCTCGTCATCGATGACGACTTCACGTTTCCGGGTCTGCCGACCGAGTTCGACTTCTGTATCGCGCAGTCCGTATTCACCCATCTTCCGCTCAACCACATGCGCCTTTGCCTGGCGAAGCTCGCTGATCACCTTACAAAGCCGACAACGTTCTTTTTCACGATCTTTGCGGCGCCAAACAACACACTGCATCATCCTGTCGAACAATGTCCGGGCATAGTCTCACACCCGCACAAAGATCCCTATCACTACAGCATCTCCGATTTGCATCATGCAGCGGCCGGACTGCCGTGGCGGCTCGACTTCATCGGCGAATGGGGCCATCCAAGAAACCAAAAGATGGCGCGCGCCGTATTTGACCCGTCTTTCAAGATTCCTGCAGCGTGAGAATGCCCGTCAGTTGCACCCGGGCGACAATCATTTTGCCGCCTATGTCGGTCCGCCCCACCATGGGGGCTTTATAGGCGCGACGCAGTTTCCCACGCTTGCCGCTGGCACCGTCCACTCCAGACTTGGTATGCCATCGCTCGAACGCAAGACCGCTTGCCATTGCCGGAAACCGGCCGCCATAAACCGACGCACCAACTTCAGGGGCTCTGCAGTTTAAGGAGCAGAAGTTGCGGAAAGCGTTACCCGGCCATCATGGGAAACGCCCGCCACGACCTCCCGACGCGAGCGCCCTGCCCGCCATGGCGGCAGCGGACGAATTTAGGGACGGCGCTGACCGACCGGCAAGGCATGGCGTCCAATCACCCTGCTAGAGCGTCGGATGTTCAGCTTGAATCGATAGGGATTCCGGTGAGGCAGCGTTTGTGATTCACTTCCCTGTGGAGGTGATTTGCGATGCCCAAGCCGTATTCGATCGATCTGCGTGAACGAGTTGTTGGTTATGTCGACGCCGGCCATTCACGGCATGCGGCGGCGGCCCATTTTCGGGTGTCGGTTTCGTTCGTTGTGATCCTGATGAGGAACTATCGAAAGACTGAGAGCCTGGCCCCAAGGCCAGTGGCGGTCGCCGCCATTCCAAGCTCGACCCGCATCGTGGGTTTCTGCTTGGTCGCGTGGCCGAGAAGGACGATATCACCATGTCGGAGCTTGCCGCCGAACTGGCCACTGCTGCAGGTGTCCAGGTGGCTGCCGCCTCGATCTCGCGCTGGCTCATCAGGAATGGCTACCGCTTCAAAAAAAACGCTGCTGGCCAGCGAGCAAGATCGTCCTGACGTCAGAAAGGCGCGGCAGGAATGGCGGACCAAACGCCAGCCGCGGATGCGCCTTGAGCCGCATCGGCTGGTGTTCATCGATGAAACCGGAACCACCACCAAGATGACACGCCTGCGCGGACGCTGCCTGAAGGGCCAACGGCTGCGCTCAAAGGCACCGTTCGGACATTGGAAGACGCAGACCTTCATCGCCGGGCTGCGCTGTTATGGGCTCACCGCCCCTTTCGTCATCGACACGCCGATGAACCGGCGCATATTCGAAACCTACGTCGAAACGCAACTCGCTCCGACGCTGGCAAAGGGTGATGTCGTCATCCTCGACAACCTCGCTGCCCACAAGAGTCCGGCAGCCGAGGCGGCCATTAAGGCCAGAGGCGCATGGATGCTGTTCCTGCCGCCCTACAGCCCCGATCTCAATCCGATCGAAATGGCCTTCGCCAAGCTCAAGGCGCATCTGCGTGCCAAGGCCGTCACAACAATCGACGCCCTGTGGCAGGCCATCGGCAATATCTGCAATCTCTTCTCCCAAACAGAATGCAGAAACTACTTCACCGCCGCAGGATATGGACTCACATGAACGTCCGATGCTCTAGGCTGAATCGACATTCATCGCATCCACAGCATAGCTGCGGCGAGTTGGAGAAAGCTGAGGAAGTGTTTGGCGCGCCGATCGAAGCGGGTTGCGATGCGGCGGAAGTGCTTGAGCTTGTTGAAGCAGCGTTCGACGGTGTTTCGGACCTTGTAGGCCTCGAAATCGTAGGGGATTGGCTGCTTGCGGGTCGGGTTGCAGGGGATGACCGCTTCCGCGCCCATGCTGGCGATCAGGCCTCTCAAGGCATTGGAATCATAAGCCTTGTCGGCCAGCACGCGACGCGGCGAGAGGCCTTCGAGCAGGGCCGGGGCGAGCGGTGCATCGCCGCGCTGGCCGGGTGTCAGGATCAGCTTCAGCGGTCGGCCGAGCGCGTCCACGGCCATGTGGATCTTGGTCGTCAATCCTCCTCTGGAGCGCCCCAGAGCCTGGTCCCCCCTTTTTGGCCGCCGCCCTTTCCGGTGGCTGCCTGCTGGTGGGCGCGCACAAGACTCGAGTCGAGACTGACATAGTCATTGTCGGGATCATCGATGAGTTGGGCGAAGATGCGTTCCCAAACGCCGGCCTTCGCCCATCGCGTGAAGCGCTTGTGCGCCGTCTTGTATTTTCCGTAGCGCTCCGGCAGGTCGTGCCAGTGCGCGCCGGAGCGAAGTACCCAGAGCACACCGTTGACGAAATTGAGATTGTCAGCCCCAGAGCGACCAGGATCACCGGACTTGCCGGGCAACAAATCCTTGACCCGGCGCCATTGCTCAAGGCTCAGTTCGTAGCGCTTCGGCTTTGACATCATCGGGCTCCAGATCAGCGAATCTAGAGCCCCATGAATCACACATCACGCCAAAACTGAATCCTGAATGTCGATTGGTCCTAGGGGCCATTACAATGCCGGCGCCAGCCTCGGCCGGCCGGTTACGGGATTGCCAGCACCATATATGCCGGCCCCCCATGCGCTTTGCCACGTAGCGATCGACCCGACCGAAGAGCTTGGCGGCGCGCGTGTCTCGTCTACGCCGCGCGCGGAGCGCGGTTGCGCCGGGGCGGCCGGCGCTTGCCGCGGAAGGGTTTCGGCCCGCCGGGCTGGCGCTGCCCGTCCGGCCGGCCGGCGGCATGATGCCCGCCTTGCGGCTTTCCGGCATTGGCAGCCCCCGGCTTGGCCGGGCCTCGCGGCTCACGGTCGGGCTTGCCTGCAAAGCTGCCCTTGAATTTTCCCGGGCGCGCCTTGTCGCCGTTCCTGCCGGAAGCACCCTCGCGGCGGCGGCCGTCCTGCCGGCGTGCTTCGAAATCGTCCGTGCGGCCGCCTTGCTCGCCGCGCGCATGGGCGGGTTGCTGGGGGTCGGGTTCGCCGAGATGATCGGCATCGACCGGCAGCTTCATGCGGATGATCCTTTCCACCTGGCGCAGCTTGCCGTTCTCCGACGGATCGACCAGCGTGATCGCCGTGCCGTCCAGGCCGTTACGGCCGGTGCGGCCGATGCGATGCACGTAGCTTTCCGCCTCATCGGGAAGATCGAAGTTCACGACGTGACTGATGCCGGGCACGTCGATGCCGCGCGCGGCGATGTCGGTGGCCACGAGAATACGGACCGAGCCGTCGCGGAAGCCGTTCAGCGCCTTCTGGCGGGCGTTCTGACTCTTGTTGCCGTGGATGACGGCGGCCGGGAAGCCGTCGCGTTCGAGGTCGCGCGTGACGCGGTCGGCGCCATGCTTGGTGCGGGCGAAGACGATGACGGAGCGCATCGTCTCGTCGGCCAGCATTTTCGACAGAAGTTGGCGCTTCTGTTTGGTCCTGGCCAGCACGACACTCTGCCGGATCTCGGCGGCAGTGGTGCCCTGCGGCGCGACCTCGACGCGGACGGGATCGCGCAGCAGGCCCTGCGCCAGGTCGGCGATCGCCTGCGGCATGGTGGCCGAGAACAGTGCCGTCTGGCGCGCGGGATGCGTCGCCTTGGCGATGCGCCGCACATCGTTGATGAACCCCATGTCGAGCATGCGGTCGGCCTCGTCGAGCACCAGCCAGGTTGTCTCGGACAGGTTCACGTCACGCTCCCGGATCAGGTCCATCAGCCGGCCGGGCGTCGCGATGAGGAAATCAACGCCGGGCGCGATGCGCTTGACCTGGCTGAAACGCGACACGCCGCCAAGCACCAGGGCGGTGGAGACATGCCCGCCTTTGGCGAGCAGCTTGATCGTGTCCTCGATCTGGACCGCAAGTTCGCGGGTCGGCGCCAGGATCAGCGCGCGCGCAGTCTTCGGGCGGCGCTTGGTGCCGAGCGCCATGATCTTCGACAGGATCGGCAGCGCGAAGGCGGCCGTCTTGCCGGAGCCGGTCTGGGCGATTCCCAGAATATCGCGGCCTTCCATCTGCGCGGGGATCGCCTCGACCTGGATCGGCTTCGGGTCAGTGAATCCGGCAGCGAGCGTGCTCTTGAGGAGTTGGCCGTCGATGCCGAGCTTGGCGAAGCCTGAAAGCTCCGCCTGAATGTCATTGGTCAAAATTCGTCTTCTTTCACGCGGCACCCTGGCCGCAAACATATGCGCGGCGGGGCGCAACCCGCCGGCGAAAATCTTCTGGAAACGACAAGGCGGCGGACGCGTCACGTCCGCACGGCTGCGCTGTCGTGCCCGCCGGCCTCATGCCACGGGGCTTGTTCGCCGCTTTGCCGGCAACCGGAAAAGGGGAAACAGACGCAACCAGTCTCAACGCGAGGAGAAAGCCGGATCACCCGGCCCATGCGCCTATGGCCGCTCATATGGCGGAGTCGGGCGCTAAAAGCAAGAGGCTCATGTTGCAATGCAGCATTGCAAGGAACATATCTTTCCTTTACGGTCGGACCAAGGGTTCAAAGGGAGCGCCTGCGGCCGAACCGCCTCGACAGCCAGCCGTAACCATCGGCATCCACCGCGATACGCGCGCTCATGTCTTGCGAACCCGGACACGGGCTTGACTCTTTCGGAGCGACGGCTAAAAGGCAGCCGAAACGACGACGGCTTGCCGTGCCGCCGGGTTGCGCTTGATGCAACCGAACGTTTTACCTCGGCGTTCACCAAATGCGCCTGTTGGGGAATAGGTTAACGGTAGACCCACGGACTCTGACTCCGTTAGTCCTGGTTCGAATCCAGGTTCCCCAGCCAAACTGCTCCCAGAAATCCTTGTAATCCGCGGGATTCCGGACCTTTCGGAACGTCTGAGTGTTGATTTCCGTTGAGAGCTGACCCGGGATTTTCGCCGAGAAGTGACCCGCCTTCATGTATGGTTTGGGTCTTAGGTTTTGGTCAAGGTGGGTGCTTTCTCCTTCTTTGTTGGTGTGGTCTGGGCGGAGCTGTTCTTGAAGCGGAAGCTGTCGTTTCCGGTCTCCAGGATGTGGCAGTGATGGGTGAGGCGAT
>NZ_JBEBMG010000025.1:0-9051 GCF_040081975.1 Mesorhizobium hunchu
GATCATCGAGACCGGCAACGAATCCTGGCGCTTCAAGAACCGCTCTCAAAACTAAAGCCGGGGAGCCTAACCAACGCGCCCGACCGGGCTGCGCAACCCCGACCAGCTCCACCCGGTCGGGCGCTTACCGTCGTGCCCCAAAAGGGGGTCAATATTGGACGCCGATCCGGGGTCAACTTTGCGCGCCGATTGACAAGCCAGGACGCGATTTCGCGCCGACGCCGAGGTTATCTGCCGGCGACAGCGAAACGCCCCTCACGGAGCGATTTTGAGCGATTTCGACACCCGACCGTCACCCACGGAGCAGCGCGTTCGTGCAGCGCGGATCGGAGGCGTTGATTTTGTTGCCGTTTCACGCGTGCCGGCTACCCTGACACGTTGATCAATCATCAGCGTGTCGGTGACAAGCGGTCAAATGCCTCACGGATTTCCTGCTGTCTCACCTCCTTGAAGGCCCTTGCAGTGGGCAAGTAGATGGTCCTGACGTCCGCCGGCTGGTCAGCGTGATCACCCTGCTATGTACGCTGAACGTGATGGCGTGCAGAAGTTTCGAAACAGGCCGGATGTCGCGCTCGTACACACGCTCTTCCATTTCAAATTTGTTGTGCGCGCCTTCTTCAATGGAGTCCTGATGCAGCTCCAGCCGGTAATTGTATCGAAGAGCCTCTCGTTCGAAGACAAAGACGGTCGCTAAACCGTCGTCGTCGGTTTTCGGCAAGCCGGCAAAATGTGCGGCCCATTCCGGTGAACGAGTAAATGAAATCGATGGGTCACCGCTCGATGGAACCAGCAAGGTGTCCGTTCGGACGATGAGGCTTCCGAGGGAGGTTCCGTGAAAGAGGACGCTCTTTCCTCGTGCGACCTGCCGGAGATGCGCGGCAAGCTTTCTTTCCCCGCCGTCAAAGAGAAAGGGCTTGTTGTGCGGGCTTTCAATCTCTTCCTGCTCCCCTGACATCCTGCTCTCCTGATCTTGGCGGGGCAGACCAGAGTAGCGACAGGCGAAGCCGGTGTCCGGGTATCATTCCAAACGGGCTGAGCAGGTTTGAAGCGGCCAGAGAGGTGCCTTCCTTTTTCTACCAATTGCGTAAAGTGGCATTGGCGACTTCATACGCTTTTACGTATAATCTGCTTTTATACGCTTAACCGTATTGAGACGCCATATACGCTACAGCGGATATTGACAAATTATACGCTTTTGCGCATATAATGGCGAAACTGTCTGAGGTTTCGTCATGGACCAGATTGCCCGCACCCCCAAGCAGATCGGTGACACTATCCGCCGCCACCGCCGCAAGCTCGGCCTGAACCAGGCTACCTTGGGCGAGCGCACGAAGCTGCGCCAGGCGACGATCTCGGCGGTCGAGGCGGGCGCGCCGGGTACCCAGCTCAGCACCTTGTGCGACATCCTGGCGGCGCTCGACCTGGAATTCGTCATCCGCCCGCGCTCGAAGGCGACGCCCGATGAGATCGAGGATATCTTTTGATGGCCCGACCGCGCCGGCATGTGCCGCTCAATGTCTTCCTCAACAGCCGCCTGGTCGGCCGCTTGAACCGGCAATCGACCGGTGCCATCGATTTTCAGTATGACCCCTCATGGCTGGCATGGGAGCACGCGCTGCCCGTCTCGCTGTCCCTGCCGCTTCGCGAGGAACGCTATATCGGCGCGCCCGTCATCGCCGTATTCGACAACCTGTTGCCGGACAGCGAGACCATACGCCGACGCGTGGCGGAGCGCGTGCATGCCGAAGGGGTGGATGCTTATAGCCTGCTCAGCGCCATTGGCCACGACTGCGTCGGTGCGCTCCAGTTCCTGCCCGATGGCGAGGAGCCGGGCACGGCCGGTGCTGTGAACGGCAAGCCGGTGGATGAGGACGAGATAGTCCATATCCTCGGCAACCTCGCATCAGCCCCGCTCGGCCTTGGTGAGGACGAGGACTTCCGCATTTCAATTGCCGGGGCACAGGAGAAGACGGCGTTGCTGCTCTGGAACGGACGCTGGCACAAGCCGACCGGCACGACGGCGACGACACATATCCTGAAGCCTCAGATCGGACGGCTGCCGAACGGGATCGACCTCTCATACAGCGTCGAGAACGAATATCTGTGCCTGAAGCTCACTGCGGCCTTGGGCATTCCGAGTGCCGGGGTTGACATCGCGGAGTTCGGCGGCAAACGGGTGCTGGTCGTCGAGCGTTTCGACCGGCGGTGGACGCGCGACGGACGTCTTCTGCGCCTGCCGCAAGAGGACTTCTGCCAAGCGCTCTCGGTGCCGCCCACGCTCAAATATGAGGCTGAGGGCGGGCCGGGCATTGCCGCCATACTGAACCTGCTGACGGGCAGCGACACACCGGATGACGACCGGGCCATGTTCTTCAGGGCGCTGGTGACATTTTGGCTTCTCGGCGCGACGGACGGCCACGCCAAGAACTTCAGCGTTTTTCTATATCCCGGCCAGCATTTCCACCTCGCGCCCCTCTATGACGTGATTTCCGCCCAGCCCAGCGCGGACGCAGGACAGCTCAAGCGCAATCAGATGAAGCTTGCCATGGCCGTTGGCGATAGCCGGCATTATGTGGTCGAGACAATCATGCCGCGCCATTTTCTCCAGACGGCGGCCAAGGCCGGCATCGGCGCCTCGGTCGTCAAGCGCGTATTCGAGGACATCCGGACACGCGCGCCAGCCGCAATCAAGGAGGTCAAGCAAACGCTCCCAGCCGGTTTCCCCGAGGAGATCGCTGCGTCGATCTTCGGCGGCTTTGAGCAGCGGCTAGGGCGGCTGTCCACGCAATGAGGATCGACAACGGTCAATTCGGGTCGGCCCCGGATGGGCCTTTTTTTTAACGGCGACCTCCCAGCTACGGCCAGGCGCTCATATCGACTGCCGAGGATTTGGTCCCCTAGCTTCCGGGCCTTGATCCGGGCGTGAAAGCGATCGATCGATATAACAATTCGCGTACACGCATTTTTATATCGATTATTCCTCCGGCTCCGGGTCACCGCGTATCCACTTGGCCTGCTTGCCCTTACCGATCTGCACGATTTGGCCGGACTTGGCGAGGTCGGCACGCACCATATTTAGCGTTGCCTCAGACGCGATCGAGCGCGCTTCTGCGGCGAGTTGCACCGCCTTCCATGCGGTCGGCTCGTCAGAGAGGTACTCCAGGACGAATTCTTCGGCCGCCTGCCACTCGCTGCTCGGACGGCCAACCGCATTCTTCTGCACCCGGCAGACATCGTAATGATCAGCATCGCTGAAGGCGAACGGGCGAAGCACCGGAACGTCATCACGACCACCGCCGATCTTTTCGAACACGATCGTCTTGCCCTTCTCGCTCTGGTTCGCTTTCCCGTGGGCAAGAGCGACCCGCGCGGGATCGTCAGGGTCGGGTCCGAAGAACAGGGCCGAGCGGATGCTGGCAGCGAAGCCGATGGAGCCTACGATACGGTAAAGCGGGTTCTCGGTACTCTGCTTGTTCAGGTGGGCGAGCCCAACGATCGCCGAGCCCGTCGCCTCGGCCATTTCGGTCAAAAGGGCCATGAACTCCCCGACCTCGTTCTGCCGGTGCATGTCGCGTCCGCCGCCCATATAGGCGGACAGCGTGTCGACCACGACGAGATCGGGGCGCCATTCCTCCATATGCTCGGAGAGCAGTTCCAGCCGGTCGTTGGTGAGGGCGCGGAATTTGTACATCTGGTGGAGGTTATCGAGATCGACGCCGGCCTTCACCAGCCGGTTCAGCACGACGCGCTGCCAGTTGTCCTCGGCGGCAAGCACCAAAACGCGGTTGCCGGTAGGGCGCTCCTTGGAAAGCGGCCATGGTCGCCCGCTTGTCACGGTTGCCAGAAGCAGAGCCGTCAAAAGCGACTTGCCCGCGCCGGGATCGCCGGCGATCAGCGTCATGCCGTAGCGTGGAATATAGGGATACCAGAGCCATTCCATCGGAAGTGGCTCACGTTGCACCGGCGGTCCAAACAACTCCTCGCGGGTCTCGCCATAGCGCGTGCTGCTGCCGATCAGGCGGCGAAGTTCGCGTTCCGACAACGGCTTCTCGCAGGCGGTTGCGTTCGCCACCTTCAGCATGTCGAAGATGACCTTCTCGTCATCGATCCGTCTTCGGATCGCGCAGGCCGTTCGGAACAAGACATCATTTCTCTCGCCAACCTTGAGGGCGTGGCGTGGGCCTCCGCGCTTTCCCGTCCTGCCGACGGCTTCTGTCTTTGAGGCGCGCAGATCCACCAGCCCCTCCGGTACAGGCACGGCTTCCTTAACCCGTGAAGGCACCCATCGATAGCGATCGCCACTTTCGTGGAGGCTCGGCGGAAGCATGACGTAGCGGTTCGAGCCGGTGAGCACGTCGACCTGATCGCCCTTAAACGCTCCATCGTCCAGGGCTCCGAGATAATGTCGGTGCCTCCCCCGCTTGGTCCTTACTTCAATGGTCTTGGGGAGCCTGAGGGCATCGACAGCCGCTTTTCCCTTTGGGCCGTCGACATCAACCACCGTGCGGCCTTCAAGTGTCGTGGCGATGTTCGCGTTCGGGTATTGCCGAAGACCCTTTCGAATCAGGTCCAAGTCGGTCGTGGCGCTGTTGGCGCCGTTCGGAAAGAACTCGGCGATCGGGTGTTTGCCTGCGTGAGGGCAATCGCGATTGCCGCAGGTGCACCGGCCATTGGCATCGATGCCGTGGGTCAGGAGGAGTTTGAAGCCCGCTTTCAGATAGGCGCGGGCGGCGACCGACGGCTTTTCAGAACGCATGCCATCGGTCACGCGAAATGCAGTTCGCATGATCTTTCTCCGAAAATGTAAGGGAATGGGAGGGGCTAACGCGCCCCTCGATCAGAAGTCGGCGTAGACGTGCCGGTTGCGCTCTTCGGCGCGGGCTTCGAGCCAGGCGTCAACCTCAGCCTTGATCCAGGCGACTCTCGTCCCAGCCATCCGGATACGGCGTGGGAACCTCCCGGCAGCCTCCCAGCGGAGCAAGCTGACGTTGCTGACGCGGATGCCCAACTCCACGAGGTCGTCGCGGCTCAGCACAATTCGCTCGGCCATAGATTGTCGTTTCGGTTTTTCTCGCATCTCGGTTTCCTTCATTTTCGTGTTGAGATGAAGTGACGTGGTGAAGCAGCGCTTCAACGCGTACGAAGATGCGTCAGATCGTAAAAATGTCATAGAAATCAAAATGATAGTATGGGAACAAACCATGCCAGAATTATCAAGGACCGCGGAGCTTTCTCAATTCGCCAATGAGGCTGCTGGAAGGCAATTTGTCCTTCGGCAGAATCTCGCGCACGCAGATTTCCATGACTGACAGATACGTCCCATACATCTTGCCGGACTTCGTTTTCATGGTCTTGATATGCGTGCCGCGACTGATCGTAAGCCTCGGGAAATGCCGCTTGAGGACCATCGACAAGGCGTTGCCGAGGTCGGTCAGAAACTCCGTCGTCATGTTGGTGTTGGCGATCCTGTCGGTCAGCAGCAAGCGTAGCTCCTCGGCGCGATTGCGCAGCTTTTCGAGCTCGGAGCGGAGCGCCGCGCGATCAGGGGCGGGCATACCCATTTCCTCAGGCCACTCTGAGAGCAAAGGCGCTTTGTCATTGGATAGGGCATCGAGAAGTTGTTCCGCAGGCTTGATGATGTTGCGCTCAAGGTGCTGCACACGCCGCGTCAGCTTCACGTCCCTTGGACCTTCGGACAGGCGCAGGGGGGTGGTGTAGAGAGCAGTCAGGTAGCGGTAGGCGACCTCGCGCAGGTCAGCTTGCAGCGCTTCTCGTGCGTTGAAGTCGGGTTCGCGCGCAGCCTTTGCGATTTCATCGATGGTATGGTCCGCGAAAAGGTCGTCACGAGGATCACGCCCCTTAGGAAATTCGACCTCGTCCCGGTACCAGGCGGGTTCACCGTAGCGTAGGTAGTACGGCGCCCTGTCTGCTGATTTTTGCTGCATCGTCGATCCATTGCTCCAATGTCACGAGTCTTTCGTGTAGATGCGCGCAGCAATTGTAGACAGTAACGGCGTCGGAAACGATAGCGTCTTGGCCTCCAGGCGCTTTCTAGCCAGACGGGATTAAGCGACCGTCGAATTCTTTGATGACCTGTGATTTATAATATACAATATGTGACGCAATGCAGATCACCCTGGAATGGCGCAGTGCTTCACGACTATGATCCAGCCGACGTGCTGAAATCCGCCGAGGCCGTTGAAGTGTTTCTAAACGACGCCTTCGATACGATGGACGCGCCTCATATCGCCAAGGCGCTAGGTGTCGTCGCACGCGCTAAGGGCACGACCAAGATCGCCCGAGAAACCGGCTTGGCACGCGAGCAGTTGTATAGGTCACTTAGCGAAGAAGGTAATCCAACGCTGGAAACCACCTTGGCGGTGCTGAAGGCGATCGGCTTCAGGATCGCGAGCAGGCGTAAATGAGGTTGCGAAGACTGATCAGCTCGTCCCCGTAGGCAACGACACCACCATCCCCTTTTTGGTCAAGGACGCTGAATTCGCGGATGCGTCGGGGCCTGAAGCCTCTTTCGAAATCAGTTCCGCAATCCGCCCGGCCCACTGCTCCAGCGCTTCCCGCTTCTCTTCAAGATAGGCGTGTCGGTTGTAGACGGCGGCAACGCCGGAAACGATACCCGTCTTGTGGTTCAATATAGCCTCGATGATATGCGGCGGCACGCGCATCATCGCCATGTTCGTGGCGACGGTGCGTCGGATATCGTGAAAGCGCCAGTCGGATGCGCCGACTTCCGCGTCGAGCCGGGCCTTGTGGCGGCCGAAGCCCGAGATCGGCGTCTTACCGGAGGTGGTGAACACGAGGTCGGAATTCAGAAAGCGCGGCACCGCCTGGAGAATTTGCACGGCGAGAGGCGCAAGGGGCACGGTGTGCTGCGTGCCGTTCTTCGTGCGCTGCGCCGGGATCGTCCACATGGCGCGCTCGAAGTCGATCTCAGACCAGCGCATACCGGCGACCTCGCCGCGACGCTGCCCGGTGAGGATGAGCATGTGGGTGAATTTGTCGAAAGGAAAGCCTTCGTCCTCGGCCGCCTTCCAGCATACGACCAGCTCGCGGTCGTTGAGAACGCGGTCACGCGCCACCTCCTTGGTGGGCAGTTTTAGGGCCGCGGTCGGATTGACCTCGATCGTGCCCCGGTCGAGACACCAGGCGAACAGCTTCTTGATCGCCGCCAGTGCCCGGTTGGCGCGATAGGGCGTGCCGATGGTGAGGATGGTGTCTATGACGCGCACCACCTCGGCGCGCTTGATCTGGTCGATGGGGCGCGAATAGAGGCTGCTGAACTTGAGAAGGATGCGCTCACTCCCCTTCCAGTCCTTGTTGCGCGGCTTGGCGTAGAACTCGATGAATTGCGGCACCAGTTCACCAAGAGTCGGTGCGCCGCTCTCGTCCTCCGTCTCGGCCTTCTCGACATAGCGCCCGAGCTGTGCGGCGCGCATGATGCTCCGCGCCTTCTCGCGTGCTTCGCCGAGGGTCAAGATCGGATAGTCCCCGATTTTTATGCGACGGCGACGCTTGTTGATCCGGGCGCACAGATACCAGGTTTTGCGGCCTTTCGAAGAAACGCGGACGATGAAGCCGGGCAGCAGTTCGTCCCACACTTCGTAGCGCTTGCCCTTGGCGGGCGGCAGGGCCTCAATCGTCTTCGGTGTCAGCTTCTTTCGCATGAAGCGTTCATCGCATCATCGCTGTCGGTCTGTCAGGGTATGATTTGGAGTGGGATGAAGCGGGTTACGTTAGTCGAATTTTGGTTGGCCCTGGTCAATCGCCCTTAGTGCGCCTCTCGAAGGAGCCGGCTCACAACTGCCATAACCCAGGCGCTACGGGGGCTGATCGTCCTGGGTGCCAATTTCTGGCGCATGATGCACCTATCGCATCATTCCTGTCGCTCCATCCGGGTATGATCTTTAGAGATTTACTTCGGATGAGGAAGTATTACATGTATTGATACGACACTGGATGCGCTTGTTGTGGTTCTGAAAATGGACGCGCTTCGGCATGGCGACGCGCTGGGTGTCAATTGGGGTCCATATGCGCTCTTGCTTGAATGGGTGTCACTGAAATAATTTGAAAAGACATGAAAGCTCCGATTTAAACATTTCAATTATCTAATTTGTCGAACTGAAGCGGAATGGAGACTTATGAATTACTTCCTGGCCTAACTGAAAATCCGCGTGTCGGTGGTTCGATTCCGCCCCTGGGCACCATTTCACATTCCCACCGCTTCCCACGATGTCTCACAAGACAATAAAATCAATAGATTAGCCTAGTCTGGCGACTTATGGTGACCCACCGCGTACCGTTGCAACGCATCGGTTTGTGGGTAACGATTTGGGCGTTACCCATTACCCGGGAGGTCCGTTACCCATGTCTCTTTCCGACTTCGCCTGCAAGAACGCCAAGCCCAAAGACAAGCCGTATCGTCTTGCCGATGGCGATGGGCTTTATCTCCTCGTCCGGAACAACGGCTCCAAACTTTGGCAATTGCGGTACCGTTACCTGGGGAAGGAAAATATCCTCTCCTTTGGAAAATACCCGTTGGTGTCACTTCTCGACGCGAGAGGGAAACGCGACGATGCCAAGAGACTGCTGATCGCCGGCATCAATCCCTCCACCAAACGCAAGGAGGAGAAAACTGCAGCCATCACCGAAGCGCGCACGACCTTCGGCCTGATCTCCGAGGAGTACGTCATGCGGATGCAGGAACGAGACGCTGCGGCGGCCACCGTTACCAAAGCCAAATGGCTCCTCGAGGATCTGGCCAGTCCGCTCGCCAAGCGTCCCATTAAAGAGATCACTGCGGCCGAAATTTTCCAACTCCTCCAGAAGATCGAAAAGAGCGGTCGACGGCAAGCCGAGCGCGGCGTCGGTCGTGGATGCGCCGCAGGCGCTGAGCCTGGCCAAGGAACCACAGGCCAACGTCGAGCGCTACGACGCGCTGCGCCGGGCTCGGGAGGTGCGCCATGCGTCATGATCCCGCCAGCGGCGCCATCGTCATCATGCTCAGGAGCCTGAAGATGCACGGCATGGCGCAGG
>NZ_JBEBMG010000026.1:0-3006 GCF_040081975.1 Mesorhizobium hunchu
CCTGTAACGGCAGGTGTTTCACACTGCCTCCGGTTTGATCGGAGGCATTTGTTTTGGATGTTGGTCGTGGAGACGATTGCGAAGATACGTCGGCTGTCGCTGGTTCAGGGGAAGTCGATCAAGGAGATCTGCCGTGAGTTGCGGATATCACGGAAGGTGGTCCGCAAGGTGCTTCGTTCCGATGCGACCGAGTTCCGGTATGAGCGTCAGCACCAGCCGAAGCCGAAGATCGGCCCATGGCAGATGCAGCTCGATGCCCTGCTGGACGGCAACGACGCGAAGCAGAAGCGCGAGCGGCTGACGCTGATCCGCATCTATGAGGAACTGCGGGCGCTGGGCTACGAGGGCAGCTACGACGCGATCCGGCGCTACGCCAAGGGCCGGGAGAAGGCTCGCGGTGCGGCAATGGCCGAGGCCTACGTGCCGCTGTTCTATCCCCCGGGCGACGCCTACCAGTTCGACTGGAGCCACGAGATCGTCCTGATCAGCGGCGTCACCGTGACCGTGAAGGTCGCCCATGTCCGGCTCTGCCACAGCCGCATGATGTTCGTCAGGGCCTATCCGCGCGAGACGCAGGAGATGGTGTTCGACGCCCACGACCGGGCCTTCGCCTTCTTCGGCGGCGCCTGCACGCGCGGCATCTACGACAACATGAAGACGGCGGTGGAGACGGTCTTCGTCGGCAAGGAGCGGCAATACAATCGCCGCTTCCTGCAGATGTGCAGCCATTATCTGGTCCAGCCTGTCGCCTGCACGCCGGCGTCGGGCTGGGAGAAGGGTCAGGTCGAGAACCAGGTCGGTCTTGTGCGCGAGCGCTTCTTCACGCCCAGGCTGCGCTTCAAGAGCTACGAGGAGCTGAACGCCTGGCTGCTCGACAAGTGTGTCGCTTACGCCAGGGCCCACCGCCATGTCGACCAGCCGGAGCGCACGATCTGGGAGGTGTTCGAGGAGGAGCGCGCCAAGCTGGTGGAGTATCGCGGTCCCTTCGACGGATTCCACACCGTTCCCGCCTCGGTGTCGAAGACCTGCACCGTGCGCTTCGACAACAACAAATACTCGGTGCTGTCGACCGCGGTCGGCCGGCCTGTCGAGATCCATGCCTATGCCGATCGCATCGTCATCCGCCAGGACGGCACGATCGTGGGCGAACATGCCCGCTCGTTCGGCCGCAACCAGACGATCTACGATCCATGGCATTACGTTCCGGTTCTGGCCCGCAAGCCCGGCGCGCTGCGCAATGGTGCGCCGTTCCAGGGCTGGGAGCTGCCGCCGGGAATGGAGCGGGTGCGGCGCAGGCTGAAGGCCGCCGACGATGGCGACCGGCAGATGGTGGCGATCCTGACGACGGTGCTGTCCGACGGTCTCGACGCCGTCGAGGCTGCCTGCCAGCAGGCGCTCGCCGAGAACGTCTGCTCGTCCGCCGTCATCCTCAACATCCTGGCCCGCCGGCGCGATCCGGCGCCGGCCGTCACCATCCTCACCCCGGATGCGCTTCGCCTGGCTCACGAGCCGCAGGCCGACTGCGCTCGCTACGACAGCCTCAGGAGGGCAAGCTGATGGAACGCACCCAGGTTCTGGACCTGATGGGAACGTTGAAGCTCTACGGCATGCGTGGCGCTTACGACGAGATCATGGCCACCGCCATCAAGCGCCAGCACGAGCCGCCGAGGGTCGTCGGCGACCTGCTGTCGGCCGAGATCGCCGAGAAGCAGGCCCGGTCCATCAAATACCAACTCACCGTCGCCAAGCTGCCGCTGGCCAAGGACATCGACGACTTCGACTTCGCCGACACGCCCGTCAACGAGGCCCTGGTCCGCGACCTCGCCACCGGTGCCTTCATTGCCGACCAGCGCAACGCCGTCCTCATCGGCGGCACCGGAACCGGCAAGTCGCATCTGGCCATCGCGATCGCCCGCGCACTCATCCGCAGTGGCGCCCGCGGCCGCTTCTTCAACGTCGTCGATCTGGTCAACCGCCTCGAGACCGAGCATCGCGCCGGCAAGCAGGGACGCATCGCCGATTACTTGACCCGGCTCGACTTCGCCGTGCTCGACGAGCTCGGCTATCTTCCCTTCGCCCAGGCTGGCGGGCAACTGCTCTTCCACCTGATCAGCCGGCTCTACGAACGCACCTCCATCATCGTCACCACCAACCTCGCCTTCGGCGAGTGGCCGGCCGTCTTCGGCGACGCCAAGATGACCACGGCACTGCTCGACCGCCTCACACACCACTGCGAGATCATCGAGACCGGCAACGAATCCTGGCGCTTCAAGAACCGCTCTCAAAACTAAAGCCGGGGAGCCTAACCAACGCGCCCGACCGGGCTGCGCAACCCCGACCAGCTCCACCCGGTCGGGCGCTTACCGTCGTGCCCCAAAAGGGGGTCAATATTGGACGCCGATCCGGGGTCAACTTTGCGCGCCGATTGACATTGGACCCGAGAAGCGGAACGGCCGCTTTTGGGCGAGTGGGGCATGAAAGCAGATGGGGCATGAAAGCAGACGTTCGGCGTCATTTGCCGCTCCAGATCCCGATCAAGTGAATTCAATCGTCGTAAGACTCGTCAGTATCCAATTGGAAAATCTCGGAACAAAACAGAAACAATGCTTGTAAGCCCCGGTTCTTTTCGCGTACTCTCACCTCGATACAAGGGGCGCGGGGACAATGAGCAATACCGATTACGACATAGATTTCAGGTTTTTGTCAGATGAGCCTGAAGGAGCGGACGGGTTTTCTGGAAAAGGCCATGAAAGGTCAGCGCGGGCTCTTGCTAATGCCATTGTAAAGTTCTCGAACGATGATCGCTCGATCGGCCTAGGTTCAATCGACATTCAGGATTCAGTTCTGTTGAGGAATGTGATTCATGGGTTTCCAGGTTGATTGATCTGGAGGCCCATGATGTCGAAGCCCAAGCGGTACGAACTGACACCTGAGCAATGGCGGCGGATCGGGGATTTGCTGCCCGGCAAGCCCAGCGATCCGGGCCGTTCTGGGGGTGATAACCTT